>PCUV01000027.1:153-6975 GCA_002786915.1 Comamonadaceae bacterium CG12_big_fil_rev_8_21_14_0_65_59_15 | reverse complement strand
TACACCCTGACCGACAATGTTGAAAACCTCACGCTGACCGGCAGCGCCGACATCAACGGCACCGGCAACGTGCTGGACAACGTCCTCATCGGCAACAGCGAGAATAACATCCTGACAGGTTTGGCGGGCAATGACTATCTGGATGGCGGCTTAGGTGCAGACAGGATGATGGGCGGCACCGGGAATGATACCTACGTGGTGGATAACGCGGGTGACATTGTCATTGAATATAGTAATAAAGAGTCTGATAAGAAAAAATCTAGTGAGTCTGAGGACAATTCCAGAAAACTACCGGAAGACTGGACAGTTGGCGGCATAGATACAGTGCTGGCCGGTATCAGCTACACCTTGGGAGCTAATGTCGAGAATCTTATGCTGACCGGTAGCCTTGATCTCTATGGTTACGGCAACGAACTTGGCAACGTCCTCACCGGTAACAGCGGCAACAACATCCTGATGGGCATGGCGGGTAATGACAATCTGGATGGCGGATTGGGTGCCGATACCATGGTAGGTGGCTCGGGTGATGACACCTACATCGTGGATAACGCGGGTGATCTTGTTATCGAGTACGGCAAGGAAAAATCTGATAAATCGCAACGTTCTGGCTCCGGCGACATGTTGCCGGATGCTTCAAGCGGTGGTATCGACACAGTGCTGTCCAGCGTCAATTATACCTTGGGCGATAACGTTGAGAATCTGGTAATGACGGGTGGCGTGAGTATTAACGGTTTTGGTAATAAACTCGATAACATCATTGTCGGTAATGATGGCTCCGATTTACTACAGGGTTTTGCCGGAGATGACACCTTGCAAGGAAATGCGTCCAACGACGTGTTGCTGGGAGGGAGCGGCAATGACATCTTGCTCGATAACGGTGGCAACAATTTGCTGGATGGAGGCTACGGCGATGACAGCCTGACAGGCAATGCTGGTAATGAACTGTTTGTCGGTGGAGAAGGTAACGATGTGATTCGCACCGGAAATGGTGCTGACATAATCGTGTTCAATCGGGGTGACGGGAATGACACTGTTTACGGTGGAACCGACACTGACAATACACTGAGTCTCGGTGGAAATATTCGCTATAAAGACATTGCCTTGTCCAGGGATGGCAAGAATCTGGTGCTGTCAGTCGGCGAACATGATCAGATTGCCTTTAAGGATTGGTATAAAACAGATGCTAACTACAAGAGCGTGCTCAACTTGCAGGTGGTGAGTGAGGCAATGCTCGGGTTTGATCGCGCGTCGAGCGATATGCTGCTGAACAAGTCAGTACAGAATTTCGACTTTACCTCTATCGTTAATGCGTTCGATCAGGCGCGCGGCAAACAATCCGATGATGGATCGTTGAAAAAGTGGAATGTGATGAATACCCTCTTGAATTCACACCTCTCCGCCAGCGATACCGCCGCACTCGGTGGCGATTTGGCACACCAGTACGGTACAAGCGGCAACTTAACCGGCATGAACTTCACCGCAGCACAAGACGTGCTGAATGTTTCGCAATTTGGTGCGCAGGCGCAAACCTTGCGTCCGTTGCAGGGCTTGCAAGGCGGAGCGGTGACGTTGTAATCGCAGCAGGTGTCAGGCGTTAGCGGACATCCGTAAAACTCAGTGAACCTCTGGAGCAGAGGTTCACTGAATCAATTTAAGCAAGGGAAATAATGCACTATTCAGGACAGGACATGCTATGGTTAATCGGTAGTTTGTCTCGGGTATTTCGTCTGCCGTTCGATGCACATCTGGTTCGCCAGCAATTTCCGCCACCGTATTCCCGCACTACGCTGCTCAACGCTTTGCAGACTCTGGATTTCAAGGTCGGCGAGATGGAGTTGGATGAAAAGGGTATAGCCACGCTGGAGCGTATTCCGTTCCCTGTGGTTGCATTTGTACGTGAAGAGGAAGAGTCGGGTGGCGATGGCAAACCAGACCAAGTCACGCCCTTAGATTCATCCGCAGAAAACACCTCTCCGCTCGGCGAGACCGCATCCGCTGCGCGCACGGGTGAACCCGATGCACTGCCCAATCCTGCCACACCCGTACTGCTGATCAAGGCCGATGCCGAGCGCGTGCTGTTCTTCCGGGCAGGTGCTCAGCAGCCGGAGACGATTTTGCTGACCGAATTCAGTCAGCACTTCCGTACCGACATCCTGCTGGTCGCACGCGACACGACACAATCTACTGCCGATCTTGAAGCCGAACAGTCAGCTTCTGCACCAGAGGCAGGCAAGCAGGGCCATACGCCGTTCGGCTTCCGCTGGTTCATCCCGGAACTGCTGAAGCACAAACGTATCTGGCGCGATATCCTGATCGCATCGCTGGCCATCCAGCTGGTCGGCCTGATCACACCGCTGTTCACTCAAGTCATCATCGATAAGGTCATTGTTCACCAGACCCAAAGCACGCTCATCGCTATCGCCGTCGGGCTGGTGATGTTCATGCTGTTCAACAGTGTCATGACCTGGTTGCGCCAATACTTCGTGCTGCACACGGGCAACCGCATCGATGCCGTGCTGGGCAGTCAGGTGTTTCGTCATCTGCTGCACCTGCCGTTGCCATATTTCGAGCATCGTCCTACCGGCACGCTGGTGGCACGCCTGCATGGCGTGGAGACGGTACGCGAATTCATCTCAGGCGCTACCGTGACTTTGCTGCTTGATTTGCCATTCCTGTTTATCTTCATCGCCGTGATGTTCTGGTACAGCTGGCAACTGACCCTGATCGCACTGTTGCTGCTGTCGCTGATCACCGCACTGAGCTTCGCCGTGACACCGGCCTTCCGAGCACGGCTCGACCACCAGTTTCTGCTGGGAGCCAAGAATCAGGCCTTCGTGACCGAATACGTGGCGGGGATGGAAACCGTCAAATCGCTGCAAATGGAACCGGTGCTGGAACAGAAATACGGCGAGATACTCTCCCAATATCTGGCTGCCGGATTTGCCACGCGACAACTATCCAACATCTACAACGTTGCCGCCAATGCGCTGGAACAGATCATGACGCTATCTATTCTGGTAGTTGGCGCATTACTTGTCATGAAAAATGATGGCTTCACCATCGGTATGCTGGTTGCCTTCCAGATGTTTGCCGGACGTATGAGTCAGCCTATGCTGAGATTGGCCGGTCTGTGGCAGGAATTCCAGCAGGCCGATATCGCCATCAAGCGGCTGGGCGATCTGATGGATGCACCCGCTGAACCACATGCCCTGGTGCCTGCCCGTGTGCGCGGTGGCGCGGGGGGACGCGTCGAACTCAGGGACGTCAGTTTCCGCTACAACGAAACGTTGCCCTATTTGTACCGTAACCTCAACATGACGCTGACCCCTGGCAAACTTACCGTCCTGATGGGGCCGTCCGGTTGCGGCAAGAGCACCCTGGGCAAAATGTTGCAGGGCTTCTACTGGCCCAATGACGGCAGCATCCTGCTCGATGGCTACGACATTCGCCACCTTGCTGCCAATGAACTGCGCGCCAACTTCGGTGTGGTGCCGCAAGAAACGCGGCTGTTCTCCGGCACGCTCTATGACAATCTGCAACTGGCTAATCCCCACGCCAGCTTTGAAGAGATCGTCAGCACCTGCCAAATGGCGGAAATCCATGCCGTCATCGAACAACTCCCGCAAGGCTATCAGACCGCCGTGGGTGAAAATGGTATCGGCCTGTCCGGCGGGCAGTGCCAGCGCATCGCCATCGCCCGCGCCCTGCTCAAGCGCCCGCGCGTGCTGATCTTCGACGAGGCCGTCAGCAGTCTGGATCAGGCCACCGCCGAACACTTCGCCGGAACCGTCAATAAGCTCAAAGGTAAAGTCACCATGTTGTTCATCACCCACCAGCTGCCCAAAGCGTTGCAGGTGGATGAGGTGCTGACCTTTGGTATGCCCGAAGCGAAAACAAGCCAGCCGTGACAAGTATGCTGAACAGACTATACATAACGCGCATGCAGATCAGTTCACGATTTTTTGTTAATACCTTTATCTGTGTATGTATCACTATCTGGGCGAACCCTGTCCATGCGCTGACACTCAATGATGCCATCGAACAGGCACTGCATAACGATCCAACTTACCTCGCGGCACAAGCTAATGCGGATGCGAGTCGGGCACGTTCCTCTCAGGCGTTCGCCAGGCTGATGCCGCAACTTACCGCCAGTGCCAACACCAACGATAACCGTCGCGACTATGCCCTGTTGAACAACCGGGGCAACACTACGACTGAACGCTACAACAGTCACGGGGTGCAAGTGAACCTGACTCAACCGCTGTTGCACGCCGAGAAATACTTTGCGCTCAATCAGGCGGATTTGCTGGTGAACCAGGCCGACTACCAATTGCTTGCCGCCGAACAGGATCTGCTGATACGACTGGTCCAGGCGTGGCTGGACATCCGACAGGCACGTAATGCCGTTTTGGCAAGCGACAGCAAGCTTGCCGCAGGTCAAAAGGAACTGGATTTGGCTCAGCGTGCTCTGCAGAAGGGAGTTATGTCCATGACGGAACTCGAAGCCGCGCAGGCAAGACGGGATCAGGCGCAATCCGAGCAAGTCACGGCGCAAACCGAATACAGCTTCAGGCTGGCCGTACTCGAACAAATCATCGGTCAGGAGGTAAGACCGACAGATTTACCTTTGAATACGCTACTGTCGGAGCGTTACGCCTCCCTGAAACCCGAGCAGAGTACAGCAGAAGAATGGATCGCTCAGGCAGAAAATGGCAGCCCGGCCATACTGGCGGCGCGGCGTGCGCTGGATGCTGCAAATGAAGAAGTCAGCAAACAACGCGCCGGTCATCTGCCCACGTTGGATATGCTGGCGTCATACAATAATGCCACTCAGGGTTCCGGTCTTACCGGTGGTCAGACTGGATTTCGCAACACCGTCAACAGCGTCGGCGTGCAACTCAACGTGCCGCTGTTCAGCGGCGGCGAGCAGAGTGCCAAAGTCGGTGAAGCACTCGCCATGCGCGACAAGGCTCGTTATGAGCTGGAAGCAACAAGGCGCAACACGCGTCTTAAAATCAAGCAAGCCTGGTTGGCCTGGAAATCCAGTCATGCACGCCAAAGGTTTGGTAAGCAGGCGGTTAAATCGGCCGTCCTCGCACTCAAATCAGCCGAATCGCAGCGCGCACACGGACTCAAGGCCGACCTCGATGTGTTGCAAGCACGGCAGCAACGCGACGAAGTGATGCGTGACCTGAGCAAGGCGCACAATGACCTCATCCTCAATTACCTCAAGCTTAGTGCCGAAACCGGACAACTCACAGGAGGCGACCTGTTGGGCATTGAATGTAAAGATAGCGAAAGATAGCGCGATAATTCCAGATGAAGGATCGGGTATTGCCGTTAACAAAGTAGTCCTTCAATCGCAAGCGATCGGTGATCGAACGAAAACCTGGCGACTTAATGTCAAGTGGCAGCGCAATGCATACAAATAATCAATCAAAGGAACACGGGATGCGAGGCAAAAAGCACTGGAAACAGCAACTCACGGGCGTTGATCCGCTCGACTTTTCGCCGGGACTTTTGCGCATTCAGGCACAGCCACCCAGGCCGTTCGCGCGTGCTGTACTGTATGGCCTGCTTATTTTGTTTGGCTTGCTGATTATCTGGGCTGCTTTCGGCAGGCTCGATGTCGTTGCCAGTGCCGAGGGCAAACTTCTGCCGCAAAGTTACCTGAAGATCGTTCAGCCCTCCGAGCAAGGTGTCATCCGTGAAATTCTTGTCAACGAGGGAGAGCATGTCAAAGCCGGACAGGTGCTGATGCGCATGGACACCACGCTGACCGATGCCGATGGTAAGGAAATCCAGTCTGACTACCTGGGTAAACAAATCACCTTGAGGCGTATTGATGCCGAACTAACCAACCAGCACTTTGAACGTCTGCCTAAAGAAGAGCTGGGACTGTTCAATCCAGTGCTTAACCAATACTTCGCCAACCGCAAAGTGCTGGAAACCTCGCTTGCAGAAGAACGCGCCCTGCACGAAAAAGCGCAAAGCGAGCTGTCCTCGGCGCAAGCTATAAGCAGCAAATTGATGCAAATCCTGCCGCACTACCGCGCTCAGGATGAAGCCTATCGTGATCTTGTCAAAGACGGCTATGTCAGCCAATTATCTGCTACCGACAAAACCCGCGAGCGTATTGAAAAGGAACAAGACCTGAAGTCGCAGGAACACATCATCGCCGCTGCCCGCGCTACGCTGCAACAAAGCAATGAGCGTATCGATAAGATCACCGCCGATTACCGCCGACAACTTCAAGCCGAACGTGCAGACATCAACGACAAATTCGAGAAGCTCGAACAAGAACTCGCCAAACAACAATACCGTCGTGCATTACATGAACTCAAAGCGCCGCAGGCAGGCGTAGTCAAAGACCTTGCCACCCATACCGTCGGCACCGTCATCAGTCCCTGCACCATCCTGATGACGCTGGTACCTAACGATGAAATTCTGCGTGCCGAAGTGTGGGTCAGTAATCAGGATGTCGGTTTCATACACATCGGTGAGCACGTCAAACTCAAGATGGCTTCCTACCAATTTCAGAAATACGGCATGATAGATGGGCTGGTCACCAACCTCAGCGCGGACGCTAGCGATAACCCCCAGCAAGGCACGGGACAAACCGGCGCTGCCAGCAACAAACCCGGTAACGGTCAGCCTTCCAGTTATCGCGCGTTGATCGACCTCAAGGCGCAGGAATTGGTTGTGGATGGTGTGCGCCACACGCTGACGCCGGGTATGCAAGTGACCGCAGAAATCCATCTGGGCAGCCGTTCCATCTTTGAATATTTGCTGTCACCCGTGGTGGGTGCATTTCAGGAGGCG
>PCUV01000027.1:0-147 GCA_002786915.1 Comamonadaceae bacterium CG12_big_fil_rev_8_21_14_0_65_59_15 | reverse complement strand
GAGCGATGAGTATCACATGATCCTGTATAGACCATTGCGCGCCTTGGTTCAGCACGAATATGAATCACCCAATTGACATCCTCCCCTCCCTAAGCCCGCAGGGGGCTTCCCACGGAACTAAGCGATGAAGCCGCTAAGTTTCTGAAT
>PCUV01000025.1:370-35618 GCA_002786915.1 Comamonadaceae bacterium CG12_big_fil_rev_8_21_14_0_65_59_15 | reverse complement strand
TAGAAAAAGAAGCACAAAAGGTACTCGACGCACGCGCAGCCCACCCCGGCAAAACACTCGCCTGGCTCTACAACCCCGAGACCATGCCGCCCAACCTGAAAGCCGCCCACGCCGCGCTGGATGTGGCGGTCGATGCCGCCTACGGCTACAAGGGCAAGCCCGACGATGCCAGCCGGGTCGCCTTCCTGTTCAAGGAATACCAAAAGCTCACGGCCAAAGCCCCAGAAAAAGCGGCTGCGGATAAAAAATAATGCAAATCAGCCTTTAGCCCTTATCAAACGTGCGTAAGAAGCTATAAATACTATAGCTATCACGTCATATCCGTGTCATCGATCAACCACACCTGATCATCAATTTCAAACTCGACTTCAGGGCTAAACGTGTTTTCTTCGGCAAAAATCCACGCAGCCAGAATCGTGCTTTCCTGATCAATCACGCCTTTGGGGCTTTTGACGGTGTATTCCTCGCGCAACCAAGTGCAATCCTGACCACCAAGGTCAAGGCCATTCATTTTCAATACCGCCTTAAGTGCCCACCAATACACTCCGTACCGGCGCCAGTTGCCCGGCACAGCAATGATCTTGCGGGTGGATTCCAAAAACGTGGCCAGCATAGGCTTATCACCCAGCTTGGCGGCCACATCAGAGAACCGTTCCGCCATATAGGCGGGATGGATTTTGTAAACATCGGTCATGATGGCTCAGCCTTTTTTGTAGGGTGTTGGGTCGATGGACAAGTATCGCGCAAGAGCAATCACATCAGCAACATCTTTGCCGTCGCTGAATTTGGCTGGCACTAAGCTCACCAAAAACTCTTTGGCTCGATCATCAAAGGCGCGCCCTTGCAAGCCTGTTACCTTATTGGCAAAGCGCGCATTCAAGTCGCCGCCACGAGGCAGCAGCAGCCGGATGTACTCGCCCGCCTTGTAAAGGTGTGATCCGGTGTACTTGTCGCGCACCTTGGCGTGGTTGACCATGCCCACCTTGGCCGATGCCACGCCTGCCACGTTGCTGATTTGTGCCAGCAGGCCATCCACATCCAAGCCCATACCCGCCTGCTTTTGCTTGATGGCGTAGGCGTTGATGGCATCTTGCAGCCCGTCGATGTAGCGGCTTGGTGAGTTCAGGCAATCCCAGTTCAACTTAACCACTGCGCCCTTGCCCATCTTGTAATCAGCCCGCATCAGTTCGGCAAACGGCGACTCAGCCATGTTGATCAGATCGCCATCCTCCTGGCCTCCAATGGCATCCAAAATCACTTGCTTGTAGCTGGCCACCAGCTCGGGCGAGTTGCCGTAAGTTGTCACGGCATACAAGCTGGCACCATAGCGTCCACCAACTTTCTCATTTAATTTGTCCATCTCGGCATTCAGCGCTCCGGCTGCGAACGCGGCCACAATGGCGGCGTGTATGGCCCTAGTAGACGCTGGCAGTGGACTAGTGTTAAACCTGTAGCCGTCAACGACCACGTCGTATTTCACCGACCCATCATCAAGCTCGGCTTTGGCCTTGTTAACAAAGCGCTCCAGATTGAAAGCTTCAACCATGCTGGCATCAAACCCACCCACCCACGGATAGGTTGCACTGGCCCAGGCCACCATGGCGGCGTCCAGTTCGGCCAGATTAGTGCAGGTTGCCACCATGGCGTCCAGCGCGCCCGAAAAGGCATTTCTTAAATCCGTCTGAAACATGTTGGTGCTGTCAAGCCCCACCACTTCCTGCATGGTCATGGTCTGGCTGTTGGCCGTCATCCACCCTGCCACAGCCTGCCATGCCTCGCGCCCATTGCCTTCGCCCTGGTTGCGCGAATCCTTGAAGCGGAATGTCTTCTGCCAGCCGCTGGAACTGAACTCTATCAGATTGGACTGCTCGGCCACGATGCGCGCACAGAACGGGCCTTCCGCATCTGGCGGCATCACCACAGGGAAGTGAGGTGCAGCCACCCAGCAATCTTCATCGCGGCCAAATCGACCGTCAAAGCTTATTTGACGCGAAGGAATCACGCTGCGCAGGGCTCTGCGCACATCCATCGACTGGTACGCGAAAAGATTACCGGTATTGCTTGCCTTGATCTGGTCTTCATCCAAATTCACCAGCATTTTAAGAATCTCGGCGCGATCTTCACTGCCTTGCGTCCCGTGCATCGTGATTGACATTCCAGCCACCTGGCTAATTTCAAGTCCACCTTGATCGTCTTGGTATACCAACGACAGGCCGGAGCTTCCACGCTGCTGAATCATTTTCAAAACACCCGGCTTGCCGTCTGCAATCACAAAGTCACCAGCAGCCAGAATCTTGCCGCCCATCAGAACCGCCTCTTTGGACGCCACCTTGTCGAGCGTTTCCTTGCTGTAGCCATGCGTAACACGGGTCAGGCACGCGGCATTGGCTTCGTCGAGCATCTTGCGGTTGATGGCCACGTCTTTAGTCCAGTTGGCTACGGCTGCCGTGTCTGGGAACTTTGATGCCGTTACGTTTAACCACTTGTTGTCGGCATTGTCAATGCCTGCGTACAGTGCATCAATGGCCAAGCGCTTGGTGTTCAATTCGGAAATTTTTGCATTGCAGCGGTTGGCCACGTCGGTTGATTCGGTCTTTTGCGCGCGCTGGTACAGCTTTTCAATTTCGTCAGCAATCAGGCTGGATGCCACCACTTTGGCTTTGACCCATGCCGTGAACCCGGCGCTGTCATTCTCAAACTTGTCGAGCCACTTTTGTTGCCCCATAGCCACCGACAGCGAGTTGACCTGGGTGATCTTGGCCGACTGTGCCACTTGCGCCTTGGCTTTTTTTGCCATGTCCGAATTAAACTGTGCCATGGCGTCCGAGTCTCCCACCAGCGAGGTCATGCGGGCGTAGTCTTCAGCGGACAAGTCGCCTTCAATCGCCACATTTTCTGCGTCCTTGTCCATTAGGCTCTTGATCCAGTCGCCCTTCACGCTCACCAGCCGGCGCTTGTAGGCATCAAAGGTGCCGTTGGCCTCGTAGTGGTAGATCATGATGGGGGTTTCCACCTTGTTGCCCTGGCGAACGCCGCGCCCGTTGCGCTGGTGAATGCTATCAGGCGTCCAGCCAATCGTCAGGTGGTGAATGGCCTGTGTGCCGTTTTGCAGGTTGATACCCACTTCGGCCTTTTTGTTGGCGATGATGATCTGGTACTGGTTATCATCTTCGTTGGCGTTGAAGCCGTCCTGCACGTTCTGGATTTCATCGGGTGACACCGACTTGGCGTTGACGATGCAAATTTTCCCGCTAGGGATGCCTGTTTCAGCCGTAATCAACAACTTGAGCTTGTGGTGCAGCGCCAGTTCGTCGCAAAAAACGATCTGCTTAGCGGGCTTCCAGCGTGGGCTGGCGTTTTCCTTTTGCAGGTTGGCCAGCAGCGCCTGCGTCTTGGGGCTGGCGTTAGCCGTCAGGCCCAAGCCGGACTTGTTGACCAGGGTCATGAAGCGGTCGTGTGTCTGGTAGTCAACCGCTGGCAGGACGATCTTGCCGTCTTCAATCGAAGCTAGCACCGGCACATAGAAAATCATGGCCTCGTTGCCGGACTCCTTGTCGGTCACCATCTTGGCTTTCATGCCCGTGGTGTCGATGCCAAACGGCAACTCGTACTCTTTGCATTCCTCGGTGATCTTGAGCTTGTTGAATGCAGCCACCACAGCCTCGGCTTTGGCTTGCTCTTTGGCGTCAAACCCAAACAGGAACTTGCCCTGGTACAGTTCCTTGTCGGTGATCAGCTTGGTCATGTTACGAATCGCGTTAAACGGCGACGCCATGATGGCCTCTTTGGGGGATAGCTTGACCCTAGCCTTTTTCAGCGAAGATGCCTCCAAGTAGGCGTCCTTGATGTCTTTGAGAATGGCGGCGTCTACCGGCGACATTTCCACGCTCGACATGGCTTCTTCGGCCTCTGGCACTTCGATGATGATGCCCTTGGCGGCCACTGTCTCCGGGGTTTCAATCATGGCGGCCGAATCCAGCACCCGGCGCAAAATATCCAGGTTGGCAATGCCTTTGAGGGTGCGCTGGCTCTTTGGTGCGCCGGTCAGGTCGTCTTCTTCGCGGTTTTCAATGTCGCAGGTGTTCATCATGAACGAGTCAGTGCCGGTGCAGCCGCACATGGCGTTCATTTCTTTTTCGCCAATGGTCAGCGCCATCATGCTGTAAATCTCGCTGGGTGAGTTAGTCACCGGAGTGGCAGTTAACCCCAGCACCCCGTCACCGCTGCCCGACATACCCCGGATGTACCAGCACTTGGCCTGCATGTCCATGCCGCGCTTGGAGCTTTCAGGGTTGGCGACAAAGCGGGTTGCCTTGAATTCGCTGCTGGCCTTCTTTGAATTCTTGAAACTGTGGGCCTCCTCCACGATGATCGAATCAATGCCCATGTCCTCAAAAAAAGGCACGTTACCCGCCTTGGAACCGGATTCAATCGCATTGGCCACAGCCTGCTCGGCTGAAATTTTGTCGCGGGTCTTCTCGTTAGCGCCCTCTTCGGCCTGTTTGGAAAAAGAATCGTCATTGGCCAACAGGTAGTCCTTGTAGGCCTGCAAGGTGTCTTCGCGCAGCGGGATACGTGTCAGTGTCTCGTAGGTCATGAAAATCTTGCTGTGGCGGTTTTCCCGAATGGTGTTCAGGTCGTCCGTGGCTGCCTTGGAGCTGTATTTGGCTTTGCCCTTGTCGTCCACCTGCAGACCCACAAACAAGCAGTCGCTGGTGTCCTGGTACGCCTTGCCGGCCTCTTTTTTCCAGTTGGTCAACACTGAGTTTGGCACCACAAACACAGTTTTCTTTTTGGAGCCAATGCTTTGGGCGTATTGCACTGCGGCCAATGCTGTAAGGGTGTTGTGGGTGACGATGTAGTCATCCGTCACATAAAGGTGTGTCGGGTGATCAATACTGATGCACTGAGCCTGAGCTTTGCCCACTTCGCGCACTGCGGTGAAATACCTTACCGGGATGTATTTTGATTTTGCCTTGACGCAACTGGCTTTTCTCTCCAGTAAAAACGGATTGATATCGCTTGGCATACGCATGGATACCGTGTAAGCCAACTTGCCTTCCTTTTTCTCATTTTTGTAGGTGAAAGTCGGCGTTTTGAAGGTTGTCCACGCGATTCCACCAAGGCTCTGCACCAACTCAACAACACCATCAGAAAGCATTTTTGACGTGCTTGAGAACTGAACGGTCATGCCGTCTTTACTCACGTACCCATCGGTATCCATGAGGCCATGCAGCAATTCAATGCGCTGCGAGACTGATCCAATTAGGTATTGCTTCGGTATGAACTTCGTATCCGACTTTGTTCCCATCAGCCCAAAATCATCAAGCATTGATCTGACTGGGTTTAACCCACCGATTGCTGTCCGGCTGATTCTCCATGAATCACACCTCTCGCCTACTGCCATTTTTCGCAACTCAACCGCATCTCCAAACCCATCTTTTAGTAAGTGGCAAATGCGGCTTGGTATTTCTGCATCGTTTTTTGTGAATGACACCGATCCGTGTGACAAACTCCCATCTCCAAGCAATACACCCATCAAATACGGGTGGATTTGCAAAGCCTGTTCGGGGAATTGAACAGGGGACACCATCGGGATTTTGTGGTTCTTTTGGGTTTGGTAAATGAGTGTTTCACGAATTTCATGCAGTGACTTGACCGTACCATTGATCACTCGGTCATTGCCATTACGCTTGGCATAGCGTTCATTCTTGCGATCTGTCTCAGTTTGGGTTTCCCATAAGTGTTCATCGCAGCATTTTGTTTTTGATCCGTCGCTGAACTCGACTTCAAATATTTCTTTCTCGCCTTGCGGAAAAACTCCGGTCACCGGAACAGCGATGCCGTCAACAGAAATGACCATATCTCCAACACGCATGTCACCCATTTGCCTCCATCCATCGGGGGTCAGGATTTTTGAATCAAGTGGTTGCGCCTTGCCAAGCCCAACGTCCAGCGCCAAAATGCCTGAAAAACGCTTGGCATAACGGCGCACCGCTGCATACTGGTAGCCGTGTGGCACCCAGGCCGGGTTCCAGTTAGGGATGTCCACCGGGGCGTAATCGGGCACTTCGACAAAGCGCAGATTCTCGGGCGCGTTTATGCGGCGGCTGATGCCACTGGCAATGTCCTCATTGGACTTGCACCAAGCGTCAAACTGTGCCGTGCTGGCGTTGACCATGGCCTTGATCGAGTCCAGCAAAGCCTGCTCTTCTTTGGGGTCGTCCAGCGCCCGGTCGCCGCTGCCGGTGGTGATGGTCTTGTTGTTGAGGTAGATGGCGAAGCGGCGCAGCGTCTTGATGCGGCGCACTTCATCAGCAGAGGTATATTTGTCGGGCGCCTTGCCCTCGTAGCTGAACTTGGGCTTGCCATTAGCGTCCATGCCCACCTGAATGTTTTCAGACACGTACTGCTTGATGAATTCGGCCTTCTCTGCGTCTGACACAAACGCAGTCTCCAGTGAAAACTTCATGCGCGACGGGTTCACCAGGGTGATGCGCTCGGATGCCTTGGCGTGCTGGCGCAACAGCTTTTCTTTGATCGCCGGGTCAGTGGCCTCGCTCAGCTCCTGTTGGGCGCGCGCAAGAAACTCAGCGTAGTTGCCAAAATAGTAATCGTCAGCGCTCATGACGCCAGAGCCATCCGGCGACACGCACCAGGCGTCATCGTTGAGCGGGTCAAAATCAGCAAAGGCCTGGCGCATCTCAGCCGCAGGCACATAACCGGTTTCATCTTCGCTCTCTAACTTGATCTTGGCATACGACTGGTTGACCGTGAGCACCAGTGTGGCATCTTTGGCCACGTTGCCAGTCCACCAGGGTGTGAACACGCCTTTTTTGCGTGCCACGGCAATGTTTTGCAGCGCCTCGGCCACCACCTCACCACCCACTCCAGCGCGCTTGCTGGCATAGCCCTGCACGCGAGCCAGCACCTTGCTCAGCTCCGGGTAGTCGGCGGCATAGTTCAGAGCCTCCTTGTTGCCGGACTGGGCGAACTCTTGCACAGCCATGCCAGCCATGATGGCGTCAAACCATTCGCCCTGATTTTTGGCGGCTGCATGGGCGGCACGTTGAGCCGACACAATCCAGCGCGACACTGAGCCTAAGCGACCACAGGTTTCTTCATTGGTCAGCGCTCGGCTGGCATCGTCGAAGGTCAAGCCTTGGTTGATTGCATCCAGTGGCGATGTGAACCGAGCCATCAGGTTGACAGCCTCGGCATCGTCATTGGTCAGACCGCCCTCGACCGGCACCAGCTTGCCCTCGGTCATTTGCAACATAGCGCCACCAGAGAACACCGTGTCACCCTCGGCGTAGACAATGGGCACCGTCTCCACAGCCCCCAGCATGGCCCAATC
Source organism: Comamonadaceae bacterium CG12_big_fil_rev_8_21_14_0_65_59_15 (assembly GCA_002786915.1). Taxonomy (GTDB): domain Bacteria; phylum Pseudomonadota; class Gammaproteobacteria; order Burkholderiales; family Burkholderiaceae_C; genus Rhodoferax. The sequence continues at coordinate 28,261 of PCUV01000025.1, read as the reverse complement.
AATCCGGCTGGCTTTGGGGAACGGTTTGAGCAGTGCCGCAATGGAGCCGATGGACCCGGTGAATGCCACCTTCTCGACCTCACCAAAGCGGCCCTTGCCTACCGTGGATTCACCAATCTGGAACCGCTTGCCGTCAAGCTTGAAGTAGTTGCCCTCCACAAAGTCAGGCCAGATCACATTGGTCTGGGTCAACAGCGCGGCATTTTGCTGGGCTAGTTCGTCAATCTTGGCCTTGTTGTCTTTGCTGTGTTTGCGCAGGATGATGATGTCGGTAATGGTGTCTGCCCCGGCTTCATCAAACACCACGTTGGGCAGGCGGTAGGCGCCCACAAACTCGGCTGCCATCGACACGTTGTTGCGCAGCGCCACGCCCTTGCCACCTTTACCCGCTACTACGGACGGCGGCACAATGAAGGCCGCGAAGCCGCTGGGCTTGATTTTCTCCAGGCCGCGCAGGATGAAGTATTCCTGCAAGTTGGCGTTCTGGTACTTTTTGTCTTTGCGCCAGTGGGCGCCGCGCATGGCCTTGTCGCCAAACGGCACATTGGTGACCACCGCATCAAAGGTTTCATCGTCGGTGCTGGCGGCCACCTCTTCAAACGAGGCCACGCGGGTCGATACCGTGGGGCCGTCGTTGAGTAGTCCATTGATCTCTCCTGAAATTGAATCCAGTTCAATCTGCTCAATCGCCACGTTGTCAGGCTTGGTGCGCGCAAACACACCCATGCCGGAGCTGGGGTCAAGCACCTTGCCACCGGAAAAACCAAGCCCGTCGAGCATGTTCCACATGGCTTTGGCCACCGGCGCGGGTGTGTAGTATTCATGCGGGCTGCCCGATGTGCCTTGCGCTGTCTTCAGGCCGCCGCCGCTGCCGCTGTAGCCTTTGAGAGCTTCACGAATGGCCGGGTCTTTGGCATCAGCCTCACCGGACTTGACCTTGCGCAGCGCATCGATGGCGGCGTTGTTGTCTTTTTGGCGCTTACTGGCTGATTTCTTTACCGGGTCTGGGGCTGAAATATCGGCGACGGGTGATGGCTGTCCTTGCGTTTCTGTTTTGACGGCTTGAGGGGTTTCTTTGGTTTCAACACTTTTTGTTTCCTGTTCACTTGATATTAAATTAGTAGCTGCTTGCGCAGTATCCACGGGGGCTAGAGGCTTGTTTGGCTCTAAATTCTTGGTGGAACCAAGCTGCACGCGGATATGATTCAGGTTCGAGAGCAGTTTGAGTTTTTTCATGGCGGCCAATGCGCCCGCGCCCACGGCCGCAATGTCGGTGCGCACCATATTCAGGCTGCGAATCAGTTTCATTTTTTCCAATGGGCTCAGGCCATTGGCGGCTTTGTCAAAAATCATAGTCATCGTGTTCATGGTGGGTATCCCGGTTACAGATCAGCAGAGGCGGCAAGACTGGCTTCACCGTAGGCATTCACGGCCATCTCAAACATGGCTTCCATGTCTGTGTTGCCGATATGACGGTTGTAGGCCGCCTCCAGTTTGTCGGCCAGATCAGGTTCGATCAGGTCAGGGGCGCTGCCGTCGATGACGGACTGGAACAGGGCTTTGTCGGCGGTCATTTGGTCAGATTCCTTGTCGGCATTGACTTTTGCACCGATTTCGCCTAAATTCAAATCGTTGCTGACTGAGGGGGGTACTGGTTGTTCAGACACCGGCCGTGCCCCATCCCCCCCTTTGAATTCACTTTCAAAGATTGCTAGGTCAAACAACATCCCGTCAGTGTCAATAAGATTGGCGGGGCCTTTTGCTTCATCCATAGCCATGCTGTGCATCTTGTCCTTCATGTTCTTTGTGGGTGTTTTGAATTTCTTGCAGAGCAGCCGAACACCGCGCACTGCGTCAAGCACGGTGAAATTGGTGTTGTACTCATAGACGGCTTCAACTTGCGGGTCCCGGCCATCGTCTTCCCGGATCACCGGCGTTTTGGTTGATGCGGCAATTTCCTTCAGGTGCTGGATGGCGATGATTCGCTCTTTCTGATACGGCTTGTCGCCATCCGCATTTGTCTTGGCGATCATCTTTTGCAAAGAAGCCTTGCTGACAGCCCAAGTCAAACCGTCACCCGTTGCAACTGAATTTCCAATGCTGTCAATGGCAGCATCAATGGCTTCAGATATGGCAGTTGAGGCGTTCGGTGTAGCTGACGGAATGGGTTCTGGCGCAACTGGCGCGCCGGGTGCTGCTGGCGTCTCGACATCATCGGATAGGGTGGAGAAATCCAATTTCAGCGAATCCATATCCAAAGCGATCAGTTCGGCCAATTCCTCAATGGTGCTGCTTTCGCTAAGCCTGGTGACTTTAGATGGCGTTTGGCCGCGAATAATCAGGGACACCTCGAACATTTCACGCCGCTCGCCGCCCATGCGCTTCATGCGGAGCTTTCCACTGAATGGCTTATCACTCTTCAACATGCCCTGCGCGAAAGCCAAGTCTTGCCCTTCAAATTCTGAGAGCTGGCGATTTGCCACGGATGCCGGAATCACCCTGAACGGGGCTGCGTCGTACTGTGTCTGGGAGGATGTTTTCTCGGCCGCATTCAGTTGTTCACCCATGCTTAATTCACGAATGCTAGCCACAATTCCACCGACTGCGGCGTTCAAGCTCGCATCAGAACTGCTCTGCGAAATCACATATTGACCGCCAGACACCCTCAAGATGACACCATCTCCGGATGGACTGCTTTTGCGCGAGATCATGAGTCGCTTGTCGCGCTTCAGGTCAGTTTTTAGCTCAACCGCCTGCAGACCTGCAGCATCCAGCAACTCACTTAGGGTCTTGGGGGTTGGTGTTGCTGGCGCTGAACTGGGTTCAGCCTTCACAGGTTCAAACTGCGCCGCAAACGGCATCCAATCCACCTCTGTCCAAATCTTGTTGGATGGCGCGAAGGCAGGCTTGGGCATGGACTGCTGCGCACGCTCGACAAAAGCCAGCGCAGTGCCCGCCATGGCCGTCTCGCCTCGGTCATTGCTGCGCCGAATCTTGCCCGCAATGCTGCTGACAAACAGGGAGCGGTCCATACCTGGTGACAGGCCTTTGTCAATGGCTGCGATGGCTGAAATGCTGCCCACGATGTCGGCCTTCAGTCTCTTCCACTTGATTTCATCAAGGGGGGCTGTTGGCGTCGTTGCAACCGGCTCTGCCACAGGCGCCACCGGCGCCACAGGCGCATCATCTTCAAACTCCACCACCTCGGGCGCTTCGCCCTCAATGAACAGGTTGAACACCATCTGGCTGCCAGTGGCTGAATCCAGTGTGGTTTCTTCAGCCATGAAGACCTCGCCCACCTCTGATTCGTCAAAATCGCTGTAGGCGTTGACGTTTTCTAAATCATCGCCTACACTTTCCACGCAGCGGTGCTCGAATGACGGCTCATTTGAGAGCAGGGCGGGAAGGTTCAGATCAGCGGCTTCGGCTGAATCCAGCACCTCCGCATTTCCACCCATCGCTGCCTTTACTTCGCTGTTGTCCACGCTGTGGTCGTAAAAAAGATTTCCATCGGCCTTCTCGTAAACCAAGAATCTAACTTTGATGCTTTCCCCTGCGAGCTTTACGGGGGTTTTAAGCACATGCACCAGCTTGACGCCTTTGAGCGCCGACTTTCCATGGGGCTGCATTGGGCTTATGGGTGTTGGTTTGCCGTCTCGCACAATAGATCCCAACTTTGCCACCAGGTGGAGCTTTCTGGGGTCCGCGCTAAAAGATTCGATCTTGTCGCGCCCTGTGCCATCAAATGCCACCAACTTGTTCAAAGCCACATTGGTCACTCCGTCAATTGATTCCAAGTCTTTTTTGTAGACTGCAACAGCCGCAGCGCGAAGGGAAACAAGCCCTTGCTCGGTATCCGGAAAGTCCCCCAGCTCCTTGCCGGTCAACTCAATCGGCACACCATCAGCCACCTTGCCCTCATATTCAGCAATGCGGTCATCAAGGTACTTTTCAGCGTCTTTTCTGGCATTTTTGTGCCCGCCGCCAATGATCTGTGCAGGCTTTTGCATGCCGCTGTCCAGGTCGAGGCGAAGCTGCTTGTATTGGGCCAGTTTGAACTGGTCTTCGGTCATTCCCTTGGGCTTTGCCAAAAATGTTCTGAACGCATCGGCATCGCCGCCCAAGTCGCCTTGCCCGGTCTTGCTTTTTTCCAGCATCACAGAGCCATCGGCGCGGTAGATCAGGGATGAACCATAGCGCAACACAGAAAGCTCCTGGGCGTAGTAGTCGCCATCAGGCGCGCCGCCCACGTCCACAGGGATGAGCCAAGCCGGTTGAACGCTCTCGCGGGCATACTGGGCTTTGTCAACGCTCAAATCCACGCCGTACACGTCTTTCATTTGGATTGTGTTGTCAACTGGCGCCTTTGGCTCGGGGACGACCGCCCCAACCAGTGCCAGCGCTGGCAACAGGCCGCCGAACTTTTGTGCCACCCGGAAGAAGTCAGTTACCGTCTTGCTTTTTGCATGATTGATTTCGCTACCACCCGGGAGACCCAATCCATAAACGGGAACGGCTCCTTTTTTAAACGTCTTGATCTCTGTTTTCCCTTCGGACGCCAGATCAAGCACCCACTGCTGGCCATTCAACACAATGTGGTCATTGCCGTAAATGGTGAATGAGGTCAGGTAGTTCCATTTGTCCTTAACGGCCTCCATCAGCTCTTTGGCCTGCCAGGCGGCGTCTTTGTCAGCCTCGATCTGTGCCCGTGCCTCAGGGGTGATGTCTGCCCATGCGTCAATCTGCAATGCACGCGCTTTTTGCGTGTTGGCCAACTTCAACCCGGTAGCGCGCTCAAACACCTCCATGCTAGCCAGGTTGTTGTTGCTGCCAACACCGCCAAACACGCCTTGCAAGACCTCAGCATCTTTGTCTTTGATGGCCAGGATGATCTTTTCAAAATAGTCGTTCCGTCCAGTGGTCTCGATACCATGCTTGCGGTACACCACCTGAGCCATGTCTTCAATGGGCGCATTGGCTGGCAGGTTCGCAAAGTCGGCTTTCCCTTGTTTTTTGGTGGCGTCTTTGATGGCGTCGCTGATTTTTTGGTTCAGGTCCCGGAATGCATCCATGGCATCGCTGTGCGCCCGATACCCAGGAACATCATCCATATTGGGTAGGTCATTCCAGTTTTTGTATCCGGCGTTCTCAAAGGCTTGGCGCGCTGCTGCAATGTCTTTGGTGTTCTTCAACTCGGCATACAAGCGAGTGATCTCGGATTTGCCACTGGCTTCATCTGTGATGCCCACCCAGTTCACGCTGGCCACCAGTGCGTTGAGCTTGTCGGCCTCGGTCTGCCACGCGGCTTTGTAGGCTTCGATCAGGGATTCTTTGGTGCTGGCTGCGCCGGGGTTGACAGGCTCGGCTGGAGCGGGTACAGTTTCCCCCAAGGGCTTTAACAGACCCTCATGGGCGCTAGACGCAGGTTCCGGGTGGTTCGGGACAGTGGGGGGGTTAAGGCCCTTATTCTTTTCCCACCATGCATCAAGGCTCTTACCGCGACCTTTGAAATACGTGACCAGGTTAAGTCGCTTCTTGCCTTTGCCTTGAGCAAACGCAAGAACAGCGCCAAACCCCTCTCCGTCGGGGAAGGATTTCCTCACAACGATGCTGGTCAGGTCAGGATTTATATTTTTCTCGCCTAGCGCCACTTCATCAAATTGGTTTGTCAATTTTGGCAGCCTGCCCCAGTCTTCATTGGTTAAATCTGGATGCCTGTTTGTGGCGTGAATTACGCGATCAGCAATAATCACTTCCATGGCTGAATGTGCCGGCAATCCCGTTACTGCAATGATCTTGTCGGCTGCACTGGTGCAAATCACGCCAATATCAACTTTGTTGAGTTTTGTGGTCCCGGCAATAACTTTTTCGACGTAGTCTTGAACCTTTAAAGCCTTGGCAGAAAGTTCTTCTTCTGAAAGAATATCTGGCACAACTTCGACATACGGATTAGGCCCAAACACATACCCATTTGCATTCGCCCAAACGCCTGCATCTTCCGGCGTAGCGAAATACTGCACCATGTCGCTGTATTTTGGTGCGGCGCCGAATGCAGATGCAATAGCTGAATCGGATTTGGAAACCAGCATATAAAACTTGCCTTTTGGGCGGTTTGGTGCGTAGCCAATGTCTTTTTCTGCCCATGCGTAGTTGTCGCTACCGCCACCATCGCTAGCCACAGGCGCAGCGGAAGGCGATACCGACTCAGGCTTGACAATTCTTGCAATGCTAGACACGCCACTCTCATCCCGCTCAGAAACCGCAACTGAAAATCCATTTTTGACCAAACTGGCTAGGTTCTGCTCCAATGCATGAAACATGAAACCTGCCATCGGGGTGCCGTTTCTTGAGGTAAGCGTCAACTCCAAAGATGATGCTGCCGTTTTTGCGTCCTGTTCAAAGAGCTCGTAAAAGTCACCCACCCGGTGCGCAAGAAGCGCCTCTGGATTTTGTGATTTCAGCGCCTGGTATTCATTCAAAAGAGTGTTGGCCCCGCGTGCGTCCGGCAATGCAACTGATGGGGTGGCGCCCAGCAAGTCCGTCCCATCTTTGAACTTCAAACGGCTCAGCACCTGCTCGCGGCTCAGCTCCGCCTCACCCATGCCCATCAGCACGCCGCCCAGCCATTCAAAAGCCGCCTCGACAGTGTTGGTGATGGTGCGCTGAACCACGTCCTCAAACACCCACTTGTATAAGCCACCTTCGGCGCTACTGACAATCAGTTGCCCGCCACTCTTGTTCCAGCGCCCTGTTTTCGTGTTGGTATTGCCGATGTCATACAGCGCCACACGGGTAGCCAGCTCAGCCTCACGCGCGGCCTTTTGGGCTGCCAGTAGAGCCTCGCGTGAATCTTTGGATGCCGCACGCTCTTCGGCCTGCATCTGCGCAACGCCCAGCTCATCCTGCACCGTTTTGAGTTCCTTTTCAAGCCCGGCAATTTCAGTCTTCAAGTTGCCCAGGCGCTGCATGGATTCAGCCTTTTTGGCGTTTACGCGCTGGAATGCCGCGCTGTTCTTTTCGGCCAGCTTCATGATGCGCCGAGCCACTTCGTTGATGTTGAGGTCACTGCCACGCTCAGGGGCCACCACAATCGTGATGTCCTTCTTGTTCAGCAGCCACTTCCACGAGATCACTTCGTCCGTGCCCATCATCTTTTTGGGGGTCACGTCCGGGTTGTGAAAATAGATCGATACCGTCTGGCCATCCGACAGCTCAAAGATGGTTGCCACGTTGGCCACGCCGCGCTGGGTGAACGGGTCTGTGACCTGCATGGCCACGGGCTTGACTGTGCCGCTGGTGCGCTCCATGACACGCTGCAACGCTTCCATCTTGCGATTCAGGGAAGCAAAGGGCGCCACCATGGCGTCAAGCGCCACGGTGCCGTCTGAGTCTTCCATGATGTCGGCCAGCGTGACGCCATCAAGCATCAGGTTGTCTCCATGGTCAGAGCAGCGAATCTCGTACAGCAGTTGGTCAATGGTTTGGCCGACAGGAAGCGCATCGGCACTCCAGTAGCGTTGTGGGTGCATGGCTTGGACCTCAGAAATGTGAATGGGCATGGCGGTCATCGTAGGATGCCGCCATGCCCATTTTTTGGCGTGTTTTCCGGGTCTATGGGTTCAATGCCAACGCATCCTTGAGCGACTTCGATGCCGAAAATACAGCCGTCAGTTTGGCCGGCACTGCCACTGCCGCGCCTGTCTTCGGGTTGCGTGATGTGCGGGCGGCTTTGTGGCGGGCCTTGATCTTGCCAATGCCATGCAAGGCCACCTCTGAGCCCGATTGGACTTGCGCCGTGACCACAGTGGCCAGTGCAGAAAGCACAGCCTCCACGTCTTTTTGAGTCAGCTTGCTGGCCGCTGACAAGGCTCGGGTGAGTTCGGTATGGTTCATGGGGTCTCCTCTGGGTTGAAAATCAAACGGTTTCTGCCAATTTGGCGATCTCTTCGCGCACCGTGGCAATGGCGGTTTTCAGGGTGTCGCGCTTTTCAGTCAGTACTGCCTCCATCTTTGGCGCTGCCGTTCGGATACCAGCCGGTGGCTTGGCTTGCAGCTTCACCAGCATGGCCTGAAACTTGGCACTGCCACTGTCCAATGCGTGAACAATCTCGGTGATGGCCTTGACGTGATCGTCTTGATGCTTGATTGGTATCACCTTGCCGTTGAGCAACACCTGGTAAATGTCGCCGCTTTGCTTGATGCGCATGATGACTTTTTGCGAGTCCTTAAAGGTCAACACCATCTCGCGGTAACTGATACCCGCTGTGCGTTTGACCGTGGGAATGGCTTCGCCCTGCACCACCGCATTACCAGCCCTGGCGAAATACTTAACCAAATTGCGGGTGGCCTTATCACTTTTGAGGCCCATGTCCTCGAATGAAAATATCAGATTTGCCATGATTGCTCCTTTGTGTTGGTAGATTATTGGCATCCACAAGAGGGCTAAAACGCTTTGTTTTCCGGCATTTCAGCCACCTGCGAACACGTTGCCAGAGCCTGCCGCTGATGCACTACCGCAACCCACCGGATCACCAATGCGCCCCAGTTGCTTGCCGTTGACAAAGACTGTGCTCGACCCCGCCGCCAGTGTCGAATCGTGACAAACCGGGCCGCAGCAGTGGGTGACCCAGTGGTCGCCCTGGCGGTGCGCGCCGATGCCGTTGACAAACACATCGCCAGAAGCCTGGTCGTTGGCGCGCCCGCCAAAGCAGCCGTGGCCGGTGCAGCCGTCTCCCAGTCTAGTGACGGCAGGCATGGTCAATTCAAGTCAATCCGTGGGGCATTCATGGTGATGCCAGATGGCGTCAGAATGATCTCTGACGCCCCCACTGTCAGCCGCATCGTGCCATCAGCCAGAAATTCCATGTTTTTGTGATGGAACCTGCGCCAGTCCACCGAGTTTCCCGCCTGCGGGTTGCGCCATCCGGTGATGATGGGGTAGCGCGCATCGCCGCCAATAAAAGCCACCCACACGGTATCGCCGGGCGTGATCTCAATCTCGGTGGGGTTTACCCCAGCGCGTGACTTGTCCCCGATAGGGTACTCAAGTTCCGCCTCTGGCAACACATCAGCCCCCTCAGTCAGCCCGGGTATTTCAATGCGGCAGGTCCGGCGCGCCTGATCGTAGGTTTTGACAATGGCAGGGTAGCGCCCGGGCATCATTCCGTAATCCATGGCTTACCCGATCATGCCCAGCCAGAGCCGGGTGTAGTGGTTTTGGCCGCCATCGTTGTTCTCGAAAACGTGTGCAGCGGTAATCACGCACAGCGGCACATCGCCCGCGAAGTCGATCAGGTCACCGGCGCACAGGTTGAAGGCGTAGTCCGTCTTCATGACTTTGTGCTGCACCAGATACTTGGTCATGTTGCGCAGCCGCAGCGCGTTTTTGAAGGGCGCGTAGCGCACGGCGCGCGGCTTGGACACATCCCCAAAGACGAAGGCCCCGGCATCATTCAGCGAAAAGAACGAAGGTGCCTCGTGGCGCTCAACGAAGCCGCTGTCAAGGTCGGTCGTGGCGTTGTTGGGCAGCGTGCCAATGGCTTTTTGCTTGAACAGATCAGCCAGCCTGAAGAACTGCAGCTTGCCCTTGCGCCACCGCACCACACCACCCTCCTCCTGCAAAACTCTGGCAATGTGAAAACTCGGTGCGTCCCCAATGGGGCAGGTAAAGCGCGGCACCGCAAAATCAGCGTCAACCGCCTGCAACGTGGCGCCACAGGCTCGGTAGATGCCCGAGAGCACTTGGTTCTCCTTGACAACGGCGCGGGTGCGCACAAAGGCGATGGTGTGGCAGCGGTCAAGCATGGCCGTGATGCTCAGCACCGCCTTTTGCCGGTCGCCACCGGGCGCAGATCGGTCAATTTTCAGGGTTGACTTGACGATGCGCAACACGTCGTCATCGCGTGTTTTGATGGTCTTGCCCTCGGCCAGTTGCGCCTTCAGGTCGTCATCTACTTGTATGTCAGTCTCCAGCGTGACCGGCACCGGCGACAGGTCAGAGCGAAGCACGGCGGACTTGATCAAGTCGGCGCGAATCTGCTGGTTGCTGGAGGTGTAGAGGATCATGCGCCTATCAAGTCCAATTGCGCTACATTTTGCGTAGTTGCTTGCTCATTTTTGACGGGCGCTGCGGGGTGATTTGGCATAAATTCAGAAACACAATGCGGGCTGCACCACAGGGTTTCACCTGCGCTGTTGGCAACGGCCTCGTCGGTTTTGGCGTAACCCAATCTGGCTTGCCACTTGCGGATGTGCCAACCGTGCTCAAGCAGTGCGTCGTGTTCGTTGACGTGGCCACACAAAACTATTCTGATCTTGGGGTTGTCGCCATTGGCTGCGCACCAAGCCTGCACGTCTTTTGCAATGCCTTGCTTCATGCCGCCCGCGCCGTAATCCATCGCACCCTTCTCGTATGGTGGGTCGAGAAAAATACCAGTCAGGCCATGCCTGGTAGTTACGCTGTCTTTCACTACCCGGCTCCAGTCTCCGCAAGTGATGCGCACGTCACGCAAGCGGGTATGCAAGTCATTCATCCAGTTAAAAATGAATTCGCGCCTGGTCATAGTGCCGGTAGCGCGGTTGATGCCCTGACCACGGTGCAGATGCGGGAGTTGGCGGTTGATGCCCCGGCCAGCATCGCCTAGATGCGGAATGATGTGTTTATTCCCACTTCGTGGACGCTTGTCCCAATTTTCACCGTTATGCGTCCACGGGCTTTTTCCTGCAACCCAACCACAGGCAATTGAGTTGCACATCCCCCAACACCACCATCCAGCCACTTTGGCATCAAAAAAGTTCGGGTCTCCAAGTTTTTGCTTAAACTCATCTCTTTGTTTTGTTAACCACCAGTTTCTAGCTTCGAGATCAATCTCATTCACTGGCCAATCGGCATGGTGCGCCACAGCATCGGGATCGTGTGCAATGGCGCGCCAAAAGTTAGCCACAAAGCCATCAAAGTCGTTTGCAGTTTCAACGCGTTTGCCATCAGGTGCGCCAAGCAGCATGGCTGCGCTGCCCATAAAGGGTTCGACGTAGTTTTTCACATCGCCCAATGCGGCCCACACCTCAGAGACTGCACCGGACTTTCCTCCAAAATAGGGGAATGGCGCTTTTAAGAGAGTCGTCATACCGTCACAATCAAACCAACAAACGCTTGGTGCGGCAATTCCAGCTCCATTTGCATGATGTCTGCTGCTACCTCGCTGGAGGCGCGCCCGTAAACATCCATGCCCAGTCCGCGTGAGGCCTCCAGCTGCAGCGCTGTTTCGCGCTCCACGTAAAGCATGAACAGCGACCGGATCAGTGCCCACTCGGACTCGCTGATCTCGGTGGTGTCTGCAATGGACGGGATGGCCGCAGCCGGAATGACCAGCGGGTCAGGGATGCGCGAGATGATCTGCGCATACCCGGCATAAAAGTTGGCGGCCGCAATGGCTTGCGCCAAAACGCCCGCTGCATCCAGCAAGTTGCCAGCAGGCCGCTCAGTCAGCGCAAAGCGGTCTGCCAGTTCAGCCAGTGTTGCCATTAACGGTAGGCGCTTTCATCGCCAGGCGTAGATGTACCACTCACAGTTTCCCCGTAGTAGTGGTAGAACATAGTGCCGGTGATCATCATGGGCTGGGTGCGGTTTTCCCAATCACGGTCAACCGGGTCGGCCTGAATGGTGCACTTGATGATCTTTTTGGCGACCAGGAATTTTTGCGGCGTACCCTCGTAAATCTTGGCATTGAACTCGCCGCCTTTGGAGATCAAGTCGATCAGCAGCTTATCGATGTGCCCGAGCTGGGTTTCCTGGAAGGCCACGGCGCCCTGTTGATGGAACTTGACCTGGCCCTTTTCCCACAAAGCCGCGCCCAGCACGGTGGGCACCTCAATACCCTCTGCGGGCGTCAAAATTGGCCATGGGCATTGCTTTGCCAGCATGTAATACTGCTCAAAGCCCTCAATTTCAAAGGTGAAATCCGAGTTGATGATCTTGTGGCCAAGGCCTACGGTGACATCGTGAAATGATTTGAGGTAAGCGGCGTTTGAGACGGTCATGATGGTGTCCTTGAAGATTGACTGGCTGATGCGTCAAACTTTAAGATTCACCATCACCCGCAAACAGGGGTGTTTTCCGTGTTCAGCGTGACCTTGATACCGTCTTGGCCACAATCCCGCACGCTCGAATCACATCATTGAGCCGATTGACGATGGCGGACTGCATTTTCAGATCCGACTCACGCCCTTTGCGCCAATTCTCAAACGGCTTGCCTTCAAAGAACTGGCGCGCCACACTGGACTGCATGTCAAGCGCGGCAGGCAGCGGGGTGTTGGCATACAGGCTCAGGCTAGAGGCCATATCCATCAGGTTATCCGACCATTTCAAGCGCCATTCTCGAGAGGCAGGAACGAACTGGAAATCGGGCGGGCGGTAAAGCGCCACCTCCTTTTGGCAAGGCCACCAGGCCATCGGGCGCAAACTCAGCCCGCAGCAGGTGGTGCAACTTGTCTCGGCCCTCTGCGTAGCGTGCCATCAGGTCAGAGAAATCGCTCTCCGGGTAGCCTGCGATCACCTTCATGCGGGCAGCCAGAAATTCATCAAACGCACCCTCCCCACTGGTGGGCTCCACCGGCACTTCACTCACCAGCACCAGTTGCGCCGCCATGCTGCCAAGCAGCCAATGCAGGCGCCCGCTGACGCCCTCCACTTCTCCCATGGAGCGTTCAATCGACTCCGCCATAGCGCCGGTCATGTGCCTGATCTGCCATTCATCACCCCCCACGGCGCCAATGCCCAAGGCGGCCACCGGCAAGGCGATGTCAGTAGCGCCGTCGAGGTAGTCCGAATAGTGGCCATCCCCCAATGAAAAGTCAGGCCCGTCTTCGTGCACCGAAGCCAGATAATGGCAAACCACCAGCATGCGCTCTTGCACGGTCCATTGCGCCGGATCTTCGATGCCTTTGACTGAGCCTACCGCTTTGCGCAGAAAAGCGGTGCAGTTGGCTTGCTCAAGGTGCACCGGCATGGCCGCCAAGGCAATCGACTCGCCAATGGACAGCTCGCGCAATTGCACGGTAAGCCGTCGGGTTCTAAGTACAGGAAAATTGATCACATACCTCTCCTTGTTGAAGCAAAGACTGAAGGAACTCTGGAATCACGCCAATCGGGCGCATCGAATGCCGTCAGGGTGCACAGCGTCATGGGTACCAGCAGTTCGGTGTACTGGCCGCTGGCATCAATGGGTGAACTCATGGGATGCCCAATGGATTCGATCACCAGAGGCGAATAAAGCCGGGTTTTGTATTGCATGGCGATGCAGACGGGCGTCAGGGATGGGTACAAGCCCTTGGCTGTCTCATCGCTGATGCTCTGTCCGTTCACTGTAACTTTTTTGACAGCCGCCAACCCGGACAAGATAGCGCCGTCTTTTGACAGGCTCTGAGGAAGCGCCCATTCCATCAGCTGGCTGAATGGCACTTCAACCTCTCCGCTTGAGTCTCGCCATGCCCTGAACATGGCCGTGACCTGAATTTTGACAGGCGGCATGCCGGTGAACACCTGCACGGAGTTGAGCTTGGTGATGCCGGTGCGCCCCTCAAACTTGCTGACAAAATCAGATGCCTTGCCACCTTGGTCAAAAAATGGTTGGAGCGATCCAGATTGCAGCATGGCCGATATGGTCGGAAGGCCGTGGTCAGACCCGGCGTTCTCAAACGGGCTTTGCCAGCTCAGCGACACCTCCATGTTGGACTCCGTCAGTGGCGCATGGACAGTGACATCCTCTTGCGCCTTAACCCAGGTGCCGTCCTTGGCCTTTTCGACCCGGTAAAAGTGGGCGATCAAGTGAGGCGACAACCCTCCCCATATCGACGTTAAATCGGCCATCAATTCTTCCTCCAGTTAAAAAGGGTGCCCCCGCTTGCGACAGAGACACCCCACACCCAAAAGCCGATCTACATTTACATGTGCATCTTGGTGCGCATGCGCATGGATTTCATGCGGTGCATCCGGGCTGATGCACTGTGACTCTTCATGTGCATCTTGCGAATGCCCATCTTTTGCTTGGCCGACAATCGAACCACACCAGAGATTCGCTTATTCACGCGCATTTTCTTGCCGCCACGGATTACGAAGCGCTTGCGGTAAGCCGCATCCAGGGCTACACCATCAAGTGCCATGCCTGCCTGTGAGCCATGAAACTTTGCCATTTTTTTATGGTAAGTTTTGGCTTTTTTGGTGGTTGCCTCGGCCGCTGCCGCCTTGTGCGCGAAGTGCGCTGTGGTGTGTGCTTTTTTGGTAGACCTGGCATCCCCATGACGCTCGGCATGCTTGGCAGAAATAGACGCACGCACAGCCGAACTAGACGAGGCGCCGCCTTTTTTGAACTGGTTGCCCCGGAATGGGTGCCCCTTGAAATCACCATCGAGCACGGCTTCTTTTTCATTACCGTCTTCATCAACCTCGGGGGTGGCGTCCCATTCGTTTTCAGCGGTGTAGCCATCAAGGTCTTCGGCTTCCTGGTCGTTGTCGCCAAAGACAAAATCATCCAGATCAGAGTCAGACTGCTCGCCGTCTGGCAATGCGGCCGCAACCAGCTCGCGTACCCGGTCGGCGGTGTCGGCGTCCCAGTCGTTGAGCAATGCGCCGGCGTCTTCATCGGTCACGCCAAGTGTGCCCAGGTAATCCCAGGCTGCATTGAGCACCACATCAAGCACGCCCTGCTCATCTTCATCAATCTCGCCATTTTTGTCAGCATCCACAATTCCTACCATCAAAGACATCAAGCGGTCAGCGCCGGATTCACCTTCATCAAGGTCATCGGTTTCAGCCCATTGCTGCACGGCGGCGGCGGCGCTCAAAGTCAGCTCTTTGACGGTAAAGTCATCAGCGTTTGACATTTCGTCATTTTCCTCAGCCACAGCATCCAGGACTTTGGCGGTCTCGCGGTGGCTCATGGCGCGGCGCATTAGTTCGGTCAAACTCATTACTTTTCTCCTTGTTTGGAACCGCCCAGCCATCAGGCCGGGCGATTGATGGGTTAGCGTGTCAGCGTCTGGGTGACAAAAATCTGACGCACCGTGCCGTCATAGCGCAGCCAGTAGCTGACATCCATGCGGTCGTAAGGGCGAACCTCATTGGGTCGAACGTCATACTTGAATGCCTTTCCCGCCATGGATGGGTCGTTTGACGGAACCAGCCAACCAGAGGCCTCAGCGCCTGCAAACAACTCGCCCAAAAAGTCATTCATGCGCTTAACCGAGATTTGCATCGGCAGTTGCAGAATGTCTTTGCTGAAGCGGGTTACTGCATCATCAATGCTTGTTGACATGTCGGCTACCGAAATCAGCTTTTTAAGGCTGGATTCGACCAAGGCGGAAGTCAACGAGTCACGGAACACATAACGGCCGCCACCGGTGTATACCTCAAACAGAACAGGGTTGATCTTGGCTTTGGCAAGCGCATTCAACTCCTGCCCGGTGGGGCTATAGGTCTGCGTCACGCGAACCCGCTGGATTGGCCACTGGCGGCCCGCCACCACGTAGTTCTTTGGCGCAAAGCCCTTGGCATTGGTCTGTGCATTGCGCCCGCAAGCGTAAGCAATGTTCAGCGTAGCCACACCAAAATGACCCTTGGCATTAACGCCAGTTGGATCATCGGACTTGAGTGGCGCCCAAAAGGCGTGCATCAGGTGAGCGGTTGGGCTGGCACCCATGTTCAACTGCTCGACGAAGGTGATCGCAGCCTCTGGGTTCAGGTTACCCGGGATGTCAAAGCGCAGTTGCCGGTTGGTGTCAAACGCCAGCTGCGCCAGTTGCGCCAAAAGGCCGGGGGCTTGCGTGCCACCACTGGAGATGTAGGCATAGTTGAACACGGTGTTTTGCAGCAAGACCCGTGCAGCCATGTAGTCCGCTGTGGCGTAACCCATTCCGCCCTCAGTGAAGCACACCAGCGTGCCGGACTTGGCCCATTGCTCTTTGCCGTTGGCGTCGTAGCCATAAGCCATCGAGGTGGGCTCAATCGCTGCACTTGCACCCGTCACACCGACAGATACCTCAACTGCATCAGTCAAAGACAGCACCACATCAGGCAGATAGGACGAATTGCCGTAATCATCTCGCGCGGCAGGGTCAAGCGAGCCCGTGAATTCATACAGCAGAACGCCGTCTTTGTCACGGATGCGCAAGGTCACCACGTTGTTGGCAATAGCCACGCCGCCGACCTTTTTCTCGTCCGCTCGGACTTCCAGCACAATGCCGTCGTTGTAGCACTCCAGGTGCTTCACGCCGATCAGGTGCCCGGTGGGTTCGGTGGGAGTCACGGCAAACGCGTTGGCAAAAGTGACAGGCGTCACAGTCAGGCCAGCCCAACTGATGGCAGCCGCAGGCGTAGTCAGGCGCTGCACCACGGCCTCATAAGCGCCGTTGTTCAGTGCCTCTACCACATGCACCCAAGCTTCATTGAGTGCAGATGTGCGGATTTGTTCGCCCTTGCCCAACTTCTTGAACACCGTGCTTCGGTCAACCTTGAAAGGCTTGTCAATGCGGCCACGGGTGGCGCGCATCACGATGCCAAAAATCTGGTCATCGTTGCTGCTTGTCGGGATTTCTGAATTGTCAACCAGGGGATTAAGCTGGACGCCAGATTCAGCACCGAGTTGTCGTACAAATGCGGTACTCATTTACAGCCCCTTACGCAGCAGTGGCTGCAACAGGTTGCGTGGCTTTGCCTTTGACGGGCGCAATCACTTCAACCTCTTCGATGGTCACGGCAGAGGCAAAGCCATTGAGTTCTGCAATCTGTTCAATACTGGAAGCTAGGCGCTGGAATGCGTCAGCACTCTCAATCACGACTGCCTTGACGCGGCCCGCTGCATTGGCGCAGTGGCTTAAAAACAGGCCTTCAACTTCTGGGAAAACCGCGTTGCAAGGCATGTTGTTGGTGACCACCACGGCCAGTGGGTACTTGACTTTTGAAAACTCAGCTGCTACTAGTTCGTTGGCGTCCTTCCCGGTGAGGGAAGGAGCGCCTAATTCGACTTTACGTGTCATATCAGTGCTCCTGTTTTTTGCCTTGGTTAGGCGAGATTGGTGACGTTGATCAATGCGCAACCCAAAGACGATGGGCCATGCGGGTTGACGGCGGTGAAGTTGCGGGCATAAAAGCCAGCGCCCTGACGCAAGTCCTGACCAACTGCCAATGGGATCACGGTAGGCGGCACAGCGTCGCCCAAAATGAACGGGTTTCTGGTCACATCGGTAGCGCGGCCAATGCAAAGCACCTGGCCAGCGTTAGCTGTCTCGGTCACCACCTTAGGTGAGTAGTACACCTCGTAGCGACCGAACAAGCGGCCAATGCGGAAGATGCATGGACGCTCGGCCACACCAGAGGGCTCAAACACCTCGCGCGGCAAGGCCATCAGCTGCGAAGCCAAGTTCTTGCCAACGTAGAGGTGGGTGATGCCATGGTTCATGGTGTCAAGCGCCATTTGCTGAGACACAGCGCCCAGCGTCGCACCAAAATCGCTCCAAATCTGAGAGCGATTCATTTGAGCCGAACGACTAGACCATGCAAAATCATGTGTGACCTGGTTGCCGGCTGCCAAACGCAGGGCTTTTTGCAGCACTTCGTAATGACGCTCATTGGCAAACTGCGCCTGAATGGCCAGCACCGACTCGCTGTAGGGGTCAAGACCCAGCTCATTGGCCATCTGGGTGCGGCTGTCAATGGTTTGATGGGTCGTCACGCGCCATGGCTTAGCGTACATCTTGTACGTATTCACTGCTGTGATGATTGTGGGGGTCAACTCAGGCGCACGCTCGTAGTCAATAAAACCCTCAACCACGACAGGCACAGTTACAGCAAGCGCTGGGCTGGTGGTCAAGGAATACAAACCGGTGTCGGTGTTGATCGTGCCGCCAATCACGTAGCTAGTGCCAGCCAGAACAATCGTGCCACTCACGGCGGAATTGCCAGAGCCGGTAGAGTCCACTTCGCGTGCCGCAATTTGGCCGTTCACGTAGACAATGGAGCGACCGCGCAACAGTTTGACAGCGGCACCGCCTGCGCAGGTGTCGTCGGTGTCCTGGATAGTAGTCAACGCACCCGTCACAGCGCCAGTAGTCACAGCGGGCATGCTCTTGTTGACGCGGGCCGATGTCACATAGGCGCTGCCAGATGCAGAACCGTCAAGCAAATCATTCTGGGCGTAGCGGCCATATGAGTTACCAGCCTGGTGCGTCATGATTGCCAGCACCGCTTCATTAGAGCTGATGTCGGCTGGTAGATAGTGCGCAAAAGGAATCGCGTCACCCATGGCCGACAAAATAGCCACTACGGCGCGGTTTGGCTGCAAGCCACCGGGTGCACTGGCGTTTGAGTCAGACGCGGAGTCCAGGTGGTAAGAGCGGCGTGCCGTATTGGTGGTGGCATAGGCCAGGTGCAGCGCTTGCTCAACCACATCCGCTGGGGCTGCAATGCCGTGCTGGGCTTCATACGATGCAACACCGTCCAAAATGGCACGGGTCACAACAGCAGCGCCGTCTTGCGCTTCGTCAAAGACGATTTGCAGGTTTTTTGGGACCTTGACCGTAGATCTTTGGTTGCTTACGCTGGAAATGAAGTCAGCCGCAGAGGCTGAATCAAAAGCGCCTGACTTGGAAGAGTTTTCTTTTAGAGCGGATACAAACTGGGCTACCTCAGCGGTGTCCCGGTTTGCGTATTCTTGGTAAACATTTTTACTCATGGCGCGTGTCCTTAAGGAGTGGTTTCAAACAAAAAAGATCAGCCATTCGCTGACTGATGGATAGTTTGGAACCCGCGCTGATGGTCAAATAGGGGTGTTTTCCGTGTTTGAGTGGATAGACTTCAGGCTTCAAACAGTTCACAGAACGCCGCCCATGACCCCTGACGATGAGATTTTGCGCCGCATGCTGGCCTTGAACCAGGCTGCAAACCAAGCCCAAGCCGCAGCCGCTGAAGCAAAATCCAAGAAGGCAAAGCCATGACCCGAGCACGCTACACCAAAGGCACAAACTACCAGCCCGATACGGCGCTGACAGAGGATGCGCTGCAAAAAGCAAACCATTGATTTACGTCAAATCGTGCTCTAGCGCACGTCTGTCGTGCGTTAATAGCTATTATTAATATAGCAACTACCCGGCCGCCACATGCAGGTCATCGCGCCGGTTGGCGATATACCTGGTGCTGTAGGGTGGAATATTGAGCATTGCCTCAACCCCGACAATCTCAAAAGCAATCTTCGCCGGGGCTGGCCCTTCGCCCAGCAGCAGGTACATCACGTCATACTTTTTTGGCACAAAGGTGCCCGGCATGCCCTCGGCCTCCTCGGGCTCGATCAGGAACCTGAACTCGTTGGCTGAACCATTGTTGGCGTCGCCTCGCTCCATCATGGCAGATGGCTGGAACATCTCGACTTGCAGCGAGTAGCCGTTGCCGACCCATGTGTAGGTGAACTGCTCTTCATCCTCGGACGAAATCACCCCCATACCCCCCAGCGTCGGCATGCCACTGACTACCTGCCCGGTGCGGGTGATGGTCTTTCGAAACACCTGACAGTTGAAAGCGTTGGGGTGATTGACAACCACGTTGCGAGACATGCGGTTGACGGCGGCGGGTACGTTGGTGAGCATGACGGTCCTTTGGGTTATGCGGCAATCAGCGCCATGACCTGTTCAGGTGTCATTCCGAACTGCTTGGCCATGGCAATCTGGCCTGGCGTCAGGCTTGATGTGTTGATGCTAGCCTTTTTTGGGGCTGCCTGTGATGCGTTTCTGCGCGTGGATGCCGTAGCCTTCTTCGGCACCGGCACCGGCTTTGCAGCCTCTGACAAGGCTTTGCGCTGCTTTGCGGCTTCTCGGGCTTGGGCGCGGGTGTCGGTGGTCTTGATGTCACGGGTACGCTTGTCTTGCTGCTTGGCCAGTGCCTCGGCCTCTTTGACGGTGGTTTTGTGCACCGCCCGGGCGTTGTCATCGTCTTGCGCTTTTCCAATCAGCTTGGTCAGAAACCCCAGCACAATGCCTGACGCCTCCACCTCGGCCATGACGCGCAATACATGCTTGCAAGCCACCCCGTGCAAGCCTGGATTTCTGATTTTGGGGAAACCCGTTTCCGGGCGCCCAGCATTGAAGTCGCCAATGGTGCTGATGTACCGGAACCAAAATTTGTGACGACCACAGTCGCAGTCGAACTTCAGCGGCTGCTTTCTGACCCAGTTGGCCATTTTCTGCGCCGTGTCCCGCCCGGATGCCGCCCCGGCCCCAAAGCTCAAAAACTCCACGTTGACGTGGTGGCGTGCCGCCTTTGAATCCGGCCCCGCATTGGTGGCAAAGCGCACCATGCCGTTCTTGGCAGAAATGGGCACGGCCATGCGGATTTCGGTGCGCGCGCGCTTACGGTCAATCTCAAGCGACATATCCAGCACCTGGCGCGCCTTGATGCCGCCCTTGAACACCTTTTGCACCGTCTTGATGTTCTGGCGGAACGTTTCCAGATCGTCGCGGGTTATAGGGCGATTGATGCCGCCCAAGGTGGTTGTCAGCGCCCGACCTGAATCGTATTCACCCTTCACATCATTGGTGTGCAGGATGATCGAATGAGGCGACTCAGCGGCGGCCTTGCGCTGCGCCGCGTCAGACTTGAAATTCTTGGTAGCCTCGCCCAGCAGCGAACTGATCTTGTTGACAGCCATCACACACCCCAAGTCGGTGCAAAGTTTTCCCGGTAATCGGCAATCGACTCAAACCCAGCACTGCGCTTCATAGCGTACAACTGGCTCTCATTGGGCAGCGTCAGGCGCTTTTGAAGCATGGGCTGGTCAAACATGTCCATCCCGGCAGCGGCCATGACGGTCAGGAATTCGTCCCGCCTGCCATAGACGCGCTGTGACACCAGCGACAGATCAAAGCGCTCATCGGGTTTGGTCTCGTAAGACAGGTGAGGCTCCCAGGGCTTGGTGACCTCCGCGAAAATGCGCACAGACTTGTAAAAATCCTTGGCAGCCATGGGGTTTGCGTCGTTCATGTCGTGAGCCTCAAATGGTGATGATGCCGCCGTGGCCAAAATGCCTGAAAGTTTGCGCCATCTTCACGGCCACATCCACTGTGTCGGCGCGCGAGGCATATAAACACGTTGCCAGCGCTGCCATCTGGCTGCAGCTCACGCCATCTGCAATGCGGTAGCGCGGCCCGGATGAATCCATGCCATCCTTTTCAATCGACTGCTCAGGGTTGGCTCGTGCGGCGCGCTCAGAAAAAGCCATGCGCGGGGTTTTGGCGTCTGATGCATACCCGGACTTCAGCGCAAAGAACGCCGTGATCGCAGCCTTCAGGTCAGACTCTTGGAACAAACTGTCACGGGGGATGGCAGGGTCGTTGGTAAGCACAATGCACCCAGCGCGCCGGTCTACCCTGAAGTCTGCCTCAGCCCCAAAAATCAGCACCTTGGTTTCTGAGTTCAAGGCAGAAAACAGCGTGCACGCCCGCCCGCCGTAGCCAGTGATGGTGGCCTGAATTTGCTGAATCATCAGCGGTCTCTGTCCGCGTTGACGATCGAATCGCGCACCACAGCGCTGCGCGCCACATCGCCCTCACGGCCAATGACCTCCACATGTCCCAGCAATGGGTAGCCAGCCGGGTCTATCAGATCACCCGGCGTGCCCTTGCCATCATGGGGCTCACCCGCTTTGGGCGCATCAAACAGCGGTATCTCGGCTTTGAGCGTGATATCAATGGCCAGCACCGTCAGGTTATGCGCCTCTGTCTGGATCGACATGGCAGGCGAATCGGGGGCTTCAACCTGCACCGGCCAATCCATCGACAAGCCTGCAAACGGGTATTTGGCGGTGAAGCGCCGGTTGGGCGTGGCATCCACAAACAACAGGAACTGCGCGGCCAACGACCGAGCAGTGGGCTCATCCTGCGAGAAGATGGCAATCTGTGCCCGCACGTCGCCCGCCATGGTGCGCACACCAAAAACGCGCTCCTTCACGTCGCCTGGCAGCATCACCATCTGCGAATCTGCCACTTGTCGCGTGAAGTCGCGCCCGGTGGGGGTGTAATCCCGCGCCATGGCCACAATGATCACCGGCATGTTGGGCGGCGTTGTGACTGCGGTATCGGTGTCGTTGCGCTGCCAGATCGACAACATGTCTTCAGCCGAATCCACCATGCGCGACGGCGCCCACACAATGCTTTTGGCCAGCCCGCGCGCCACATACGACTCCAGCGACTTGGTAGTGGGAACGATAGAGGCGTAAAACAGCCCCATGAACACACCCAAAGAGACCTTGACAGGTTCAAGCATGGCGGCTTACCGGTTGAAGCGGCCCAGCAGCCTGTCATAGACCGGGCTTCTGGGTTGCTCTGCAGCCGGTGGCGCAGCAAAGGTTGGCAAGTCTGAGGCACGGAAAAATGCCGCATCACGCGCCTGGCGCTCAGCCGCATCCATCGACACAGCAATCGGCATGATCGCCACAGCGTCAAGCACCTGAGAGGCCGGGATGCCCGTCTTGGCCAGCATGGAAAGCAGCTGCTCGTTTTCTTCCTGCAGGTGGCTGATCACAGCCTGGGTGGTGGCGCGCTCGGCGTTGAGGCTGTCCAACAGGGCAATCATGCCGCTGGCTTGTTCGTCAACTTCGGCTTGCATCACATCGTCGTAGGTCATGGCGGCGCTGTCCAGCACCACACCGCGATACGAGTTCCCGACAAAATTGGGCTCGATCACATAATCCATGCCAAAAAATTCCGGCTTGGTGGTGTCAATGGCCGTTGAAAACCCGCCCATCTTGCTCTCAAACAGCTTTTGCGCCAACTTCCCGGCGGCAGTGCCCAGAAACTCCGCCCGGTGCTCCACGTTGCCGTCGTAGTCAGCCTTCAGATAGGTGGTAACAAAAGCGGGTTCGACGGGCACATATTTACCGCTATCAATCACCCCCTCCATGGGATTCATGCCGTGCCGGATGCGAGGAAGATGGCCGTAATAGCCCGCCATGCCGCGCGTAGCGACGCGCTCTTGGCAAGCTGGACCGTTGATGGCATCGCAGATAGCGCGCACGTTGAAATTGCGCTCTTGACCCATGTGCTTGCGGCCACGGTCTTTTAAGTTGTAGCGAATGGTGGGTGTGGTTGTCATTGGGTTCTTCCTTAATTTGACAGAAGTGAGGGCTGCGTTAGTACCTTACTCATTCAGTAAGTGCAATCGGTTTGACATAGCCAGTCCAAATATTGACTTATCGAAGTTTTCTCAAAATAAAAACCGCATGGATTTCATTGGCGCGCCTGTTTAGATGACTCCAATGATGCGGCGCTCAAGCCGGTGGTTTGACGGGTGTTTTCCGACGTTGAGTGGATGTCAAACATCAGAAAACATCCCATCCACCTCCGCCATAGCCGCTTGGATAGCATTCAGCGACCCACTCCCGCTGTTCTCGCACACCATGTAGTTGGCATCCTCCAGAAAGCAAAAGCTGATCGCATCAAACATGTCGGGCGAAGGTATGCCCTTCTTGCGCATCTCATCCTTACGCTCAATGGTGTAGCGGGCTTTTTCGTCAAAGTGAAACGGCACACGGCTCATCTGGTCAAGGATGTCTTTGCGCCACGGCCCGTCCGCAATGCCCAGCCTACCTTCTTTTGCCGCCCGCGCTGCATGAACCATGGCCTGCGCCCGAAGGTTGAAGAATCGCTCCTTGTTGCGCTGCTTAAAGCAGGGCGCACCCCACTTCACCCGCTTTACCTCGCCCAGCCCTGCTGCCTCCAGCGCTTGACACACGGCAATGCCCATGCCGCCTGCATCCACCATCGTCGTGACATTCTCCAGTCCAGCGGCCACCTGAAACACATCCCCACTAAAGTCTTGCAGGTTGCGCGTGTTGCTGGCAATGGGAATATCCACAATCTGCACCCGGCGCGCATCCGGCCCGAAGTCGCCGTAACCGCTGACATGTGCCACCACGGCAATTGACTTGTCGCGGTACTCACCCGCCCCCACGTCACACGACAAAATGATGCCGAATGACTCGTTGGGTTGGATCACCTTACGACCAAAGCACGCCTCTGCCGCCTTGCGCCCCATCAGGTGGTCATCCAGCGCCTCAGGGAACTCACCCAGCACCTTGATGGTGTACTCAACTTCGGTGTATTCCTGCTTTTTCTCTTCAATGAATGCGCTTGACACCAGTGGAGAATCCGTCGAATCCATGCGAATTGCGTTCCACACCCCACCATTGGCCTGCGACAGCTTGTTGTGCGAGTCGTAAAAGAAGCCAGACGGGCGTGTAGGCTGCGACAGCATCAACATCCGGTTTCGCGCATCCGTTAAAGCGCCGGTCATCACCGAATAGTTTTCGTCAGGTATGCCAGATGCTTCGTCGGCAATCACAAAATACCAATCCCGGTGCATCCCCGCCAGATTTTCAGGCGCACCCTTGGGGGCTGTCTTGGCAAATACAAACCAGGTCTGCTTGTAGCCCTTCACATACACCCGCTCGGACTCAAACACCACGTAGTCCGCAATCCATGTGCTTCCGCCTTTGGTGCGAATGGCCTCCAGCACGTCTGCCATCTCTTTCCAGGCCACGTTGCGCACCTGCTCAATCTTTGGTGCGGTGATCATGGTGTTGGACTTGGGGTAGCACAACAAGTGCCACAGGGTGATGACGGCCAGACTGCGGCTCTTGCCTGAACCGTGACCGCTTCGCACTGTTGTCCGGCTGCCAGGAGGTGCTACAGAGTCCAGCAACTCCACCTGCTGATGCGTTGGCGTCATGCCAGTGACCTCCACGGCAAAGCGCGTCAGGTCAAAAGCGTACCGGGTTGCGAACGGCACGTAACGCGGGTCATCAAGCAGCCGCATGGCTTGTGCGCTCTTTGCGAACGGCATCGCGCATCTCTTGCGATCGGTTCATAGCCATGGAGAACATGGCATCCAACTCTTCCAGCGTTTTTGCTGTGCCCGTGTCTTCAGCAATGGCATCCAAGGCCCAGGCTTTACGCTCACCTTCTTGCCTGATCTTGACCATCTCAGCGGCTGTTTTGCCGGTTCTGGCCACCTGAAATCCGTCTTCACCTGTCATGTCGCTCAGTTTGAACCTGTTGGCATGGTCTCTCCATTCGTCCCGATGCCTGTCGAGCACGGTCGATCGCATTTCAACTGACTCGGCTTCTGTTAGTGCGCTAACTTTTTCGCTAACTTTTTTAGCCCTTGCGCTAACTTTTTTACCGTCCGCGCTAACATTTTTTTCAACGACGCTAAGTTTTGCTTTTGCTTTTGAATCGGCCTGAAGATGCGCTCGCTGAACGATTGTCTTGATGCTGGCTTTTTTAGCCCACCCCTCTCTTTTGGCTTTTTGCAGAACTGCGATGTCTGACACGCCCAGGCTAAGTTCTGTGACGATCCACACATAACCCGGTCGAGGGTCTGCCTCCCATTTGGCTCGAATTTCTTCCCACCGATCTTTTGGCATGCGTTTTTTAGTTGTCATCAAATAACCCTCGCTGGTTCACAATTGAGCCTGTCATTTTGAGCTTGCGGTTGAAGCGCTTTACCCCCGCTTTTACGTGCGATGAAAGCAAAGTGAACTGCTCCACCACGCCGGCCAACTTGTTGCCAGCGCGCATCTTCTGCCATGGCCCAGGATTGAGATTGATCACCTCTTTGAAGGTTTCCGCAATCTCATCTGCTGAGAACGCCATGGCAACGATAGAGCCTGTGGCCCACTCCATCTCATCGTTGAACGCCCGGTTCATGTCCGTGGTCTTGCGAATCGCCCTCTCAATCTGTTCCGCCTGGAAGCGGCTCACCTCGCGCTCTTGCGTCTTGCGTGCGCTGTGCTCCCAGTCATCGGACTCACCCAGCAGAAAGTCAATCGACACCTCGTAAAGCTTAGCTGCCTCATGGATCACCCACAGCGGCACCGACTGGGTGTCTGTGGCATTCTCGATTTTCGAGAGCTTTGACGGGTTGGTGTACCCAAGCTGCTTGGCCGCATAACTCAAAGACATGTTGCACATCTCCCGGCACTCCCGGAACCTTGCCCCGGCTGCCTTCACCGCTTGGGCCTGCTTAAGTTTGATCACTGACTGCTTGTCTTCGCGCATAGGTGGTTGCTCCAGTTACAATTTGAACTGGTTGGTGGTGTTACAAGTGTTGTCAGAGAAACCCCTTTGCTTTGGTCGGTACAGGGGTTTTTCTTTGTCTGGTTCACACCCGACCTACGTCACCTCACTCAGCGACTGGCCACCTTCCAAGGCCACGCTTTCAGGCCCATGCCTTTGCCGTCCGATTGGGCGTTTGAATGCGAAACCTGTACGCCATGGGCACCGCAGCGCTGGCACGGCAACTCTGCGACGGCAGACCACAGCTTTTGCTGGTCGGATTTGTGTGGCATTTCGTACTTCACTGGTACACCTCCCCGGTATCAGGGTCAATGGCTCCATTCGGGCTGTGCTGGTCAAACTCCACACCCAACTCAGTAACGGCATAGGCAGTCACCCGCTCAATCAGCAAGTTGTAAGACTTGACCCCCAGAGCCTCGGTGGACTGGCGAACGTGGCGGCGCGACTTTTTGCCTGTCAGCGGATTGGTGGTGGTCACCCGCTTTTTGCCCAGGTACAGGTTGCGGAAATACTCCTTCCACACAGCCAGCGGGTAAGTTTGCCCATTGGGCTTGGCCTGCTTGGCGATCTGGGTCAAGATCACGCCATGGTAAAAGCGGCGCTGTTGGTCGGACTTCGCGTCCTCGTGCAAGCGGGCCTCCAGCACAACAGCGTGCCCGGCTGCGGTTTGCGCCTTCACCCAGGGCCAGACGTGCACCATGATGGCGGCGTGAGCCTGCTGTGGGTTGATGCCGTGGATTTGAATCATCAATACCCTTGAAACAACACGGGTTGCATGGCCTGGCGGAAAGTCTCCAGCAACTTGAGTTTCACCGGGCCGTCATCGCGCCACTTGCGCAGGCCCTTGCCACATACACCGGCCTCTTTGAAGCCTTGCTGGTAATCCAACTCGGCGCGCAGGGCGCGGTACTGCAAACCGTTTAGGCGATCGACCTCGTCGCGCGCCACCTTGTCATATGTGCGGATAACTTGAAGATCAAACTCAGCACTGACAAACTGCGCATAGGCGTAGACAAGCTCCTTAACCACAAAAGTGCCGCGCTCTTCATAGGGGCCGGTTTCCACGGCATTGACGGGTATCAAAGTGCTACGGAGATTCCCCGTAGCACTTTTTTTAAGCAGATCAATCATGTCCTTGGTGCGCCGCGTCTTGAAAAACTCGCCCGGCTCTTTAGATCGCTTATTGGCGCCCGTTGCCACAGCAGCCTTGTGCAGGTCGTTGAGGCAAAACCGCCCCTCTGAATCCATGCGGATTGATGTGTCAAAAATGGTCAAATATTTCATGAGTCGGTTTTCCTTTTGGGTTTTCAGTGATCAGCGCAAGCGGCCTTGCCCGACACACGCGCGATTTGAGTGGCCGTCAAGCAGTCCTCAAGGTGC
This sequence comes from Comamonadaceae bacterium CG12_big_fil_rev_8_21_14_0_65_59_15, assembly GCA_002786915.1. Classification (GTDB taxonomy): domain Bacteria; phylum Pseudomonadota; class Gammaproteobacteria; order Burkholderiales; family Burkholderiaceae_C; genus Rhodoferax. Next base: position 766 of record PCUV01000025.1, on the reverse strand, counting down.
AGCCGGTGGATTTCAATAGCCTGGTCGAAGTTGAGCCCACCGTTGGTCAAGCCGCCGCCGAATGGGGTTTTGACATCCATCATGCGGTTACCGCCTTACCGATACGGCGCAGATAAGGCAATGGCAAGATCGACCAGTCAAACTCGTCTTTGAAGTCCCCGCAATAGTGATCGCGTAGCGTGACAGGATGACCCGCGCCAACTGATGCGCTTATGCTGGATATGCCAGTCATTGACATACGCTCAACAGCCGCTACTGGCGCGTGCCTAATGCATTGCCCTGCAACACTGTTTGCGTATTGCCACCAGTCACAACCAGCACAGCACGGGCCGTGATCGACATAAAAGCGGTCAATAACCTCAGAGGTTTTGTCGTTGATCATTCCAAAACCTCCAC
>PCUV01000025.1:0-291 GCA_002786915.1 Comamonadaceae bacterium CG12_big_fil_rev_8_21_14_0_65_59_15 | reverse complement strand
CCAGCTCATGCCCTTGTCCGGGTTGATTTCCGCAGGGTTGACGGCATCAATGCCAGCGGCCCGCAGCCTGGCGGCGGCGGCATGGAAGGCGGAAAAGTTCAAATCTGGATAGCCTGTCATTGGCCCAGCGATATAGCAGCGTTTTTGGCCTCCAGAACACGCCAGCCGTGCGTCAGCAGCTACTGAATTGATAGTCATGCGGCCTCCAGCATCAAAGAAGGTTGCGCGGTGCGTTCGTCTTGCAGCGGCTTGTAAGCCGGGTTCAGTTCGCATCCGATGTAATGGCGTCCG
>PCUV01000036.1 GCA_002786915.1 Comamonadaceae bacterium CG12_big_fil_rev_8_21_14_0_65_59_15 | reverse complement strand
ACCCCTTCTTTGGAATACCAAATCCGCGAACCTTTGTCATTGAACGTCCAGGTCGTTTTTCTGACCAAGCGCCGCATTGCATCAATCAGGTGTGGCTCTAAGTGCGAACCAACCATGTGTGAACCATATCGTTCGCTGTTGGATTTAATATCGCGCTCGATCACTTTATTACGCATATCAATCACAATCTGACGGATCTGATTTATTTCCCCTTTTTGACCCGCACTGGTAATACATGAGGTCATCGTAGAAACGATCTCCGATGAACCTGTATTAAGGAACTGAAGGCTTTCTCTCGGAACAAGATAATTTAGCAAGTACGCGGTACTAGATTGATTTACGCCAATGACATCAATTTCATCTTGAATACTCCACACAATGAAATATCTGTCTTTATTCCGACTAATCAACCATTCATGCAACGGCATTAAAAGTTGCGGCCACTCTTCGCCCTGGTCATCCACGATGACCATATTTGTAATGGGGCGGTATATCTCAATGCACAAGCCCGCAATGAAGGTTGCATAAACCCACTTTGGGTGGAGTTTGTATCGCGTTTCGGTTGATACAGAACCTTTGTTTGTGAAAATTGTTGAATTGGCGACTTGCAGACTGAACAAAGCAGTTTCAAGTGACATCCTGAATAGGCCGCCCGCCCCGCGATGGTGACTGTTATTGGTAGCAGGCAATAAATGGATATAACTGGCGAGATTCCTAATCACAGGAAGTATCTGCGTTTTGTATTCTTGCGGAGTAAGACCGGCTGTTCTTTCAATCCTGTCGATCAACTCGCTTTGCGAATGCATGATCCCTTCCGGGCTAACGGCTGGCAAGCCGCGATCGAACGGAGGGTATCGCGGCACATCAGACATTTGTGCCGATTGACGTGACGATTCTGTGACTAATGCGAGTAGTTTTTTTGCGGGGAAAATTCGCTGTAATATTTTATTTAGCATGAGTGAATGCTAAAGCACATTCACAGATATTGCAGCTTCAAGAAACAGGACTTTTAGTGCTTATTTGATTTATCTTACTTTTGAAGCTGGTCTTTACTCAAAGTGGCTTTTCTTTGGAGAACACAGGCTGGGCAAGATTTTTCTTTTCCATTGTAATACTGATATTGATGAACAAGCCGCGAACCATCGCAGGACGGGCAAATCCCTATGGTTAGCGTGCTGCTGTGTATTGAGAGTCGAATCAGAACAAAAAATCGGTCGAAGGAAACAACCGAAGAAGTGAATTTCTTTAGGTACAACGAGTAAATATCCAGCGCACATTCCATCTTCTCTACTGCTAAATCTTCGCTGTGGATCATGCCTTGATACGCTTGAAGCAACCAGATACTTTCAACATGGCGTTGCAATGATGAGGTATAAAAATCAGGGTTGCCCGGCAACTGGCCTTTAGGTGGATTGGTGCCCGTCACTTCAGAATAAATCTTCTTAACGAGCGTATCTTTCAGTCCAGTAAATGCAGCAATGATTGGTGGCCTGGAACTGAATTGCGCCGCTCTCGCAGCACATGCAAGTAAGCGAATATTGTCGAGTGTTAATGAGTACGAATTGGCAGCACCGCTTTTCGGCTGCTTTTTATTAAGATGCCGCGCAGCCGCAGATATGCGTTTAACCGCGACTGGCTTCTTGAGTGCTCGACTAGCGGCCGGCATGAGATACAAACTGGTGCTGGAAAGCACCGCCATTTAATTTTGCTTTGAGTAGCTTTTCAGTGATAACGCAGGTTCCTATCAGCCCAGTTGTTGAATGAGCGAGAACCTTTAAGCCATGTCGTGATAATGTGAGCAGATGTTCGGCACTAGATTTTGTTAATCCCATCCTTAAAATCGCCTCACGAATGTTTCTACCCGCAAGATGTCGAGCAGTTGCTAAGAAATCATAATTTATCGCTTGTATAGTACATTCAGAGGCGACTAATTTTTTTGAAAAATAATCTGAGTTTAAGGTAATATCCAGACTTGAAATAAGCATTTCATTGGTTTTATCGTTGGCCATTAGATACGTTGACTCACTGACAGCAGCGCATTTTATTTCTTCAAATGTCATGGACATGATGGCGTTAACAACATCATTGTTTAACTCAAGCTGTTGTCCATGATGAATACAGTGCAGCAAATGAACATTGAAGTTTTTAATATCTCGCATGGCTAAGTGTTAATAATAATGGTTGTGCATATCTTACCAGAAACCATCACAATAAAAAACACTAAAAGTAACATCTGGATTTGTTGAACGCGAATTTTAGCTTAAAAAGCTAAGGCTAAAGGTATTTTGTATGACTAATCGTGAGTTTTCCGAAGAAGAGATTAAAAAATTCGACGAGGCGTGTGAAATGTTCCGCGTCAATTTCAACCTTGCGCTTGATTCAGCCGGTTATCCTGAAATTCATTACGGCAGGCAAGTTGAAGTCGCAAAGGATTTCAAAATCTCTACGTCAGCAGCCCGTAAATGGGTGGTTGGTGAGTGCATACCGGACTGGAAAAATTTAATTTTCATAGCCGACAAGCTCAATATAAGTATTGATGCCTTACTGGGTCGCGCGGTGAAACTTAAAGGCCGCCGAGTAAAAACAAAAGCCAGAAAAACTGATGGTTCAGGAATTTACCCAAAATCTAATATTACAATCCACGCCGATGTTGGCTGGATTGAGAACGGAATGCGACTAAAGCATAACGGTCTGCAAATTTATTTGGTTACCAGTAATAGCATGTCGCCAACACTGGACGAGGGTGACACAATTTTAGTTGACGCACTGTCTGACGCGACTGCTACATTTGAACCGCAAGGTACCTATCTCTTCGCCAGGGGCGATGTGATGTTTATTCGCCGCGTTGTCACCACTGACGACAAGATGGTAAGGCTGACCTCAGACAATCTCGATGGCAACAATGAAGGCACGATCCTACTCCCTACTACTGACCAGATCGGTCTGCAAAGCAAATTGGCTGGCAACGGAACTACCGATGACGATCAGATTGTACTGATTGGTAAAATTACCATGGCAATCAAGAAAACATCAGGCACCATTCAAGCGGCAATCTAATCATTTAAAAAAGAGCTTTTGGAATCGTTGCGACTCTTTATACTTTCAACTAGAAGTGCTAATTGGCACTCGCCTCTCAAGGAGAAAGTATTATGAATACCGCAACTCAAGAAACCAATGTAGTTCCACTCACTCTTGGCATTGAACCCACGCTATTTGATCGTTTCGCTGCTAAATACAATATCGCGCGGGGTCATGTTGTTCAAACTTTGCGCGAGACTGCGCTGGCTCAGTATGACGAACATGAGGTGTCAGACTCAGATATTGAGAACTTTGTACGGATAGCGCTGACATACAATCTCAATCCACTTTCGCGTGAAATCTACCTGATTGCCGATTTCGGTCGGGTCAGTGCTGTAGTCAGTGTTGATGGTTGGTCTAAGATCATCAATGACAATCAAAATTTCGATGGCATGGATTTTTCATATTCCGACGAATTGATTGCGTCGCACAACCAACGTGCGCAGCCATGCGAAGCATGGATCGAGTGCCACATCCATCGTAAAGACCGCGCCCATCCGGTAGTCGTTCGTGAGTACCTTTCAGAAAACTATTTGGACACCCTGTCTTGGAATGGCAAAACACGCCGTTTGCTGCGTCACAAGGCCGTGATTCAGTGCGCGCGTTATGCGTTCAGTCTGTCAGGCATTTCTGATCAGGAAGAAATCAACCACGAAGCCCATGTTCGCAGGATGGCTGAGAAGTCCGGTAAGGCCGACAAGACTGCGCCAGAGCAGGTTCCTTCCAGTTTTGGTGGTCTTGGGCAAGCCAAGATGATGGACACGGACGATGTTGCTCCAGAACCAACACAAAACATCGCGGTACAGGAAACGGCCCATGAGCCAGTACAAGATGTCGCGGTTGATTGTTGGGCTTCGACATCAAGTAACGCAGTAGGCACGGCTGAGTCCGTCTGGTTCGACAAGCCTGCCGACAATGCGGCTAGTGCTGATACCGTAGCTTCTGGTGAGCCATTGTTTTCCGAGTAAGTATTGTGCTGTTTAACTCACCCCTCTTTATTTATTTGTTCCTGCCAAGTGCGCTTGCAATGTATGTTGCAGCGCACCGCTGGATGGGTGTTCGTGCGGCTCAGTGGGCGCTACTGATTGCGTCCTCGGTTTTCTATGGGGCGTGGAGCTGGAAGTACCTGTTGCTGCTCTATCTGGCCTTGTCTGTTAATTACTTGATCGGTGGCGTGTTGCTACGTCGCCCATCAGGATGGATATTGGCTGCAGGGGTGTCTTGCAATCTGGCGTTGTTGGGCTACTTCAAGTATGCCAATTTTTTCGTTTCGAGCTTGAATGAGGTCATCGGCACACAGTATGCGTTGCTGAATATTATTCTGCCGCTTGGAATGTCGTTCTTCATCTTTCAAAAAATCGCTTATCTCACTGACTGTCATCGAGGGCTGGTGGTTGACCGCGACCCGTTGAGATTTGCGATATTTGTTATGTTCTTCCCGCAACTGATCGCAGGCCCGATCGTGCATCACGCGGAGATCACTAGCCAACTGAAGCGCCAGAGCTTACTGCCGGATGACAAAATGCTTTCAATGGGGCTTTTCCTATTTGCATCCGGATTATTTAAAAAGGTCATCGTGGCCGACTGGCTGGCTGAATATGTGAACCTCCCTTTTGCACATGCCGCAGAACTTCAATTCCTTGGGGCCTGGACTGCCGCAATCGCCTATTCAATGCAGTTGTATTTTGACTTCTCTGGTTACTCTGAAATGGCAATGGGGCTGGCTTGCTTCTTTGGGGTGCTTCTGCCCATCAATTTTAACTCCCCTTACAAGGCCGCCAATATCGCTGAGTTCTGGCGTAGATGGCATATCACACTAGGTCGTTTTCTGAGGGATTACCTTTACATACCGCTAGGCGGGAGTCACCACGGCAAAAAACGTGCGGCTGGCGCAGCATTGGTTGTAATGACGCTGGGCGGGCTGTGGCACGGCGCAGGATGGACATTTGTACTGTGGGGGTTGTTACATGGTGTATTCCTTGCAATACACCGCCTGTGGAACAGCAAATTCTCGCTTGGCAGACCCGTTGGGATGGTGGTCACATTTTTGGCCGTCACATTCGCATGGGTGCTCTTTCGAGCCGCCAGCCTCAGTGATGCATTGGCATTATGGAAAACCATGTTGGGGTTTAAAGGTTTCGTCATGCCGCCAATCCTCTACTCGGGATGGCCAGCGCCATTCACCGTTCAGTTCTCACCCTTTATTAACGGGATTGAATTTTGGTTCCTGCTTGTGCTGGTTGCGTTCGTGATGCTCACAAAGAATGTCCACGAAATGCTTGAGGAAGCGCGTACTTGGAAAACAGCCGCTTTGATTTCCGTTATGACCATTACGAGCATCTTTGCGCTGTCACACCCGACCACTTTTCTGTATTACCAGTTCTGATGAAAATATCTCTTCGCTCATGGAATTTAAGCGTGATCTTCGCCTTCGTGTTCGGCGGATTGGGGGTTGCTGCATTCAACTATTATGTTGACCCCTATGAGATTTTCAATCAGCCGTATTTGCGTAGTGGCTATTCGGTTAACGAGCGATACCGTAAGGTTGAGCACTTGCTGAACATCGAACAGCACTACGATGGATTCATAATGGGTTCGTCAGTGATGGGATTGTTCGACCCAGCCCATGCGTCATTGGATAGCGGATTGAGTTACTACAATCTGAGCTTCTTGGCCGGCACGCCGCATGAAGCGTTGCAGACATTGCGCGCGTTAAAAACCAAAGAGATCCTGCCGAAAGAAATACTATTCGGATTGGACTTCTTCACTTTTTACGAACTTGACAAGGCAACCACCCCCCTGACCACCATGCACCCGCTTGTAACCGGGGCGAGCAGAACATCATTTTATTTAGATTATTTGTTTTCATCCGGTCTTTGGCAAGGCTTGAGCAGAATCGAACATCACCTCGCTAAACAACCGGACATCTTTTTCAATGTGGACGGTGATGGCACATATCGCTTATATGGTTACGAGCGTCGAATCAAAGACGACCATGATGCATTTATCAAATCAAAGTTTGCACCCAGCACCAACACACCAGCTAATGTGATTTGGGTACCAGAACGCTTTGCTGAATTTGAAGCGTTTTCACATTGGCTTGATGACAATAACATTCATGCGCGTTTTTTCATCCACCCTCTTTACAAAGATTCGCTCAATACTGTATCAAGCAAATCCTATGACGAATTTGTTTCCCGTGTACGTGCGATCCGAAGTGATGTAGTGGATTTCTCTGGTACAGATTGCGTGACGCACAACCCATTTTGGTATTACGACAAACACCACTATCAGCCTGTGGTTGCAAACAAAATTATAAATGTACTATTTATGCCGAATGGCAAACGTGTAAAACTTGAGGATTTGTGCAGTGAGTGATGACAATGTAACGCCAGCCAGCACGGAAGAATTGCGTAATGAAGCGGAGTCTCAAAACGAAGGGGCTAGGATGCTCATGAAAAATGTTTTGCTGGGTGCTGCAGGATGGTATTTCACGATGACTTTTGTGACAGATGCTGTCGGCGGATCGGACAAAACTCGCTTGATTGGCTTGTCAGGTGTTGTTGTGCTGATAGTTGCCCATTGCTACGCATTTTATAAGTTGTTTTTTGCTGCTGCGCTACGTCACGAAATTGCGAAGCGTGGTGAGAACCAGTAACACCGTGAACTACCCCGCCCTAAAGACGGCGCTTCTAACTTCAATGGCTCTAGCAAAATTGAGGATTTACGTCCTCTCTTTTGACTCACAGAGCCTCCATTAGCAGTGGCGGTCGTTCCAACCGCTATCATTCTCAGGGCTTCCGCCCTGATGTTCTTTGCTGCGTTCACATCTCGATCATGCTGCGCGCCACAAGCATCGCACCGCCAGGTGCGGATACTCAAGGGCATCTTTTTTTGAGCGTGCATGCAACAAGAGCAAACCTTACTAGATGGGAAGAATCGGTTAACCTTGATGAATCCTTTGCCCGCTTTCGCGGCCTTGTATTCTA
>PCUV01000050.1:7117-11501 GCA_002786915.1 Comamonadaceae bacterium CG12_big_fil_rev_8_21_14_0_65_59_15 | reverse complement strand
TCAAGGCATAATATCTACCTTTTATCTTTTCAGGGAAAATTGCAACGTCCTTATTATCAGGCATAAAAATTACACCGTGTCTAGTAAATGTAACAAAATCAGTCGTGGAGGTTAGACAGGTAGTAACCCCGGTTATATCGGATATTGCACTATAATTTATATAGTATCTTCCATTAATCTGGGTTATCCTTGGATCTTCTATGCCAAATCTCTCATATTTGCTTTCAGGAAATATGGCTGGCTTTTTATCTATCTTAAAGTCAATACCATTTTTGCCCCTAGCGATCCTTAAATGGGAAATAGATGTAAGGTATTGGTCGGTAGGTGTCCTAACAAATCTGGAGTCCGAGAAATCTATTGAAGAATCAGCCTTGTTAAATTCCTTTACCACAATTTTATCTGTTTTCAGGTCTATCATAGGTACAAGTTCTTTTTTTGGGTTGTTATTAATTGGCATTTCAGCAACTCTCATCAGAAGTAATATTTCTCCATTGAACCTGGTAACACCACAGTTAAAAACACCAACCACCTTGAAATCAATGTGGCCAAATTGGCCGCCAACATCCAAGGCACGGGCACTGGCGGTTTGTTCCTGACCGAAACCGATAGCCTGCAGATTGGCAGCCTGAACGCCATCAACGTGAACCAAGTCGGCAGCGACGGCACCACCCTGACCGCCACCACCGATGCAGCGCAAAGTGATCTGGCCAGCGCGGGCAACTTGGTCATCGTCACCACCGCTGGCAGCATAGCGACCCTGAGCACCGGCGGTGCCACCAGCGCCGCAGGCCATCTGCTGCTGCAGGCGGGTGGTGCCAACGACATCACCCTGGGTGCCACGCTGACCAACAGCGTCGGCCACACCAGCCTGAACGCTGGTGGCAGCATCGTGCAAAACGCCAACCTCAGCGCCACGGGTGCTGGCATGACGATGGGCCTGCAAGCTGGCAGCGCCATCACTATGGCTGCTAATACTGTGATCAGCAGCAGCAACGGCAACATTCTGCTCAATGCCGCAGCCGGCAATGTGACCCTAGAGAGTGTGAGCGCAGGCAGCGCCAATGTGGCCATCAGCGCCAGTGCTGACATCCTTGACCTTGACACCTCGGCGGCTGAGGACATCAGCGCCACCGGCCTGATTCTGAAAGCGGGCAACGGCATTGGCACCGGTGCCAACCCGCTGGAAATCAGCGTCACCACCCTCAGTGCCAACGCGGGTGTCGGTGGTGTCTTCCTGACCGAGGCCAACGGCGTGACGGCGGACCGCCTGACGGTAGCGGTCAACCGGGTTGGGGCGGATGCCACCGTGCCAACCACAGCCAGCGGCAGTGTCACCATCACCCAGGAAGACCTAAGCGCCACCGGTGCTGGCCACTTGGTGCTGGTCAGCACCGCAGGCGACATCCTTGTCAATGCGGGCACCAGCGCAGGCGGCATCAGCACTCAATCCGGCAACATCCTGCTGCAGGCCACGGCCGGTGCGCTCACGCTCAATGCGGGCATGACCGCGGTGGGCGGTGCCATCAGCTTGCGCGCGGGTAGCACTTTGAGCCAAGGCGTGACCGGCGACATCAGCAGCACGGGGGCGGGCAGCCTTGATGTGCAAGCACTCAGCATCAGCATGGCCGATGGTGCGGCCAGCAGCATGGGCAGCGGCAATATCCGCTACGCCGCCACTGGCGCCTTGACCCTGGGTGCTTTGAGCACCAGCGGTGACGTGAGCCTGAGCGCCAGCAGCATCACCGATGCAGGGGCAGGCGCTACCGACAGCGTCAACATCAGCGGCGACGAATTGCGCTTGAACACCACCGGCACCGCCGACGGCAACGGCGCAGGCACCGGCACCAACCACCTCGAAGTCAGCGTGGCCAAGTTGGCTGCTGACATCAAGGGCACGGGTACCGGCGGCTTGTTTGTGGCCGAGACGGATAGCCTGTTGATTGGCAGCCTGAACGCCATCAACGTCAACCAAGTCGGCAGTGATGGCACCACCCTGACGGCCACCAACGATGCCGCGCAAAGCAACCTAGCCAGCGCTGGCCACTTGGTCATCGTCAGTTCCGGCAACCTTGAGGTGCTCAGCACCGGGGGTGCCACCAGCGCTGTGGGCAATCTGCTGCTGCAAGCAAGCAGCCTCACCCTAGGGGCAGCGTTGAGCAACAGCGCCGGCCACACCAGCCTGAACGTCAGCGGCAACATCGTGCAAAACGCCAACATCAGCGCCACCGCCACGGGCACGGTGGATGTGCGTGCCGGTGCCGCGATCAGTATGGCCGACGGTGCCACCACCACCGCAGGCGGCGGCAATATCCGCTACGTGGCGGCAACCACCTTGACGCTGGGCACTTTGAGCACCACGGGCGACGTAAGCCTGAGCGCCAGCAGCATCACCGATGCAGGGGTAGGCGGCACAGACACGGTCAACATCAGCGCTGACGAGCTGCGCCTGGTCACCACCGGCACCGCCGCCGGGGACGGTGCAGGCACCGGTGCCAATCACCTTGAAGTCAGCGTGGCCCAACTGGCCGCCGACAGTCAAGGCACGGGCACCGGCGGCTTGTTCCTGACCGAGACCGACGGCCTGCAAATCGGCAGCCTGAACGCGATCAACGTCAATCAAGTGGGAAGCGATGGCACCAGTTTGACCGTGACCACTGACGCGGCCCAAAGCAAGTTGGCCAGTGCGGCCAACTTGGTGATCGTCACGAACGCAGGCAGCATAGCGACGCTGAACGCAGGCGGCGCCACCAGCGCGGTGGGCAACCTGCTGCTGCAAGCGACCGCAGGCGACATCACCCTGAATGCCACCCTGAGCAACAGCACCGGCGACACCAGCCTGAGCGCCGGTGGCAGCATCGTGCAAAACGCCAACCTCAGCGCCAGCGGCGCAGGCAAGACCATTGATCTGGTCGCAGGCAACGCCATCAGCATGGGCTTGGGTGCGATGACCAGCACAAGCGACGGCCACATTCTGCTCAACGCAGGCACGGGCAGTGTCACGCTCGAGACCCTCAACGCTGGCATTGGCAATGTGGCGATCACAGCCGGGGCCAACATCCTTGATGGCCATGCCACGGCCGCCGAAGACATCACGGCCGCTGGCCTGATCCTGAAAGCGGGTGGTGGCATTGGCACCGACGGCAGCACGCTCAACGCCCTAGAAACCAGCGTCAGCACCCTGAGCCTGAGCGCCGGTGCCGTCGGGGCGTTCGTCACTGAAACCAATGGCATCACGGTGGACGCCTTGAACGTGGCCGTCAATCGGGTGAGTGCGGATGCGACCGTGCCAGTCACCGCCAGTGGTAGCGCCAGCGTCACCCAAGAAGACCTCAGCAGCGCCGGTCACCTGGTCTTGCTAAGCACCGCAGGCGATATCACCGTCAACGCCGGCACGGCCGCAACCAGCGGTGTCGTGGCTGCGGGCAATCTGCTGCTGCAAGCCAGCGCGGGCAGCCTGACGCTCAATGCCGATGTCACCAACAGCGTCGGCCACACCAGCCTGAACGCCAATGGCAGCATCCTGCAAAACGCCAACATCAGCGCCAGCGCGGCTGGTAAGACGATTGAGCTGATCGCAGGTAACGCTATCAGCATGGGCTTGGGTGCGACGACCAGCACGACCAACGGCAACATCCTGCTCAATGCGGGCACGGGCAGTGTCACGCTAGAAACCATCAACGCTGGCAGCGGCAACGTGGCCGTCACGGCAGGGGCCCACATCCTGGATGGCTACGCCACGGCGGCAGCAGACATCACGGCCGCCGGTTTGATCCTGAAAGCCGCAGGCGGCATCGGCCACGACGGCAGCACGCTCAACGCGCTAGAAACCAGCGTCACCACGCTCAGCTTGAGCGCAGGCAGCTTTGGTGCCTTCATCAGCGAGGCGGATGGGCTGACGGTGGACACCGTAACCGTGTCAGCCCAGCGCGTGGGTGTGGATGCAACAGTGCCCGCCAGCGCCAGCGGCACCGCTTTGGTCACGCAGGCCGACCTCTCTAGTGCGGGGCATTTGGTGCTGCAGAGCACCGCGGGCAACATCGTTCTAAACCAAGGCGGCGGATCCACTGACGACACCGCCGTGCGCACCAGCGGCACGGGCAACATCCTGATCCAAACCCTGGGCACTGGTACCGTTATCACCGCCAACGCTGACATCCTCAGCGCCAGCGGCAACATCAGCGTGCTGGCCGCTGGCAGCGTGAGCTTTACCAACACCGCCGACATCCGCACCAGCAGCACGGCGGCAGGCAGCGGCTCGATCGACGTGGTCGCAAGCAGCAGCAGCATCACGCAAAGCGCCACCAGCCTGTTCACCAGCACCGGTGCCAGCGCCACCGCCCGCCTGCTAGCCGCCACCGATGTGACGGTGGGCGACATCGAACTG
>PCUV01000050.1:0-7107 GCA_002786915.1 Comamonadaceae bacterium CG12_big_fil_rev_8_21_14_0_65_59_15 | reverse complement strand
ACCGCCATTAATGGCAGCATCAGTGATGGCGATGCCTTGGTGGCAGGTGCCAACGACGCCGACCAAGACATCACCGCCAGCGCCCTGCGCCTAAACGCCGGTGCAAGCATCGGCACGAATGCCAACCACCTGGAAACCACGGTGGTGAAGCTAAGCGCCGAAGCCAAGAACGGCAGCATCTACTTGTCGGAAGCCGATGCCCTGACTGTGGACGACGTGAGCCTGAGCGTGAACCGCGTGACCAGCGATGCCAGCATCAGCACTGCCAGCAGCAGCGATGCCGCGCAAAGCGACCTGCGCACCACGGGCGGCAACGGCAACATCGTGCTGGTCGCAGGCGGCACGGTCACCCTGAACAACGGCACGGCCAACACCACCGGTGCCGGCTTTGACGGTAGCGCAGTCAGCGCCCACGGCAGCGGCTCCATCCTGATCGATGTGAACACGGGCAACCTGGTGGTCAACAGCGACATCACCAGCGGCACGGGCCACATCACGCTCAAAGCGGCCAGCGACGTGCTGTTGGGCAGCAGCACAGCAGCAGGTGTCGGCATCACTACCGGCACGGCAGGCACGATCAGCATCGACGCAGAAGCAGGCGCATTGACCATGGTCAGCGATGCCAAGGTCAGCGCCACCGCCAGCAGCGCCCGCATGAACGCAGCCACCAGCATCACGCTGGGCAACGTCACAGCGGCCAACGTTAGCATCGTGGCCGACACCGGTGCCATCATCAACGGTCTGACCGCCCCTGCCGCCCCGGCCAGTAACGTGAACGCCACCAACCTGCGCCTGCAAGCGGGTGCCGCCATCGGTGCGGCTGACAAGCTGTTAAGCACCGCAGTGGATACCTTAAGCGCCAGCAGCAGCACGGCCACCAGCCCAGCCAGCACCGGCATTTATCTGTCCGAACTGGACGGCCTGAGCATTGGTAGCGTCAGCGCCACCGTCAGCGAATTTGCGCCCGGCAGCGCCACGCCCACCCCGATCAGCGACGCGGCGCAAGCCGATCTGACCACGGGCAACAATGGCTCGATCGTGCTCAACACGGGTGGCACCTTGTCGCTCAACGACGGTGATACCAACAGCAGTGCCATCACGGCCAACGGCAGCGGCACCATCACGGTTCGGGTCAGCCCGGGCAATTTGGACCTCAATACCAACCTTGTCAGCACGTCCGGCGCGGTCAGCTTGTACGCCGACGGCATCATCACCTTGCAAGGTGTGGTGCAAACCAGTGCCAAAGATGTGCAGATCAACACCAGCGCAGCGGGCAAGGTGGTGTTTAGCCAGCCCACCGCCCCGGCCGGTGGCACCACGGCACCGAATCAGGATGTGAAGGTGGCGGCCAACACGGTTGAGATCACCACCCCGGTGGTGAGCAATGGCGGGCAGTTGTTGATCAACACGCTGCCCTCGACCACGCCCATACCGATCGTGATCGGTGGCGTGGATACCGGCACGAACTTGCACTTGAGCCAGACTGAGCTGAGTTTGCTGCAACCTGGCTTTACCGACATCACCCTGGGCAGTGGCCAAGCGGGTCAAACGATCACGCTGCAAGGCCAAGATAGCACCACTGGCACGGTAGCCACCCCAGTGGTGTTTAACGACCCGCTGGTGGTTAACGCCACCGGAACCAACAGCACGGTGACGGTCACTGGCAGTCTGCAGGGCGAGAGCCTGGCCATTCAGGGTAGCGTGACCAACAGCACCACCACGCTGACCGCTGCGGATGTCAGCATGCAAGGCAGCGTGACGGTGGACGGCACGCTGCAAGTGGGCGCGGGCGGAGTGACGATCACGGCGGGCAACAGCAGTACGGATGCGCTGGTGGGCAGCTTGACGGTGACCGGCAACATCGTGGGCGAAACCACTACCGACCCCACCGAGACGCTCAAGCTGGTGTCAGAGTCGAGCGTGACGGTACAGGGCACGGTGTCAAACATCGACCGCTTAGAGGTGCAGGCCACGCAAGATGTGACCTTTGTCAAAGCGGTGACGGTCACAGGATCGGTGGTGATCAACGCCACCGGCACCGTGCGCTTTGACGATAACCTGACCCTGAGCAACGGCGGCACGCTCGACATCAAGGGTGCCACCAGTGTGGTGTTTGCCAGCGGCAAGACGGTGGCTGTGCAGGGCGACATGACGATTGATGCCAAGTCGCTGGCCCTAATGGGCGGGGCCAACTCGGTGCAAACCACCGGCGGCGTGCTGACCATCAAGGCCACGGATGTGGGCGGCAATGTGGTGCTGGGCCAGGCCCCGGATCAAGCTGCTACCGCAGGCGCGCTGAACCTGTCCAGCCGCGAAATTGATGCCATTGGTAGCGGCTTTAGCAAGGTGGTGATTGGCCAAGCGGGCCAAGGCAGCATCGTCCTGGCCGCCAACACCAATTTGACCTCGGTCACTGCCACACCGGTGGACGTGGTGGGCCAAACCATCACGATCCAAGCCAGTCCCAGCGGCGTGGTACAAGCCCCCGGCGCTATCACACTGCAAGCCAGTGGTGACGTGGTGCTGGGCTCTAGCCTGTCCACCGTCAGCAACGACAAAGTGACCGTGATCAGCAGTGGCGGCAACATCAGCATGGCCCAAGGCACCCGGCTTGATAGCCGCGGTGGGGATGTGGTGATTCAGGGCGCTAATTTAAGTATTGGCACCGTGGTGGCGGTGTCGTCAACGGCCAGCGGTATTGTGAATATCGATGCGGGTAACGGGATCATCACGGATGCTAACCAAAACAGCACGGCGGATGTGATTGCCAGAGTGGTCAATATGGTGGGCTACGGGCCCTCTGCTGGTAGCAGCGGCGATGTGCTTGAGGCGGCGGCTGAGGTGGTTCACTTCAGCGTGCCCAGTGGGCTGGTGGTGCGCGATACCGGCACCGATGGTCGCACTTATTTCCGGGTGATGGATGGCACAAAGGTTTACCAGCAATTGGTGGTGGACGGTCACAGTGTGACGCGCGTGACCGAAGACCCGAATGTGCTGCTGAAGAAGACGGATGCAGAAATAGTGGCCGCAGGCGTGCCGAGCAACAGCACCTTGCTCAGGAACCCCACTCCAACACCATCAACCGCAGTGCTGTTTGCACCCACCGCATCGTTGCCCATCTTTACCTCGACCACAGCGGCCAGCCGCTATCTGGGCACCGTCTCAACCGCGCAAGCTTTGCAAGGCGATGTGCTACTGCAAGGCATTGACCTTAACACCAGTGTTGACGATTTGTTATCTAGCAATAGCTACGGCTTGGCTAATCGTCTCGAACAATCTTATGTGTTGGGCACGCCGGGCGAACAGCCCCTGGTGTCTGGGCTGGATACCTTCAGCCAAGATACTTTTGAATATTGGGTAGATACCCTGTCGCTTTGATCTAAAGGAATCGAAATGAAAACTCGTTTTAATCAATCTGGTGGGGTGGTTGCCTGTGCTGCGCGCCTGACAGTGCTCTCGGCTGCGGTGGCTGCGCTGACTTCTTGTGGTGGTGGGGGTGGTGGTGCTCCAGCACCCGTGGTGCCAGAGGCGGTGGTGAGTGGGGTGTCCCCAGCTCAAGTGCTGGAGGGCAGCAATTCTGCAAATTTATTGCGTTTCGCGGTTACTTTTGATAAGCCCGTTGAGCGCGGTGTCACGATCAGCTACAGCACGGCACCTAAATATGCCGCGGGGGTGACCGGTGCGGCCACAGGCGGGGATGCCTGCGGCGCTGGTGTGGATTACATCAATTTAAGCAACAAGACTGTTGCCGTGTCGCCAGGTGCTCAAACGGCTGAGTTGCAAGTCACCGTTTGCAGTGATACTGTTTTTGAACCCAACGAACTGCTCACGATCAATTGGTCGGCCGATGGCAAATCGGGCAGCGGTTGGGTCGGCACGATCGTGAATGACGATGCGGGTGGTTTAAATAGCACTGGCGTGACCAGTTTGATCAACAACACAGTGGCTTTTGGGCGCGATACGAATGCGCTAACCAACGATCCATCTGACGGTGCCTTGGGTTTTTCATTTGCCAAAACCAATGATTCAGCGTGTATCACAGATGCGGTGACTGGTTTGGTATGGCAAACCAGTGTGACGCTCAACCAGACCTATGCCCAAGCCACGCAAGCGGCCCAAGCCTCGCCGGCATGCGGTAATACTTGGCGCTTGCCCACCGTCAATGAGCTACAGAGTTTGATGGATTACGGCGTGGCTGGCGCGACTGCCATCAACGCAGACACCAATGTGACAGGATTGGGGGCACCAGTCATGACCGGTGAGTATTGGAGTGAAACCTATGTAAAGGCACCAACCACGCAGGCTTGGGTGGTTTCGGTGGCCAACGGTGCAGCCGGAGTCGTTAATCAATCGTTGGCCAAGTCGGTCCGTTTGGTTAGCGGGGTATCCGCTTTGTCTGCTTGCAATGATGCTACTCGATATAAAAATTTTGGCGATGGCACCGTTGAAGACTCTAAAACTGGTTTGATGTGGAAGCAGTGCCCGGAGGGTAAAACCGGTACCGCTTGCGACATCACCACCACCGTGGCGTTTGATCCGACCAAGAATACGCCCACTTACCTGACCGATTGGCTGGCCTCGGTCAATAGTGCGGGTTCGGCGCTGGGCTTGGGTTATTCCGATTGGCGAATCCCCACAGTTAAAGAGCTATCGTCATTGGCGGATCGTTGCCAAAACAGCCAGATCAGCACCAATGTGGCAATTGATAATCTTTTTCCAAATACGCAGTCATCGTCTTACGTGACAGCCAATGGTAATGTCAATGTTGCTAACGAATATTGGTATGTGAGTTTTATTTTTGGCGACGTAGGTTCGGCACCGCTTGTCAATAAAAACCTGCGCTTGGTGCGTGCCGGCCAATAAGCCCATGATGTTGTTGTCGGTGGCTTTGGGCCACCACGACGCGAACATGGCCTATTGCGATGGTCCGCAGGTCAGATACATTAAGTTTGAGCGGGTCAAGCAAATCAAACGATTCGGGTTTCAGGGCTTGCAGGGCTGGCAAGAGGATGTTCGCAGCATCTGGGGCCTGGACGTGGGGGCGTTTGATGATGTGGCGCTAGGGTTTGACCCCGGCGCACTGCCCGATGACTTAAAAAAGCATCTGTCCCATCTGGCGCTGCATCGCTTGGCATTTGATCAATCGAAAGCAGAGCGCCTGGCCCCTGCGCTGTGTGATTATTTGGGGCTGCGGCAGGCTTGGCTGGTGAGCCACCACTATTCGCATGCGCTGAGCACTTGGATGCAGGCACCACAGCCGGATGTGCAAATTGTGATCGACGGGCTGGGCGATGGCCGCCCCTGGAGTGTGTACCGGGGCGATAAGCTGGTGGCCATGGGCCACATTCAAAACGGGTCGATTGGCTGGGGCATGCGTGATGCCGGCAAGCTGTTGGGGATCAAGTTTGGTCATTACAACGATATTGCCGGCAAGCTGATGGGGCTGCAGTCTTATGGCCGCATTGACACGAGGTATTTGGCATGGTTGCAGCGGTTTGATTTTTTGCAGCTCAAAGAGGTTTGGTCGTATCGGCATTGGCGAGCTTACAAGCAAGACGCATTGCTGGCACAGCTGACGGCACTGGATTGGGCGGCGACGGTGCACGAGCGCATGGCTGAGCTGCTGCTGGACTTTTTTAAACAGTTTGCCCACCCGACGGAGGTGGTGGCTTATTCGGGTGGGGTGGCGCAAAACGTGATTTGGAACGCGCGGCTGAAGGCACATTTTCCGAAGCTGGTGATCGCACCGCATGCTTGTGACGAAGGGTTGAGTTTGGGGGGGTTGGAATGGTTGCGCTGCCAACATGGTGCATCCGCCTTGAGCTTGCCAGATTTTCCGTATGACCAGTCAGACACGGGTGTGGCTGCGCCGGGTGATGACACCGTGCGCCAAGTGGCGCAGTGGCTGGCGCAGGGCAAGATCGTGGGTTGGTATCAAGGGCGGGGCGAAATTGGGCCCAGAGCACTGGGGCATCGTTCGATTTTGATGGACCCTCGGCTGCAAAATGGCAGGGCCTTGGTGAACGCGATCAAGCAGCGAGAAAACTATCGGCCGTTTGGGGCGTCGGTTCTGAGCGAGCGTTTTGATGACTATTTCTTGGGCGACCAAGATGCCTTTATGTTGTTGGCTTCGACCGTGCGGTCGGCCCAGTTTGCGGCCATCACGCATGTGGACGGCTCGTGCCGGGTGCAGTCGGTCGGGCCTGAGTGTGCGGCGTTGCGCCGACTGTTGCTGCAGTTTGATGCGTTGACCGGCTGCCCGGTGTTGTTGAACACGAGTTTGAACCTAGCTGGCAAGCCGATCGCCGCCACGCCCGAGTCGGCGCGCCAATTGTTTGCCCAGTCGCCAATGGATGTGATGGTGATTGGCGATGAGCTGCTGATCAAAGGATCATGTTGAGATTGAGCACGATGCGCTGCTCAGTGTCGGTGCAGTGCACGCCGGAGTGGGGCAAGGTGGCGTCAAAAAACACTATGCGGTTGGCCACGCTGTCCACTTGGCGGCCGTCCTCAAACAAGGTGTAGCCGTTGTTGGTGTTGAGGTAAAGCACCGCAGTGGTGGCCCCCGGCTGGCGCGTGTCGGTATGAAAGGCGTAGGCGATTTGCGTTGTTTGCCGCTGGGTCAGGTTGGCCTTGACCTTGATCAGGCGTTGCGGTTGAATCTGCGCTAGCAGTGCTTGGATTAAGCTCAAATGGCGCGACCGATACAGCCGTTTGGAATTTTGCAAATAGAAACCATGCACATATTGCAAGTTGCATTCGGGTGGAAAGTGAGCCGGTGGGTCTTTCAGAATCTGGCTTTTTTCCCACGGAAACAAAGGCGACGTGATAGCCGTGCTGAGCGCACGAAACGCGTCTGGCGTCAGGTAGTTGTCAATGATGCGCATTGTGTTCGTCTGCCCAAGTGCGTTTGGGCAATAGCGCCCGATTAAACTTTTTGCTGCACATCAACGCGGCCAGTAGCAACTGTTGCACGGCTTTTTTGGCGGCCATTATCCTGGGGCCTTTGAAGAAATGAAAGCGATGGCGTAATATTTTGAAAGCGATGATTTTCCGCGATTAGGCGGGTGCGATTCAAACTGATGTGGTGAATTGATCATCTACGCT
>PCUV01000095.1 GCA_002786915.1 Comamonadaceae bacterium CG12_big_fil_rev_8_21_14_0_65_59_15 | reverse complement strand
GAACGGACTACTAGCCCAGGCAGATCGCGGGTGCACCCTGGCGACGTTGACCGTGCCGGTGCGCGCACCAAATCAACCGCTGCTGAAAATTTGCGATAATCTGCGGTTCCCTGAACGGT
Organism: Comamonadaceae bacterium CG12_big_fil_rev_8_21_14_0_65_59_15; assembly: GCA_002786915.1. Taxonomy (GTDB): domain Bacteria; phylum Pseudomonadota; class Gammaproteobacteria; order Burkholderiales; family Burkholderiaceae_C; genus Rhodoferax. The sequence goes on along the minus strand of PCUV01000095.1, from coordinate 7,005 downwards.
TCAGGAGAAAACCGGACGAGCGCTGGCTGGCCCAGCCGTTGGGCTGCACACAGGCAGCCCATCGTCTCAGAAGCACTTAGGATCCCACTATGAAACGCACCTACCAACCCTCCAAGACCCGCCGCGCCCGTACCCACGGCTTTTTGGTTCGCATGAAGACCCGCGGTGGCCGCGCAGTTATCAACGCGCGCCGCGCCAAAGGTCGTAAACGCCTGGCCGTCTGATTGACGTTTCTCGCGCCCGCCCGTTTGCTGGGTGCCTGAAAGCCCACCGGTGCAACGCCTGAAAAATCGCACGCAGTTCCAGGCTGTGCTGTCGGCCGGCGCGGTCGCGCGCACCGCACATTTCGCCTTGCACAGCCTTGCCTTGCCTGCGGCTGACCCGGCTCAACAGGACTTGTTTACAACTGCGCAAAGCTGGTTGGGTGCCATGGTACCCAAACGCTGGGCGCGCCGCGCCGTCACGCGCAACACCATCAAGCGCCAGGTCTATACCCTGGGGCAGGTGGAGCAGGGGCCATTGGCACAGGCAGCGCATGTGGTGCGCCTGCGCAGCGGATTTGACCGCCAGCGCTTTCCCAGCGCAACATCCGACGCGTTGAAGACCACCGTGCGGCGCGAGTTACAAGAGTTGTTCGGTCAGATCGGGGCGGTATGCTTGCACGCGCGTTGATCGGCCTGGTCAAGGCCTATCGCCTGTTGCTGAGCCCGTCGCTGGGCTCGAGCTGTCGCTTTGAACCCACTTGCTCGGTCTACGCGTTGCAGGCGTTGCAACAGCATGGCGCGGGCATTGGCAGTTACCTGGCGCTGCGCCGTCTGGGGCGTTGTCACCCGTGGTGCGATGGCGGGCTCGACCCGGTACCCGCCCGCAGTGGGGTACCACCGACGGGTTTGTTTAGTCATCTGCTCCCCCTTTCCTCCAAGAAGAAGTCTTCATGAACGATATCCGTCGCACAATTTTGTGGGTCATTTTTGGCCTGTCCCTGGTGATGTTGTGGGACCAGTGGCAGGTCTATAACGGGCGCAAACCCACGTTTTTCCCGGGGCCCAACCCGACGGCCACCCAAGCCAGCGCCGCTAACCCGGCCGCCAGTGCGCCAGCTTCGGTGCCTGCTGCCGTTACGGGTTCGGCGGTGGGGGCTTTGCCCGGTGCGGGCTCAGCAGCACAGCCGCAGGTTGGCACCATAGCAAGTGAGCGCGTGCAAGTGCAAACCGACGTGTTGAAAGTGACCTTCGACACCGAAGGCGGCACGGTGGTGCGCACCGAATTCCTCAAACACGTCGACATGACAGATCGATCGCGCAACGAAGTCCTGCTCGACGATCGCAAGGACCTGGTGTATCTAGCGCAGTCTGGGCTAATTTCTGCCAACGGTGGTCAGGCTCTACCCACGCACAAAGCCCTGATGACGCTCGCACCTGGCGATCGTGTGCTGAAGGACGGCAGCGCGTCGCTGGAACTGCGCTTTGAGTCGCCTGTGGTGGGTGGTGTCAAGCTGATCAAGACCTACACGCTGACCCGTGGCAGTTACGCCATCACTGCCAAGCACGAAGTGGTCAACGAAGGTGCCACGCCGGTCTCACCACAGTTGTACCTGCAGTTGCTGCGCGACGCCAGCAAGCCGCCGGGCGAGTCGTCTTTTTATTCCACCTTTACCGGGCCGGCCGTTTACACCGAGGCCAAAAAATACCAAAAAGTTGACTTCACCGACATCGATAAAAACAAGGTGGACGTGGAGAAAACCTCGCCCAACGGCTACGTGGCGATGGTGCAGCATTACTTTGCCAGCGCCTGGTTGCTGGGCGACGGCATCAAGCGCGACATCTTTCTGCGCAAGGCAGACGCCAATCTGTACGCGGTGGGCATGATTGCACCGCTGGACGTGCTGGCGCCGGGCCAGCGCAAGACCGTTGAGGCACGCCTGTTTGCCGGCCCGCAAGAAGAAAACATGCTACAGGCGTTGGCACCGGGGCTGGAGCTGGTCAAGGACTACGGTTGGCTGACCATGCTGGCCAAACCGTTGTACTGGTTGCTTGATCAGTTGCACAAGCTCATCAGCAATTGGGGTTGGGCGATCGTGGCGCTGGTGTTGCTGCTGAAAATTGCGTTCTACTGGCTCAACGCCAAGGCGTACGCCAGTATGGCCAAGATGAAGGCGGTGAACCCGCGCATCATGGAAATGCGTGAACGCCTCAAGGACAACCCGCAGCAAATGCAGCAAGAGATGATGCGCATCTACCGTGAAGAAAAAGTCAACCCGATGGGTGGCTGCTTCCCGATCATGATCCAGATTCCGGTGTTCATTGCGCTGTACTGGGTGCTGCTGGCCAGCGTTGAGATGCGCAACGCGCCGTGGATCGGCTGGATCCATGACCTGTCCAGCCCGGACCCGTTTTACATCCTGCCGATTGTGATGACGCTGACCACCATTTTGCAGACCTCGCTCAACCCGGCACCGCCCGACCCGATGCAGGCCAAGATGATGTGGTTCATGCCACTGGCGTTCAGCGTGATGTTCTTCTTCTTTCCGGCCGGTCTGGTGCTGTACTGGATCACCAACAACGTGTTGTCGATCGCCCAGCAATGGGTCATTAACACGCGCATGGGTGTGCCGCCCAAGTTTCATTTGCCGAAATTCTGAGACCTTGCGGGACAGATCAAAGCGACACGCAGTGCGACTGCTCTGTCCCCAACACTTCGTCGGATGTTGGATGTTCACCTTGCGGGACAGATCAAAGCGACACGCAGTGCGACTGCTCTGTCCCTAACTGATTTTTGGATGCTGGAAGAACCCCGTGAACTTGCCCCAGCATACTGATCCCATCGTGGCCATCGCCACCGCACCCGGTCGTGGCGCGGTGGGCATCGTGCGCGTCAGCGGCCAAGGTTTGCTGCCGCTGGCACGCGTGGTGTGCGCGCACCCGCTCAAACCGCGCGAGGCCACCTACACCGCATTTCTGGACGCCGACGGTGCGGCCATCGACCACGGTCTGGCGCTTTTTTTTCCGGCACCGCATTCGTTTACCGGCGAAGACGTGCTGGAGCTACAGGCGCACGGCGGCACGGTGGTGTTGCAACTGCTGCTGGCGCGCTGCCTGCAAGCCGCCGCGCAACCTGATTCCGCTGGCCAACCCCTGTTGCCGCATCTGCGGCTGGCGCGCGCGGGCGAGTTTTCTGAGCGCGCGTTCCTGAACGACAAGATCGATCTGACACAGGCCGAAGCCATTGCGGATCTGATCGATGCCAGCACCGAAGCCGCCGCGCGCAGCGCCAGCCGCTCGATCGAGGGCGCGTTTTCAAAGCAGATTCATGGTCTGCGCGAAGCCTTGGTGCATTTCCGTGTGCTGGTGGAGGCGACGCTGGATTTCCCAGAGGAAGACATCGACTTTCTGCGTCAGGCCGACGCGCTTGGCCAGCTCGGTGCATTGCAGGAGCAGTTGGCCGCGCTGTTGCAACAAGCGCACCAGGGCGCGTTGTTGCGTGAGGGCATCACGGTGGTGATCGCCGGGCAACCCAACGCGGGCAAGTCAAGTTTGCTCAATGCGCTGGCTGGGGCCGAACTGGCCATCGTGACCGCCGTGCCAGGCACCACGCGCGACCGCGTGCAACAAACCATCCAGATCGAAGGCGTGCCCCTGCACGTGATCGACACGGCAGGCTTGCGTGACAGTAACGACGAGATAGAAAAAATTGGCATCGAGCGCGCCTGGGACGCCATCGCGCAGGCGGATGCGGTGCTGCTGTTGCACGATCTCACGCGCTTGAATGCTACGGACTATGTAGCTGCTAACGCAGATATAGTAAGAGCTATTGCTCAAAAAATACCCAAAAATTTGAGCCTGTTGGAGGTCTGGAACAAGGCCGACGTCGCGCCCATGCCAGCGTCCATGGCTGGTTTGGCCGTGTCTGCAAAAACCGGCACCGGGCTTGACAGCTTGCGCCGTGCGTTGCTTACCATCGCCGGTTGGCAACCCGCCGGGCAGGGCACTTTCATGGCCCGCGCGCGCCATGTGCAAGCCCTGCGACGTGTCGAGCGCCATCTGGCGCAGGCCCGCAGCTGTCTGGTGTCAGTTGCCCCCGCGCTGGATGTGCTGGCCGAAGAACTGCGCCTGGCTCAACAGGCGTTAAACGACATCACCGGCGAGTTCACGTCAGACGACCTGTTGGGCACCATCTTTTCCAGTTTTTGCATCGGAAAATAACGCACGCCCAGGTGCCGTGTGACCGCCGACCTGAAAATGCTGTGCGCCGTTCTGAAAATGCATGAGAAGTAGTAGGTTGTATTGGTTTTGCGCCTTCTTCTCAATGATGCATTGCTTGTGCCTTTGAACGATAAAGACGATGGCATCACGCGCAAGGCATCGCGCACCAAGCGAACGAGCGCCAGCAAGCTGCCCAAGCCCTGACCATGGGCGAAGCCTGGCAAGCCTGCATTGCCGACAGAAAAGCGCATTGGGGGGCGCTGCACCTCCTACGCCTGAGCGCCGCTGGTGGCGTACCGCGCAAGCGTGGGGCAGGGTTGACCATTGCCGGGCCGCTTCATTCACTGATGGCCGTGCGCTTGGTTGACCTGACACCTGCACTGGTGACCAAGTGGGCAGAGCATGAGGCCAAGACGCGCCCGACACCTGCACGCCTATCGTGGCGACTGCTGAGAGCTTTTCTGACCTGGTGCACCGAACAAGATGCCTATGCGCCGCTGGTGACTGGCAACGCTGCCAAGACCCGCAAGACCCGCGAAGCATTGGGCCGTGCCGGGGTCAAGCGTGACGCGCTGCAACGGGAACAACTGCCCGCATGGTTTGTCGCCGTGCGCCAGATAGGAAACCCAGCCATTGCCGCCTACCTGCAAGCCCTGCTATTGACTGGCGCAAGACCCGGCGAACTGCTGGCGCTGCGCTGGGATAACGTCAATCTGAACTGGAAGGGTTTGACCATTCACGACAAGGTGGAGGGCGACCGCATCATTCCCCTGACCCCGTATGTTCACCACCTGATAGCCGCTCTGCCGCGCCGTAGCGAATGGGTGTTTGCTGGCGCTGGCGACAAGGCACTGACCCGCCCGGCAAAGAACCTGAATGATGCCTGCACCGTGGCCGGGGTTGATCATGTATCAATGCATGGCCTGCGCCGTTCGTTCAAGAGCCTGACCGAGTGGCTGGAAATACCCGCCGGGGTGGTGGCGCAACTGATGGGACACAAACCATCGGCAACTGCTGAAAAGCATTACACCGTGCGCCTGCTCGACCTGCTGCGCGTGCACCACGAAAAATTGAGGCATGGATTCTGGAAACAGGCCGGGGTGACGATTGATGCCGCCGAGCCGAGCAAGTTGCGTGTGGAGGCGGATTGATTATCGCTAATTGGCTATACTATGAATACTTGGACAGTGACCATGCACCCGCTGGCAGAGCCTGAACTGCTGGCGCTGCCAGCCGACATGAAAGCCTGGTTTGTGCACATTGCCGAACTGCTGGAAGCCTTCGGGCCGCAACGTGTCGGACTGCCCCATGTGCGACCGCTTGAGCGCAAGCTGTGGGAAATGCGAATGCAAGGCCGTGACGGGATAGCCCGCGCCGTGTATGCCGCCGTTCAAGACCGCCGCCTGCTGGTGCTACACGTCTTTGTCAAAAAGACGCAGACCACACCGCGCCACGTTATCGAAACCGCATTGGAGCGACTGAACGCATGAAAACACTTCGCACACTCAAGGCCGAACTGCTGGCAGATGCCGACACCCGCGCTGAATATGACGCAATGGCTGGTGAATTCAGCATGGCACGCGAACTGATAGCCGCCCGAAGCCGGGCCGGGCTGACACAGTTGGACGTGGCGCAACGCATGGGCACGACACAGAGCACCATTGCCCGGCTGGAAAGTGGGGGCCGTATGCCTTCAATCCGAACCGTGCAACGCTACGCGCAAGCCGTGGGAGCGCGTGCCGTGGTGCACCTGGAAGCCGCATAACCGTTTTGCGCCAGCTAGCCCCGCAGTAGAGCCGGGTAAGCTGCGCGTGGTGGCAGGTTGACGTGCTGAATTGATGCCAATACAATAAATAAGACAATGAATCTCACATTCGACCCGGCCAAGGACGCGCTAAACATCCAAAAGCACGGGCTATCGCTGGCCGATGCCATGCTGGTATTTGACGCACCCGACAAGCTGACATTGCAGTCACCCCAAAAGGGTGAAGCCCGGCTGATGGACATTGCCCTGGTGGAAGTGGCTGGCGTGGTGCTGGTGCTGGTGTATGTACTGCATGCGCCGGACGAACTGCGAGCTATTTCATTGCGCCGTGCATCCAAACAAGAAAGGACGCTGTATGACCAAAACCGCGATTAAGCCCAAAGGCACAGACTGGAAGCGCGTGCAGCGTGAAGCCGCTGCTAATGCGCCAATACCGCACGCCGCCAGTGATGGGCCGTATGACCCCAACGACAGCGCCGCCGTGTCTGCCTACTGGCAACAGGCCACCATGACCCGAGGCCGTGGCAGGCCACCCGTTGCGGTAAAGCGCCCAACGCTGAATATGCGAATTGATGCCGAAGTGCTGGACGCATTCAAGGCCACCGGGCCGGGCTGGCAGACCCGCATCAATGCCGTGCTGCGTGAAGCCGTGGCGCGCGGGGTAAAGGCCGCATAACCGTTTTTGCGCCAGCTAGACCCGGACTAATTCCCCGAGTTGAAAAGCAGGACAAAACCCGGACGATGCGATGGGGTTTTCGTGACTGTTACGAAACCATGCGACGTGGCTACCTGCTGGCGCTGAGGGGTACGGGGTCAGGTCTTGCAATCTAACATTCAGAACTCACGCGCCGGAGCACAATGTGTGAATGCAAGACCTGACCCTATCCACTCCTATCCACTCCTGTAGTGCATAATGCATATATGCAAACGAATAGCGTTTATCTTCCGCCGCCTTAACCGGACTTTAACAACCACCTAAAAATACCCTTAAGAATCAATACGTTAGAGCGTACTAGTTTTTGGCTGTTGCGTTTTTTG
>PCUV01000057.1:120075-198327 GCA_002786915.1 Comamonadaceae bacterium CG12_big_fil_rev_8_21_14_0_65_59_15 | reverse complement strand
TAGCTGATACAGTCACCTTGGCACCGGCCCACGGGTCGCCGCCAGTTCTAAGAACCTTTGCTGCATTGGCGCTTCCGCCAGTAGGTCCCGCAACAACCGCAGACCCTTCACCACCGTTGAAACCCACAAAGGCCAATGCGGTCGTTTCATCAAAACTTGCAAGCAGGGTATCAGTCGATGTTGTAAACGTGCTGGAGGCGGACGCGGTATTGTCATTATTAGCAATGTCTTTGAATTTGGCAGCCGCCACGTTGACAGTGACTGCGCCACTTCCGGAAGGGGTTACCAGCAAGGTGTAATGAGTTGCATCGACTCGGGTGACTGATGTGGCCGATGTCCCACCAGTGATCACAACATCCGCCGCATCAAAAGATGTTCCCACGTCTTCACTGAAGGTGAAGGTGAACTTGACTGCGCCCCCGGTGTCTGCAGCAGCAGTGATCGCCACCGTCGGCGGCACGGTATCTGTCGTAGCCCCGCCCCCGCAAGCGGTGATCAGCGCCGACGCAGCCAGGGCACACGCCGTGAGCGTGAAGGATTTTGCAAATGAGTTCATTAGATAAGTCTCCTGACTGGGGTGTTGAGGTGAATACGCCGTAAAGTGAAAGCGCATTCATGAAAGCGCTTTCATTGAATGTAGATATTTCAAGAGAGTTAGTCATTAGGGGTTTCCCTATGGGAATGACTAGGGCTTTCCCTAGTTCAGCGCTCGGGGTGGGTAAAAGCAGGCTATCCCAGCAGCACCGGCCAGTTGTCGCGGGTGGCAACGGTGTAGTCCGCCTGGGGGTAAGCCGCCGTCCACTCGGCCGGGGCTTTGGCGCGTGCCGTGGGCTCCCATTTGCACTCAAACGCGGACAACTGACCAGCGCAATCCTCAATCAGGTCAATTTCTTTTTGGTCATACGTGCGCCAAAAATAAAAGCCAGTGTGCCGACGCAGGTTGCTGGCTCGCTTGATGCGTTCCATGACAAACCAGTTTTCAAACAGCTCGCCTGCATCACCGCGCAGGTTCAAGGACGTGAAGTTGCGGATAAGCGCGTTGCGCAGCCCCACGTCGCAAAAGTAAAAGCGCGATGTCTTGGTCACCTCTTTGCGCAGGTTGCGGGCAAAGCCCCGCACATTGATCAGCACAAACATTTTCGCCAAGATGTCCAGATAGCTTTCAACCGTGCGTTGACTCAAGCCCAGGGACTTGGCCAGCTCAGAGACGGCCACTTCGCGACCCATCTGATGCGCCAGCAAGATCAGCAGATCGACCACTTTTTTGGGCTTTTTGACCTGTTCAAACTCCAGCAGGTCGCGGTACAGGTAGTGGTTGAGGTAGTCGTAGGCATATTCTTCGCGCGCCTGGTCGCTCTCGAGCGTGTGCATACGTGGGTACATGCCAAAGCGCAACATGTCATTCAAGGCAGTCTCGGGCGATGTCTGGCGATATTTGTCGGCCAGCTCCAGCCACGACAGCGGGTGCAGGTGAAACGTGCGCGCCCGACCCGTCAGGGGCTCGGCCAGCCGGTCAGCCAGTTCAAAAGACGCTGAGCCACTTGCGATCACCTGAATCGGCAGGTGGTCAACCAGCAGCTTGATGGACAGGCCAATGTTGTCAATGCGCTGGGCCTCGTCAATGAACACCAGTCGGGCGTTGCCAATGACTCGTTTGAGGTGTTCATGCTCGTGGCGTTGCAGCAGCGTCTGGGTGTAAAGGTCGTCGCCAGTGAACATGAGTGCCTCTGGCGTGTTGGCCGGCAGCGCCCGAATCAGCGTGGTCTTGCCAGCTTGGCGGGGACCGTAAAGAATGACCGCAGCGCCGGGCTGGCCGGGCACCTGCTTGAGCTGCTCAAGTAGGGCGGGGGCTATGGTGCGATCAAACATGTGTTTTTTACCGAATTAGACAATGTTAATCGTTATTAATTATGCCTAAATAGTCAATGTCAGGTTAAAAATCATGCCATAGTCTGCAAATCTAAGACGAAGGCCTGGTGCCCAAAGATATTTTGGAGATTTCGCGCCTGCAATAGGTCAGCGCCATGCGCATGTTTGTGCATCTGCTGCGCTCGGCTTTATTCCTCACCTGCCGCCAGCAAAGCACTGGCGATCAGGGTGTCACCTAATAAATAACCGGTTTTGGAAAGCTGCTCCAGCAAAGGTTTGACTGCTGGAAGCAACTTCTTTTGTTTGGCAAGTACCAGCACACCGACGGTGCCGATGGTTGCCACCCCAAAATTTCTGGCCATGCGCCTGCCGGCCTTGTCGTCCATGAGCACACCACACCCCAATTCAACTGCCGCTGCAATGGCACTGGCTTCACCTGCATCGACATGCAAGGCCAATTCAAAATGCGCAGGGGGCGTGCTGCAGCGCTTCAATACAGCGCGGCTGACGGCATCTGTGATAGCTGCTGATTCGGCAAAATCGCGTCGGCAAGTGCATTCATTGAACACTTCGTCCGTCACCAGCACCGACGCAAACAACTGTGTCAAAAGGTCAAGCTGCTGTAGTCTGGCAAATGCGATCAGCGGCCCCGCATCTGCAATCAGCAGCTTATGCAAAGGCCGCCACCTCTTGGGCTAATTCATCAGCCGCGTAGCGTGCGATCGGGATTTTCAGGGCACTCAGGTGATTAATGAATTCAATCTGCGTCACACCGGCCAGTTTGGCTGCCTTGCCAAGACTGATGGCTTCCTCGTCAAACAATTTCACCGCCAAAGCAACCCGCACGCCCGATTGCAGCATCGCCTCATCAAACGGCATGGCCATGAAAACACCTTGCCCGTGTTTAGTGACCAGTGCCAGTTTGCCTGCCTCGGCACCGTGCACCAGATCGCCTGTGCGTTCCCGCAGGTCGCGTATTGTGAAAGTTTCCATGTCGCAGCCGTTTCTTGCTAATTTGTGCCATCAAATGCTAGCACAAATAGACGAATCAAGAACCCTAAGCCGGACAAGCCGGAACAGAACGATCCAACAGCCTTCGCTGCGAATGGCCGCTGGATATTTGAATTCTTCGCAAAAAATGCAAAGACTTAACAACTTAGAGACTTAATGCGTGGGCCTTGATCATGCAGACAGTCGACTTCGTGCATCAATGCATTGGCGGCACAAAGCAAACGCCGTAGCGTGCAGACAAAGATGCCAAGCGCTTGTCCAGCGTCCAGAGTTGGGCACTTTGCGTGATGAGCGTTGAGGCCAGCAGTGTCAAGTCGATCAAGCCGCAGCCCAGACCAAACAAGGCTTCTCTTTCGATGAAGTCTCTGACTTCACCCGGCGCGGCCTGATCGGCAGGCAGTAGCAGCGCCATGTCGCCCAACGTGCGCAACCGTGGTTCGGGGGGTGTTCCGCAGGCCAGTTCACCCACCACCAAGGGATGCGTCAAAACCTGATCTTGCACCATCAGCTCAGCCAGCATGGCGTTGGGTCGGCGGAAATGATCGACCCAGACTGAGGTATCCACCAACACTGTCATGGCTAGGCCGCCTGCGTATCACGGCGGGGTATGTCTTGCATCTCTGGCATGGCACCGCCCAGAGCCGCCAAACGCTTGGCGGCCTGAACGCGCACAAAGGTTTTCATGGCTTCCCGAAAAATGTCAGCCCGGTCCATCTTGGGGTCGGCAACCTCTAAGGCTTTCTCAAACAAAGCATCTTCAATCGTGACGGTTGTTCTCATCTTTGGCTCCAAATAAAGTTTGATGCAAGTGTGCATCAAATTCGGCATCTAAGCAAGGTCGTTGTGTCAATAGGGATTGTTTCTATGCGTCACATGCCTGAGACACGAGACGTAAATTGGCTAACGCTGATACACCCGCACATAGTCCACCACCATCTGGTCTGACACGAAGTTGGCGGGGACAGCACCGCCCAAATCGCCGCCCATGGCCAGGTTAAGGATCAGGTATTGCGGGTTGTCAAACGGCCAGGTGGTGGCGTCAGATGGCGTGGGTTTGGTGTAGGTGAAGTAGGTGACGCCATCCACACCAATAGCCACTTTGCCGCCGTCCCATATAAGCTGATAGCTATGAAAATTGGTGCAAGCGTCGTTCACGGTTCGACTGGAACCCTGCCCCACGCCCAGGGTGCCATTGAAATAGTTGTAAGCCCGGGTGTGGACGGTGCCCAGCACCACGGTTTTGTCGGCCGCACTGCCACCGCGCTGCTCCATCAGGTCGATTTCACCGTCGTCGGGCCAAACACCGCCGGTGCCCAGCATCCAGATGGCAGGCCAAGTGCCCAGGCTACAGGACAGTTTGGCCCGCACTTCAAAAAAACCGTAGGTCCAGCTGGCCTTGCCGCGCGTGACGAGTCGCGCAGACGTGTAGGCCTGGCCGCCATAGTCGGCCGCCGTGCTCAGGCTCTCCTTACGTGCGGTAATGCTGAGCATGCCACTTTGCACGCTGGCGTTTTGCGCCCGGGCGGCAGCGTAGTACTGCAATTCGTTGTTGTACCAGCCGAGCTGGTTGCGATCCGTGTCATAACCCCAGTGGGTCGCGTTGGGCAAGCCGTCCACGTTGAATTCATCCGCCCAGACCAGGCGGGTAAAGCCTGCCAGCACTGCGGCTGCCGGGATGCTTGGCGTTACCGGACTGGCTGGCGCAGAGGCTGGTGGAGTGGCAGGCACAACAGGATTCGTAGGCGCTACAGCCACCACCCCTGGGCTATCTCCCCCGCCACCACCGCACGCTGTCAGGGCAAACGTGACAAAAAGGCTGGCTGGTGCACAGCGCCTCACAGTCGACCAAGCGTTCCAGGGGCCACAGACAGGGTTTTGCCATCGCTGAACTTGACGTTGATGGGCGCTTTGCCCGCGTTGTAGGCCAGATACGTCTTGCGGCCATCGGCGCGCTTGAACACACCGTACAGCGCGGTGTCGGCGGTGACGCTGGTATCAGGCGTGCCCATGTCCTGCAGGCTCAGCATCCAGTGCAGGGTGTGTGTACGGGTGTCGCCTGATTCCACGCTGCCGTAGCGGTCCCATTGCGCCAGCGCCGCTGCCGGGTCTGCCAGCGCCAGGTACTTGGCAAAAATGTCTTGCCAGACGTCTTTGGGCGGCGGGTTGGGCGGGAACTTGCCAATGGCGTTGTAGGTGTCGGTGTCAACTTTCAAGGTGCCTACATTGCGCTTCACGTACGCCGGGTCGAAACCGAAGTAGGTGGAGAACGTGGTAACAGGCAGCAGGTTGATGCCCTTGGTCTGGCGCGGCTCGTCGGTCCACCAGGTCTTGTGCGCGTAGCGGCCACCAAACACCCAGCTGGCTTCCACGTTTTTGTATTCGGGCGGAAACACCTGCCCGTGCGTGTCGAACCAGTAGTGACTGACGGCGTCGATTTCGGTGGTGTACAGGTAGATGCCCAGGTCGCGCAGCTCCCGGTTGCCGGTGGCTTCGCCCCACAAGATCAGGCTGGCCCAGGCGTTGATGGCTTCAGAGGTAGATTCTTGTCCGTTGCCAAAGTCATACAGGCCCACGCCGGATGCCATCGAAAAACCGGAGTAGGGGTCGAAGGGCCGCAAGAACGGAAAGTCGGCGCGCCCGCGCTGCGGTGTGGCGATGTCAGACACCAGCATGTCCACCATACCGCCCCATTTGTCCTTGGCGCCCCAGGCCGGGTCACGCAGGGTCAGTTCGGCCGCAGCGCGGATCCAGTAACCGTAGTGGAAGTGGTGGTCATTCATCTCGGCGGCAGCAAAAAACTCGTCCGGGTAGGTGACCATCGTGCCCAGCGCCTTGTTGTAGTGGAAGTAGCTGCGCCCCTCGCCGCCAAACCACCACTCCATGCGCTCCTTGACCAAGGACAGCAGTTGATCGCGCGCGTCGATGTTGCCTTGCTGCTCGGCTACCGCAGCCAGCTGGGTGGCGCGGGTCAGGCCCTTGCCCTGCCAGTAGGCACTGACGCGCCAGTTGTCTTTGTTCTCTGGTGCGGGGATGAGTTGGCGGCGCTTGCGCATATCGACTTTGAGCAGGTCGTTCACCTCGGTTGCGCCTGGGCCGTCCTTGATGCCAGGCCAGTGCGGCAAGATGCCGTGGTAGGTGCGTTCCACCTTGAACTGGCTGGCCGCCAGCAGCCGGATCTTGCCGCGGATGCTGTCGTAGGCCGGGCCAAGCTTGTCTGCGACCGACGCGTTGTTGAACCACTGATGCGGGTACAGGCCCAGCAGTGGGCCGTTGTCGGCGCCTTCCATCACACGCGTTTTGGCCGTAAAAGTGGTTTCAACCTTGCTGGTGACGGGGTCGAAGTGCCATTCCACATGGGTGTCTTGCAGAAAGGCATACGCGTGACGGGTCAGCAGTTTCAAGCTTTTCGGGCTGGCATCGGGCAGCGCCGCGGCTGACAGGTAGCCCGAACCTGCAGGAAGGTGGCCCATCCACTCGGTGGGCGAAACCTGCTCCCAACGCACGCCCGTAGGGCCAAACAGCGCGTACGACTTGTCGCCGATGTGCAGGGCAAGCGCGCGCGCATCCGCATCAGTGGCAAAGCGTTCACCCGCCGAAGGCAGCTTGATGCGCACATCGCCGCGCGACAGCGTGATAAAGGCGTACGGACTGCCATGTGCTGCCGTGACATGCATCTGGTCAGCGCCACGATCCATGGCGATGTCAACCGCCCAGTCTGACGCACCCGCCAGCCTGGCCGGGCCAGGCTCGAACGCCACCGGCGAAATGAGCAATGCGTCGCGGTGCGGGTAGTGGATTTCAGTGGTACGGAAATCGGTCGGCACCACCTGCTTGCTGGGCAAGGCCAGCTCCAGCCCGGCAGGCGTGGTCTTGACCGTGAGCGGATGAGCGAACAGCGCCTCTGGTTTGGGGTTGAAGATGAGTGTTGAATACCACTGGTTGGTGGGCGCAGCGCGCTTGAGCATGGCCTCGGTGCGCAATGGTGCGGCGGGGGGTGCCTTGTCACCGTCTTTGGGCGCCAGGTGATAGCTGCCTGCACCCAGTTTGACGGGTTGCGCGATGGCGACCATCGCAACGCCCACGCCGAGCAAAAGCCCCGCTACCCATTTTGTAAATACTTTCATGGCGGTACCTTCAAAGACATTGGTTGACTATTGGCGCATCATAATGAAAGCGCTTTCAAATTAACCTAAGGTTTACCCTTAATTCGGCGCATCAAAGCCCAACGCTAGGGAAAACACGGGGGCACAACCGCCCTAAAAAGCGGGATGATTCAGCACAATGAAAGCGCTTTCACGTTAACCAGGCCATCCATCATCATGAAATCCACTTCAAGTTTCGAAAAACAGGTTTCAAAGCACGTGCCCTTGAGCCGGTCATGGTTGCCGCAACCACGCTTGCTCAAGAGCGTGACGGCCATCGCCATTGCGAGCTTATCAAGCATGAGTCAAGCCATTGACTTCGGGCCGGATGGTATGTTTAGCTTGAATGGGTTTGGTCAAGCCACACTGGGTCTGCATGACAACCGATGCACCGACTGTCAGTGGTATGGCCCGTTTGCAACCAAACATATGAGTTGGAACAATGGTTCGATTTATGCGATTTTGCCCAATCAACCCATCAAGTCAGTTACTACCGTCAATTACCAGATTCAGCCATTCCTAGGAGTCAAGTTTGATCTGGGTAAAGGCTACAAGCTATCGGGCTTGTTAAGTCAGCGCTGGCGTGACGGCATTGTGGACGGTGGTCCCCCATCTGTCTTTGATGACCGCGGGGGCAGCAAGGTGGATGTGCCCGGTTTTTGGTACGACAAAAATATTTCACTGAGCCATGAGGACTACGGCGTGTTGACCATTGGGCACATGCTGACCCGGTCCTGGCGTGAAGCAGACTACCCCTTTGGCAGCAATATTGGCTTGTCCGAAGCCTGGGCTTCAAGCGGTGCGGGTTATGGCATGTTGACCAGTGCCATACGGTATCAATCGCGTTTGCTTGATGTCTCTAACGGAGACCTGTTCCTTGAGGGCACTTATGATGTTGGTAACACCAACTTCACCAAGAATAAACCCAGTTTTCTTGAGTTGCACGCCAAATACTACCGAGGACCGCTGGTGTTGGATGTGATTGTGCAAGACACCAAAAATGGTGCGCAAGGGGCTTGGGGGCACAGCCCTTTCACTGCTCAAACTGCAAATCCTGCCGACGATGCCAAGCTGACTGAAACAAGCCAAGGCATTGCCATGCTGATGGGACGCTACGCCGTTAACAAACAGTTGGAGCTGTCAGCGGGCTTGCGTCGCAACCGGTGGAGTGGTGCTGATCAAATTCTGTTGCACGCCAAAAATCCATTGGTGCCAGGCGACTTTGATCGGTATAACAGCATGTTCAACGTCGACGCGAATGGAACCTTACTGGGGTACGCGGCAAGCTCTTACGATGTCGCTGTGGGGGCACGTTACCGTATGGGCAAGTGGACACCATCCATTGGTTTCGTTCATTTAGGCACCGCCAGCACCGACAACCCAAGCGAACGTGGCCAAGGCAACTCGGCCCTACTTGGTGTACTTGGGCTTGAATACGACTACGGCAACGGCTTGAAAGTTGATTTCCAGGCCGGTGCCGTGCATTACGCCCGGCTGGGCATGTCCCCAATGTCGATGCCTGGCAATGACTCATTCTCATCCGTGGATTCACGCATTGCGCAAGATGGGCGTTGGTTCACTGTGCAAATGACCTACGGCTTCTGACGCATCCAAATTTGAGACTTCAACCATGAAATCAACTTTAACTAGCAACGCGTTCAGGCACTTGGGACAAACAGTCCTGACGGCTCTGACTTTCGCACTCACAATTGCACTCGTGTCTTGCGGCGGGGGCGGTACGACACCTGAGACCGATGTCACGACCGCGTCCGGCGGCGTGCGTGCACTGACCGCAGATTTCACCAGCAGAAGGGCAGTGAACTATTCACCCTACCGCACCGCTACAAGTGCCCTCGACCGTGCGAACGAAACCATTACCGACGCCCAGGTTTTGGAAGATTTGACGCTGGTGCGAGCAGCGGGGTTTGGAATGATCCGCCTGTTTGACAGCGATGAAAAGGTCGCCCAACGAGTATTGCGCGTAATCGAAGCCAACAATCTGGATATCAAGGTTTATCTGGGTATGTGGATGGCAGGCTACGACGATGCGGGCAATAAAAATCAAATGGCTTATGGTGTGGCATTGGCCAACAGCTACCCTAACATTGTGGTAGCGGTCAGTGTCGGTAATGAGTCGCTGGTGAACTGGGGTCAGGATTACCGCATGCAGCCTGATGTCTTGGCGGCCAATATCAAGACGGTCCGAAACCAGATCACTCAGCCAATCACGACCGACGACAACTGGGCCTACTATGCCGCAGCAGACCGGGTTGTGCTTGATGCCATTGACTTTGCTTCAATTCACACCTACGCCATGGTGGACACACACTACAACCCCACTTTTTGGGACTGGCAGCAGTTGGGAGAAGCCGACCTGAGCAAGCGCGCAGTGGCAATGATGGACGCCGCCCTGGCTTCGTCCAAAAGCGATTACAACAAGGCTCGTACGCTCCTTGACTCGAAGGGCCGCACAAACATGCCCATCATCATTGGCGAAACCGGTTGGATGGCGGTGAACCCGTCGAACGGCTGGTACAAATTCTTGGCCCATCCGGTCAACCAAAAGCTGTATCTTGACCGATTGATGACGTGGGCTGACGAAGGCAAGTTGGGCGCTGGCCCCAAAAACATTTTTTACTTTGAAGCCTTTGATGAGCCTTGGAAACGCGATGACAACGGATGGGGTTTGTTCAATGTGAACCGGCAGGCGAGATGTGCGGCTCAAAGCCTTAATTTGGCAGCGACTTGGGTAAAGGAAACCGGAAGTTGCGATGATGCCAATGCCATCTATTTCAAACTGCCAACGCTAAACCCGGCGATTGCAGACTCTAAATTGGTGATCCACTCTGAAACAGTGACAGGGTGGCCTGCGGGGCTGCGAGCTGACGCCTTCGGTGGTGGTGTACCGTTTGATCTGGCGTATCCAGCAACCGGCGACTCTAGCGCAACTGATTTAGGAGCCTCGTTGAATGTTAGCAACTATATCAAGCTGTCTAACTTCGGAGCGTTGGATGGTTCATACGGATGGGGACTGTTGTGGCAATCGTCTGCCACACCAGACCCAGTCACGGCAAATATGTCGAATTTTGCCAATGGTGCAATTCACTTCAGCGTCAAGACAGGCTATGTCGGCAAACTGCGCATCGGTATTTCGAGTGATACCGACCTAGGGGTACCACAATCTGCGTACGTGTATGTCGGCCACGGTGATTATGGTTACTGCAGTTCTACGACACCCGGCTGGTGCGACGTCAGCATACCGGTGAGCGCATTCAAGGTGGCCAACCCTGCGCTTGATTTGCGCTACATCCTGATTCGGTTCTCAATTGCAGATATCTGGAGCGAGACGGGTAACACTGCACGAAGCGGTATGCCAGAGATCAGACTGGACAACGTCTATTGGGCGCAGTAACGCACTCATGCGTGTATTCCTAACAGCCAAGGACGGTTCAGATCGCTTAACTGAACAGTCCCAACTGTTATGCACTGAAGACCCAGGAGTTGGAAGTCGAGTTTGGATTTACCCAAGCAGAAGCTTTCAAACCATTGAGGGCTTCGGCGGCGCCTTCACCGAGGCGGCCGCCGTCACTTGGCAAAGGCTAAGTCCAGTTCGCCAGACGGAAGTTCTGACAGACTACTTTGACTGCGAACAACGCCACGGCTACACACTGTGCCGTGTGCACATGAACAGTTGCGACTTTTCGCTGGGCAACTACGCCCATGTGGAAGCGCCAGGCGATGTGGATTTGGCTGGGTTCAACATTGAGCGGGACCGGCAAGCGCTTCTGCCCTTCATCACAGCGGCGCAGCGTGTCGCCAGGCAACCGATCAAACTGCTGGTGTCCCCCTGGAGCCCACCGGCCTGGATGAAAAGCAACGGCCAGATGAACCACGGCGGTTTTCTGCTGCCCGAGTTTCGGGCGGCGTGGGCCAAGTGCTTCGTGCGCTTTATCCAGGCCTATGCGGCCGAGGGCGTGCCGATCTGGGCGGTGTCGGTTCAAAACGAGCCAGCAGCGACCCAGCGGTGGGATTCCTGCATTTATAGCGCTGAAGAAGAGCGCGATTTTGTGCGCGACCATCTGGGGCCAGCATTGGCAGCAGATGGTTTGGGGCACATCAAGATCGTGATCTGGGATCACAACCGCGACCATTTGGTGGAGCGTGCCAGCACCGTTTACAGCGACCCCGATGCTGCCAAATATGTGTGGGGCGCAGGGTTTCATTGGTATGGCGAGCCCCACTTTGAGCAGGTGCAGTTGACCCACGACGCCTGGCCTGATAAACAGTTGTTGTTCACCGAAGGTTGCCAAGAGGGTGGCCCGCATACGGGTGAATGGGCGCTGGGCGAGCGCTATGCGCACAACATCATCAACGATCTGAACCGCTGGACGGTGGGCTGGATCGACTGGAACCTGGTGCTGGACGAGACTGGCGGCCCCAACCACGTCGGTAACCTGTGCAGTGCACCGATCTTGATTGACACCGCCCATGACGCGCTGATGCACCAGAGTTCGTTTTTTTACCTGGGCCACTTCAGCCGTTTTATCAAGCCCGGGGCGCAGCGCGTACTGTGCGCGGCCAGTCGGCAAGATCTGGAATGCACGGCCTTCGTCAACCCTGATGACTCATTGGCCGTGGTGGCGCTCAATCGAACCGACGCTGCCATTGGCTTTACTTTGCAGCTGGGTGCTGAATGGGCCGCCACCGAACTGCCGCCGCACTCGATCGCAACCTACCTGACCACCTGAGGCGCATTGCAGCACTGCGTGCAGGGCGGGTTTCTGGTCGCTGAGCGTTACCATGCGGCCATGGAAAAATTCTTCAACACCGCCGGCCCTAACCAGCCTGACATCCACTACACCCTGCTGCCCAAAGACCGGATCAACTGGCCCGAACTCTCCGGGCTGATGGGCGCGCGCAAGTATTTCATTCTGCACGCGCCACGCCAAACCGGCAAAACCAGTTTGCTGATCAACCTGATGCATTTCATCAATGCGCAGGGTCAGTACCGTGCGCTTTACGTCAACATTGAAGCCGCGCAGGCCGCACGCAGTGATGTGGCCAGTGGCATTGCCACCATCGTCTCGGCCATGGGGCGCGCGGCTGATATTTACTGGAAAGACCCGAGCTGGAGCCAACTGGCCTGGCAAGAAGCCCAACAAGCCGCCACGCAGGGCAAGGACAGCCTGACGGCCGTGTTGCAGCGCTGGAGCCTGGCCAGCGACAAACCCCTGATCATCTTGCTGGACGAAGTCGATGCCCTGGTGGGCGACACGCTGATCTCGCTGCTGCGCCAAATTCGCGCCGGTTACGCACAGCGCCCCGAAGCGTTTCCGCAAAGCATGGTGTTGTGTGGTGTGCGTGACGTGCGCGACTACCGCATGCACCGCCCCGACGGTGAAATCATCACCGGCGGCAGCGCCTTCAACATCAAAAGCGAATCGATCCGGCTGGGCGACTTCACCCAGAACGACGTCAAAAACCTGCTGCAACAACACACCGATGCCACCGGCCAGACTTTTGCGCCGGGCGTGCTGGAAGAAATTTGGGACGACACCCAGGGCCAGCCCTGGCTGGTCAACGCGCTGGCCTATGAGGCGTGTTTCAGAAAACCCGAACAACGCGACCGTAACCAGCCCGTCACGGTCGAGCAAATGCGCCAGGCGCGCGAGAGTCTGATTCTGCGCCGCGACACGCACCTGGATCAGTTGGCCGACAAACTGCGCGAGCCGCGCGTGCGCCACGTCGTCGAGCCGATTCTGGCGGGCCTGGGTGGCTCCGAAGACTTGCCCGACGACGACATCCAGTATTGCCGCGACCTGGGGCTGATTGGGCTGGGCCGTCCCCTGGCCATTGCCAACCGCATTTACGCCGAAGTCATCCCGCGCCAACTGACCTGGAGCACGCAGGAAACCATGGTGCAAGAACAAGCCTGGTACCTGACGCCCGAGGGTCACATGGACATGGAACGTCTGCTGACTGCGTTTCAGCAATTCTTTCGTGAAAATGCCGAGGTCTGGCTGGAGCGCTACGCCTACAAAGAAGCTGGCCCGCAACTGCTGCTGCAAGCCTTTTTGCAGCGCATCGTCAACGGTGGCGGCCGCATCGCGCGCGAATATGGTCTGGGCCGTGGCCGCACCGACCTGTTTTTGCAGTGGCCGCTCAGCCCCCAGGGCTTTCTGGGGCCGATGCAGCAAGTGGTGCTTGAATTAAAAATCCAGCACAAAGGCCGTGCTGCCACGCTGGCTGCCGGACTGGAACAAGTGGCACGCTACGCCGACCAGTGTGGTGCGGACAGCGCCCATTTGCTGATCTTTAACCGCGACCCCAAAGTGTCCTGGGACGACAAAATTTACCAACAGCAACACACCCAAGGCCAGCGCACGGTCAGCGTCTGGGGAATGTGACAGGCAGCCTGCAAGCTAGCTCAAATGGACCACCAGGCACTTCAATTTGCCATTGCGCAAATCCAGAGCCAGTGATTCTGGCAAGCAGTCACCGCCCTGCTGTTGCTGGTGTCCATCCAGGTAATTCAGCTCAAAACTTGTCGGCCGGACCGCATCGGCACCAAAGGTATTTCCCCGCTTGGGGTTGCTGTACACCACCCAGGTGTGGCCAAACAGCTTGAAGCCAAAGCTATCGGCCGCAAAGCCACCACTGGCTTGGCTGGTAAACAACCAATCGGCTAACACGGGTTGGGGCTTAAACCGTAACTCACCAGCCTCAACGACAAACGGCGTGGCACCCAGCCCCATGTGCAGCACCATGCTGATCCACTCGGCCGTGGCGCCGCTCAATCGCGCCACAAAACCGGTGCCGTGCACTTTGGCATCCGCAAAGCGGCTGCTGGCAATGAACGACGAGTTTTCTAGCGGTGAACGGCCATACACCGCCGGGTCCTGAAACGCCACCAGGCCACGTTTCAGGTCGGCAAAAAATTCTTCAGCCAGTCCGCTGCGCAAGGTTTCCAGCAAATACTTGTAATGCATGTGCAAAAAAATGGACTCATTCTCGAGCCAGCCGGGTGCAAAGATTTTGCTGCGACCAATCTCAAAACTCATAGCATCCAGCGGTGCATTGACGCGGTACATCCCCAGCTTGGTGTCATACAGCATGGAGGCACGCACTGCCTGAAAGAGCACTTTGGGATCCGTGACCGTGCTGACGGTGCGCAACGCTTGCACCGCCCCCTCCAGAAAAGCACTGACCGGTTCGTGTCGAAACTTGAGGGCGCGCACATAGGTTGCGGGCACTTCATTTTTGTCGCCATGCTCAGCGGGCTCAGGTGCCAGTACCTCATGTTGGACAACCTCATGGATGTAGTAGCTGATCGGCAGACCCTGCGCGTTGCGCGCCTTGGCCAGGCCCCGCGTCAGGGTCGCCTGTACAGCAGCCACAAAATCCAAGAGCGCGTCAACTGCAAACTCCTGCGTCGCACCCGCGATGCCCAGGCGGGTGCTGTGCCGGAAAGCTTCGCGTGCGCTGGCCAGTTGCTCCCAGGTGGCAAAGAAATCGTGCGCATCGGAAGCCTTCAAGGCGCGTGTGACTGACCGGATCAGGTCGGCCACTTCGTCTGGCAGCTCGATCGGCTGCGCACGATGGTTCGCCTGGAGGCGAGTGCGTACATAACCCAAAGCTCTTTGCAAGGCAAACGCCTCGTGCGTGGAAGACCCGAACAGCCCGGGCAAACCGTTGAGCGCGTCGCACCAACCAGGCTTTTCCGCTTCCATCTCCAGGCCAATGCCAAACGGGTCCAACAGAGTGGCTTTGACGACCACCAGACACACCAGCTTTTCAAACAACGTGCTGCGGTAAATATCGCCTGCTCCATGCTGGTCGCGCATCAACCGGGGGGATTCGGTTCGAGAGGCAATCAACTCGGCCTTTTCGGCATCCTTCTGCACGGCATGCAGTTGCCGGATGGATCCGTCAGCACGCAAAACATACTTCTTTGAACGTGGCTTGACGACATGGTCATTGTCATAAAAGGTGTAGCGCCGCTGCCCGAACAGCAGGGCATCGGTTTGGTCTGGATACAGGGCGACATAACTGTCGAGCAGGTCCAGGTTGTAGATCCAGTGATCCACCCAATAGCCTTCGCCATGGCTGGCGTCTTGCACCTTGTCGGACACGCCGATGATCAAATCAAACCAACGCTGAGAGGTCTCGGGCGTACCGTAGGCCTTGACCAGTGACTCCATCAATTGACCAGGTCCAAACGGCGTCCCCAATTTGCGCCGCCACTTGTCTGTTTGTGCCAGGTGCCATTGGCTGGCCAGTTGCTCTAGCGACTGCACCGAAAGGCAAAATTTTTCGGACTGGATCACCAGCGGGTTGTTGCCGTCCAACTGAATCAGGTTGAAAAACGTTTCGATGTTGCTGGATCCAACATCAGCGTAGGTGAAGTTCTCAGAGCGCCTGTTTTGGTTGACATCGCGAAAATTACCGTTGCCCTGCGACCAGTAGGTGGGAGCCAGCTCAAAGGCGTTGTAGTCGCGCTCCATGTCACCATGCTTGCGGGTAAAGGTGTGAAACACCCGGGCACCCGTTGCACCGGGAACAACCACGGGATGCCCGCCCCGCAGGGTGTTGTCCAGAAAAGCCTGCTGTGTGTAGGG
This sequence comes from Comamonadaceae bacterium CG12_big_fil_rev_8_21_14_0_65_59_15, assembly GCA_002786915.1. Taxonomy (GTDB): domain Bacteria; phylum Pseudomonadota; class Gammaproteobacteria; order Burkholderiales; family Burkholderiaceae_C; genus Rhodoferax. Next base: position 182,687 of record PCUV01000057.1, on the reverse strand, counting down.
ACCCAGCAAGGGTGGCCCGGCCAATAAATCAAAGCGCTCGCAGATGCCTTGAATGAGCTGGGCGTTGGCCTGCCGACGACCTGCGGTGTAGCCGGGGATGGCGGCCACGCGCTCACGAAAGGTGCGCGCCGTTTCCCATGCGTCAACCTGGCCAAAATAGGATCCCCAGGTTGAACATTCGCCAGGTGCCAGCGTCAACACCAGTTGCGCAAAGGCCGATCCGGTCAGAGTGTCACGGCGTGATTGGTAAGCATTGATGTCCGCTTGCGCCATGAACGCCAGCGGCAAACGCAAACTGGTGTCTGTTCCAAATACCAGCTCCGGGTCCACCACCACCGCAGCAGACTGCCCCTGGTACAGGGTGAAGGCAAAGAAGCCGCCTTCAATCCACGTCACCTCAGGCTTGTCGGAAGGCTCTACCTTGAGCTTGAAAAACGGCAGATGCTCTGTCACATGGCGGATCTCTGCAAACGCCTCCATGGTGCGTGACATGCTCTTGAGCGGGCTTTCTTGCAGGCCAAAGGGCACAATCTGCGGCAGACCATCCAGCACCTGCGCTTGCAGCAACGTGCTACCGATGTTTTCCACCGTTACGCTGCGCACCAGTGCGGGCAGGTTCTCTTGCGGCAAGGTGAAATAGACCACACGCACACGCAAGCCCAACTGCGGGTTGACCTCTTCAATCTCGATCTCGTGCGGACGCACAATCAGCCGCTGCGTGATGTCTGGCGCTTGGCCAATCTGGAACGGCTCGTACACCGTGTGCTTGGCATCGTTGAGATGGATAAAAGTGCGAAAGCCTAACAGGGATGTCAGTGCATAAGCCTTGTTGGCCGGGTAAAACTCCAGCATGGCGCCGTTTTTGTCGCGCACCCCAAAGCTTGAAATACATTGACCCCGGTTGGTGTAGAACACCCACATTGGTTTGCCGTCAGCGCCCGCAATGCCTGGCAAAAAACTGGCAAACGGACGTTGCGCGTTGAATTCGGCCAAATGAAAGCCGTCGGCAGCGGGCGGGGTGTGAGTCTTCATGCGAAAGTGCGTCAGCTCAACAATACTTGGGCTTGCCGTCTTTGTCCCATAGTCCCCATTGCGTGCCCACCACCCCCTCCTGCTGCAACTTCCAGGGTTCGTCAAAAGATGAGAAGTAAAAGAGCTTGATGCCTTCGCTGCGTGCCCATTGCTGCACTTCAACGAAGTAGCGCATCGCGTTCTCGGCTGAGGGCACGGAGGCATCGACGGGCTCGCCACTACCGGGCCAACCGGTCTCGGCCACGATGACAGGTTTTTCACCGCCAGCGGCCTTGACCAGACCAACCATGCGCCGCAGGTACTGCGCGGCCACGGCAATGTCTGCGCCCTCCCAGAACGGATAGCAATTGGGCAACAGAACATCGCAAGCCGCCGTCAGAGCAGGGCGTTCCATGAACTGGTAATAGGCGTCGACACAACCCACCCGCACTTCTGGTGGCAATGCGGCACGGACCCGTTGCAGGCAAACCAGCAGTTCGGCTTCTGGCAGCTCATCGCGCAGCAGCACCTCGTTGCCCACGACCGCGATGTCAACCATGCCTTCCTGGCCGAGCTTGATGAGCGCCTGGATCTCGCGCTCATTGCGTTCCCGATCACGACTGATCCATGCGCCCACCATGGTTTTCAGCCCCTTGGTGCGCGCCAACCGTGGAATGGCCTCGTGCCCCTCGGTACAGGCAAAGGAACGCAGCCAGCGTATATGGGGTGCGATCAGATCGATGCGACGATCGACGCTGGAGGCCAGCAATTGGTCGCCCGCCCCCTGTCCTTCGGCATAGGCGCTGAAGCACAGCCCGTACATGCCGGCGCGCATCTGCTCTACGTAAAGCGCACTGATCTCCTTCGGACTCTTGTCTGCAAGCGGTGAGTTGTCCATGGTGGGCAGGTTCTGGCCATGGTCCTGCAGCCAGTGCCGCACACCCGAGCCTTGCGAGGATGCTTGGGCCGCGCGATTTTTGCGCCGCTCGAGTTCAGCGTGCACTTCAGTCGCACGCTTTTCGTCGAGATCGTAGTTGCGCATGATCCACATGGCCAGCAACGTACCGAAGATGGGCACACCGGAATAAAACAGCCGCAGGCCATCCACTGCACCCGCAGGCTGTGTAGCGGCCCCTGGGGTGAACGCCACCAGCGACATGATGGCGCCGCTGAGCAGCCCGGCGATGGCAAAACCAAATTTCACCATCCACCAGTAAATGGCACCGAAGATACCTTCACGTCGCTTGCCGGTGGCCAGCTCGTCCAGGTCACATACGTCGGCGGTCATCGACATCATCAGCGTGAACAGGCCGCCAATGCCAAAGCTGAAGAACGGCAGCGCGAACATGAACATGTAAGGCTTGCCAGGCACCATCAGGAACCACAGCAGCACATAGCCAATGAGGGAGATGCCTTGCGACAGCATGAAGGCGTTTTTCTTGCCCATCTTCTTGGACATCCAGGCCACGGTGGGTATTACGGCAAACGTGGTGACGAGCGCGCCCACGCTGCCAAACAGCGTCGGCCAGATACCGGCTGCAGGCGCATTACCCCCGAACAGGTGATAGACAACGATGAAGAAGGAAAACGCCGCCACCGTGTTGAAGGCGTTAAAGATCAGGAAGGTGGCATAGCACAGCTTGCGAAACGGCTCTGAGCTGAAGGCATCCTTGAAGCCGTTAAGAATTTCCCGCATGCCGCCGCCAAAGTTGGCCCAAGTCAAGGGCACAAGGTGGGTGTCGTCCTTCGTCGAGCGGCTGGGCAGGAACAGCGCCGGCACCATGGCCAGCAGCATGCACGGCACCCCCACCCAGATGGACAGTGTGCGCGTGGCGGTGTCGGCATTCTTGAACCAGCTGGGGTCGTACATCACCACCCAGAACCAGGGCGCGATCACCCAGGCCCACTGACCAATCCACTGCGCTACAGCCATGATGCTGGTGCGCTCATGAAAATCGTCGCTCATCTCGTAGCCCATGGCCACGTAGGGGATGCTGAACAACGTCAGGCCCGCGTAGAACACAATCGACCAACACAAAAAGTAAACGAAGTTGTAGGGGATCCCGTCTTCCCGGTAGAGCTGCCACATAGCCACAAAAGCGATGCCCATGACAATGGCACCGATGAACACATACTGCTTGCGCCTGCCCCAAGTCGAGCGCGTGTTGTCCGAGATGAAGCCCATGATCGGGTCGGTCACGGAATCAAAAACACGCGGCAGAAAAAACAGCACGCCCCACATCCAGCCGGGGAAGCCCATGTCTTGCACCAGCACCACCATGAAGATACCCAAGGCCGCAGGAAACATCTGGTTGGCGAGCATACCGAGCCCGAAAGCAACCTTATGCCCGAACGAAACCTTGTGGGGAATGTGGGTAGCGGATGTGTTCATACGACGCTTTCTTGGTTGGCGTAAAGAGATTGCATGACAAGCTTGGGCTGCCGGTCCACCGTAAACAAGCCCCAGTGCTTTTCGGGTTCCAGTGGATCAGGGGAGCCCTTCCAGGGTTCGTCAAAGGCTTCAAAAACAAAAACCATCAAGCCGCTCTGGTGCGACCAGGTCATCAGGTCCTGGTAGTACATGGCTTGCAATTCTTCAGAGGTGTTGTGCGGCTGAATACCGCGCCCGTTCGAGTGCGTGGCCCAGCCGGCCTCGGTGATCACAATGGGTTTGCCGGGGTACAGGCGTGCCACGCTGTCCACGTTGTCACGGGTGTAATCCAGCGCCTCGTGAATGTGCTTGTATTCCCACACCGGATAGGTATGCAGCGAGATGAAATCTACCTCGGCTACCAGGTCGCGTAGCTTGTGCTGCCACGGCACATAGTTGTCGCAGAAGGTTACTGGCTGCCTGACATGCTGTTTGACATGACGTACATAGTCGATCATGTGGCTGACCGGCACAAAGTGGTCGGTCCAATCCACCGTGGCTTCGTTGCCAACCGCCACACTGAAAACAATGTCCGGATACTGGTTGGCCAGACTGATCAGGCGCGCCATCTCGTCGGCGTTGGCCTGCTTGCTTTTTTCAAGATGTTCTTCGCTGTACATACCGCCCCAGGGACAGCCAAAGTTATTCATTTCAGGGCCCAGGTAGGCCCCCAGCATGACCTGAAAATCAAGCTGTTCCTCGGCAATCACCTGTAGCACCCGCTGCGCGTGCAAAGTGCAGTCGTACAGCCGAAGGTAGCGCCAGTTTTTTTGCAAAATGTGCAGGTCTTCGCGAATTTCATCAACAGACGGGAAGACCTGCGTGTCGGGGCTTTGGCCGCGTCGATAACCCGAGTAACAAATCGCCTTGCCGGGTTGGAGATGCTGAAGAACGCGCGTTGTCAAGACTTGTACTCCTGGGCAAATTTGGGCTGGCCGTCTTTGTCCCAAAGACCCCAATAGGCACCGACATCACCCTCAGCGCCCACCTTCCAGGCCTCATCAAAAGCGGCAAAGTAGAACATCGGCACGTCTGCCATCTTTGCCCACTGGACCGTATCCACAAAATAGCGCATGGCACCGGCGCGCGAGGGCACCGAACCGTGAAACGCCGAGCCCCGATCCGGCCAGCCGGTTTCACTGATGATGACCGGCTTGCCATGCGCCACCGCCTGCACGCGGCGCACCATGGTCTGCATGTAGTCCAGCGCCTGATGGCGCGGGCAACCTTCCCAAAACGGGTAGCAATTGGTCAGCAGCACATCACACGCGGCGCTCACACGTGGATGCTTTTCAAACAGGTAATAAGCATCCACATAACCCACCTGAACCCCAGGCAATTCCTGTTTGACGCGCTCTATGAATGAGAGCAACACGTCTTCGCTCAGGTCCTCACGCAGCAGGACTTCGTTGCCAACGGCGACGATATCCGCGTGTCCAGCACGCGCCACGGCAATGACCCCTTCGATTTCACGCTCATTGATCTCGGCATCCGTACCCAACCAGGCACCGACGAGCGTCTTCAGGCCAAACTCGCGCGCCACCTGCGGGATCAACTCGTTGCCGTCGGTGCAGGAAAAGCTGCGCACCCAACGCGCATGGGGTGCCATCACCCGCAAGCGGCCCCTGATTTGCTCCGCGGTAACTTGCGAGCCTGGAGACTGGCCGTCCAAATAGGGGCTGAAACACAGACCATGCACCCCCTGCGCCAGAGTGTGCGCAAAGGCCAGCTCCAGGGCCTGCTGATCGGCTGCACTCAGCGTGGGCTCTGGTACTGCTTGCAAGGTGGACCCGGGGGTAAAACCCGCTGCGGCGTCCGCAGTGTGGGCCGCTTGTTGCCAGCCGCCCGTAGAAGAAAAGGTTTGAGACATGATGTTTGATCCGGTGCTGTGGAGACCTATGCTTTTTGGGACTTTGCTTTTTTCTGAAAGGGCAACTTGCCTTGGCCGATCGGCTTGCCCGTGCCGTAGCCACCCACCTTGTCGTAAACACGCACATAGTCCACCACCATTTCGGCTGGAAAGTGGGTTTCGGCATTGGGGTGCCCCGGGAAGTTGCCACCGACCGCCACGTTCATGATGAGGTAGAACGGTTGATCAAAAGGTGCCGGCCAGGGGTTCACGTCGGCCGGGCTTTTGGCAACCAGCCCGGCACCATCGGCGTTTTTTTGACTGCACGACCACCAGAAGTTTTGCGTGGCCCACAGCACACCGTCGAGCAACCAGCGAATCTCGCCAGGCTCCCATTCAACCGTATAGACGTGCCAGTCGGCCACGGTGCTGCCGTTGGGAATGTCATACACGTGGGTCACAAGCTCACGCTCGGGAAACGTGGAGCCAAAATGGATCGTGCCCAGCGTCTGGTGCGGTTTTTCCCCGACGATCTCCATCACATCGATCTCGCCCGATGCTGCCCAGCCACCATACTTGTCATCCAACGGCAACAGCCACAACGCCGGCCACATGCCTTTGCCCCACGGTACCTTGGCGCGAAATTCAAACTTGCCGTACAGCTTGGCAAACAGCGGTGTGCCGTCGCGCTTGCGGGTTCTGAGCCGCGCCGAGGTGTAGCCACAACCGTGCAGCGATTCCTTGACTGCGCGAATGGTCAATAAACTGTCCTTGACGGACACGTTCTCCGGCTCGCGGGTGTAGTACTGAAGCTCTTCATTGCCCCAGCCTTCAATCCAGGTGTGACTCTTGTAGTCAAAAAAACCGTTGCCAATGTCGAAGTCCCATTTGGTGGTATCGACGTGGTCACCGTCAAACTCATCGCTCCAGACCAGTCTCCACTTTGCTTTTCCAGGGGCTTTTGGCAGTTTTTGATTCATCATTGTTCACTCCTTGATGCAGCTGACCTGTGCTTACGCACCCAGTGCGACCGTGTTCCACTCGGTTTCGCTCGCCGGGGTAGGCGCTGGTTCACTGTGCATGGATTGGGCTGACTGGTGATGCAGAAAAGTCCTGTACCAGAGCGCGCTGTCCTTGAGCGTGCGCCTCTGCGTGGCGTAGTCCACGTGCACAATGCCAAAGCGCTTGGCATAGCCGCTGGCCCATTCAAAGTTGTCGAGCAGACTCCAGACCATATAGCCCGCCATCGGCACGCCCTGGCGGATGGCCTCGGCCACTGCAGCAATGTGCCGTGCAATGTAGTCGGTGCGCAGGGGGTCATGTACGCGACCGTTGATGCACTCGTCTTTGAAAGCACCCCCGTTTTCGGTCACGTAAATAGGGGGCACCGGGTAGTCGTGATGGACGCGTAACAGCAATTCCGTCAATCCCTCGGGATAGACCTCCCAGCCCATCTCGGTCACCTCCCGTCCGCTCTGGTGCACATCCCACGGCCGGGTGGCGCTGACCACCGAGCGCGAGTAATAGTTGATGCCCAGAAAATCCATCGGTGTCGCAATCGTGGCCATGTCACCGTGCTGCACCAGCGGTACGTCAGGTCCCAGATGCTCCAGCACGTCGGTAGGATAACGCCCCTTGAAGAGCGGATCCAGATACCAGCGCAGCAGCAACCCGTCTTCCAGTTCGGTCTTGGCCAGATCCTGCGCCGATGTGGTAGCGGGATGCATCGGTGACAAGTTGAGCACGATCCCCAGTTTGGCCTTGCAGCCTTGCGCGCGCAGGGCATTGAGCGCCATGCCATGGCTGAGCAGCAGATGATGCGCCACCTGCATCGCCACGGCACGGCTTTTGATGCCAGGCGCAAAAACGCCCCGTTTGTGACCCAGTACCGCGATCACCCAGGGTTCGTTGTGCGTGGTGATGGCTTTCACCCGGTCACCTAGACGGGTATCGACACCCAAGGCGTATTCGACAAAGCGCTGCGTCGTGTCGCGGTTGCCCCAGCCACCTGTAGCTTGCAGCTCGGCGGGCAAATCCCAATGGTTCAGCGTCAGATAGGGTTGGATGCCGCGCTCGAGCAGCCCGTCCACCAGACGCTCATAGAAGTCCAACCCTTTGGGGTTCCAGGCACCGGCTCCGCCCGGGCGCACGCGCGGCCACGACACGGAAAAACGATACGCACCGACCCCCAGGCTGGCGAGCAGGTCCAGGTCATCTGACCAGCGGTGGTAGTGATCGCAGGCGATGTTGCCATTGCTTGCGTCCGCAATGACACCTTGTACGCGGCAGAAGTCGTCCCAGATCGATGGGCCTTTGCCGTCTTCAGCGGCAGCACCTTCAATCTGAAAAGCACTCGTGGCAACACCCCAGACGAAGTCCGGCGGAAAATTCAATGTCAAGTCAGCAGGGACAGGGCGGATCACTTGACGGCTCCGGTGTTATGGCGTGGCGAGTTACAAGATGTTTGCTGTAATGAAGCCGTCGGATCGAGGTGACAAACTTGCAAGAACAACAAACACTTTTAATTTGAAAGCGCTTTCAAAATGATTTTAGCGACGTAAAGTCGGCCGACGACCTAGGGAAATCCCGACTAACGCGTTAACGTACAAGTCGCTTGCTTGACTCGCGCACCATCAAAAAGGGCGCAGGAACCTGGCCTGTTGGCGTCTCCCCATCAAGAATCTGAAGCATTGAGTGTGCTGCCAGGCCACCCAGCTCGTCAGCCGACTCATGTACGCTGGTCAAAGGAGGTAGCGCGTACATGGACACGGGCAGGTCGTCGAAACCAACCAGCGACACGTCATCGGGCACGCGCAAACCATGGCGATAAAGCCCCAGCGCAGCGCCAAACGCCATTTGGTCATTGGCGGCAAATATGGCTGAAAAAGTAATCTGACGATCCAACAACTGATTCACCGCGTTGAGGCCGCCTGCTTCACGAAAATCCCCTGGGACAACCAGGTCTGGGTCATACGCAAGCCCGGCAGATTCCAGCGCCGCCCGGTAGCCGCGCAGGCGCTCGCTGGCGTCGGCGTGATGCACCACACCGTTGATGAAAACAATGCGCCGGTGTCCGAGGTCGATCAGATGCTGAGTGGCGAGCCGTCCGCCTTCAAAATTGTCAAAGTTCAAGGAGTACAGGCCAGGTGCTTTCAGTGTCCGACCGGTGACCACCAAAGGCATGGTCTTGGCACAGTCTTTAAGCGCTTTGTCCGTCAGACGCCCGGTCAGAACAATAATGCCATCCACGCGCCTTGAGCGCAGAACGTCAATGCACTTGGCCTCTTCCTTGGCGTTCCATTCACCACTGACATAGAGCGCGCTGTAGCCCACCCGATCCAATTCGTGCTCGATGCCGCTCAGGGCCATGCCATAAAACGGGCTGTCAATGGCTTGCGTGATCACACCAATGCTGAAAGTTCGCCCACCGGCCAAACCGCGCGCCACCGGGTTCGGCACAAAACCAAGCTGCGCGATGGCCGCCTCAACCGCCGCTTTTTTGATGGCGCTGACCACCGCCGTGCCGTTGAGAATGCGCGACACGGTACTGGGTGATACGCCCGCCATCCGGGCCACCATCTCCAGCGTCACCACTGGGTGCGTTGGAGCCGACCTGGAACGATTGGAACTATTGCTTTGACTGGAACTGTTTTTCATTGCCATAAGTCGATCCATTGGAAGAAGCCCAAAGTGTGCCGCAATTTTCAGGCAGAGTGAACTCGCTGGCCGATCAAAGATAATGCGGCCATGTCCGATCCCATGCCCAAGCTTTGGCAAACCCGTAGCGCAACTTTTTTCCTAGCCGCTTTTGCTGCGGCCAGTGTTGGTTTCTGGGTGCTCCAGTGGCCCCAGCCTTCGCACCCGCCCAGGGCGCTGGCGCTGGATGCCGCGCTTGTTACCACAGATGCTACCAAGGTGGCCTCCCTGTTGGGTGCCACGCCGCAAGGAACGTCGCAGCCACCTGGCGTCCTCGCCAATGTGTCGTCACGCTTCAAACTGTGGGGCGTCATTGCGCAAAGTCAGCACGGGCACCCGGGCGCATCGGGCAGCGCCCTGATTGCGGTGGATGGCGCACCGGCCAAACCCTACCGCGTGGGGCAACAAGTAGCAGATGATTTGACGCTGCTGTCAGTGCTGGCGCACAGCGTCACACTCGGCCCCAAAGGACAATCAGCGGCGTCCATTACGCTGGAGCTACCCGCGCCGCCAGGCGTGATAACGCCCAAGCCAGCCCAGTAACCGCTGCGGCGCGTGCGCGCGCTTCCAGTTGCCAGCGGCGTATTTGTTGGCCTCGGCCAGCGTCGGGTAGGTATGGATGGTGCCCAGAATCTTGTTCAGGCCCAGCCCGTGCTTCATGGCCAGCACGTATTCAGCCAGCAGGTCGCCCGCGTGTTCACCCACAATCGTCACGCCCAGAATGCGGTCTTTGCCCGGCACCGTCAGCACCTTGATAAACCCTTGCGTGCTGCTGTCGGCAATAGCGCGGTCGAGTTCGTCCATCTCAAAACGGGTCACCTCATAGGCGACGCCCGTTGCTTTGGCGTCCTGTTCGTTCAGACCAACGCGCGCCACCTCGGGCTCGATAAAGGTGGCCCAGGGCATGACCGAATAATCGACCTTGAATTTTTTGAAGTGGCCAAACAGGGCGTTGACCGCAGCGTACCAGGCCATGTGACCAGCCGCGTGGGTAAATTGGTACGGGCCGGCCACATCACCCGCGGCAAAAATGTTGGGGTACAGGGTTTCCAGGTAGTCGTTGACAGTGACCGTGCGTTGCGTCTCAATGCCCAATGTTTCCAAACCGTAGCCCTGCAGCCGCGCCACGCGCCCCACCGCGCACAACAGGGCATCAAACTCAATGCGCTTTTCCACGCCTTGGTGCGCCACCACGATGAACTTGCGCGCACCCTCGCGTTCGCAGCGCAGCGCGTTGTGGCCGGTGAGCACCTCAATACCGTCGCGCTCAAACGCCTGGCGCGCCAGCTCAGACACCTCTACATCTTCGCGGCTCATGATGCGTTGGCCGCGTTCCACCTGAAACACCTGCGAGCCCAGGCGGGCAAAGCTTTGCGCCAGCTCGCAGCCAATCGGGCCGCCGCCCAGCACCACCAGCCGCTTGGGTGGTGCATCGAGCTTGGCAAATTCGTCCCACAGCGTGTCGCTGGTGACGTAGCCCACATCATCCAGCCCCGGCAGTGCGGGTATCAGCGGGCTGGCACCCGCAGCAATGATGATGGAGCGCGTGGTCAGGCGCTGGGTGCCGCCCTGGTTGAGGGTGATCTCCACCGTCCAGGGATCGATGATCCTGGCGTAGCCTTGTAGCACTTCCACCCCCAGTGCGGTGTAGCGCTCCACGCTGTCGTGCGGCGCTACGGTGCGAATCACCTCATGCACGCGCGCCATCACTTGCCGAAAGCTGAACTGGGGCTGCGTGGCGCTCAAGCCATAGTTTTGGGCGTGGCGCATCTGGCTGGCGATGCGCGAAGATTTGATCAGTGCCTTGCTCGGCACGCAGCCGAAGTTCAGGCAGTCGCCGCCCATTTTGTGTGCCTCCACCAGCGTCACCTTGGCCTTGACCGCTGCCGCGATGTAAGAGCTGACCAAACCCGCTGCCCCAGCGCCGATGACGATCAGATTACGGTCAAAATTTTTGGGCTTTGGCCACTTGGCGTAGATGCGTCGGCGTTGCAGGATGGTCATGATTTTCTTTGCCATCAAAGGGAAGATACCGAGCAGTGCAAATGAAAGCAACAACCCGGGCGAGACAATGCCTGCCAGGCTGCTGATCTGCCCCAGTTGCGTGCCCGCGTTCACATACACCAAGGTGGCGGCCAACATGCCCAGTTGGCTGACCCCGTAGTAGCGCAGGGTGCGAATCGGCGTCAGGCCCATGAGCAAGTTCACCAGAAAAAAGGGAAAGATCGGCACCAGCCGCAAGGTGAACAAATACAGCGCCCCGTCTTTGGCCATGCCTTCGTTGATGGCTTTCAGGCGCGAACCAAAGCGGCGTTGCACCGCGTCACGCAGCACATAGCGCGAGGCCAAAAAAGCCAGCGTGGCTCCGATACTGGAGGCAAACGACACGATGACCGTGCCCAGGGTCAAGCCAAATAGCGCACCTGCGGCAAGGGTCAGGATCACCGCTCCCGGCACAGACAAGGCTGTGGCCAGCACATAGGCCGCAAAAAAAGCCAAACCGACACCCCAGGGTGAGGCTGCACGCTGCACTTGAAACTGCCCCAGGCTGGCTTGCAAGCCCGGCAGTGTCAGCACGTGATGAAAATCCAGTGCAAAAAAGGCCATGGCCAGCAGCGCTGCCAAACCCAGAACCAGTGCTTTTTTCATAAGTTGCCGATTTTTATCCGATTTATTGACGGCAACCCTGCATTGCCCTGTGCACGGATAGTCGTGCCGAGCGCGGTGGTTCTTACACGCGGGCTGAACCGGCTGCCACCTTGACAGGTGTGCAGCCAATAGCGATCACTCGACCTTGTAAGCAGCAAAACGCTCGTCCACCGGGGTGGCAAACAGGTGGTTGCTGAAGTTGCTGAGGGTTTTGACGGCAATGGCCAGCACAATGTACATCAGGTCGGTCTCTTTGTAGCCCGCATCCAGAAACGCTTTCACCATGTCGGGGCTGGGCTGGCCGTGGCTTTTGACCATGGCCACGGTGGTGGCGTACAGCGTGGCCAGTTTGGCATCGGGAATGGCGGTTTGCGCACGGATGGCTTTCAGCACGTCGGCGGGCACACCCGACATTTTTTCGGCAATCATGCTGTGCGCTGCGGTACAGTATTTGCAGCCGTTGACCTGGCTGACGGCCAGAAACACCACCTCTTGTTCGGCCGGTTTCAAGCCCGATTCGCCACGAAACAAACCGTAGCCGTGCAGATAGGTGCTGAGCACGCCGGGCGCATTGGCCATGTTGGCGTACATGTTGGGAATGAAGCCGACTTGTTTGAGCGCGAGGTCCAGAATTTCTTTGGACTTGCCTTGGGCTGTTGCGTGGTTGATGGGCTTGAGTTGATGAACGAGGGGGGTAGCAGACATGGCGGAATTCTCCTGAGCTTTCACGCTGAAACTGGCAGACCACAGCGGCTCCGTGGCAACCCTTCAGCGTGTCCGTGGATGGTAAGAACAGACGCATCGACCGATAGCACCGATCGTCTCGAATGTTTGTTTGCTCGTCTTGGAGATTCCCGATTCAAATCGCGCAGCTTCGGCACCGAATCCGCCCAGGCACATACATTAGCCAAGCTAAACGGGTTGATCACTTGCACGCCGCAGCCCAGAAAATCCCGCGCGTTGCGCGTGGCCAGTACCAGTTGGTGCTCGATGGCGGTCGCGGCAATCAGCATATCGGGCGCGCTGCGCACGATACCCTGGGCTTGAAATTGCCCCCGCAATGCGCCGCCGCGCTGCGCAATGGCGGCTGTGATGGGATAGACCGTGTGCATGCGCTGCACCATTGCATTGAACCTAAAAACCGCAGTTACGGGCATTGGGCTGTAAGCTCGAAGTGCGCTTCTTCCAGCGTGACGGCAGAAATAGCCAGGCTTTGCGCCGATTACAACCGGCGCATGACCTGCGCATCGGGTGACTTTTTGACGAATTCACTGACCACGTTTGTGGCGGCCAGCATGATCGGTGCATGCATGGGTTCGCCGCTCATACTGAATCGGTAAAGGCGTTGGTGCGCTGCCAAGCCGCTGCCCGAGGTGCCTGCTCTGGCCCGGTCAGGCCAATGTCGTCTTGCGGCGCAATGGCTTCACGCAATGGCAGCAACTGGCTGTAAAAACCCTCGGTTGCAGGCTTCACCGCCGCTTCACTACGGGCAAAGTAGTCGGCCGACACCAACACCGCCACCGGCGTGTTGCGGTTGGTAATCACCTGGGGTTGATGTTGTGCCGCCGCGATCAGGGCGGACAGTTGCTGACGGGATTGAGCGACAGAAATAGCCATGTTCATCTTTAATGTACATATTATTTGTACATTGTGACTATCAAACTCCGCCGTCTGTGGATGCTGAATCTGTCCCGGCATGGAGACGTCGCATTGCAAATTTACCCCGCGCAGCAATTCAGCTGCGTCACATCCTTGAAAAACGTCTGCGCGCACAACTTCAAGCCTTCGACCATCGTCAGGTAAGGAAACAACTGGTCGGCCAGGTCCTGCACCGTCATGCCTGCCTTGATCGCCAAGGCTGCGCTCTGGATGAGTTCGCCCGCTTCAGGGGCGACGGCTTGCGCACCGAGCAAGCGCCCGGTGCCAAGCTCAGTCACCAATTTGATGAAGCCCAGCGTTTCAAAATTGACCAGCGCACGCGGCACATTGTCCAACGCCAGGGTGCGGCTGTGGGCTTGCCAGCCTGCGGCTTGCGCCTGTGCGTCGGTCAGACCGACGGTGGCGACTTGCGGGTCGGTGAACACCACCGCCGGCATGGCCGTCAGGTCGAGCCGCACCTGTCCCCCGATCATGTTGATGGCGGCACGCGTGCCCGCAGCCGCTGCCACATAGACAAACTGCGGCTGGTCGGTGCAATCGCCAGCGGCAAAAATGTGCGGCACGTTGGTTCGCATGGCCGCGTCAATCTGAATCGCCCCGGCGGCGTTGACGCAGATGCCTGCTGCGGGCAGGTTCAGCGTGGCGGTGTTGTGTGACCGGCCCGAGGCGACCAGCAACTGATCCGCACGCACCTCACGCTGGGCTGTGGTCAGCACAAATTCAGCGTTGACATAACGCACCCGGCTGGCCTGGGTGTGCTCCAGCACCTGGATGCCCTCGACGCGAAAGGCATTGGTCAGCGCCTGACCTATGGCTGGGTCGTCCCGATACAGCAGCGTGTGGCGCGCCAGCAGCGTCACCTGGCTGCCCAACCTGGCAAAAGCCTGCGCCAGTTCCAGCGCCACTACGCTGGAGCCGATCACCGCCAATCGCTGTGGCATGGCCGCGCACACCAGCGCTTCGGTGGAGGTCCAGAACGGTGTGTCTTTCAAACCGTCAACGGCTGGCACGGTGGCGCTGGCACCGGTGGCAATCAGGCAGCGGTCAAAGGCGATGACTTGCTCACCACCGCTGTTTAACCGCACGGTCAGGCTGTGGCTGTCCTGAAAAGACGCTGTACCGTGCAGCACCGTGATGGCCGGGTTACCCTGCAAGATGCCTTCGTATTTGGCGTGGCGCAACGCATCCACCCGCGCCTGCTGTTGTGCCAGCAAGGCCGAGCGGTCAATGTGAGGACGGGTGGCGCTTATGCCGTCGTCAAACGGGCTGCCTTGACGCAAATAGGCGATGTGCGCCGCGCGGATGAAGATTTTTGACGGCACGCAACCCACATTGACGCAAGTGCCGCCGATGGTGCCGCGCTCGATCAGCGTCACGCGCGCACCGCATTCCACCGCCTTGAGCGCTGCCGCCATGGCCGCACCGCCGCTGCCGATGATGGCAATGTGCAGCCCCGTGTTTTGGGGCACATCTGTGGTTGTAGAACATGCTGCGCTCGTGCAGCCGGTGCAGGTGTCGTGCGACATGGTGTGGTCTTTCCTGGTTCAAGCCTGGCGGGCGGGCAGTTCGCAGCCGTCCGGGCCGCAACGGCGGTGGCCGGGCCAGACCAAGTCCCACACCGACACCGCCAGCATCAGGCCCAACCCGGCATACAGCAGCCCAACCGGCCAACCGTCGCCGCCCAGCCAACCCAAGGCCCCCAACACCAGCGTGGGCCCAACCATGCCCAGCACGCTGCGCTGCCATTGCCGATGACTCAAGTAACCCAGCGCGTTCGCCACCAGGGCAATGGCTGCGAACAGCGGCGTCAGTCGGCTGATGAACAGGCCTTCAAATTCTTGCAAAAAGCCCAGCCCCAACGCCGCGCCGATGCTGGCGATGGCGGGAAAGCAGGCGGCGCAGCCAAAGGCCGAGACGATGCTGCCCAAGGTGCCGGCTTTGTCGGCGATGCGGTTGATGGCGGTCATGCGGGTCTCCTGTGAAGTGGATTTGAGGTGCAGACAGCGTAAGATAAGTCCGTAGTCAAGTACAGAGTCAAGCGCTTTATGAAAAATAGGTTTGAGAGCCCCAAAGACAGTCTCACCATTGGTGTGTTTGCTCAAGCCGCCGGGGTTAATGTGGAGACCATCCGCTTCTACCAGCGCAAGGGCTTGCTGGCGCAGCCGAACAAGCCGTTGGGAAGCATTCGTCGCTATGGCGGCGATGATGTGGCGCGGATCAAGTTCGTGAAATCGGCGCAGCAATTGGGCTTCAGTCTGGATGAAATTGCCGAATTGCTGCGGCTGCAAGACGGCACGCAGTGCGATGCCGCGCGCGCTGGCAGAACGCAAACTGGCGCTGGTGCAGCAGAAATTGGCCGACCTCAAGCGCATGGCGTCGGCGCTGACCGGCTTGGTGGTGCAATGCAGCTGCACCACCGGTAACGTGGCTTGCCCCTTGATCGCGGCGTTGCATGGTGACGCAGGCGCAGATGCCTCAGCCTGATCAAACACGCCTTCAGTCCGACACCGCAAAGTCTTCTTTACCCTGCTGCGCCCGAAACATAGGCTTGGGTCAGCACACTCTGGGGCGCATCGAACAGCTCGATGCACTGACCAAATTCAACCAACTTGCCGACGCGCTCGGTCATCCAGAAAAAGGCAGCGTAGTTGGCGATGCGCCGGGCTTGCGCCAGATTGTGGGTCACGATCACCACCGTGAGGCGGCCGCGCAAGCGTTCAATCAGCTCCTCCACCACGCGCGACGAAATCGGGTCCAGCGCGCTGCAAGGCTCGTCCATCAAAAGCACTTCGGGTTCCAGCACCAGCGCGCGGGCAATGCACAAGCGCTGCTGCTGCCCACCTGATAGCGCCAGCGCCGGGCTGTCCAGGCGGTCACTGACTTCATCCCACAGCCCGACCTCTTTCAACACGGCTTCAATCTTGTCGGCCAGCAGGGCGCGGTTGCGCGTGCCATGCTCGCGCAAGGGCAGTTCCAGGTTGCGCCGAATGGACAGCGGAAACGGGTTGGGCTTCTGAAAAATCATGCCCACGCGTCTGCGCAAAGCCAGCAGGTCGGTCTGCGGGTGCAGCACGTCCAGGCCAGCGATATCCACTTTGCCCTTGACGGTGGCACCCGGTATCAGGTCGGTCAGGCGGTTCAGGGCCGACAGAAAACTGGTCTTGCCGCAGCCTGAGGGGCCAATCAAGGCCGTGATGCAGCCCTTGTAAATGTCCAGCGACACGCCGTCGAGCACGGTGTTGCCCCCATAAGCCACCGAGAGGTCGGCAATGCGCACATGCGGCACCGGCTCGCAGCAGGGCGGGCCGGATGTAACCCCTCCGAGGGTATAGGGACGACACGAGGTGGGGGTTTTGACAGTCATGAAAAAGTCACTTTCCTGGCAAGCCAGCGCTCAGACAGCGCCCATGCGCCCGTGTTGATGAAAACGATCAGAATAATCAGCACCAATGCCGACGCATAGGCCGCTTGGTCACCACCGGTCACGTTCATGCTGAGGTCGTAGATGTGCACGGCCAGCGCCCGGCCCGAATCCAGCAACGACGTTGGCATGCGGTCCACATAGCCGCTGGTGAAAATCAGCGCTGCGGTTTCGGCCGTGGCGCGGCCAACGCCCAGCATGAGGCCTGCGGCTATGGCCGGTGCTGCCGTGGGCAACAACACATGCCACAACACGCTGGCGCGCGACATGCCCAGCGCCGCCGCGTTGCGCCGCCAGTCGTCGCTGACCGCCGACAAACCGGCCTCGCTGGTACGGATGAAGATTGGCAAAATCATGCAGGCCAGGGTGAGGCCGCCGGAAACAATGGAAAAGCCCAGCCCCAGATAAACACTGAAAAAAGCATTGCCAAACAAGCCGAAAACGATCGACGGTACGCCCGCCAACACATCCAGGCTCATGCGTACTGCGTCGCCCCATGCGTTGTCACGCCGGGTGTATTCGGTCAACCACACGGCGCTCATCAGCCCGAGGGGAATGGCGGCCAAGAGCGCCACCGCCAGAATCAGCAGGGTGGACAGAAGGATGGCCGCAATGCCGCCGGAGCGGCCGGAATCAAGCGTGTCAGAGAGCAGAAACGACACCGAAAGGTGGGCGGCACCTTGCCACACCAGGTCACCCAACAGCCACAAAAAAAACGCGGTCACGACGCCCGCACCGAGCCAGATGGCGCTGGTGAAAACGCGCTCAGACATACGACACCTGGCGGTTGGCACGGATCGCCAGCCAGGCCAGCAACATGACCACCAGCGTGAGCAACAACCCGCTGGCAAACAGAGCGGCGCGGTGCGCGTCGGTGGCATACGCCATTTCCAGCGCAATGTTGGCGGTGAGCACGCGCACCGGCTGCAACAGTCCTAGCGGGTACTGCACCACATTGCCGGCAACCATCAGCACCGCCATGGTTTCACCCAGTGCGCGTGCCCCGGACAACAGAATGCCGTTGGTGATGCCACCCCGGGCAGCGGGCAGCACCACGCGCAAGATCATGCCCTGGCGGGTCAAACCCAATGCGGCCGCGCCCTGCTGCAAATTTTGCGGCACTGCCGCAATGGCTGACGCGCTGGTCAGGGTCACGGTGGGCAGAATCATCAGCGCCAGAATCATCATGGCAGCCAGCAGGCTGGCGCCAGGTGGCTGCCAGCGCGCAATCAAAGGCACCAGCACCGTCAACCCCCACAGCCCGAACACCACCGACGGAATGCCCGCCAGCAGCGCAACCATCATGCGGTAGCTGCGGGCGACAGCAGGCGGCGCCAAAAAATTCAGAAAAATCGCGCTGATGATGCCAAGCGGTGCCGCCAGCAGCAGCGCGCCCAATGCTGCCGCCAGCGATGCCGCCACCATGGGCAACATGCCAAACTGGCCTTCCAGTGGATACCAGCTGGCATCAAGAACAAACCCCAAGACAGCGTGACTGCCCCACAGCGGCGCCGCCTCGCGCAGCAGAAACGCCAGCACCAGCAGCAGGATCAGCCCGGAGCCTGCTGCTGCGACTCCCAGCGCGGGGGCGAGCCAGCGGTCAGTGACACGGAAATTATTCAATTTCCGCAACACTCAGTGGGTCAATGGGACAAAAAACTGCGCCTCAACCAGATCATCCACGGCTTTGGACAAAGCGAAGTCCACAAAGCGCTTGGCCAGACCCACGGGTGCGCCTTTGGTGACCAGATTGAGCGGGCGCGACAGCGGAAATGCGCCGTTTTTCACGTTGGCCACCGTGGCGGCAACGCCGTGCAAGGAGATCAGTTTGATCGCGGTGCCATGGTTTTCCTCGTACTCTGCGGTGCCGATAGACACGTAGCCGATGGCACCCGGGTTGGCCGCCACGCTTTTGATACCTTGCTGGTTGTCGCCGATCACCATCTGCGCCTTGATCTCGCTGTTTTTCAGCCCGGTGTAATGCAGGAACAACTCCAGCGTGGAGCGGCCTTCGGCCTTGTTGACCACGGTGATCGCCAAGTCCTGGCCACCGACTTCTTTCCAGTTTTTGATCTGGCCCCGGTAAATCGCCTTGATGTGCTCATCCGACAGCACGCTGATTGCATTGGTTTTGTGCAGGATGATGCCCACGCCGTCCATCGCGATGGTGTGCGGCGTCAAGTCTTTTTCGCTGTCTTTGAGCCCACGTGAAGCCATGCCGATATCGGCCAGACCGCTGCGTGCATCGGCTATGCCGCGCGACGAGCCACCACTTTGCACATCAACGCGCACGCCGGGGTTTTGTTGTTCGAAGCGCTTGGCCATCTCGGCGGCCAGTGGCGCAATGGTGCTCGACCCGGTGATGACCAGCCGGTCGGTGGCCGCGTGGGACATTTGCCAAAACAGCAGCAAAACCGACGCGCTCGCGATGCGAATGATGGGTAGAAGGGCGCGCATGAAGCTACCAGCGTGGTTTGATACGGGTGACACAGGCCGCAGCTTGTGACGACTCAGCAGCAAGCCGCCAGTCCGCAGACGCCGGAGCTGTTTGCGGAACCCGCGCCAAACGGCAGGCCGCCGCCGCAGCCGTCGAAAGTGCCGAAGTGGGTGTCGAAGTTGCCAATGAAACTGAAGTGGGGTGCAAAGCGCGTGTCGTGCAGCATATGCCAGGTGTTGCCGCAAACCGCAAACACTTTGCCGGTTTGCATGTCGTGGTGTTTATCGAGCACAAAGCGGTTCGGCTGGTCAGCGATGCTGCCCTGGTAAATCACAGCCTGGCCGTAGTCTTCGCAGGCCGTCTCCAGCGCCGCCAGTTTGAACAGGCGGTAGGTGGCCGAGAAAAAGCGCAGGCGGCCGGTGCGCGCGGCGAGCTTGGGGTCGGTCACCTCCAGCGGACGGTCTTCCAGCAGGCGCGGGTCGGCAAAGCCGTGGCGCCGGGCCAACCCGATAAAGTCGTTCCAGTAAAGCGCGCCACCGAGACACTCGCCATACAAAACCGGGTCGTTGCGCACCGCCGCAGGTACACGGCGGTCGGCATACACGTCCGAGAAATAAAACTCGCCACCGGCTTTCAGCAGGCGCTGCACACCGGCCAGCACCGCGTCTTTGTCGGGCGAGAGGTTGACAACGCAGTTGGACACGATCACGTCGAAGCTGTCGGCCTCCAGCCCCAATTCATCCAGGCGCTCGATGTAGCCATGCAGAAACCGGGTGTTGCTGTAACCAAAGACCTCGCTGTGGTGCGCCTGGTGCGCGCGCGCCACCGCCAACTGCTCGTCGGTCATATCCACGCCGACCACCTCACCGGTCGGGCCGACCAGTTGTGCCAGGGCATAGACATCACGCCCCGAGCCGCAGCCCAGATCAAGCACGCGGCAACCGTCGAGCAACGGTGGGCAGACCAGGCCACAGCCGTAGTAGCGCGACAGCACCTCGGGGTGCACACGCGCCAGCAGCGGCTTGAGCCAGCCGGGCACGGCGCTGGCATCGCAGCAAGCGCTGGTTTTCAGGTCGGCCGTGCCCTGAAGCTGTTGACCGTAGTAGTCCTGTACAAGGTGGTGAGTGCTGGTTGGGGTGTTCATGAAGCGGCCTCCGGTTGATGAAATGCTATGGCTTAAACAGTAGCTTGCGTTGTATTGGTAGGGGCTGTAGATTGCTTGTTCTTGTGCAAATTGGCTACCTGGAAAGCCGCTGGCAGATGCACCAGATCGGCCGGTTCGTCAATGTCATGCAGCGGCTGCCCCTGCCACACGCGCAGATGCAGCGCGGCCAGGCGCTGTAGTGTCAGCGTGGCCACGGCGGCGGTACTCCAGGGCATCTGCCTGAAAATTTCCGGGCACGGCGCCTTCAGGCCCAGCAAGACGTAGCCACCGTCGCTGGCCGGCACCAGCACGGCATCATGGCGTTCCAACGCAAGCGCCGCCTGCCTCAGTCGTGCGGTGCTCAGGCCGGGGCAGTCGGTGCCGATCAGCAGCACCGGTTGGCGTTGCTGCGTGGTGACACGCGCTACGGCGCGCGCCATGCGCGCGCCCAGGTCGCCTTCGCCCTGCGCGCTGCGTACCACGTCAGCGGGTAGCGCCAGGTCACGCCAGGCCAGGTCGTCGGGTGCCGGACTCATGCACAACTCAACCGCGCCCAGCTGTGCTGCGCGCGCCTGCTGTAGGGTGTGGGCCAGCATCTGGCGCGCCAGCAGGCAAGCGCCCTGGGCACCCAGCGCCGGCATTAGCCGGGTCTTGACCGCACCCGCTTGCGCGGCTTTGGCAAAAATAACGAGCCGGGGTGGGATCATGGTCGTCACCGATAGCGCTGCGCCAGCCGCTGCGGTGCGGCACCGCACCAGTAGGCCAGACGCAGCCACCACATCAACCCCATGGTGCGCCACACGCCGCGTGTTTCCCAGCGCCGCCCCGAGGTGACGACCTGGGCGCGCAGGCAGGCCGGGCGCGACAGTTGGCGCAAACGCACTGACAGCTCAATGTCTTCCATCAAGGGCTGGCAGGCAAAGCCGCCGGTGGCCTCAAATGCCGCTCGTGTCATGAACATGGCCTGGTCACCGGTGGCGATACCCGTCCAGCGCGAGCGCGCATTCATCAACGCCGCGATCACGCGCAACCAGCGAGACCGACCCGCAATACGCACATCAAACCGGCCCCAAACCGCAGCGCCACTGGCGAGTGCCTGTGTGATCAAGCTGTCGGCATCGGCGGGCAGGCAAGTGTCGGCGTGCAAAAACAGCAGCACGTCACCGCTGGCCTGCTTTGCGCCCGCATTCATTTGCAGCGCCCGCCCACGTGGCGCGGCCAGCACCTGCACCGCATGTGCACGCACACGCGAGAGCGTGTCGTCGCTGCTGCCGCCATCGACCACCACAATCTGCGTGCCGCGTGTCTGCAACGGGCGCAGCGCCTGCAAGGCTGCGTCGATGCCTGCTGCTTCGTTCAGCACGGGAATGACAACGCTGATGTGCAACTGAGTCATGGTGCCGTCATGATTCCAGCGCGCCACCGCAACTGCTGCCCTGCCCGGCCGTGCAACCGTAGCAGTGGCCGGCCACGCGAATGGGATGCTCATCCAGATCGACATGCAGCAGGTCACGCAGGTGGCGCTTGAGCCCGCTGGTGCCCAGCGGCAGACCAAGCTGCTGGTTGAAGTCGCAGTCCGAAAGCCAGCCCTGCCAATCGACGCTGACCGTGTTGCGGCACATCACATGGGGCAGGTTGTGTGCCTGGAAACTGGCCTGGAGCAAATCCATGTAGCTGTCAAACGTGCCTTTGGACACCAGCGTGGAGCCAAAGCGCTGGATCGGCATGTTGGTCAGGGCAAACAATTCGTTGAAAACAATGCCGAAATGCTGGAACAGCTCGCGTTTGTAATCGGCCTGCAGCGTTTGCTGGTCGGACGGCAACGACGCCCCTTGCGGGTTATAGACCAGATTCAACACCAGCCCGGAATCCGCCTGGCCATAACCCAGCGCATTGAGTTGCTGCAAACCGGCGATGCTGCGGTCAAACACGCCGTCGCCGCGCTGCCGGTCCACATTGGCGGCCAAATAGCAGGGCAGCGAGGCCACGACTTCAACCCCTTGCGTGGCCAGAAACTCGGCCAGCCCCTCTTGCCCGGGCTCAGAAAGAATGGTCAGGTTGCAGCGGTCCAGCACGCGCACACCCGCACTGCGCGCCGTGCGCACCAGGACGCGAAAACCGGTGTGCAACTCGGGCGCGCCACCGGTCAGGTCGAGCGTGCCGATCTGGCGCGCCGCCAGCACCTGCGGTATCAGCGCCAAGGTGTCTGCGTCCATCATCTCGGTACGGTTTGGCCCGGCGTTGACGTGGCAATGCAAACAGCTTTGGTTGCACTTGTAGCCCAGGTTCACTTGTAGCGTGTCCAGGCGTGTGCGCTGTAGGCGCGGGAAGCTGATCTTTTGTAGCCGGGGCAGGGTGTCGTGCATAAAGTTGGTTCGGGTGTAAGGGAGTCAGGCCAATAGCGCGGCCAGGCGCTCGCGCACCTCAGGGGCCATGGCGTCGGGCTGGGTGACCAGCGCGTTGGCCAGCGCGGTGTGCGCTGCACTGGCAGGGCGCTCAGTGCCCAGCAGGGCAATGGCTTGTACCAGAATCTGCTGCGCACGGGCGGCGTTCTTGAGCAAGTTGGCCAGCGCCATGTTGGCGGTGACATGCGCCTCGACGGGGTGCCAGCAGTCGTAGTCGGTCACCATCGCCAGTGTGGCGTAGGCCATTTGCGCCTCGCGTGCCAGCTTGGCCTCGGGCATGTTGGTCATGCCAATCACATCGGCACCCATGCTGCGGTACCAGCCCGATTCGGCCTTGCTGGAAAATTGCGGACCTTCCATGCAGACATAGGTGCCGCTGGGGTGCAGCACCACGCTGCTACCGTCAGCTTGCTTGGCCAGTACACTGCGCACAGCTCGCGCCAGCGCGTCGGCCACCAGCGGGCACACCGGCTGCGCCATCGACACATGGGCGACCGCCCCGTTGCCAAAAAAACTGCTGTCGCGCCGTTTGGTAAGGTCTATGAACTGGTCTGGCAGCACCATGTCGAGCGGCTTGATGCTTTCGCGCAACGTGCCCACCGCCGACACCGACAACAGGTAGCGCACACCCAGTTGCTTCATGGCGTACACGTTGGCGCGGTACGGTACCTCGCTGGGCAACAGGCGGTGACCACGGCCATGGCGGGCCAAAAAGACCACCGGCACGTCGTGCACGCGCCCGGTCACCAGCGCATCGGACGGGTCCCCGAAAGGTGTGCACACCACCTGTTCCTGCGCATCTTGCAGGGCGTCCATCTGGTACAGACCACTGCCACCGATGATGCCAACCAGCGATTGATTCATGAATAAAAGCCTTTACCGAGCCAATGTCAGTCAATGATGTGACGAGTCACCAGACACCCGGCCTGACGCTCGCCTTGTTTTGTCGTGCGCCCACAAAAATTCTTACAGTGGCCCGGCGCAGTGTCAAACTGTCTGGTTCGTAAGAAATCTTGCCACCGACACGACTGACACAAAAACGTTCAACCACCCACCGGAGACCCCCCATGATCCAAGCCATTTGGCACAACACCGTGATTGCCCAAACCAGCATCTTTGAAACCGTCGAAGGTAACCGCTACTTTCCGGCGGGCAGTTTGAACATGCAGTATTTTCAACCCAGCGCCACGCACAGCACCTGCCCCTGGAAAGGCGTGGCCAGCTACTACCACGTGGTAGTGGACGGTCAAACCAACATGGACGCGGCCTGGTTCTACCCCGCGCCGAAAACGGCGGCGGCCAACATTGCCAACCATGTGGCGTTTTGGCGTGGCGTACAGGTGGTGGAAGTACCTGAGGCTTGATGGGTTAGCGCACTTTCAGGCGGCGTCCCGCGCCAGCCGGATGCCGGTGAACTGCCAGCAGGCACTGGCCGCAAAAAAATTGCGGTAGGTGGCGCGCGTGTGCCCGGGTGGTGTGGCCACCGAGCCGCCGCGCAGCACGTACTGGTTGACCATGAACTTGCCGTTGTATTCGCCCACGGCCCCCGGCGCGGTGCGAAAGCCGGGGTAAGGCGCATAGCTTGATGAAGTCCATTGCCAGGCTACATCAAAGAGCTGCTGCAGCGGCTGGCCTGTGGCGCTGCTGGCCGCATGTTCCCACTCTGCCTCTGTGGGCAGGCGCGCCTGGGCCCAGCGCGCATAGGCATCGGCCTCAAAGTAACACACGTGCTGCACTGGCTGTTGCGCGTCCAGCGGGTGCAGGCCGCCCAGTGTGAATGCCTGCCACTGATGGCCCTGGCGCTGCCAATACAGTGGGTGCTGGCGTTGCTGCGCCACACGCCAGTCCCAGCCTTCGGCCAGCCAATACACAGGGTCAGCGTAGCCACCTGCGGCGATGAAAGCGGCATATTCAACGTTGGTCACCAGCCGCGATGCCAGTTGATACGGCGGCAGAAAAACCTGGTGCCGCGGTGTTTCGTTGTCAAAACAAAAACCGTCTCCGCTGTGGCCGATGGCCACCAGGCCGCCTTCAAACGCTTGCCAGCGCAACGCCTGTGCTGGCTCGACCACAGACACGGACGTGCTGTAAGCGGGAAACAGGGGGTTGCGCGACAACAAATGCAGCACGTCGGTCAGCAGCAGCTCCTGGTGTTGCTGCTCATGCTGCAGGCCCAGCGTGATCAGTTGGCGCAGTTCGGCGTTGGCCGATTGCGCTGGCCACAACGCTTGCAGGCGCTGATCGACCTGCGCGCGGTAGGCTAGCACTTCGCTCAGCCCCGGGCGTGTGAGCATGCCGCGTTGGGGCCGTGGGTGCTTGTCGCCAACCGCGTTGTAGTACGAGTTGAACAGCACCCGAAAGCTCGCATCAAAGGGTGTGAAGTGTGGCTCCCAACGCTCCAGCACAAAGGTCTCAAAAAACCAGGTGGTGTGCGCCAGATGCCATTTGACCGGGCTGGCATCGGGCATGGACTGCACGCAGCAGTCTTCGGCACTTAACGGGGCAGCCAGTGCCAGCGTGTGCTGACGCACCGCTTGATAGCTTGAAAGCAATGACGCAGGATTCATCTTGGCAAACTCCAGAGCATGCTTCACGGCCGGGCCAGCATCATGGCAAACCAGTTGGCGGGATTAGTCCAGACCTGCGTTTGCGTCAGCCCGGCCCGACGCAGCAGTGCAACAAAATCGTCTGCCCGGTATTTGTAGCTGTTTTCGGTATGGATGCGCTCGCCACGCACAAAGTGGCGCTCACCACCCGTCCACTGCACCCGTATGTCGGCGCAAGCCTCCAGGTGCATTTCAATGCGCGACGCGGTGGCGTTAAAAAAAGCACGGTGTTTCCACTGCGCCGTGTCAAAGTTGCTGCCGATGAGCCGGTTGACGTGGTTCAGCACATTGCGGTTAAAAGCAGCCGTGACCCCCTGGTCATCGTCATAGGCAGCGTTGAGTGCGGCCTCGTCCTTGACCATATCCACGCCAATCAGCAAGGCGCCGTCGGTGTCGAGCAACGCACGCAAGCGGGTAAGCAAGGCCAGTGCATGGAGCGGATCAAAATTGCCAATGGACGAGCCAGGGTAAAACACCAGCCGCCGAGGCATGGGCACATCCCCGGGGAGCACGAAGGCATGCGTCAAGTCGGCCACCACGGCACTGACGCGAACGCCTGGCAAGGCCGCACGCAGACCGGCCACAGCCTGATGCAAAAAGTCTTCAGAGATGTCCAGCGCCACAAAGCGTTCGGGCCGAACCAGCTCGCACAGCGCGCGGGCCTTTTCGCAGTTGCCAGCACCGGGCTCGATGACCGTGCCACCCGTGCCGATGCGTTGCGCGATGTCCGCGCCATGCATGGTCATGATCTGTCGCTCGACGCGCGTCGGGTAATACGCTGGCAACCGGGTGATCTGCTCAAACAGCGCCGAGCCCGCTGCGTCGTAAAAGTACTTGGGTGAAATGCTGGCCGCTGTTTGCGTCAAGCCATCAATGATCTCTGTCTGTGGGTTCATGCAGCGTTCACACCTGGCGGGTTCGGGTGGTTTTTTCTTTCAGCGTAACAAACTCTTCGGCCGAGGTGGGATGCAGCGCCACGGTGGCGTCGAAGTCGGCTTTGGTGGCACCCATGCGGATGGCCACCGCCAGACTCTGGATGATCTCGGCTGCGTCGTCGCCCACCATGTGCGCGCCCAGCACGCGCTGGCTGGCGCTGTCCACAATCAGCTTGACCAGCGTGCGCTCTTTACCACCGGCCAGGCCGCGACCCAGCGCGCGAAAGTTGGCGCGGTAAATGTCAATCTGCGCCACCTGCTGCAGCGCCTCTTCTTCAGTCAGGCCCACGGTGCCAATCTGCGGCTGGCTGAACACCGCAGAAGGCACGGTGGTCAGGTCGGCAGCGGTGGGGGCGGTGCCAAACAGCGTCTGCGCCAGGGCAGCGCCTTCGCGGATTGCTACCGGAGTGAGCGCAATGCGGTTGGTCACATCGCCCACGGCGTGAATGCTGGGCACGTTGCTGTGGCCGTAGGCATCGACGATGACACCGCCGGTCTTGTCCAGCGCAACGCCAGCCTCGGCCAGACCAAGGTCAGTGGTTTGGGGCACGCGCCCGGTGGCGTACAGGACAGCGTCAAAACCAGCCTGGGTTGGCGCACCATCGCTGCCAATGCGCAAGCCCACTTGCAAGCTGCCATCGCTTTGCTTTTCGATCCCGGTGACGTCGGTATGCAACAGAATGCGCACGCCTTTTTGCGCCATCTCATCGTGCAGGTGGGCGCGCAAATCATCGTCAAAGCCACGCAGAATCTGCTCACCCCGATAAGCCAGCGTGACCGCACTGCCCAGCCCATGGAAGATGCCGGCAAACTCCACCGCAATGTAGCCGCCACCCACAATCAGCACCCGCTTGGGCTGCGTGGGCAGGTTGAACACCTCGTTGGAGGTTATAGCGTGTTCGATGCCTGGCAGCGCAGGCAAAAACGGCGTGCCGCCGGTGGCTACCAGAATGTGCTCGGCGCGCCATGGCTGGCCATTCACCTCGACGGTATGCGCATCCACCACGCGCGCCGCGCCTTGCAGCACCTGCACGCCCGAGTTCAGCAGATTTTTTTCGTACATGGCGCTGAGTTTGCTGATTTCTGCGTCCTTGGCCGCGATCAGCTTGGGCCACGAGAAGGTGGCTGGTGGCACGCTCCAGCCAAAGCCGGCAGCGTCGGCAAATTCTTGTGCGTAGTGTGAGGCGTACACCAGCAACTTCTTGGGCACACAACCGCGTATGACGCAGGTGCCGCCGTAGCGAAAGTTTTCCGCAATGATGACCCGCGCGCCCAGGTTGGCCGCGATGCGCGCGGCGCGCACACCGCCGGAGCCGCCGCCGATGACAAACAGTTGACAGTCGAAAGGTGTGGCCATGATTTTTCCGGTCAGTTGAGGACAGAGCTAAAGATCTGTCCCGCAAGGTTTAATCAGTTGAGGACAGAGCTAAAGATCTGTCCCGCAAGGTTTAGTCAGTTGAGGACAGAGCTAAAGATCTGTCCCGCAAGTATCAGGGTTGTTGTATTTCTCAACCCAGGTTAAAAATTCATTCAGCGGCATCGGTTTGGCCACCACGTAGCCTTGCACCAGGTCGCATTGGTTGGCGGTGAGCCAGGCCAGTTCTTCAGCCGTTTCAGCGCCTTCGGCCACCACCGACAGCCCCAGTTCGCGGCACAGCAACAGGGTGGAGCGAACGATGGCCGCGTTCTTGGGGGTGTGATCCACACCAGTCACAAAAGCGCGATCGATCTTGAGCTCGTTGACCGGCAGGGTCTTGACGTAAGCCAGCGACGACTGGCCGGTGCCGTAGTCGTCAATCGACAGCTTGAAACCGAACACCGACAACTCGTGCAGGTGTTGCAGTGCCAGCTCGGGCTGATCCATCAAGGCGCTTTCGGTAATTTCAAGGCACAGTTGCGCAGGCAGCAAACCGGCTTGCGTGGCGCACTGCTGAATGTCTTGCACCAGCGCATGGCTCAGCAGATCAAGGGTGGACAGGTTGGCCGATGCCACCACCGACAAGCCGCGGCGTTGCCACTGGGCGGCATCGGCAATGACCTGGCGCACCACCCAGGGTGTGATCTCGCGGATAAAACCGGTTTGCTCGGCAAACGGAATGAACTGCATCGGCGGGATCATGCTCTTGAGCGGATGCCGCCAGCGAATCAGCGCCTCGGCGGCGGTGATCTGGTGTTGCGCCAGGTTCAGTTTGGGCTGGTAGTAAATGACAAACTCACCCTGCGCCAGTGCCTCACGCATTTCACCAATCAAGGACAGTTGTGCCGGAGGTACATCACCCTGCATATCAGCCACAAAGGCCATTGGGTCGTGGTGTCGCTTGGCCAGGGTCAGCGCCTGGCTGGCACAGCGCAGCAAGTCGTGCAGACGGGCACTGCCAGGGTGGTACAAGGCCACGCCAGCACTGACTTCAATATCCAGCCGCTGGCCTTCGAGCATGATCGGCGCACGCAGCGTGTCGATGATGTGCTGCACCTGCGCCGCGGCGTGCACCCGGTCGGCATCGGGTAGCAGCAAGGCGTATTGGTCGGCCCAAAAGTGTGCCACCAGATCAGACGCACCCAGCGCCTGCTGGATGCGCCTGGCAATCTGGCACAGCAGCTGGTCTCCCACCGCGTGCCCTAGCGCATTGTTGATGGCGGCAAAGCGGTTGATGTCAAGCAGCACCAACGCACCGTTTTGCTGCGCGGGCCGTTCGTCAAACAGCTCCGTGAAGCGCGTGCGGTTGGGCAAATCTGTCAGTGGATCGACATACGCCAGGCGCAGTATTTTTGCTTCCCGGCTGGCAATGCTGTCGCGCATGGTGCGTAGCGCGCGCAGCAGCGCCCCAATTTCACCGCGCTGGCCCTGCGGCACGTCCAGGTCGTAGTGACCCGCCGCAATGCCGCGTGCCAAAGACACGGCCGAGCGCACCGGAACCACAATGCCGCGCGCTATGAACCAGGCCAACCAAACGCCGATCACCAGCGCGGCGAACGCTAGCCAGATGACCCGTTGCCGCGCCTGGTCAGCGGCCAGTTTGAGCTGCTCCAGCTCAGACTGCATCATCTGCTGCAGCTGATCTTCCAACGCCTGGGTATCAAACAGCAGCGTACGCAACACCTTGTGCGTGCGGTCTTCAAAATAAGCTCGCGCTTTGGGTGTGCCTTCGATTTCAATCAGCTCAACCGTTTCTTGCAGCAGCACGCCGTAGCGCTGGCGCAAATCACTGATGTGGTCGATTTCGCCTTGCACTTCGGCACTGAGCATGGTCATGTCCAGGTCGCTGACGGCTTTGCCCGAAGCCGCTATTTCTTCATCCAGCGCAGCGTAGAGTTTGACGCGTTCTTCACGCCCACTGGTCTGCAACAGGTTGAGCAATATGATGGCTTCGGCCTGCGCGTGCTGGTTGATGCGTTGTGCCAGCTGCGCACGACGTGCCTGGAAGTTGACAATGTCCTGCGTGGTGGCCGTCAGAACCTCCAACCGCTGCAATGATACGGCTGCCACGGCAAACAGCAGCGCCAGCAAGACAGCAAAAGCCAGGATCAGGCGGGTACGAATCGACATCGAGTTGACCATCAGTTAAAGCTCACCAACTGGTACATCAGACCCACCTTCACGGTCGACCTTTCGCTTCGGCCCGGAACACGGCTGTCTCGGGATGGAACGCGTACCACGCGAACCAGTACCCTACCACGGCAGGGGCTTGTACGCCATGTTCATCGTGCAGTGTCGCCCGGCCGGCACGCGGGTCAAAGCGGATCGTCCACCGCCTGTCGGCAAAGTGGTCGTTCAGTACGCCATTGGTTTTGGCAAGTTCGACAAATGGATAAGCCTTGGCCTGCGTACCCATGACCACGGCCAGCACACGCTCTTTGGGATGCAAGCCTGCCGACCTGAAGCGCAACGGAAACATCACATCGTTGCTGGTGTCGTAGCCTGCATACGGATTCCGGTCGTACGATCGCTGCGCACCCGTGTCGGTCGTCAGCACCTGGGTGGCTGCGTGTGCCTGGTGCCAATCGTCCCAGCGGGTATGGGTCACGGGCAGGTAACGCAAACGCCGCCCTTTCATGGGCCCGCTGATGGCCTGCCCCATCAATTGCGACCACAGTGAGTTGGTCTGCCGGTCGTACAGCAGCACGTCGTTGTTGTAGAGCAGGCCCGACACGCCAAAGCTGAGTACCTTGACGCCCACGCGCCGATCAAACACCGCACCGGTGCCGCACAACGGGCAGTAGGTGATAACCACCGGATCTGGCCCCAACTGGTCGTTGACCACCTCGTGCCAATTCAGAATACGCAGTGGGTAGGCGCGCGCCACATCTTGCACTTGCAAACCAAGGACTTGATCATCCGACTGTAAAAAATCGGCCTTTGCCGCAGCAACAAATTGCGGCCGATCAATGGCTGGTATGCCGTCCTTGGCCGGCCCGCCCGGAAAAATCTGATCTGCCGGCACCAGTGACTGCCGCAAGTCAAACCCGTTAAGCACCTGCGCAGACGCAGTCGCGCTTGCCAACAACACAAGCAACAACGCGCAGCACCGATGTGACAGGCTGCACAGCGTCCGGTTGAGCATGGTGTCCACCTGCACGGCTCGTCTATTTGTGCACCACAATGCCCAGCATCGGATCAAAGGGATCGTTCCACGGGGCTGCATCGATACGCCGCTGGGCAAATTCCACCCCGGCCCTCCAGCGTGCGCGAATACCCGCTGGCGTGAAGTCGATGTCTTTGGTGTGGTCTTCACCGCTGAGCGCCGGTGCCTGCATGGGCAGCAGATGCATCACAGTGCCGCAGCCCCAACCCAGCAACGCTTTGGCCTCAGGTTTGGCGCGTACGGCTGGCGGCAACAGCCCCCCGAGCTGGCGCACGATGTGGCGCAGGTGGTGAATTTGCTGCTGCCGCGCCGCATGGCTCTCGGCCCGGCTGGCGTACTGAATGTCTTTGAGCCGACTGCTGACCTGGGCAATAGTCTCTGGCACGGCACCCTCTTGTTGCCACAACTGGGCGGCAAAGATCACCGAGTCCTGGCGTGGGTTGTCGTCCATCACCACTTCCAGGGGCGTGTTGGAATAAATGCCACCGTCCCAATACGGCTCACCGTCGATCATCACGGCCGGGAAAGCCGGTGGCAGCGCGCCCGAGGCCATCACATGGTCGATGGTGAGCGCGGTGTCGCGGCTGTCAAAGTAGCGCATCTGGCCGCTGCGGGCGTTCACCGCGCCCAGCGTCAAGCGGGTGGCATGCGCGTTGATGCGATTGAAGTTGGCCAACTCACAGAGCGTGTTGCGCAACGGTTCGGTGCTGTAAAAGCTCGCTTGCGTAACACCCACCGGCAGGTGTGTGCCCATGAGCGCACTTGGGTTGGGTTTGAAAAAACCAGGTACACCGTTGGTAACGGTCACCATGTTGTGCACCAGGTTGAGCATGCCAAAGGTGTTCCATAGCGACGATGAAGTGCTGGCGCTGGAAACCATGTCCCAGAATTCACGCAAACAATCCAGTCGGTGCTCTGGTTTGTTGCCTGCAATCAAGGCAGCGTTGATGGCTCCGATGGACGTACCCACCACCCAGTCGGGTTCGATGCCTGCGCTGTGCATGGCCTCATAGACGCCGGCTTGAAAAGCCCCCAGTGCACCGCCGCCTTGCATGACCAGCACCACGCGGCTGGGCGGTTCACACGCTGTTGTTTGTGGCTTGGGCATGGCTTATTCTCCTGATGGGGTTGCTGTAGATGGGGCAAGGTAGTCAAACAACACACGGCCATAGGGCAGCGTCAGGTTGACAATAAAGTGCAAACCACCAACTGTCTTGTGCACCGGCAAATCGGCCACTGGCGCATTGACATGCGCGGTCAAATGCAGCCGGGCCGGGCCCGACCAAGCACCCTGCACGGCGATGTCGGTCAGGTTGTAGGCCACCAGTTGCGCAATCGCCAGTTGGCCGTCCACCCCGGGAATGAGTTTCAGGTTGACTTGGGTTTTACTCATTTTGTCGATGATCGAGGCCGATGAGCATTGCTTTTGCCCCGCCACGTCGTACAGCAGGTGTTGGTGTTTGTAACCCATGGTGCCCACGGCCACCTGAACACCTGCATAGTCCAGCGTGCCGGTGAGCGTGTCTTGCACCACGGTCAATTTGGGGTGGCCATGTTTTTTGGGAAAGCCCCAGATTTCGCGTCCGCCGGCTATCGGCGGCTCGTCGTCCAGGTACATCTGCGCCGTGAAGTTGACGTGCTCGCCCTGGTACAGCGCCGGAATCACCACGCCAGATTCGGTGTAGCTGCCAAAACCCGCCGAGTCGGGCATCCGGATGAATTCATACAGCACGGTGTTGCTGCCATCGGGTTCCAGCGGTTCGGGCAAGGCAGAGCGAATCGCCTGCGGGTCTGACTCGTACGTGATGATCAGGTATTCGCGGTCAATAAAGCGGTAGGGGCCACGCGGATACGAGGGCGATGCCGCAGGCATCGACGGCAATTGAAGAACGTCGTTCATTTTCATGGTGCGGGCCGGGTCAGTGCGCGGTCCAGCCACCGTCGATCGGGATCACCGCACCGGTGATGGAGGCAGCGGCGTCGCTGGCCAGAAAACCCGCTAGCGCGGCCACTTGTTCAACCGTGACGAATTTTTTGGTCGGCTGCGCGGTGAGCAACACGTCTTGAATAACTTGCGCTTCGGTGATGCCCCGTGCCTTGGCGGTTTCCGGAATCTGCTTTTCCACCAGCGGTGTCCAGACATAACCCGGGCACACCGCATTGACCGTGATGCCAAGTTCTGCCACCTCTAGCGCCACGGTTTTGGTCAACCCGGCAATACCGTGTTTGGCCGCCACGTAGGCCGACTTGAAAGGCGAGGCCACCAGCGCGTGCGCCGAGGCCACCTGGATGATGCGCCCCCACTGCTGCTTTTTCATGTGCGGCAAGGCCAGGCGCGTGGTGTGAAATGCCGAGGTCAGGTTGATGGCCAGGATCGCATCCCACTTGGCTGTTGGAAATTCATCCACCGGTGCCACAAACTGGATGCCCGCGTTGTTGACCAGAATGTCCACGCCGTCAAACTCGGCATCAATTGACGCAAACATGTTTTCAATGGCCGCGGCCTGGCCCATGTCTGCCCCGTAAAACCCGACTTTGACCGGGTAGGTGGCCGCCAGCCGGGCGCGGGTGGCCTCAATTTCTGCGGCATCGCCCATCCCGTTGAGGACGATGTTGATACCTTGTTTCGCAAAGTATTCGGCAATACCCAGACCGATGCCGCTGGTGGAGCCGGTGATGAGGGCTGTTTTTTGGGTCTGCATATGCGCTTTCTCGAATGAGGGTTGAGATGGACATGCGCCATCAAGACCCATGCTTCAAGCTTTTTAGTCTGCGCGTGACGGCAAATGCTTACACCCTGATCGTCTGCATCGGCTCTCAGCGTCTCGCAAGCTGAGCGGCGCGTCTCGCGTTCACCCGGGCCAATTCATGTGCGTAGGGTTTCAGGGCGTGATCAACCGCAGCGCCACAATGGCCAGACCAAACGAGCTGATCACCAGACCGTACAGCATGCCGCGCCAGAACCGCGCCCCGTTGACCGCGCAGGCGGTATAACCCGCAGCGAACAAGCTCAGCACCAAAACCCAGCAGGCACCAGCAAACGCCGTGCCCAGTGGTAACCAGCCCAGCGAGACGGCAGCAAAAGCCAGTGCGGGTACCACGGCTGGCAACACCACGGTAAATGAACGGCGCAACTGCAGCAGCCCCTGCATCAGGGTCATGCGCTGTTTGAAGCTGATCTCATCTGCCAGTCCACGTGCAAAAGCCTCGGCCACGGCGTTGGCTGCCAGGGTGATGAAAATGGTGGCCATGGCGGTCCACTCGGTCAACGCCGCCCCTTCCAGCACCGTCAGCATGGCCAACACGATGAGGGTGCCGTTGAGCAATTTGTAAAGTTTGAAACCGGTGTCTTCGGTGGCGTTTGCTGACATGTGGAAAACTCGGGTGTGCATCTGCCTGTGACAGAACCAAACTGATTCATTGGTTTGTTTGGTCGTTGCCCGGTTGAATTGCTTACAACCGCGAAGCGGCCCAACAGCGCCGATCACACCGTCTGCGCCCACTTCAGCCAAGAGCTGCGTGAACAACCAGGCTTGCGTGCAAACTTTGCGGCTACACCGGGCTACGCCGGCCGTAAACCACCAACGCAATGCCGCCCAGCACCGCGATGGACATCAGCAGCAGGCTCAAGGTAACGGGCTCACTGACGAACAGCGCACCCGCCAGCGCAGCCAACACTGGCACACTGAGCTGAACAGCGGCGGCGCGTGTTCGGGTAAGTTGTGGCAACACCGCGTACCACATGGCATAACCCAAGCCCGATGTGACCGCTCCCGACAACACCGCGTACAGCAGCCCCTGCGCATCGGCTTGTAGCTGCCCCAGGGATACAGCGCTCAACAGCAACGCCATGGGCGTGGCCCGCAAAAAGTTTCCGGCCGTATCCCCTGTGGCGTCAGCCACCCCGCGCCCGCGCAGCGAATACACCCCCCAGGCCACTCCGGAGGTCAGCATGAACAATGCGCTCAACAGTGGGGGCGAGTCCAGCCCCGGCGCCAGGATGGCCGCAACGCCAGCCAGTGCCATCACCAGCCCCACGGTTTGCCACGCATTGAGCCGCTCGCCACGCCACAAGCCGGTCAGAATCATGCTGGCCTGCACCGCGCCAAACAGCAGCAACGCCCCCATGCCGGTGGTCATGTCGGCATAAGAAAACGATAACGCGCTGGCGTAAACAAACAAGGCCAACGCCGACCCCCAGTTGCCACCCACACCTGCGTGGCGGTTGACACCCTTGTCAGCAAACCGCTGCCGACCGTACACCAGCGAAACCAGTACCAATGCCCCGGCGATCAAGCGCACCGACGTGAAACTGGCGGCATCCAGCTGGGTCTGGTGCAGCGCAAGCCGGCACAGCACCGAGTTGCCGGCAAAACACAGCATCGTCACCAGGGTCAGCGCGTTCATACCGTCCCCATGCCCTTGAGCCAATCGCTGGGGGAACACCCCAGCTTGCGCACAAACGCGCGCGTCAGTGCGCTGGCGCTGCCATAGCCCACGTCGTCTGCCACATGTTTGAGCGGGCGGCCTTTTTTTAGCAGGCCTTGCGCCGTCATGATGCGCCACGAGGCCAGGTAATCGGCCGGAGTCACACCGGTAACCTCCCGAAAACGCACCGCAAAACGCGCGCGTGACATGCCCGCCAAAGCGGCCATGGCAGACAGGTCGCGCGCTGCTGCGGGGTCTTCGTGAATGGCGCTAATGGCCTTGGCCAGCCGCGTATCAGCCAGCCCGGCCAAGGTGCCGCCTTGCGTCAGACCCTGGTCAATGCAATGGCGCAACAGCCGGATCATCAGCACCTCACACAAACGGTCCAGCACCGCCTGACGACCGTCGTGCTGCGCAAAAGCCTCATCAAACATCAAGCCGAGCAAGGCTTCTACGCCTTGCAAGTGCGCCAGTTCAATCAGCACCACATCCGGTAGCGAATCGGTCATCGGGTTACGGCCACCACCGCCAAACTGCACCGTGGCGCAAACCACATCGGCCCCGGCGCGGTCGTCCGCCACCAGCCGATGTGTGTCGGGTCGCGGCAGAAACAACAGCGTGGGTTCGGTGATGTCAAACACCACTGGCTTCACGCCCACCACCTGCACCGGGCCACGCCGGATCAGATGGATATGACCACGCAAGCTGTCTGGCGCAAAGTCGTGAATGCCGCAGATGTTGCCGGTGTAGAACACACCCGCGTGCAGGGAAAAATGCGAAAGCAGCGTGGTCAGCCTGTCCATGGTGTCGTTTGATACGAAAAGTATGGTCGATGATACGTTGAAACACTTTTCGTCTCATTACCACCTGTAAAGTAGCAGCTCCAAACTGCAACAGGAGAACACCATGGCTGAAATCACCATGTACAGCTCGCAAGGCTGTGGCTACTGCCAAAGCGCCGAGCGCTTGCTGGCTCGCAAAGGCATCACCCAATTCAACAAGATTCGTGTGGATGCTGCACCAGGCTTGTGGGAAGCCATGATGGCGCGAACCGGGCGCCGCACCGTACCCCAAATTTATATCGGTGCCCTGCATGTGGGCGGCTTTGACGACCTGAACGCGCTCGACAGATCAGGAAAACTCGACGCCTTGCTGTAGGCCTGATGTGCACCCGCTGGTGCATTTCTGCCAAATGCTGGTGGTTGGGTGTAAGAAACGCCGGGCCCACCCCGTCTAAGCAGCACGGACAGATTGTGTCCGCTGATTTTGTCCACCTCAGGAGACTTTGATGAAACAACAACCTTCGGCCATCCGTTCGGCCATTCTGGCTTCCATCTTCGGCATGGCATTTGGCGCCCCCGCCGCTTTTGCCCAAAGCCCATGCGCACCGCGTAACCCCTGCGCACCACGCAAAATGAATCCGTGTTCGGCCAAGAATCCGTGCGCTGCCAAGAGCCCTT
This sequence comes from Comamonadaceae bacterium CG12_big_fil_rev_8_21_14_0_65_59_15, assembly GCA_002786915.1. Lineage (GTDB taxonomy): Bacteria > Pseudomonadota > Gammaproteobacteria > Burkholderiales > Burkholderiaceae_C > Rhodoferax. The sequence goes on along the minus strand of PCUV01000057.1, from coordinate 145,973 downwards.
GCGCGCCCAAAATGCTGAAGAACCCTTGTGCCGCCAAGAACCCCTGCGCCGCAAAGAATCCGTGTGCCGCCAAAAACCCTTGCTCTGCCAAAAACCCGTGCGCTGCCAGTGGCAAGGTGGACCCAAAACTGGTCACACGCCCAGCGGGCACACACTTGGCCAAAGGCAACTCGGCCGAACTGATCGCCATGGGTAAAAAACTTTTTTCTGACACCAAGCTCAGCAGCAACGGACTGTCGTGCAACTCTTGCCACTTCAATGGCAATGCCTACATGAACACCTTTGCCCAGCCGTATCCGCACTTTGTGCAAATGGCCGACGACCGCGGTGGTCTGAAAAAAATCGAGCTCGACGAAATGGTGCAGTTTTGCCTGGTCGTGCCGATGGCCACCAAGCCCTTGGCGTGGGATTCACGCGAACTGGCCGCCTTGACCGCCTACACCGCCAGCGTGCAGAAAACCTACAAGCCCAAAGCCGGTGCAGCCGCAAACCCCTGCGCGGCAAAAAATCCGTGCTCGGCCAAGAACCCGTGCAGCGCCAAGATGAACAAAAATCCCTGCGCTGCTAAAAACCCTTGCGCCGCCAAGAACCCCTGCGCCGCCAAGATGTGAGCGTTACGGTGCCCGCGCCAGCCTCGCCGCTCTTGCAAGGTCTGCCCACAGCAGAGCTGCTGGCCATGCAAGCCGCTGGCCAGCAGATCACCGAGTGCTACCGCGTGCTGACCAAGGGTGGCCTGAACATCGTTGGTGAAGTGTTGCGTGGGCAGGGTGATTTCATCGAGCTCAACCACTACCCCAACGACGACGTGTTTGACCGCGACACGCAGTCGCAGTATTACTACCACGCGCACCGTGGGTTGGACGGCGAACACGGGCACTTTCACACCTTTATTCGACCGCCTGGCATGCCCGATAGCATGCAACCGATTGAGCATCAAAATGCCTCTGAGCCCTGGCCGAAAGGGCGCGATGCGCTATCACATTTGATAGCCATCTCGATGGATGCGTATGGCTTTCCGATCGGCCTGTTCACCACCAACCGCTGGGTGACAAATGAGGCCTGGTACGCCGCCTGTGACGTGACGCAATTGCTGGCGCGGTTCAACATTGACCACGCTGCGCCGTCGTGGCCGGTGAACCGCTGGATCAGCGCCCTATTTGTGCTGTTTCGTCCGCAAATGCGTCAATTGCTGTTGCAGCGCGACGCGGCGGTGGCGCAATGGGCGGTGCAACACCCGGGCGTTGATGTATTTGAAGACCGCGCGCTGGATGTGACCAGTTGGGTCAGCATCTCAGTGGACGACCAAGTTAGCCAAGTGCAAGCCCTGTTGACCCAGCAGATACCCCAGCACTGAATACAAGGACTTTTATCATGAACCTCACACGATCCAACTGGCTGCGTGCCGCCCTGTTGGCGCTGACACTGCCGCTGACCCAAGGCGTCTGGGCGCAAACACCGCCCAACCCAACCCATGCGCTACCGGGCACCCACACCTTGCCCAGCACGCACAGCTTCAGTACCCTGGTGTCTCGGCTGGAGGCCACCGTAAAACAACACAAAATGGGGTTGGTGGCTACAGCCAGCGCCAGTGCCGGTGCGGCCGGGCGCGGCATCAAGATACCCGGCAACGCGGTGCTGATGGTGTTTCGCAACGACTACGCGGTACGCATGTTGCAAGCCAGCGTGCCTGCGGGCATCGAAGCGCCGATCCGGTTTTACGTGACCGAAAACGCCGACGGTACGGCCAGCCTGACCTACCGCACGCCCAGCGCCGTGTTTGCACCCTATGCCTCAGCTACCTTGAACGCCATGGCCGCTGAACTGGACCCGGTGTTTGAACGGATCGCGCACGATGCCACCCAGCCATGAGCTAACGTTGCCAGCCGTTGCATTGCCTCAAGTCACCGCAAGCCATAGCCCCACCAGCCGCATCCAGACGCTACCGTTGACATTGGGACTGCTGGTGCTGGCAGGTGTGGCGCTGCAGCGCAGCGCCGACGGCTGGCGGCCAGTGCTGCTGTGGGCGATCGGCTTGGTGCTGGGCCTGGCGCTGTACCACGCCTCGTTTGGATTTGCCAGTGCCTACCGACGCATGATCGTGGCGCGTGACATGCGCGGCGTGCAGGCGCAATTGCTGTTGCTGGCCTTGACCACCACACTGTTTGCACCGCTGTTGGCACAAGGCGAGCTGTGGGGACAAAGCGTGGGCGGGGCCTGGGCACCGGTGAGCGTCTCAGTGGCGGTGGGAGCATTTTTGTTTGGTGTGGGCATGCAGGTGGCCGGGGGCTGCGGCTCTGGCACGCTGTACACCGCAGGCGGGGGCAGCCTGCGCATGGTGGTGGTGCTGCTGGCGGCGTGCGCGGGGTCGTTCTGGGCCAGTTTGCACATGGGCTGGTGGCAAGCGCTGCCGTCGCACGAGGCCGTGGTGCTGGCGGACGTGCTGGGCTGGAAAACTGCGTTGGGACTGCAACTGACGGCGCTGGCCGTGCTGGCCGGCTTGCTGCGCGTCTGGGCACGACCGGTAGCTGCGCCGGTTGCCGCGTCAGATCGTCCATCAAGTTTGAATCGACCGGTGTTACCCAATTGGCGCGCCTGGCTGCGTGGCCCGTGGCCTGTCATGGCCGCAGCGGTGGTGCTGGCGCTGGGCAACCTGGCTACCTTGGTCACCGCAGGTCACCCCTGGTCGATTACCTGGGGCTTTACCCTGTGGGGAGCCAAGGCGGCGCAGGCGCTGGGTTGGCAGGCTGCCAGCAGTGGCTTTTGGCAAGGCGACTTTCAAAGCGGAGCGCTGGCCGGTGGCGTGTTGCAGGACACCACGTCCTTGATGGACCTGGGGATCATGCTCGGTGCCGGTTTGGCCGCCACGCTAGCCGGGCGTTTTGCGCCTGCGTGGAACTTTCCGTGGCGCTCTCTGCTGGCGGCGGTGCTGGGCGGCTTGCTGCTGGGCTATGGCTCGCGCATCGCCTATGGTTGCAACATTGGCGCTTTTGTGTCGGGCGTGGCTTCAGGCAGCCTGCATGGCTGGCTGTGGCTGGCGGCTGCCTTGCCCGGAACCTGGCTGGGCATCCACTTGCGGCGGCGGTTTGGCATGACGGAGTGAGCGCAGCTACAAACAGTCTGTTGCGCACAACCTACAGAATCAGGGCTCACTGCCCGGTGGACATGGTGAACGTTTGGTTAAAAGGAATACCGTCCAAATAACCCACCAGCTTGACCTGGTACGAGGTGTTGGCGCGCAACGCAGCGCTTGGCACCACAAAAACTTCATTGATGCCGATGTAAGGTTGGAACGGCGCGATGCGCGCTGGATCGTTCGCGCGGGTGAGCCAAGTGGTGGCTACCGCGACACCGTTGCTGCTGACCACGCTGTCGGTCAGGGTCAGCACTTGCCCGGCATCGGCCTTGAGGTAAATTGGTGGGCCAACAGTCTGCTGTGCACTGGTTATGGCGGGAAACGGGTTGGGTGTTTCATACGCTGGCGCAAATGCGGGCGGTACATTGATGCTGTCCTGGCAGGGGTAGGTGGCAAGCTGTCCTTGGCCCAGTTTGATGCGTTGCGTCTGGTACCCGTTGAGCGAGCCAAAACGGTATTCCTCGCGTTTTGAAGTGCCTTGAACCAGGGTTTGCAGGTCAGCCCCCATGCCCACATCAGCACCTTCGTACATGGCCCCCTGTAGGTGATACACCGTGGTCAGCAAATTGAGCATCGATTGCGCCCCACGTTCCAGCATTGAAGGAAAAACCGGAGGGTTGGCAACGTCATAGTTCCAGGTGGTTCCCTCCAGAATTTCAGCCACCTGGGTGCCATAACCTTGGTGTTGCGTGCGATCCCAGGGCTCGTAGCCGGTGTAGCTGGGGTTGCCGGTATTGGTTTCAAGATGGCTCAGTCCAGACGACGCATTGGCCACGGATTCGCTGGTGAGGTAACGCGCGTGCGCCAGCGCGGCCGCGTCAAGCCGGGCAACTTGCCGCAACGCACCAAAACCGCACAATGCACGCGCCGTCTGCAATACCGTCCAAGCCCCCAATTCCGCCGACGCCGGGCTATAGGTACTGACGGGAAGGGTTACAGCCTTGGACGCAATTTGGGTGGCGCTTGCACCTGTCGGCGTGGCCCCTGCGGTCATTTCATCGCCCCCGCCGCCTCCGCACGCGGTCAAAACCAGCGCCACACTGAACAAGAGCATCCGCAAGCGTTGAGAAAAGTTCATGTCGCGCGGCCAATCAGTAGGGTGAGGTGATGCGCGAGCATAGCGCCATCAGAAGGCCCCGGTCTGTCACGCCGGAAAGTGTTACGAGTTTTTACACTTGAACTTGAGATTACCCTTCTTGATCAAGTGTCAACAGTTACTTTTTTAGCTGCAAGCAGATTTCCCATCGAGATGCTGTAATAAACCCGCTGCTGCTGCGACCAAACCAGCAGCAGTGCAACAACCTGCGGCATTTGCCTGGAAACTGTCACTTTTTTATTCACCATTCAAGCGTTAAAGGACATCCTCATGACAACCGCATCCCATACCCCTGTGACCCGCCGTACCGCCACAGCCGCTGGCCTGGCCCTGGCCATGAGTGCCGCTCTGGGCATTGCCGCCGCCCCCATGGCTGCGCAGGCCGCCGAGTCTGAAAAATGCTTTGGCGTCGCACTCAAAGGCAAAAACGACTGCAAGGCCGGCGCCGGCACCACCTGCGCGGGCACGTCCAAGAGGGACTATCAAGGCAACGCCTGGTCGATGGTACCCAAGGGCACGTGCGAAAAGACCGTGTCCAAGACCTCGCCCACCGGCCATGGTCAGCTCAAAGAGTTCAAGGAAGTCAAGGCCTGAAAGCGCCCTGAACCTGAGCCTGGAGCACCCGGCATGTCGCAACACACACCCTTGCCAGCGCATGCCCCGGGTGCTGTCCCATCCGTGCCACCCACCCTGCCCGCACGGGCCGGGGTGGGGCTTAAGCCCGAGCATTTTCAAGCCATCCTGGCGACCCAGCCCGACATCGGATTCTTTGAAGTCCACGCCGAGAATTACCTGGTGGCGGGCGGCCCGTTTCACCATTACCTGAGCCGCATCCGCGAACGTTACCCGCTGTCGATTCACGGCGTGGGCTTGTCCATCGGGGCCGACGCAGCGCTCGATGTGGATCACCTGAATGCCCTGCAGCGCCTACTCGACAAATACCAGCCGCAATCTTTCTCAGAACACCTGGCGTGGTCCACGCACGGTGCGGCGTTTCTGAACGACTTGCTGCCCCTGCCCTACAACACCGCCACCTTGCAGCGCGTGTGCGACCACATTGACCAGGTGCAAACGCACCTGCAGCGGCGCATGTTGCTGGAAAACCCGGCCACCTACGTCGAGTTTGCTGCTTCCACCTGGGACGAGGGTGGTTTCATCACCGAGGTGCTGCGCCGCACCGGTTGCGGCTTGCTGCTGGATGTAAACAACGTGCATGTGAGCTGCATCAACCACCACCGCGACGCGCACGCCACCATCCGCGCGCTGCCGCTGCACGCGGTGGGCGAGATTCACCTGGCCGGTTTTGCCGAGCAGGTCGATGGCAACGGTGACGCCTTGCTGATCGACAGCCACGGCGCGCCGGTGGCACAAGCGGTGTGGGACTTGTACGCCTTCACGCTGGCCTTGACCGGTGCGCAACCCACATTGCTGGAGCGCGACAACGACATTCCCGCCTGGCCGGTGCTGCTGGCCGAAGCCCACTTGGCCGACGCGCTGCTGCGCCAGTCACCATCCAGTCCCGTGCGGCGTGCAGATACAACTGTCGCAGCCGCCGAGCGCGCAACGCGGCAGGCGTGGGCCGACCATCCGGCCACCAACCCTGAGGTGGCGGCATGACCAGCATGAATAGCCAGACCGGATTTGCCCTGCCGCTGCTGAACCCCGAGCTGCCTTGCCCGGCGGGTCTGACCACCTGGAACCAGTCTGACCCGGCGCTGCGCTACGCGGTCTATCGCAATAACGTCACCGTGTCGCTGATCGACGCGCTGGCCGACACCTATCCGGTGGTGCAGCAACTGGTGGGTGAGGATTTTTTTCGCGCCATGGCGCGCTTGTTTGCCCAGGCACAGCCGCCGCAATCGCGTGTGATGGCGTTTTATGGCCGGGGCTTTGCTGATTTCGTTGCCAGTTTTCCCCCAGCGGCATCGGTGCCCTATCTGGCCGACGTGGCGCGGCTGGAAATGGCTTATGTGCACGCTTACCACGCGGCCGATGCTGTGGCGATGCCAGCAGAGCGTTTGCAAGCCTTGCGGGCTGATCCGCAACAACTCGAATCATTGCATGGGATCTTGCACCCCAGCATGCACATCGTGCGTGCGCCCTACGCCATTGTCGATATCTGGAGCGCACACCAGGCAACCGATGAACAAGCCGAATGGAACGCAGACGTGCCGCAAAGCGCCTGCGTGTTCAGAAACGGCCTGTCGGTTCAGGTGCAGGCCATCGATGATGGCGCTGCGCTCTTTTATGGTGCACTGCAAAGCGGTGCCACCCTGCTACAGGCCGCCGACGATGCCGCTGCGCACGACGCCACGTTTGACCTCACCGCCGCCTTGGCCACGCTGTTGCGTTGGCAGCTTTTGATAGGCCCCACCGGAGACACCCACCATGACCCCGCACACTGATCGCCTGTCTGGCATTGCCGCCGCCCAAGAGGGTGCGTTTGCGGCTCTGATTCACGCGCTGATCGAGTTGTTTACACGTGTCCCGCATACGCTGGTGGCGCTGGTGGCACGTTTTTCGATTTCTGCCGTATTCTGGAAGTCCGGCCAAACCAAGGTGCAGGGCTTTGCCATCGACCTGGTCAACGGTGAGTTTGTGCTGGGCTGGCCGCACCTGTCGGACTCGGTTGTGGATTTGTTCCGCGACGAATACCACCTGCCGCTACTACCGCCCGAGCTGGCAGCCACTCTAGCGGCAACCGCCGAGCACACCTTCCCGGTGTTGCTGTTGCTGGGCTTTGCCACCCGTTTTTCAGCGCTGGCGCTGCTGGGCATGACGCTGACGATTCAGCTCTTTGTTTATCCCGACGCCTACCCCACACATGGCACCTGGGCCGCCGTGCTGCTGCTGTTGCTGGTACACGGTCCGGGCAAGGTGTCTGTTGACCACTGGATTGCCAAACGCTGCGCTTGAGCGCAGCGGCATCACGGCCATGCCAAGGTTTGCGCCATGAACACGCCGTTAACCTGGCTCGGCAGGCAGTTGGCCCGCTTTCTGGCCAAAGAGGTTCATGTCCATTCTGCCGTGCCCGCTACCCCGCCCGCGCGCCTGCTGGCCACGCTGCGCCTCGGTGATGTGCTGCTGGTGGAAGGGCACAGCCGCATCAGCAGCGCCATCAAGTACCTGACACAGTCCACCTGGTCGCACGCGGCGCTGTACGTGGGCGACGCGTTGGTCGGTGCCGGCAAGGTGCCCGCAGCGTCAGACCACTGTTTTATCGAAGCCGATACAGTGCAGGGCGTGCGCGGCGTGGGCATCAGCGAATTTGCCGGGTTGCACTCCCGCATCTGTCGTCCGGTAGGTTTGAGCGCAGCCGAATGCGCGCAGGTAACGGCCTTTGCCATTGCGCGTATCGGTAGTGAATATGATCTGCGCAATGTGCTTGACCTGGCACGCTATCTGTTGCCCGCGCCACCGGTGCCGCAACGCTTTCGGCGCAAGCTGCTGGCGCTGGGCAGTGGCGACCCGACCCGGGCCATTTGCTCGACGCTGATTGCGCAGGCGTTTCAGTCCATTCACTACCCGATTCTGCCCATCACCGCGATTCAAAACGACGACCGCCCCGATTGCCCGGCGTGTGTCAAAGAGATCTTGATCGTGCGTCACCACAGCCTTTTTGCCCCGCGTGACTTTGACGTGTCACCGTACTTTCAAGTGGTCAAGCCCACGATCGAGGCGGGGTTTGATTTTCATGCGCTCAAGTGGGGGGACGGGAACTTGATGACTGCTTGATTTATTCAGCTAGCGCCGCAAGGCGCGTCGGCGCATTGCGCACGCCGATGGCGTTCATGGAGCCACTTCAGAGGACGACCAAGTGGCCTGGTTTTGCACCATGCACCGCGTTCAAAGGAACGCGCTGATCAAAGGTGACAAAACGACCGTGGTGCTTGACGGCCAGGCCTAACAAATACAGGTCTGTGAGTTGTTTGGCGCTGTGCATGTGCGTGTGCCGGAATAGCTGACTATCGAGCAGGCTGATGTCGTCTGGCCACAGCACATGCAAGGGTGCAGCAGTCGAGCGTTGTAGCATTTGCACCAGTTGGCTGAGGGGCTGCGGGTTGCTGTAGCCCGCTTGACCCATGATGCGCAGGCAGCCGTTTTGCGTCAACGGTGTGCTGGCCCAACCGGTCTGGCTGTGCGCTTCAAACCATTCACCAGCGCGGTTGTGGTGCACATGGTCTGCGTCGTGCAACGCAATGAGCACATTCACATCCAGCAGCGCGCGCATCAGATGCCCTCTGCGTCACGCAGGCGGTCGATCAGTTCATTGGTCACGATGCCGCCGCGCTTGGGCAGCGGGCGGATGCCGTAAGCGGCCAGACGTTCAGACACTTGCGGCACAGCGGCTGGGCTGGCGGGTGGATAGGGCGTGGCAGGTGCCGCAAAAGCACGACGAGCCAGCTCGCTGATGACTTGACCAAGGGATTTTTTCTCGCGTTGCGCAAGTTCCTTGGCTGCAAACAAAATGTCATCGGAAATGTCTAGTGTGGTTCGCATTATGACTCCTGATTGATGCGTGATGTTAACGCATCAATTCAACCGTTATTTGTCGGAGTAGCCCATCCCATGCACAACGCGGCTACCATCACTCGTTTTATTTTTTGGCATATGCCTGGCTGTTACTCCGTTATGCCCGTTGTTGTGTTTGTTTTGATCGGCTTGCCCTGGCTCAACCCGTTTTCACCGGGGCCGCTGGCGCAAGAGATGCCGCTGCTGTTTGCCTGGTTCTGCAACGCGGGCGTGCTGCTGACGTTTGCCCTGGATCGCCAGCGCGGGCAACACGCAGCCATGGTGCGTGCGCTGGCGCTGGGCTGGGGTGCGGCTGCTGGCTTGAGCGCCGTCATTGGGCTGCTACAGTACTTTGGTGCCACCGCCTGGGCGGGTGTGTGGCTAAACCACCCCGACGTGGGTGCGGCTTTTGGCAACCTGCGTCAGCGCAACCAGTTTGCCACGTTGCTGGGTATTGGGCTGGCGGCCGCGCTGTGGCTCGCGGCCACACCGCTGTCGGACCGCAAACCGGCCACTCTGGCGCCAGACGCTCGCTGGCAGGCGCGGTTTTTCGGCTGTACCGACTCTCTGCAACGCCACACCAAGCTGTTGGCACCCGCGTTGGCGGTGCTAGTGGGTGCGGGCAACGCAGCGTCTGGCTCGCGCACGGGGCTGATGCAATTGCTGTTGACCTTGGTGCTGGTGCTGTGGTGGTGGCGCGGCAGCACGGTGTCTGCCGCGCAAAAGCAACGCGTGCAGTTGACGTTGCTGGCAGCGCTGGTGGCGTATGCGCTGGCACAGGTGGCGCTGCCGCTACTGGCCGGGCTGGACCCGTGGCACAACGGCGCACTGGCACGTCTGCGCGAAGGTGACCCTGCTTGCGCCAGCCGCCTCACGCTGTGGAGCAACGTGCTCCACCTGATCACGCAAAAACCCTGGCTGGGTTGGGGCTGGGGCGAGCTGGACTACGCGCACTTCATCACGCTCTATCCGAGCACGCGCTTTTGCGACATTCTGGACAACGCGCACAACCTGCCGCTACAACTCGCCGTAGAACTGGGTGTGCCGCTGGCGCTGCTGGCGTGTGGCGGTGCGCTGTGGCTGGTATGGCGCACACGCCCGTGGGCCGAGCGCCAACGCACGCGGCAACTCGCATGGATCATTCTGGCGGTGATTGGGCTGCACAGCCTGCTCGAGTACCCGCTGTGGTACGGGCCGTTTCAGGCGGCTGCCCTGCTCAGTGTGTGGCTGCTGGCCTGGGTGCCGCGCCAGGGCGACGCCACGCTGACCCAAAACATCAAACTTGATGGGCTTCTAGCCCCCTGTTTATATGGGCTGGTAGCTATGATGATCATCGTAGTCTGCGGTTTTGCCGCCAGCCAATACCGCATTGCCAGCCAGATTTACCTGGAGCCTGATCAGCGCGCACCAGCGTACCGCGTGCGCACGCTGGAGCAGATCAAAGGTGTCTGGCTGTACCAGGCCCCGGTGCGTTTTGCCGAGCTGACCACCACCGAGCTTGAGGTCGGCAACGCCACTTACATCAAAAAATTGGCCAAAGACATACTGCACTTTTCACCCGAAGCGCGCGTGGTGGAACTGCTGCTGGACAGCGCCCGGCTGCTGGGCCGCGAGGATGAGGTGGCGTTTTACGCCGCGCGCTATCAAGCCGCGTTCCCCAAAGAATATGTAGCATGGGCCCAGCGTCAGCCCGCGCGATGAAGCACAAAAATGGCTTCGGGCCTCAACCCGCAATCCATCACTTCTAGTGCATCGCTCCCGGGTCGGGGCCTGGTGTGACGCCGGGCTTTTCAGCGCGCCGCCACAAAGCTGCCCGACTTGCCGCCGTGTTTTTCCAGCAGTTTGCAATCGGTGATGACCATGCCGCGGTCCACCGCCTTGCACATGTCGTAGATGGTCAGCAGCGCCACCTGCACGGCGGTGAGTGCTTCCATCTCGACACCGGTGGTGCCAACCGTCTCTACCGTTGCTGTGCAAAATACGGCGCTAGCTCTTGTTGCGTCTGCGTGAATCAGTTCAAAGTCAATAGCAACACGGGTGAGCGCCAAGGGGTGGCACAGCGGGATCAAGTCGCTGGTTTTCTTGGCCGCCATGATGCCGGCCACGCGCGCAATGCCCAGCACGTCGCCTTTTTTGGCGCTGCCGGACTCAATGATCGCCAGCGTGGCGGGTTGCATCTCAATGCGCCCACCGGCAATGCCAATGCGGTGCGTGGCGGCCTTGGCGGCCACATCCACCATGTGGGCCTGGCCTTGTGCGTCAAAATGGGTGAGTGTGCTCATAGCGTTTGTCTTGTTCCAACGGGAGGGTGCAAAGGCGTTTACCGAACCTTTACGCGCAGATGGCATCATAAGGACTTGCCAGCGCCCAGCAGCCACACCGACGGTCCTTTTCCAAGTGCCTACCAAAAAATATATGCAAAATGTGCCTCTAGCCCTTATCCATAAAGCGCTGGCAGCTTTTTTTTTAGGACTGCTGTTGACCACACCAGTCGGACTGGGTGCGCAGGTGAGTCCGCCGCTGCCCCCCCAAAAAGGCGGTCTACCGCTGCTGGGCGACGGCAGCGCCATGGCCAGTGGCGACGAGCGCCGCCTGGGCGACCGCATTGCGCGTGAGCTGTACCGCGACCCCGATTACCTGGACGACCCGGTGCTGGCCGATTACGTGCAGGGCGTCTGGCAGCCGTTGCTGGCTGCGGCGCGTGCGCGCGGCGATTTGTCTGGCGAGCTCGACGAGCGTTTTGCTTGGCAAATCTTGCTCGGGCGTGACCGTAGCGTGAACGCATTCGCGCTGCCAGGGGGCTATCTGGGCGTACATCTGGGGCTGTTGGCGGTCGTGAGCAACCGCGACGAACTGGCTTCGGTGCTGGGCCACGAGCTCAGCCACGTCACGCAACGCCACATCTCGCGCCTGATTGCCAAGGACGCGCAGCAAACCCCGTGGGTCATTGGCGCCATGATCTTGGGTGCTTTGGCTGCCAGCAAGAGCCCTGAGGCCGGCAACGCGCTGATCGTCGGTGGGCAGGCGCTGTCAGCCCAAAGCCAGTTGAACTTTTCGCGCGACATGGAGCGCGAAGCCGACCGCATCGGTTTTGGTGTGATGACGCAAGCCGGTTTCGAGGCGCAGGGCTTTGTCACCATGTTCGACAAATTGCAGCAAGCCGCGCGCCTGAACGACAGCGGTGCCTATCCCTATCTGCGCAGCCACCCGCTAACTACCGAGCGCATTGCCGACATGCAGTCGCGCTTGCCGCTGGGTGCGCCACGCCCGGCAATGCCAGAGCCTACCGTGCTGCACGCCATGATGGCTACCCGCGCCAAGGTGTTGTCCAACTCCGGGGCCGACGCGCTGCGTAGCTGGCAGGATCAGGTGCAAGACAGCGCGCTGACCTCGCGCCCCGCAGCGCAACAAGCCGCCGCTTGGTACGGCGCAGCGCTGGCGGCCCTGCGCCTGCGCAACGTAGCCAATGCGCGCAGTCACCTGAGCCACTTGCAAGCCTTGGTGACGCAGCAGCCGGATGCGGCTGCGCCGGTGCGCTGGCTGGCCGCCGAGATTGACCTGACTGCGCGCGACCGCAGCCGCCCGCAAGTACGCGCGCTGGCCGACACTTTGTGCGCTGCGGCCACCACCACACCAGCGACCCAATGGCGCAGACCCGAGCTGCTGCTGCAAGCGCAGGCCGCGCACCACACCAACCAGAGCGACGCCCTCGACGCCGCTGCGCAGCGCCTGCAAACCTGGCTGGTGGCGCAACCGCAAGACGCGCTGGCATGGCAGTGGCTGGCCAGCTTGTATGCGGCGCAAGGCCAGTCGCTGCGCGCGTTGCGCGCTGAAGCCGAAGCGCAGGCCGCACGTCTGGACTACACCGGCGCGCTGGACCGACTGAAGGCGGCGCAAGACCGCATCAAGGCCAATGGCGGGACGCACTCGTCTGCCGACCTGATCGACGCACAGATCATCGACGCGCGCGTGCGGAAAATAGATGTGTTAGCGCGGGAACAGACGCTCGCTCGCTGAATCAATCACCAGCCCAAACACCGAGTAGATCAGCGACCCCAACAGCGCAGCCGTAAAGTCTCGCACGTAAAAGCCGCTGAGCACGCCGGCGGCAGACCAGAACATCAGCGCGTTGATGACAAACAGAAACAGCCCCAGCGTGACCACCGTCACCGGCAGGGTCAGCAGCACCAGCAGCGGGCGCAGCACCAGGTTGAACAGGCCGATCACAAAAGCCGCCACCATGGCCGACCCAAAGCTGGCCACCACCACACCCGGGTACAGGTAGGCCACACACAACAGGGCGGCCGCGCTGAGCAGCCATTTGACGATCAGTTTCATACCCGGCAGTGTCGCATCATTCTGGGATCATGGGCTGACGCTGTGGGTGTCTGTCTGGTTGGCGGCCAGCTGGCGCTTGCGCCACCAGCCTGCGGCCAGCACACCCAGCACCACCAGCACGTAAACACCCCAGCGCGCCACCGTTTGTTCTGATGTGGGCTGCGCATCAGTGGCCCTGGCCGCGCCAAAGACCCCGGCCAAAAACGGTTCGCTCACGATCATCTTGGCTGCGGTAAACGCCAGCACGGCCGCACCGGCCTGAATAATGATCGGGAAGCGCTCCACCAATTTCAGCACCACCGAGCTGCCAAACACCACAATCGGCACGCTGATCAGTAAACCAATCACCACCAAATCTATCGCACCGTGTGCAGCACCAGCAACGCCCAGCACATTGTCCACCCCCATCAGCGCGTCGGCCACAATGATGGTCTTCATGGCCCCCCAAAACGTGCTGGCGCTGGGGCCACTGTGCTCACCCCCGTCGTCGTCTGCCAACAATTTGTAAGCCACCCAGACCAGCCCCAGGCCACCCAGCAGCATCAACCCGGGGATTTTGAGCAGCCAGACCACCCCAATGGTCATGACCGAACGTACGCCAATGGCGCCGACCGTACCCCAAACAATGGCGCGGGTTTTGAGGTGCGCTGGCAAATTGCGCGCGGCCAGCGCAATCACGATGGCGTTGTCACCCGCCAGCACCAGATCAATCAACACAATGGCCAGCAGCGCCGACCACCAGGGTGCAGAAAATAATTCCATAAATCAATCAGTTACATCAAATTTGGCGGTCCACATGGGCTGTCTGAGGGGCGCATTGCATCACAAGCGGACAATTCCCCGAAGCTGTGTGGAAACACACCGACCCGGCTACCATGCGGGCCCCATGGCCACCATTCACATCGCCGACCTGGAAGCCGCCATCAACCACTGGCGCGGACAGCCACAAGCCAATGTCAACGGCGTGCTGTCAGCGCCCTTGAGTGCGCTGGCCGAGGTGTATGCCGTGCTGGCGCTGCGTCGGCAAACTCGTATCGACGAATCCGCGCTGAGCGCAGTGGCCATGGACGCCTGGCTGGCCTGGTACGCCACCACGCCCGACACGCCCTGCATTGCCATCTGTTCCACCAGCCAGGGTGACGCGCAGTGCAAGGGCTGCGGGCGCAGCTTTGCCGAGGTGCAGCACTGGACGGCCATGACCCCGGCAGAAAAACGCCTGGTGTGGCGGCGCATCACCCAAGAGGCCAGCGCCTGGCGCTTTAACCGCTACGCCGAGCGCGCCGTCTGAGTTGCTGAATCAAGTCGAGGCCACTTTGTGAGGTGACACCGTCCAGCGCGGTGGCTGGCTTTGGCGGCCGACGATTTGGCTGCGCCGAAACTTCGTTTTTGGGTACCCCCGCATGAGGAGGCCGCCAAAGCCTGCCGCCGTGCGGTTTCAAAGTGACACCGCACGGCAGATTCCAAGGAAAATTTACAGCGAGATGCCGCCCGACACTTCGAGCACTTCGCCGTTGATGTAGCTGGCTTCGTCGCTGGCCAAAAAGGCATACACGTTGGCAATTTCTTCGGGCTTGCCCAAGCGGCGCAGAGCGACCTTTTCGCCCATCTTGGCCAGCACTTCGGGCGGCATGGCCGCCACCATGGGGGTGGTGATAAAGCCCGGCGCCACCGCGTTGGTGCGCACGCCCTTGGGGCCGAGCTCGCGGCTCCAGGTTTTGGTGAAACCGATCACGCCAAACTTGGTGGCGGCGTAGTTGGTCTGGCCAAAGTTGCCGTACAAACCCACCACCGAGCTAGCGTTCAGAATCACGCCACTGCCTTGCGCGACCATGTCGTTGGCCACCGCCTGACTACAATTGAAAACACCGCGCAGGTTCACGTCGATGACGCGGTCAAACTGCTCGGCCGTCATTTTCTGCAGCCGTGCGTCTTGCGTGATGCCAGCGTTGTTGACCAGCACGTCGATGCGGCCAAACTTGGCCTTCACCTGTGCCACCACGGCATCGATCATGGCACGTTGCGTCACGTCCATGACAAAACCCTCGGCCGTGGCACCCAGGGCGCGGCATTGCGCCACGGCCGCGTCTACGCCGTCTTGCTTGACGTCACACACGATGACGATGGCGCCCTCTTGGGCGAATTTCAGGGCGGTCGCCAGGCCAATACCCTGCGCCGAACCAGTGATGATGGAAACCTTATTCGATAAACGTGCGCTCATGATCAATCCCAATCTGAAAGTTAGTAGAAACCCTTGGCATTCTAGGAGGAGCAGATTGCGCGAAATTGACGGAGCGCAAGGGATGACGCTATAGCAGATGACTACAGCACGAAGGCCTGGTACTGCACCGTAACCGGCGCATGATCCGAGAACTTTTGCACCTTGTAAATGTCAACCTTGAGCGCCTGTGCAGCCCATGCAGGTGTGGCCAGGTGGTAGTCCAGCCGCCAGCCCACATTCTTGGCGTAGGCCTGCCCGCGGTTGCTCCACCAGGTGTAAGCCTGGTCCGTTGCCGTTGGGTGCAGTTGTCGATACACGTCCACCAGAGCGCCTTCGGTGAGCAGCCGCGTCATCCAAGCGCGCTCCTCGGGCAGAAAGCCTGAGTTTTTCTGGTTACCCTTCCAGTTTTTCAGGTCGATCTCCTGATGCGCAATGTTGACGTCGCCGCACAAAATGAAGTCACGCTGGGCTTTGAGCGCTTGCAGATGGGGGTAGATCAGGTCCAGAAAGCGGTACTTGGCTTGCTGCCGCTCCGGACCCGAGGAGCCGCTGGGAAAATAGCAACTGATGACCGAGCGCCGTTGCCCTGGTGTGTCAAACCGCAACTCAACATAACGCCCCTCGGCGTCAAATTCAGCATCACCCAGGCCCGTGACCACGTCGCTGGGTTGCAGACGGCTGTAGATACCCACGCCCGAATAACCCTTTTTCTCGGCAAAATGAAAATACCCCGGCAAACCCGCCAGGGTGTCAAAGCGGCCCGCCATGTCGCTAGCCTGTGCCTTGAGCTCCTGCACGCAAATACAATCCGGCTGCAACGCGGCAAGCCAGGCCTCCAGCCCTTTGTTGGTGGCCGAACGGATGCCGTTGAGGTTCAGGCTGGTCAGTGTCAACACAGGGGTTCTCCATGTCAGAGGGTATCGAAACTTCAGCTCACGCCGGGCCCGACCAAAACGCGCTGGCGCAGGAGTTTGTCGCTTTTGCGCTGGCCAGCGGTGTGCTGCGCTTTGGTGAATTCAAGACCAAGGCCGGTCGACTGAGCCCGTATTTTTTTAACGCAGGCCTGTTTGACGACGGCGCCAAGCTGGGCAAACTGGCGCGATTCTATGCGCAGCGTGTGCTGGCCAGCGGCGTCGAATTCGACATGATTTTTGGCCCCGCTTACAAAGGCATTCCACTGGCGGCGGCGTTGGCGGTGGAGCTGGCGCACCTGGGCCGCAACGTGCCCTTTGCCTACAACCGCAAGGAGGCCAAGGACCATGGCGAAGGGGGCACGCTGGTGGGCGCACCCCTGCAGGGGCGCGTGCTGATCGTTGACGACGTGATGTCGGCCGGCACCGCCGTGCGCGAATCGATCGCGCTGATCAACGCCACCCAGGCGCGTGCGCACGCCATCGTGATTGCGCTGGATCGGCAAGAAAAAGCCACAGAGAACGGCCACGATGTTGACCACAGTGCGGTGCAATACGTGCAGCAGCAGTTGGGGTTGCAAGTGGCTGCGGTGGCTACGCTGGACGATTTGTTGCGTTACTTGCAGCAAACCGACGCGGCCGCGCTGGCGCAGGCCTACCCGCAAGTGCTGGCATACCGGCAGCGTTACGGCGTGGCCTGACGCTATCAGCCAACCGGGGGGCCACACCTCGTGGCGGCTAGCGGTTTTTGGACTCTGACCCCAATTCAGCTAGCATCATCACGGCTGCGCCGCCTCACTTTGAACCGCAGCCGTTTCAGACTGCCAGCTTGCTGCGCAGCAACTCACCGGCTTGTTGCGGGTTGGCCTTGCCCGCGCTGGCTTTCATGATCTGCCCGACCAGCGCGTTCAGCGCCTTGGCGTTGCCGGCGCGGAATTCCGCCACATTTTTCGGGTTGGAAGCAATCACGGTCTCGACAATTTTTTCCAGCGCGCCGGTGTCGTTCATCTGCTTGAGGCCTTTGGCCTCGATCACCTCATCCACCTGCGCCTGCGGGTCGTCCCACAGCACGTCCATCACTTGCCGTGCGGCATTGTTCGACACCGTGCCGTCGTGGATGCGCGCCACCAGCTGAGCCAGTTGCGCCGGTGTGACCGGGCAGGTGCTGATGTCGGATTCGGCCGCATTCAGACGCCGTGAGATCTCGCCCATGATCCAGTTGCCGACCAGTTTGGGTTGCCCGCATGCCTTCGCTGCCGCTTCAAAATAGCTAGCTACTTCCCGGCTCTGTGTCAGGGCAGCAGCGTCATATTCTGATAAACCGTAAGTGGTGATGAAGCGTGCCGCCATCACGCGTGGCAGCTCCGTCATGGCGCCGCGCACGCGCTCCACCCACGCCGGATCAATCACCAACGGCGGCAGGTCGGGGTCTGGAAAGTAGCGGTAGTCGGCCGCGTCTTCCTTGCTGCGCATGGCCCGTGTTTCGCCGGTATCGGGGTCAAACAGCACCGTGGCTTGCTGGATGGCACGGCCGTCTTCCAGTTCTTCAATCTGCCAGCGAATCTCAAAGTCGATCGCCTGCTGCATGAACTTGAAGCTGTTGAGGTTCTTGATCTCACGCCGGGTGCCCAGCTCGGCCCCTGGCTTGCGCACCGACACGTTGGCGTCGCAGCGGAAGCTGCCCTCTTGCATGTTGCCGTCGCAAATGCCGATCCAGGTCACGATCTTGTGCAGCTCTTTGGCATACGCCACCGCCTCGGCGCTAGAGCGCATGTCGGGCTCGGTCACGATCTCCAGCAGCGGCGTGCCGGCGCGGTTGAGGTCGATGCCGGTCTGGCCAATAAAGTCTTCGTGCAGGCTTTTGCCTGCGTCTTCTTCCAAGTGCGCACGCACCAGGCGCACGGTCTTTTTCTCGGTGCCCAGGTAAAACTCAACCGCGCCGCCCTGTACCACCGGAATCTCGAACTGGCTGATCTGGTAGCCCTTGGGCAGGTCGGGGTAAAAGTAATTCTTGCGCGCAAAAATGCTACGCGGCGCAATGGTGCTGCCCAGCGCCAGTCCCAATTCAATGGCACGCTCGACCGCGCCCACGTTCATCACCGGCAGCGTGCCCGGCAGTGCCAGATCGACCGCGCAGGCCTGCGTATTGGGCTCGGCACCAAAGGCGGTGGGCGCGCGACTGAAAATTTTGGATTGCGTGGAAAGCTGGGCGTGGGTCTCAAACCCGATCACGACTTCATAGCCCTGCACCAGCGGTGCGTTGGCAGGGGTGGTGTTGACAGCGGTGTTCATCTTTGGAAATCCTTGCGCTCAAACCGCCGGCCGGGCGGTATGCCAGTCGGTCACCTGCTGGTAGCGGTGCGCCACGTTGAGCAGACGCGCCTCGGTCAAATGGTTGCCAATGAGCTGCAGACCCACCGGCATATGGCACGCGCCAAAACCCACCGGCACGCTCATGCCCGGCAGACCGGCCAGCGAAGCGGGCAGGGTGAAGATGTCGGCCAGATAGTCGGCCAGCGGGTCGTTGCCGTGCCCCCCCAGCGCCCAGGCCACGGTAGGCGCCACCGGCCCGGCGATCACGTCGCATTGCTTGAACGCTTGCTGAAAGTCGTCCGCAATCATGCGCCGGATTTTTTGCGCTTGCAGGTAGTAAGCGTCGTAATAGCCGTGGCTGAGCACATAGGTACCGATCATGATGCGGCGCTTGACCTCGTCGCCAAAGCCTTCAGCACGGGTGCGCTCGTACATGTCGTTCAGGTCGGTGTAGTCGCGTGCTCGGTGGCCAAACTTGACACCGTCAAAACGGCTCAGATTGCTTGATGCCTCGGCCGGGGCAATGATGTAATAGACCGGAATGGAGAGCTCGGTACGCGGCAGGCTGATCGGCACCAGCTTCGCACCCAGTGCCTCGTAGTGTTTGAGCGCTGCGTCAATGGCCACACGCACGTCGTCGGCCACACCGATGCCAAAAAACTCGGTCGGCATGCCGATACGCAAGCCTTCAAGCGAGTCGTTGAGTTTCAGGGAAAAATCTTCTGCGGGCACGTCCAGCGAGGTCGAGTCGCGCTCCGGGTCGGGGCCGCACATGGCGGACAACAGCAAAGCGCAGTCTTGGGCGCTGCGCGCCAGCACGCCGGCCTGGTCCAGGCTGGAGGCAAACGCCACCATGCCGTAGCGCGACGCGCGCCCATAGGTGGGTTTGATGCCGGTCACGCCGCAAAAGGACGACGGCTGGCGAATGGAACCGCCGGTGTCGGTCCCCGTGGCTGCAGGTGCCAGCCGCGCTGCTACCGCCGCTGCGCTGCCGCCCGACGAACCACCGGGGGTGCGCGTGGTATCCCACGGGTTTTTCACCGGGCCGTAGGCCGAGTTTTCGTTGGCCGAGCCCATGGCAAATTCATCGCAGTTGAGCTTACCCAGCGTCACCGCACCAGCCTGCGCCAGCCGCGCGACCACCGTGGCGTCAAACGGCGAGCGGTAACCCTCCAGCATTTTGGAGCCTGCGGTGGTAACAAAGTCTTTCGTGACAAAGATGTCCTTGTGCGCCAGGGGTACACCTTCCAGTGGGCCTGAATGGCCCGATGTCAGCCGCGCATCGGCGGCGCGAGCTTGCGCCAGCGTCACATCGGGCTGAACATCCAGAAAAGCGCCCAGATGCGCGTACGCCTTGGCGCGTTGCAAAAAATACGTCGCCACTTCCACGCTCGACACTCGGCGCGTGCGCAGGGCAGCGGCCAGCTCAGTCAGGCTCAGATCATGTAATTCTTGGGAGTTTTGGGTCATGCTACAGCCCCTATTCAATCACCTTGGGCACCAGGAACAAACCAGCCTCCACCGCCGGTGCGCTGCGCTGGTTGGCCTGGCGCTGGTTCGGTTCGCTGGCGACGTCGTGGCGCAGGCGCAGCGCCACTTCTTGCAGCACGTCTGTGGGGTGCGCCAGTGGGACGATACCCGCAGTATCCACGGCACGCATCTGCTCGACGACGCCAAAGAAGTTGTTCAGTTGTATGCACAGGCGCGCGCGCTCATCAGGCGCCAAACCGATCCGGGCCAGACGCGCCAGCCGGTCAATATCGACAGAGGTCAGTGACATGATTTTTGAATCGAAACAAGGTGTAAAGCAAGGATTTTCCGGGCTCCGACAGCGAGTTATGCACAGCCCATGAGGTATTATCCCGCCTTTGCGTCAAGGCCCGAATTGCAAGGGTTTGCGCCCGCCAATAACAACTTCCGATCACGTTTTTGGGCGACTTGCCAGTCGAAGTGCTGCAAGTGCCCACCAAAGGACTTATTCATGTTTGGATCTTTCCGTCAGTATTTCTCCACTGACCTCGCCATCGACCTGGGCACCGCCAATACCCTGATCTACGTGCGCGACAAAGGCATTGTGCTCGACGAGCCGTCGGTGGTGGCCATCCGCCATGAAGGTGGCCCGCAAGGCAAAAAAACCATCCAGGCGGTGGGCCGTGAGGCCAAGGCCATGCTGGGCAAGGTGCCGGGCAACATTGAAGCCATCCGCCCGATGAAAGACGGCGTCATTGCCGACTTTACCGTGACCGAGCAGATGCTCAAGCATTTCATCCGCATGGTGCATCCGCGCAGCCTGTTGCGTCCCAGCCCGCGCATCATCATTTGCGTGCCCTGCGGCTCGACGCAGGTGGAACGGCGCGCCATCCGCGAAAGCGCGCTCGGTGCCGGCGCCAGTGACGTTTATCTGATCGAAGAGCCGATGGCCGCAGCCATTGGCGCCGGACTGCCGGTGTCAGACGCCTCCGGCTCCATGGTGGTCGATATTGGCGGGGGTACCACCGAGGTGGGTGTGATCAGCCTGGGCGGCATGGTCTATAAGGGCAGTGTGCGTGTGGGTGGCGACAAGTTTGACGAGGCCATCGTGAACTACATCCGTCGCAATTACGGCATGCTGATCGGTGACCCGACCGCCGAGTCGATCAAAAAGAGCATCGGCTCGGCCTTCCCCGGCAGCGAGGTGCGCGAGATGGAAGTGCGTGGGCGCAACCTGTCTGAAGGCGTGCCGCGCAGCTTCACCATCAGCAGCAACGAGATTCTGGAAGCGCTCACCGAGCCGATCAACAACATCGTCTCAGCGGTCAAGAATGCGCTGGAACAAACCCCGCCCGAACTGGGCGCCGACATTGCCGACCGCGGCATGATGCTCACCGGTGGTGGTGCCTTGTTGCGTGACCTGGACCGTCTGCTGGCCGAAGAAACCGGCCTGCCGGTGCTGGTGGCCGAAGACCCGCTGACCTGCGTCGCGCGCGGTTGCGGCATGGCGCTGGAGCAGGTGGATCGTCTGGGCTCCATTTTCACCAGCGAATAAAAGTCGGGGTCGGCGATGCCGCTGGGTACGCTGGACAGCGCGCCACCGCCTTTTTTCAGGCAGGGGCCATCGGCCCTGTCCAAGCTGATTTTTTTCGGAGTGCTGTCGCTGCTGCTGATGGTGGCTGACAGCCGCTTCCACATGCTACAGCCGCTGCGTGCCGGGCTGGCCACGGCGCTGTACCCGCTGCAATGGACGGTGTTGCGCCCATTCGTTTGGCTGGACGGCGGTGCGCGCTACTTTCAGTCATTACAGGCCTCGCAGGCTGACGCCGCTGCTGCGCAGTATCAGTTGGGTCTGCAGTCGCAGCGCGCCCAGCAGGTCGAGCAACTCACGCTGGAAAACGCGCGCCTGCGCCAGCTGCTGGAGTTGCGGGCACGCGTGAACGCGCCCGCGCTGGCCGCGCAGGTGTTGTACGACGCGGCCGATCCGTTTAGCCACAAGGTCATGATCGACAAAGGCGCACTCTCCGCAGTGCAAGCGGGTTCGCCCGTGCTGGACGAATGGGGCGTGCTGGGGCAGGTCACACGGGTCTATCCCTTGGTGAGTGAAGTCACCCTGCTCACCAATCGCCAGCAAGTCATCCCGGTGCTCAACACGCGCTCGGGCGTACGGGCGCTGGCGTTTGGCAACGGCACTGCACTGGAGCTGCGCTTTCTGGGTGCCCACGTTGACGTGCAATTGGGCGATGTGTTGACCACCAGCGGCATTGACGGCGTCTATCCGCCGGGCTTGCAGGTGGCGCGTGTCAGCCTGGTGGACCGTCAGACCGACGCCAGCTTTGCCCGCATCCGTTGTACCCCGGTGGCCCATCTGAACGGCACTTTGCATGTGCTGGTGCTCAGAACCCCGGCCGTGCAGCTCCCGCAAAACATCCTTGCCCCGCCCATCGGGCCGGGGCAAGGCAAAGGAGCCCGTCCATGATCATGCCGCGTGGCAAGGAATTGTTGCTTCCGGTACGCCCGGTGTTCATCTGGTCCAGCCTGATCGCCGCGCTGGCGCTGGCCATGGTGCAAAACATGGTACTGTGGGGCAACGCGGCCTGGCTCCCCGACGTGATGGCCGTAGTGCTGGTGTTCTGGGCCGTGCACCAGCCGCTGCGCGTAGGTATTGGCACCGGGTTTGTGCTCGGCCTGCTGGTCGATGTGCACCAGGGCGCGCTGCTGGGCCAGCATGCGCTCGCCTACACTGCGCTGTGCTTCTTGGCGGTAGGTATTCACCGGCGCCTGCTGTGGTTCAACATGTTCGGCCAGATGGCGCAGGTGCTGGGGCTGTTTGTCGTGGCGCACCTGCTGGCGCTGCTGCTGCGGCTAACCGCTGGCGATGCGCCACCGGGTTGGTCGATGCTAGTAGCACCGTTGCTGGAAACCCTGTTGTGGCCCGTGGTCAGCGTGCTGCTGCTGTTGCCGCAGCGCCAGGCACCCGACCCTGACGCCACGCGTCCGCTGTGACATGACCATCTTCCGTAACGTCCAGGCAGAGCTGGCCCGTTTTCGCATGCGCGTGCTGGTGGCCAGCGTGGCGGTGCTGGTGTGCTTTGGCCTGCTGGCTGCGCGTCTGTTTTACCTACAAGTGCTGCGCCACGACGACCTGCAAGCGCAGGCCGAGAGCAATCGCACCGCCATCGTTCCGATCGTGCCCAACCGCGGCTTGATTCTGGACCGCAACGGCATCGTGTTGGCAACCAATTACTCTGCCTACACGTTGGAGCTGACACCTTCAAAAATGGTCAACGTCGAACAGACCATCGACGAACTGGCCACCGTGGTGGAGATTGGTCCACGCGACCGGCGGCGCTTCAAAAAATTACGCGAGGAGGCAAAAAATTTTGAGTCACTTCCCATTCGCAACCGTTTGACGGACGCTGAAGTGGCCCGCTTTGCCGCGCAGCGGTTCCGCTTTCCAGGCGTCGAAATCAAGGCGCGCCTGTTTCGCAATTACCCTTATGGCGATCTGGCAAGCCACTTGATTGGCTATATCGGGCGCATCAACAGCGCTGAAAAAGAAGTGATCGATGCGTCGGACGACGCGGCCAATTACCGCGGTACCGACGCTATCGGCAAACTGGGTGTTGAACAGAGTTACGAGACGCATCTGCACGGCATCACCGGCATCGACGCGGTGGAAACATCGGCTGGCGGGCACGCCACGCGGCGCCTGTCAAGCCAACCACCCACGCCGGGCGACACAGTGCAGTTGTCGATCGACATCAAGCTGCAAAAGCTGGTGGAAGACCTGTTTGACCAGCGCCGGGGGGCGCTGGTGGCGATCAACCCAAAAAATGGCGAAGTGCTGGCGTTTGTCAGCAAGCCAACGTTTGATCCCAATTTGTTTGTCGAGGGCATCGACCATGACAACTGGCAACAACTTAACGAGTCACCGGACAAGCCGCTGCTCAACCGGGCACTGCGCGGTACCTACCCGGCGGGCTCCACCTACAAGCCATTCATGGCGTTGGCCGCGCTGAGCCTGGGCAAACGCGACCCACACACTATCATCAACGACCCCGGCTTTTACATGTTTGGCGGGCACCGTTTTGGTAGCCCAGAAAACGAGCGCGGTGGCCCCATGGACATGCACCGCGCCATCGTTGAATCAAGCAATGCCTACTTTTATTCGCTGGCCAACGACCTAGGCGTGGATGCCATGCACGACTTCATGGCGCCGCTGGGTTTTGGTCAGATTACTGGCATTGACATTCAGGGCGAGGTGCGGGGTGTGCTACCCAGCCAGGCCTGGAAGCGCAGTTACTTCAAGCGCCCCGAGCAACAAAAGTGGTACGCCGGTGAAACCATCTCGCTCGGTATTGGCCAAGGCTACAACAGTTTTACCATGCTGCAACTGGCGCAGGCAATGGCCACGTTGGCCAACGCAGGCGTGCAGTTCACCCCGCACCTGGTGACGGCAATACAAGACTCACGCAGCGGTGTGCGCGCACAGGTGCCCGTGCCGACGGCGCGGAACCTGGGCCTGAAGCCGGAACACGTTGAGATCGTGCGCAACGCCATGGTGGGTGTCACGCAAAGCGGCACCTCGGCACGGGTGTTCGCAGCTGCTGGCTACCTGAGTGGCGGCAAGACCGGTACGGCGCAGGCGGTATCGCTGGGCAAGAACGAAAAATACAGCGCAGTGCGCACCGAAGAGCGCAAGCGCGACCACGCGCTTTACATCGCTTTTGCGCCCGCCGAAGACCCGCGCATAGCCATCGCGGTGATTGTTGAAAATGCGGGTTTTGGCTCGGCGTCTGCCGCACCCATTGCACGGCGTGCTTTTGATTACTGGCTGCTGGGCCAGTACCCCAGCGAAGAAGACCTGGTGGCTACGCAAAAAGGTCAGAGCAGCGCACCCATTGGCAAACCCCGCCAGGCCAGTGACATGGCCTGGCCACCGGCCCGTGTCAACGTCAGCGCGAGCGTTGCTCCGACGTCATCGGCGTCGGCAGTCACACCACCGTAACCCTTTGCTGCGTTAAAACCCTAACGCACAAACGCGTCCCAGCCGGTTTTAACGATCAGTGCGCTCACCACCAGCATGAACATGACACGTACAAAGCCGGTGCCGTGCTTGAGCGCCAGGCGCGTACCCAGCAGACTGCCGAGCACATTGGCGACGGCCATGGCCAACACAAAGTGCCACCAGATATGCCCTTTGGCAATGAACAGCAACAGCGCCGCGCCGTTCGTTGCGGTGTTGACAAGTTTTGCCGCAGCTGACGCGCTCAGAAAGTCATAGCCCAGCACGCGCACAAACAAGAACACCAGAAAGCTGCCCGTGCCCGGCCCGAAAAAACCATCGTAAAACCCGATGACCAGGCCAATACCAACGGCGATCCATTGCTCGGGCGCACCAGCGTAGCGCGGGACGTGGGTGCGCCCCAGCTCCTTTTTGGCCAGCGTGTAAAACAGTACCAGCAGCAGCACAAAAGGCAGCACCCTGCGCAAAAAGTCGGGCGACACCAGCGTCACCAGCCAGGCGCCACCCAGTGACCCCGCCAGGCCGGCCAGCGCCGCCGGTAACAATGCCGACCAGCGCATCTGCACCTGGCGGCTGTAGCGCCAGGTGGCAAAACCGGTACCCCAGATGGACGCGCCCTTGTTGGTGCCAAACAGCGTGGCCGGATGCGCCGCAGGGAAAGTAGCAAACAGGGCCGGGATCAAAATCAGGCCACCGCCGCCCACGATGGCATCCACAAAGCCGGCAAACAGACTGGCCAGCGACAAAATAATCAGTTCCATGACGCCATTGTCGCACCCGGCTGGTCGCCGAAACGCTCTGTTTTAAATAGCTTTAGACCTTTTATATATAGAGTTTTCCCGCTTATCTAGTACGCAGCCACAGAGGTATCGGAACGA
>PCUV01000057.1:0-120019 GCA_002786915.1 Comamonadaceae bacterium CG12_big_fil_rev_8_21_14_0_65_59_15 | reverse complement strand
GGCGGGAAGACGCGCTTTCATGTTTCGATATTTCTGTGTCTGCGTACTAGCATCGACTCTGCCAGCGCATCAATGACCAGGTCAATGGCAGCGCACTTGTCTTGTACCCACTGGACGTCATCCGGCGGCGTGCGGTAGCACAACGGCGGCTACGCTTGCAGCGTCGGCGACTCTATCCCAACAGGTAATGGTCCAGCAGCAGCGCCGCAAACAAGACACTCAGGTGGATCAGGGAAAAGCGGAACGTCTTGCGCGCCAGCACATCAGAGTAATCTCGCCACAACCAGTAAGCGTACACACAAAACCCGGCGTTCAACGCCAGCGCAGCCAGCAAATACAGCCACGAGCTCATACCGTAAATAAAGGGCAGCAGGCACGCGGCAAACAGGATGAAGGTGTAGAGCAGCACCATCAGCCGGGTGAATTCGCTGCCGTGCGTCACCGGCAGCATGGGTAGCCCCGACTTGCGGTAGTCTTCCACCCGGTACAGCGCCAGCGCCCAGAAATGCGGTGGTGTCCACAGAAAAATGATCAAAAACAGAATCAGCGCCTCCGGCCCCACGGCCCCGGTCATGGCGGCCCAACCCAGCACCGGCGGCATGGCTCCCGACGCACCGCCGATCACAATGTTTTGCGGCGTCATCGGCTTGAGGATCACGGTGTAAATCACCGCGTAACCAATAAAGGTAGCAAAAGTCAGCCACATGGTCAGTGGGTTGACGCCCCAGTAAAGCAGCGCCGAACCCGCCGCACACAGCGTGGCCGAAAACAGTAGTGTCTGGCGCTCGCCCAGCTCGCCCTTGGCCGTCGGGCGCCAGGCGGTGCGCTTCATTTGCGCGTCGATGCTCTTTTCAATAATGCAGTTAAACGCTGCCGCCGCACCCGCCACCAGCCAGATCCCCAGACACGCCAGAGCAGCCACCTGCAACTCGTGCCAGGACGGCAAGCCCGGCACCGCCAGCACCATGCCAATGAGCGCACAGAAAACAATCAACTGGATCACGCGCGGCTTGGTCAGCGCGTAATACTGCCGCCACACCGACGGTGTGCCTTCGCGTGCAATCGGTGCGTGCGCGCTCATCCGTGGGCCCTCGTCAGCACGGCGTAGTCGGGCAAGACCTGCGCTGCCGGGTCAGGGCTACGCACCCACATCCAGGTCAGCAGCAGCAACAATGCGGCCGCACCCCCCGTGTGCAGCAGCGCCGCCAGCAAGGGCCAGCCGAGCACCACGTTGCTCATACCGGTGGCCAGTTGCAGCCCCAGCAGAACCGCCAGCACGCGCGACGGGGCACGCCACAGCCACATACGATTGAGCCGCCAAGCCAGCCACCCGAGCCAGCCCAACACCAGCCAGGCCATCAGACGGTGCACGTAATGGATGCCCGTGAGCGCCGCAAAGCTGATGGGCTCCCCCTGCCCTGTCATCCCCAGCCCACGCCACAGCTCAAACCCTTGACGCAGGTCCATGTCGGGCCACCACCGACCCTGACAAGTGGGGAAGTCGCTGCATGCCAGCACCGCGTAATTGGAACTGACCCAGCCACCAAGCGCAATCTGCACCACCAACAACACACATGCCCAGCGCACCCCACGCCGCAACGCCGTCGGCAGCGATCGCAGCAACGCCGTGGGGGCCGCACTGAGCACTTGCACGCATAACAACACCAGCAAGCCCAAAGCACCTAACAGGTGCAGTGTGACGATGGCAGGAAACAGTTTCATGGTAACTGTCAACGCGCCAAAGGCACCCTGCACACCTACCCACACCAGCGTCAGGCTGGCCAGCCAGGGCCAGGTGGGTGCGCCATCGCTGAGGCTGCCGGCACGGCGCAACTGCCACCAGCGCTGCCAACCCTCAATACACAGACACAGGATCAGCGCACCCACCGCCATGGCCAGATAGCGGTGCAGCATTTCAATCCACGCCTTGGCGTGGGTGACCGGCCCGCTGGGTAAGGCACTTTGCGCGGCTTGGATGTACCCGCCAGCGCCCACCGGCGACGTACTTCCATAACAGCCTGGCCAGTCCGGGCAACCCAGCCCGGAATCTGTCAGCCGGGTAAACGCACCGAAAAGCACCAAGTCAAAGGTCAAAAACAGCGTCAGCACGCGCAGGGCGTGCCACTTGCGGGCAGCTCCATCATGTGCATGCCGCCGCCAGACCCACGCCAACGGCACCAATGCGACGGCTGCGCCCAGTGCCAGCAAGCCCGCCAGCGGCGTCCAATCGTAGAGAAGTTGGGTGTCCATCGTGGCTAGTCAGCGTCCGGGTGCGTCCCACGCGTAAGAGGCGCGCAACAGGTGCTCCAGGTCACGCCGCGCTTTGACTGCGGCAGCGGTGTCCATCTGCACGGGAAAGCGCATCATGGCGTTGCCCATCGGATCCACCACAAAAATGCTCGCCGTCAACGCCTGCGCGTCGGCTGGGGTAAACCACTGCTGCAAAGACTGTTTCGCCAACCGCAAGACGGTGGCCTTGTCCTTGCGCAAAGCGTCGTGCAAGGCGGGGTCCAGAGGCGCTTCATCGTTGATCAGCCACACCCAATCCACGCGCTCCATGTCTTTGGCCAGCGTCAGTCTGAGCTGGCGCAGCAGCACCAATTGTTTCTGACAATCGCGCACACACGCAGCACCATCGACCTTGACCAGCAACCATTGCCCCTTGAGCGCAGCCAAAGGCACTTGCTCACCCTGCGGCGTCGCGGCGCTCGCCACCGGCATTTCTCGCGCGGGAACGATCAACGTGCCAAACGACGCCTCACCTTGTGGCCGAACCACAAAAAAAGCGAAATAGGCGAGCAGAAAGGGAAGTGAACACACCAGTACCAGCGCCAGCAGCTTCAGGCGCCCGCCCACCTGGGCCGCGCCCTGCGCCGGATCGGGCAACGAATGCACCGACAGCTCCAGCAATTCATCACGCGCCGTGGTGTTCATGGTTGCGTGCGCCGACGCACTGAGGCCAGCAGGTAAAAAATAACCAGCGCCAGCGCCATGCCGAACCATTGGAAGGCGTAGCCACGGTGCATATCCACCCGGTTTTCAGGCGGGGCCCAACGCCGTACCAGCTTGTCGGTGGCATCGTTTTGATCCTGCAGCAACACCACCGGCTGCAGCGTTTGCGCGGTCTGCGCGGCGATGGCGGCAATGTCCACTTTCAGCCGTAACGCACCTTGCGCAGGTGGCGCTTCTGGCATCAAGAAAAATTTTTTGGTGGACGGCACGTAAGCCATACCGTTGACAGTCACTTCCCCCGCCGGTACTTCCGCAGTGGGCAACACCCCTCGGCCTTGCGGCCAGGCGACCCAACCCCGGTTGACCAGAATGCGGGTTTGACTACCTGCAATGCGCAACGGGGTCAGCACGTTCAGCCCGGGCTGGCCGTCAAGTTGCCGGTTGTCCCAAAAAAACTGCCCCTCGGGCTCGTATTGCCCGGTCACACGGATGGGCGCGTCCTGCACGGCCTGTGCATCCAACAGCGCGCCACTCACACGCTCTGGTCCAAGCTGCGCACGCGCCTGGCGCTGAGCCAACGCAGTTTCAAGCCGATCACCCTTGCCCGCTTGCCACTGGCCAAGATAAACAAACAGCACAAGTCCCACCAGAGTGGCCAAGCCGGGAATCCAACGAAAGTTAAAGTGCACGGAAAAATCAGGAAGGAGGTTTGAAAGGATAATGCCGACAAACCATTGTGAGGCATCAGCATGTTGACCAAAATTTTAATTCTGTTGACCTTGGCCTTGATCTTGGCCAGCCTATTCAGCGCGCTGGCCATGCTCTACAAAAATGATGATTCATCCAAACGCAAACGGGTTGTGCAGGCCTTGACGGTGCGCATCAGCTTGTCCATCGGTCTGTTTGTTGCACTGCTAGCCAGCATTTATTTCGGCGTCATCCCCGGGCGGGGATGAACTGCCTGGCCTGAAAAAAACCGCGCACCAGGCGCGGTTTTTTGTGGCCCAAGGTCGCGTCAAAGAATATAGACAAACACAAAAAGAATCAGCCAAACCACATCGACAAAGTGCCAGTACCAGGCCACCGCCTCAAAGGCAAAGTGGTTGTGCTCGGAAAAGTGCCCTTTCAGCCCCCGACCCAGCATCACCATCAACATGATGGTACCCAAGGTAACGTGAAAACCGTGAAAACCGGTCAGGATGTAAAAGGTAGCGCCATACACCCCCGCACCCAGCGTCAAGCCCATTTCAGCGTAGGCGTGCGCATATTCAAAAATCTGGAAGCCCATGAAAGTCGAGCCCAACAACACCGTCAACAGCAAGCCCAGATTCAGCTGGAACCGCTTGCCCTTGATGAGCCCCCAATGCGCCCAGGTGAGCGTGGCACCCGAGGTGAGCAGAAGCATGGTGTTGACTGCCGGAATGCCCCAGGCGTGCATGGGCGAAAACGGGTCGCCCAAGGGACCTGCGCTGGGCCACACACTGGTGAATTGCCCGTAGGGGCTTAAGGCCGCCTCAAAGCTGCCCAGCTCTGGCAGAGCAATGCGGCGAATGTAGTACAGCGCGCCAAAAAAACAGGCAAAAAACATCACCTCTGAAAAGATGAACCAGACCATGCCGATGCGATAAGACCGGTCTTCCCACTTGGTGTAAACCCCGCGGATGTTCTCGTTGATGATCTGGCCAAACCAGCCAATCACCACGTAGGCGATCAGCGCGGCGCCCACCAACATGCCCCACCCGCCAGCGGGCGTGCCGTTGATCTTGAAGATGAATCCCAGCGCCGTCAAAAAGATGCCCACCGACAGATAGGTGGAGTAATTGCTGGCAGCAGGAACAAAGTAATGCCCGCGATCAGCGGTAACGGCGGCGTGTGTCATATTGTTTTCCTTGTGACTCAACTCTTGGCCTTGGGGGCCTCAAAAAATGTGTATGAAAGCGTGACGGTGCCCAGGTCTGCATCGAGCTTGGGATTGACGACATAAACCACCGGCATGGTGCGCGTTTCGTGCGGGGCAAACGTTTGCTGGCTAAAGCAGAAACATTCCAGCTTTTCAAAATGCTGCGCCGCCACGGCGGGTGTCACACTGGGAACGGCCTGACCCACAAACACCTTGTCGCTATGGTTAGTGATGGTGTAGTTCATGCGCGAGATCTCGCCCGGGTGCACGCGCAACGTAAAAGACTCAGGCTTGAAACTGAGTCCGTTGCCCGGCATGGTGTGGCTCAAAAACTCGACCTTGACGGTACGCGAATAATCAATTTGCGTATTTTGGTCTGCCACTGCCGCAGTTTGGTTGGTCTTGCCATTGAGCCCGGTGATCTCACAGAACACGTCGTACATCGGCACCATGGCAAAGCCAAAGCCAACGAAGAACAGCGCCACAAGGCCCAGCTTGATCGCCAGGCGCTTGTTGCTGCGCGCGCGTGCGCTGGCAGCATCAAGGGTCAAAGCGGGCGATATTTCCATATCGATGCCAAAAAAATCGCCAGCACGATGATGCCAATGATGTAGCCCAAACGCTTGTTGCCACGCTTGCGCTTTTCCCACTCAGCCGCATTCATCACTGGCACATTGGATTCAAACGGTTTCATGACCAGCCAGCCCCCTGCTTTACTTGATGACCGGTGGGGTTGCAAAGGTGTGGTACGGCGCGGGCGACGGCACGGTCCATTCCAGGCCCTGTGCACCTTCCCAAGCCTTGTCCTGGGCCTTTTCGCCACCACGCACGTTACGAATCACGTTATAAATAAAAACGATGTGCGAAACGCCCAGAATGAAGGCGCCAATACTGGACAACATATTCCACTCAGCAAACATCACCGGGTAGTCCGGGATGCGGCGCGGCATCCCCGCCAAGCCGACAAAAAACTGCGGAATAAAGGTCAGGTTGAAGCCCACAATGGTCAACCAGAAATGCCATTTACCAATGGTTTCATTGAGCATGTGCCCAGTCCACTTGGGCAACCAGTAATAAATGGCCGCCATGGCACCCATCACCGCTGTGGGGTAGAACGCATAGTGAAAGTGCGCAATCATGAAATAAGCGCCGTGGTACTGCGGGTCGGCTGCCGCGTCTGACAACGCCAGCCCCGTGACCCCACCCCAACCAAACAGCACCATGGACCCCAAGGCAAACAGCATCGGGGTCTCAAAGCTCATGGAGCCCTTCCAGATGGTGGCAATCCAGCAGAAGAACAATACTGCCAGCGGGAACGAGATCGCCATGGTGATGTACATGAAGTAGATCTGGCTGCCAAACGACATGCCGCTGGTAAACATGTGATGCGCCCACACCACCAGACCCAATCCGGCGATGGACCAGAACGAATACACCTGCGCCTTGTAACCATAGATTGGCTTGCGGGCAAAGGCAGAAAACACGTGCGGCAGGGCTCCGGCAATCGGCAGCAAGAGCACATACACCTCAGGGTGACCCATGAACCAGAAAATGTGTTGCCACAGCACCGGGTCGCCACCGCCTGCGGCATTGAAGAAGTGCGTGTCAAAATGGCGATCCATCAGCACCATGGTGACCCCGCCAGCGAACACCGGCATGATGGTGATCAACAGCACCGCAGTCATCAGGAAACCGTGCGCAAACAGCGGCATCTTCATCAGCGTCATGCCAGGGGCGCGCATGTTCAGGATGGTCACAATCACGTTGATGGAGCCCAGGATGGACGACACGCCAAGCATGTGCACGGCAAAAATGGCAAAGTCCATGCCCCATCCGCTCTGAATGGACAAGGGCGCGTACATGGTCCAGCCTGCATCGACCGCACCCGAACCCACACCCGCCAAGCCCAGAAAGAACGGCAGCGTCAACATCAGTGCCGCTGGCGGCAAAATCCAGAAGCCCCAGTTGTTCAACCGCGGCAAAGCCATATCGGGCGCGCCAATCATCAAAGGCAACATGTAGTTAGCTAGACCTGTGGCTGCGGGCATGGCAAAACCAAACACCATGACCAGACCGTGCAGGGTAATCAACTGGTTGAACAACTCGGGCTGCACAAACTGCAGGCCCGGCTGGAACAGTTCCAGACGCACCACCAAGATCATGCCGCCGCCAATAAACAGCATGATGAAACCAAAAATCAGGTACATGATCCCGATGTCTTTGTGATTGGTTGTTTCCAGCCAATGCACAAACCCACCCGTGTAGTGGCCGCCGTGTGCATCGGCCACCGGCAAACCATGCGTCATATCGTGTGCCATTCCCAACTCCTTTTACTGAATTTCTATCCGACCGCTTACTGAGCGGCCTTGGCCACCACCACTGCCTTGGCTGGCAAGGTGGGCAGCGTTGCAGCTGCAGTGGCAGAAGCCGGCGCAGCAGGCGCCGCCGCAGCTGCTGGTGCCGGTTTTTTGCTGGCCAACCAAGTGGCAAATTCCTCTTGCGACACCACTTTCACCACCACCGGCATAAAACCGTGCTCTTTGCCGCACAGCTCGGAGCACTGGCCACGATAGGTGCCGGTTTTCTCAACCTTGGCCCAGAATTCACGCAAGAACCCCGGCACGGCGTCGCGCTTGACACCAAAGGCCGGCACCCACCAACTGTGAATGACGTCATTGGAGGTGGTGATGAAACGCACCTTTTTGTTCACCGGCAACACCAGCGGGTTGTCCACCTCGAGCAAATAGTTTTCACCCTTGACGGCACCGTTGTCAATCTGGTCACGCGGGGTGATCAGGCGACTGGTGTAACTGACACCCTCAGCCGGAAATTCGTATTGCCACATCCATTGGCTCCCAGTGACTTTGACCACCAAGTCAGCGTCGGTTTTGGTGTCTTCGTAGAGCACCACGGCGTGATAAGCCGGAATACCAAACACACCGTAGTCGATGACGAACAACAACGCAAACGGAAAAAGCGCCCACAACCACTGCTTGCGGTTGGTTGGGCCGGTAAAGGTGGCGGCCTTGTGACCAGCCGCCTTGCGGTGCGTGTAAAACGAATAAATCAGCATCGCAAACACCGCAAAAAACATGATCAGGATCACCACCATCACCAAGTTGTGCATGTGCAGCGTTTCCCGTGCGATGGGCGTCACCGGTTCCGGCAAGTTGTAGGCATAGCCCGCATGGCCCACCACAGACATCAAGGCTGCCCAAAACCCAAGACCCAACTTGTAAAAAAGATGCATTTTTTTGCCGTCCTCAACAGAAAGAAATGTCACTCTTTTGACATTTATCAAACAATTCTAGTCGAGGAATGACTAGCAAAACCCCAAAATTCACAGGGGAAAACCCGATGCCCGGCCGGTTGGATCAGTGAAGCGGCGTCCAGAACAGGCGTGCGGTGGGCCAGACCAGCAACAGCACGATGATGCAGGGCGCCAGCGTCCAGGCGATCTCTACCCACAGCTCGTCGTGAAAGTTGTCCAACCCCTGCTTGACCGCACGATGGTGCTGCCACGATGCCAGCAGGAGGGCTGCAAACGAGCCGACAAAAATCAGCAGGCACAACACCATCAGCGCCCAACGTAGATTGAAAACGGTCATGCTGCACCCTCCGGGGTTTGCGCGCGCACGGGGGCGCGACCCTGCGCCAGCGCGGCACGCATCTGTGCCAGGGTGATCTCTTGTTGGGGCATCACTTTTAACCGGGGTGCGGGCTTGACGGCGTGGCCGTAAATGACCTCGAACGTCAGTTGCAGGGGCCGCGCGGCCAGCGCCTGCAAAAGTTGCCCGCGCCAGCGCCTGCCGCGCAGTGCGCCAAAGCGTTGCGGGTGCAAATTTCGTCCCAGCCCGCGCAGTTCTTGCAACAGGCGTTCCGGGGTTTCAAACGTCAGGGTGATGCGCTCCATGTCCAGCACCGGGTCGGCAAAGCCCAGCGCCACCAGTCGGTCGCCCCAGTCGTGCATGTCAGTCAGCGGATGCGCCGGGGCCGGCCAATGCAAAGCCTGGTAAAGCTCGTTCAGCTCCAGCAATGTATCGGGCCCCAGGCAGGAAAACATCAGAAAACCATCCACCGCCAGCGCATCGTGCCACTGCTGCAACAGCGCCTGCGGGTCGGCTGCCATATGCAAGCCCATGTTGGACCACAGCATCTGCGCGGGCGCGTCTACATGCCCAGCCACCGCCGGCGACTTTTTCAACCACTGACCCGGTTCCCACCATGGCGTTTGCAAAGCCTTTCGCACCAATTTTTGCGAGCGCTCGCTGCTCTCAACAACAGAGCACAGCGCCTTCGCATAACGCTTTGCCAACAAGGTGTGGGTTTGCCAGCCGCCGCGCCAGGGTTGCCAGTGCACCCAGTGCGCGGGGTTGCATTTGATCCAGTCCAGCCGCTCTTGCATGCGCCGCCCCACCTCTTCGTGCAACCAGGGCGACGCCTGCACCGGCAAGGCTTGCCAGCGCCTTGCGGCCACCGGGTCGATGGGGGAAAGAAGCTCAGTTGTCATGCAAAAAAGGCGCGTGCGGGTGGGCGAGTATATTGACTGCATGTTCACCAGCTTGTTGTCAGGGCTGAATTTGCGCCGTCTGGCCAGCCAGTGCCGTGTCTGCCACGCCTGGCCTGCTGACACCGTCTGCGAGGCCTGCGTGCACCAGTTTGCGCAGCCCGTACCGCGCTGCCACGCTTGCGCCCTAACCTTGCCAGCGGGCACAGATACCTGCGGCGCATGTTTGCGCGATCCGCCGGCCCTGAACCGCTGCCTGTGTGCCGTGGACTACGCCTACCCCTGGGACACGCTAGTGCAACACTTCAAGTTCCACGCCGAGCCCGGCCTGGCGCGCAGCATGGCAGAACTGCTGCGCGCCGCACCCTGGGTGGAAGACGCCATCGAAGCCGCCGATTTGCTGCTGCCACTGCCGCTGTCATCGGCGCGGCTGAAAGAACGTGGCTACAACCAGGCGCTGCTGCTGGCGCGCCAACTTTGCGCCCGCAAGACGCGTCATGATCTGCTGCTGAAGGTGCAGGACACGCCGCCCCAGCATTCGCTCAAACGCGCGGCACGCCTGTTGGCGCTACAACAGGCATTTGCCGTTGAGCCGCTGCAAGCCCATGTGCTGCGCGGCCAACGCGTGGTGCTGGTGGACGACGTGATGACCACCGGTGCGTCACTCAACACTGCTGCGCGCGTGCTCAAGGCCGCTGGCGCGGCTCACGTTACGGGCTTGGTGTTTGCCCGCACGTCGTAAACGGCGCAGTGCGCTGCGACAATCTGGCCCATGTTTCATATCGTTCTGGTTACGCCCGAAATTCCGCCCAACACTGGCAATGTGATCCGCCTGGCGGCCAATACCGGCTGCACCTTGCACTTGATCGAACCGCTGGGTTTTTCGATGGACGACAAGCACCTGCGACGCGCCGGGCTGGACTACCATGAATACGCCACGGTGCAGCGCCATAACGACTGGGACTCTTTCTTGCACGCACAGCAGCCCGCGCCAGAGCGCCTGTTTGCCCTGAGCACCAAAGCCAGCCGCAACGTTTTTGAGAACCGCTTCCAGGCCGGTGACTATCTGGTGTTTGGCTCTGAAACCAGCGGCTTGAGCACTGCGGTGCGCCAGAGCTTTTTGCCCGATCACCTGCTGCGCCTGCCGATGCTGCCCGGCCAGCGCAGTCTGAACCTGTCCAACGCCGTCGCGGTGACGGTATTTGAGGCCTGGCGGCATACCGGGTTCCTTATAAAATAAGCATAAAAAAGCCTTCCCGCCATTGCTGAACAAGCGCTAGCAGCTCGTTTTTACATAGCAAATTGCGTCCCGGATTCTGCCCCCAGCCAGTGCAGCACCGGCACCGTGCCGGGCAGAATGGGCGCCACGGTGACGGGCAGGCGTTGCCACGACGCCTGCTGCGACTCGCGCATCTGCAGGTCCCCCGTCCAACTCACCACTTTGCAAAAATGCAAGCGCACCAGCGCGTGCGGGTAGTCCACCAGCTCCTGACGCCAGCGCTCAATCGCTACGGCCCGAATGCCCAGCTCTTCAAGCAGCTCGCGCTGCAAGGCTTGTTCCACCGATTCACCCACCTCAAATTTGCCGCCCGGAAATTCCCAGTAACCGGCATAGACCTTGCCCGCAGGGCGCGACGTCAGCAAAAAGCGACCATCGGGCTGCACCAGCACACCCACAGCCACATCGACCACAGCGCGCTCTGTGCCGCCCTGACGTGGCTGATCAGGGTCGGCCACCAGCGGAGTGGCTGCTGGCGGGTGGTTCACGCCAGGCCCTGCTGCCCGGCCAGGTCGCGTGCAAACTGGTACGCCACCCGACCGCTGCGCGCACCGCGCTCCAGCGCCCACACCAGCGCCTGCGGTCGGGCCGATGCAATGGCAGACTCCGATACGCCAAAAGACGTGAGCCACTGCGTCACGATGGCCAGGTATTCGTCCTGGTTAAACGAATAAAAACTCACCCACAGGCCAAAGCGCTCGGACAAGGAAATTTTTTCTTCGATCACCTCACCCGGATGCACCTCGCCGTCGTCGCTGTGGGTGTAGCTCAGGTTGTCTTGCATATGCTCGGGCAACAAATGGCGCCGGTTGCTGGTGGCGTAGATCAGTACATTGGGCGTGGTCGCGGCCACCGAACCGTCCAGAATGGACTTGAGCGCCTTGTAACCTGGCTCGCCGTCTTCAAAGCTCAGGTCGTCACAAAACACAATGAATTTTTCAGGGCGCGCCGACACCAAATCCACAATGTCGGGCAGGTCGATCAGGTCGGTCTTGTCCACCTCGATCAGGCGCAGCCCCAGCGGCGCGTAGGCGTTCAGGCAGGCGCGGATCAGCGACGACTTGCCGGTGCCACGCGCACCGGTCAGCAGCACGTTATTGGCCAACTGGCCGCGCACAAATTGCAGCGTGTTGCGCTGGATTTTTTCTTTTTGCGCGTCGATCTCTTTCAGGTCACCCAGCTTCATCGCGCCGATGTGCCGCACCGGCTCCAGGCTGCTGCGCCCCGAACTGCGCTTGCGGTAGCGAAATGCATTGGACGCCGACCAGTCGGGCTGCGAAAGCGTCTGGGGCAACACCTGCTCGATACGGTCGATCAGAGTTTCAGCGCGTGCCAGCAGGCGTTCAAAAGCAGCGTTCATGAGCGGTAATCGGCGTTGATCGACACATAGTCGTGACTCAGGTCGCAGGTCCATACGGTGTCGCTGGCGGCTCCGCGCCCCAGCAGCACGCGCACGGTGATGTCGGCCTGCTTCATGACACGCTGGCCGTCTTCTTCGCGGTACGCCGGGTGACGCCCGCCGCCAGTGGCCACGTGCACGTCGTCCAGGTACAGGTCGATCTGGGTCTGGTCCAGGTCGGCGATACCGGCGTAGCCCACCGCCGCCAGAATGCGCCCCAGATTCGGGTCGCTGGCAAAAAAGGCGGTCTTGACCAGCGGCGAATGCGCAATGGCATACGCCACCTGACGACATTCGTCCTGCGTGGTGCCGCCTTCGATCCGCAACGTTATGAATTTAGTAGCACCTTCTCCATCACGCACAATGGCTTGTGCCAGTTTTTGTGCCACACCCAGCATGGTCGCGCGCAGTGCCCGAGCAGCCGCACTGTCCAGCGAGGTGATGGGTGCGTGCGCCGCCTGGTTCGTTGCCATGACGACAAACGAATCGTTGGTAGAGGTATCACCGTCCACCGTAATGCGGTTGAACGAGCCGTCGGCCAGTTCGGCCGCCAGTTGTTTCATCAGCGCCGGAGCAACACAAGCGTCGGTGGCCATAAAGCCCAGCATCGTCGCCATGTTGGGCCGGATCATGCCCGCGCCCTTGCTGATGCCGGTGATGCTGACCGGCACGCCGTCGATCAGCAGCTGCGCGCTAAACGCTTTGGGCACGGTATCAGTGGTCATGATGGCTTCAGCCGCACGCAGCCAATGGTCGGCTTGGGCGTCGGCCAACGCGGCGTCAAGCCCGGCCACGATGCGCTCGACCGGCAACGTTTCCATGATCACGCCGGTGGAAAACGGCAGCACCTGCTGCTGCGACAGACCCAGCTTGCCCGCCAGTGCAGCGCAGCTTTGGCGTGCGCGCGCCAGACCGTCGGCCCCAGTACCTGCGTTGGCGTTGCCGGTGTTGATGACCATGGCGCGAATACCCTGGGTACCCGCCAGGTGCTCGCGGCACACCTGCACGGGTGCAGCGCAAAAGCGGTTCTGCGTGAACACGCCGGCCACGCTGGCACCCGCGTCGAGCAGCAGCACGGTAAGGTCTTTGCGACCGGCCTTGCGAATGCCAGCCTCAGCCACGCCAATGCGCACACCAGCAATGGGCAACAGTGCGGCCGCGTCGGGGGCAGACAAATGAACAGCCATAGGGTTTTCTCCAGACTCAGGCCAGCTTGCCGTGGCAGTGCTTGTACTTCTTGCCGCTGCCGCAAGGGCAAGGTTCGTTGCGGCCCACGCGCGGCACCTCGGGCTTGACGGTGGCTTCATCCACGGCAGTCACCACCTCACCGGTTTCCGTGGGGGCACTGTAAGTGACGTTGGAAACGCGTTCGGCACGGCTTTCCACTTCAGCGGCGGCCTGTTCGGCCTCTTCGTTGGACTGGATGCGCACGGTCATCATGATCTTGGTGACTTCGTTCTTGACCGCGTCGAGCATCTGTCCGAACAACTCAAACGCCTCGCGCTTGTATTCCTGCTTGGGCTGCTTTTGCGCGTAACCGCGCAGGTGAATGCCCTGGCGCAAATAGTCCAACGCGCTCAGGTGGTCGCGCCAGTTGGTGTCGATGCTTTGCAACAGCACCATGCGCTCGAACTGGGTGAAGTTTTCATGACCCACCAGCTCCACCTTGGCGTTGAACACCTCGTTGGCTTTGGCGCGCACGGTCTGCAGCAAGTCGTGGTCGGTGATGGCACTGGCCTCACTGACCTGTTGCTGTAGCGCCAGGCTGATCTGCCATTCGTCCTGCAACACCTTTTCAAGCCCGGCTAAATGCCACTGTTCTTCCACCGACTCGACCGGGATGTACTGGCGCACGATGTCTTCAAAACAGCCTTCGCGCAGGCCTTGCACCTGCGCCGACAAATCGGTTGCGTCCAGAATCTCATTGCGCTGCTGGTAGATTACCTTGCGCTGGTCGTTGGCCACGTCGTCGTATTCCAGCAATTGCTTGCGCATGTCAAAGTTGCGCGCTTCCACCTTGCGCTGCGCGCTCTCAATACTGCGCGTGACCATGCCCGCCTCGATCGCCTCGCCTTCGGGCATCTTCAACTTGTCCATGATGGCGCGCACGCGGTCGCCGGCAAAAATGCGCATCAGTGAGTCGTCCAGACTCAGATAAAAACGCGACGAGCCGGGGTCCCCCTGGCGGCCAGAACGCCCGCGCAACTGGTTGTCAATACGGCGCGACTCGTGGCGCTCGGTGGCGATGATGCGCAAGCCCCCCAGCGAGGTCACCCGTTCGTGGTCGGTCGTCCACTGCGCGCGCAAGACGTCGATCTGTTGCTGCTTTTGCGCGTCAGACAGCGTTTCATCAGCTTCGATCGCCTCAATGGTTTTGCTGATGTTGCCCCCCAGCACGATATCGGTGCCGCGACCGGCCATGTTGGTGGCGATGGTGATCACCTTGAAGCTCCCGGCCTGCGCCACGATGTCGGCCTCGCGCGCGTGCTGCTTGGCGTTGAGCACCTGGTGCGGCAGTTTTTCACGCTCGAGCAACTGGTCAATGATTTCAGAGTTTTCAATTGACGTGGTGCCCACCAGTACCGGCTGGCCGCGTTCATAACATTCGCGGATGTCGGCAATCGCGGCGTCGTATTTTTCCTTGGTGGTCTTGTAAACGCGGTCCAACTGGTCGTCCCGCCGACTGGGCTGGTTGGGCGGAATCACCACCGTTTCCAGGCCATAAATTTCCTGGAATTCGTAGGCCTCGGTGTCGGCTGTTCCGGTCATCCCAGCCAGCTTGCTGTACAGGCGAAAGTAGTTCTGGAACGTGATCGACGCCATGGTCTGGTTTTCAGGCTGGATCGCCACGCCTTCCTTGGCCTCCACCGCCTGGTGCAACCCTTCGCTCCAGCGCCGGCCGGTCATCAAGCGCCCGGTGAACTCGTCCACGATGACCACTTCGCCGTTTTGCACCACGTAATGCTGGTCGCGGTGGTACAGGTGCTGCGCGCGCAACGCGGCGTACAAGTGATGCATCAGCGTGATGTTGGCCGGGTCGTACAGGCTGGCGCCTTCGGGCAACAGGCTCAGTTCAACCAGAATACGCTCGGCATTTTCGTGACCACGTTCGGTCAAAAAGATCTGATGGCCTTTTTCGTCGATGGTGAAGTCGCCCACCTTGGTGATGCCTTCGCCGGTGTGCGGGTCGGCCTCGCCCTCTTGTTTTTCCAGTTGCGGCACGATCACCTTGATGGCGTGGTACAGCTCGGTCTGGTCCTCGGCCTGGCCGCTGATGATCAGTGGCGTGCGCGCCTCATCGATCAGGATCGAGTCCACCTCATCCACGATGGCGTAGTTCAGGCCGCGCTGCACCCGATCCGCAGCCTCATAGACCATGTTGTCGCGCAGGTAGTCAAAGCCGTACTCGTTGTTGGTGCCGTAGGTGATGTCGGCGCGGTACGCCGCCTGTTTTTCTTCACGCGCCATGTTGGGCAGATTCACACCCACACTCAGACCCAAAAAGTTGTACAGCTTGCCCATCCACTGCGCGTCGCGACTGGCCAGGTAGTCGTTCACAGTGACCACGTGCACACCCTTGCCCGACAACGCGTTCAGGTAAACCGCCAGCGTGGCGGTGAGCGTTTTGCCCTCACCGGTGCCCATTTCAGAAATCTTGCCTTGGTGCAAAGCCATGCCGCCGAGCAACTGCACGTCAAAATGGCGCATCTTCATAACGCGTTTGGAGCCTTCACGCACCACGGCAAACGCCTCTGGCAACAACGCGTCGAGCTCTTCGCCCTGCGCCATGCGCTGCTTGAAGGCATCCGTTTTGGCGCGCAGGGCGTCATCGCCCAGCTTTTCAAATTCGGCTTCCAGCGTATTGATTTTGACAGCCGACTGGCGGTACTTCTTGAGCAGGCGGTCGTTGCGGCTGCCGAAGATTTTGGTGAGGAAATTGGTGGCCATGAATACGGCGAGCAGCGTCAGCCCGGTGAGGCCTGGATGCAACGCGGTCCTTTTGAAACGTTCAATGAAAGGGAAATAGACGGCCTGTCAAGCCGCCACGCAATAGCGAATAGCGAGCGATTTTACCTTTGCCCCGGCACGCCATTGGGCCTTGCCAAAACCGCCGGGCGAGACTGCGCCAGGCGTTCCAACTTCTCCACTTTAGCAACGGCCATATGCTCCCCTGCGTCCAGAAACTTCTGGGGATCCTGCGGCGTGCCGTTGACCAGCACTTCGAAATGCAAGTGAGGGCCGGTGGATCGACCGGTGGTTCCGATCTCGGCAATTTTTTGTCCACGCTTGACGAGGTCGCCGTTTTTCACCCAGACGCGTGAAGCGTGGGCATAACGCGTGATCAATCCATTGCCATGATCGATTTCCACCATGTGGCCATATTCAGGGTGTGCCATCTGTACCACCACGATGCCCCCGGCTGCTGCCAGGATCGCCGTTCCGGTGGGGCGAGGAAAGTCAAGCCCGGTGTGCAAAGCCGCAACGCCGGTCAGCGGATCCACACGCCAGCCAAATGGCGAACCAATGTTGCCCTCTGGCACAGGTCGTTGCGTCGGGATCAGCATGCCACGCAGTTTGAGTTCAAACAGCGCGGATTCAAGCACCGTGAACGATTCTGTGCGATGGTTAGCCACCTGGTCCAGCGCATCCAGAATCGACTGCACCTGCTCCAGAGACAGACTATGCGGCGCTACCAGAGCGCCACCGGCACCCGCCGGTGCGCTCGCCGCAGCGGCGGGCACACCGGCGAGCACCGACACCCGCTCACCCAGTGATTCAAGTTGCGTCAACTTGATCTGCATTTCACCCAGGCGGCGTGCCATGAGGTCAAGGTTTTCCCGCACAAAACGCTCTCTTTGCGCCAGGTCGTCCCGGGTCACCACTTTGACCAGCGCCCCGATAATGGGCCAGCCCTCACGCGCGCCCTTGAGGAAAACCCAATGATAAATTCCAAGCGACAGCAGCATGAACACCATCGCACTCGCCACACCAGCGGCCACCAGTTGCAGACCGCTGAGGTGAATGACGCGCGACCTGGCCAGCCAGGCGTCGGTGATGATCAACTGCATCCGTTACTCCATCTCTAAAATGAACGCCCACCCAAAGCAAGCACTTTCCCTGCTGCAGGCCAGTCAAGCCAACCCGACGCTATCGAGGTTAATGTCGATGCAAAAAGATGCCCAACAGCGCATGTTGGCCATCTTGCCACTGATTCCCGTCGCCCTGCGCGACCATGTGCATCACGGCCCCGTCGAAGACGGCATCTGGTCGCTCTTGCTGAGGAACAACACCTCGGCCGCCAAAATCAGACAACTGATTCCTGACTTTGAAACCTGCCTGCGCAGCAAAGGCCTGGCGGTCAAAGCGATTCGGCTCAAGGTAAGTCGGGAAAAGTGACCGGGAGAATTATGACAAAGGCCGAAGGACACTCAGAGTGTCCCTAATCGGCCACTTCAACCCGGTTACCACCAAGTCGCTTAGCGCGGTACATGGCTGCATCTGCAGCCAGCATGACTTGGTCCACCGTCAGACTGTCCTTGTAAAACAGCGACATCCCCATGCTGATCGTACAGACAGGATGCACCACCTGCTGATTGGCCTGTGGGGCTGCGATCTGCACCGGGTACGGCTCTGCCAGCACATGCAACAGTTTTAGCGCAA
This sequence comes from Comamonadaceae bacterium CG12_big_fil_rev_8_21_14_0_65_59_15, assembly GCA_002786915.1. Lineage (GTDB taxonomy): Bacteria > Pseudomonadota > Gammaproteobacteria > Burkholderiales > Burkholderiaceae_C > Rhodoferax. The sequence continues at coordinate 102,321 of PCUV01000057.1, read as the reverse complement.
TCACACCAGCCACTTCAAGCACCTGCTCTTTTGGCCCATCGATTTGAGCCAGCAACACCACAAACTCGTCACCACCCACCCTGGCCACTGTGTCAACATCACGCACACATTGTTTCATTCTCCGGGCCGCCTCAGTCAACAAACGATCACCGGCTACGTGACCGTAGGTGTCATTCACCGGCTTGAAATTGTCAAGATCAAGCACAATGAGTGCGCCGCAATGACCGTGGCGCCTGCTACTGGCCATGGCGTGTCTCAATTGTTCATACAGCAGTCTGCGATTGGCTAGCCCCGTTAAAAAGTCGTGCGACGCATTGAAATCTGCTTTTGAATACAGCGCGTCAAGTTCTTGCCGCCGCCGCGTCAACAGCTTGATATCGCGCAGCGCAAATAGCGCCCAGCCAGCACCCAGCAGAACAACCACCGACGACAAAGCTGCAAAGTAAAAATTGATGCGCCCTACTGATCTGATCAGCTCGACGGAACGCGAACTTCGGAGGTCGTGAGCCTGCTGGATCAGGTGGTAAATATTGACACTCAAACCCCCTGTTTCATCAAAAATCGCCTGTAATGCACGGGGTTCGACCGATGCGCCAATCTCTTCAAGAAGCGGATCCGTCTGCCGCAAAAATGCCAAGGACTGCGCCAAGACGTTCTGAAATACGCGTTGATCGTTCATCGCCTCACGGCTGACGCCTTTGTCGATCAACAACACCTGCGCGGCAAACAGGTTGTACTCATTGCTGGCTTTGGCCAGCGCCAGCGGCGCTTGTGGCTGTGTCAGCGCCTGCAACAGGGCCAACCGCAACGACATCAGACGCAGTTCCAGCTTGAAGGCATCCCATTCGAAATTGCTGAAACTTTGGGTGGTCAAACGTTCCAGGCTTTGCACTTGCCGGTACTGAACCCAACCGAACACGGGTACAGTCAAAAAGCCCAGAAAGCCTATGGTCAGCAACCAGCGGCTCACGCGTGATTGCACCCCCGCGTAAGCGCCGGGCCTGAGCAAACTGCACAACCATTCCATGGCGTGGTCTTCCTGCCCGTTCACTCAACCACAATTTTTGCCAGATGCCAGATGGATCGTCCGTAATAAACGTCCGTTTGCAGCGCTGGCAGCGCATCAAACGGGTACACCATAAACAGTGGCCCATGATCACGTAGGCGCAAAGTAACACCATTGATTTTTCGGGCCAGAACCGGATTGAATTGTTCGGCATCAGCAGCAGGGACTGTGACTTCATACTTGTCCAGCGCCGTCATTTTGAGCGTCTGCCCATGTGCTGCAACCAGCTTGAGCAGTGACTTGAGCGTGGGGCCGCTGAAACTCACCACTCCTTTGCGCCAAGGCGTGGTGGTCTTGATCTGGCTCACAGCCATGGCATCCATCATGGCAGCGTCAAACTCTGCGCCTTGTGCTGAGTTCTTGTTCCCGATGTTTCCACTCACAGTCAGAATCACGGGCCCAACGGGCTTTGGTAGGGTTTGGGCGTGCACACTCGCCGACAATGCCACCGTGCAAAGCACACTCACGCATCCCAATAAAAAGCGCCATCCGACGATCGTCATCTTCGCCTCCTATCTGAATTTGTTCTAATCAAAGTTCATTTTGCCCCAACTGACAAAGTCCCAATGAAAAAGGCCTCAAAACGTACTTGCTAGGAGGCCTTTGGACTATCTAATGGTGCCGATTGTCGGAATCGAACTGACGACCTACCGCTTACAAGGCGGTTGCTCTACCAACTGAGCTAAATCGGCGCGACGGGAATTCTAACTGAGGGCTTTCATGCACAAACCTGACCGTTGCAGGTTCATTTCACCCGCGTCAACACTGGCCTTTTGGCGGGTGGCGTTGGTGGCTGTTCGGGGGCCGGAGGGTCTGGCAAGCGCACACTGGGGAAAGCCATGCCCTGACCGCTTTCACGCGCAAAAATGGCCAGCACATGGTCCACCGGGATCATCACCTCACGCGCCACGCCGCCGAAACGGGCCTTGAATGAAATGAAGTCGTTACCGAGTTCCAGCGCCGTCGTGGCTGCCAGGCCGATGTTGAGCACGATCTCACCGTCATGCACGTATTCCATCGGCACCTGCACAGAAGCGTCTACTGCCACGGTGATGTGCGGCGTGGTGCCGTTGTCACAGCACCATTCGTGGATGGCGCGAATCAGGTACGGCCTGGTTGATGCCTGTGGCGTGTCTTGCTCTTGGCCCATACCGTCCGCCTTATTTGCGCATCACCTTTTCTGACGGTGTCAGCGCCTCGATGTAAGCCGGGCGCGAAAAGATGCGCTCGGCGTACTTAAGCAGCGGTGCAGCGTTTTTGCTGAGTTCGATGCCGTAGTAATCCAGTCGCCACAGCAACGGCGCAATGGCCACGTCAAGCATTGAAAAGCTGTCGCCCAACATGTACTTGTTTTTCAGGAACACGGGTGCGAGCTGCGTCAGACGGTCGCGGATGTGGGCACGCGCCTTGTCCAGCGCCTTGTCACTGGCTTTGGCGGAACGTGCCTCCAACGTGGATACATGCGTAAACAATTCCTTTTCGAAATTCAGCAAGAACAAACGCACACGGGCACGGTCCACCGGGTCGCCGGGCATCAGTTGTGGATGCGGAAAACGCTCATCGATGTACTCATTGATGATGTTCGACTCGTACAGGATCAAGTCGCGTTCGACCAGGATCGGTACCTGGCCGTAGGGATTCATCACGCTGATGTCTTCGGGCTTGTTGTACAGATCGACGTCACGAATTTCAAAATCCATGCCCTTCTCAAACAACACAAAGCGGCAGCGATGAGAAAAAGGGCAGGTTGTCCCCGAATAAAGCACCATCATGGCGAGATCTCCTAAAAAAACAAAAGAGCGGAGCGCCACCAGCAGCCCCACTCTTGAACATCAGACTTGGCAGCAGCGCCACCCAGCCCGACACAAACCAGTCCCCTTACCGAACGTCTTTCCAGTACGCCTTGTTCAGCTTCCAGGTCAAGCCCATCAGCAGCGCCAGAAAGCCCAACACCCACAGACCTACGGCTTTGCGAGAAGTTTGTACCGGTTCGGCCATCCATTGCAGATAATTCACCAGATCCGCGACCGCATTGTCGTACTGTGCCGGCGTAAGGGTGCCGGGGGTGATTTGCTCAAACCCCTTGAACTCATGCACTTTTTGCCCGTGCACTTCAACCTCTTCAAACACCGCCCGCCGATCACCTTGCAGTTCCCACAGCACATGTGGCATGGCTACATTCGGAAACACCAGGTTGTTCCAACCGGTTGCCTTGGTATCGTCACGATAGAAAGTGCGCATGTAGGTGTACAGGTAATCGGCACCGGTTCCATTGGCACCGGCACGCGAACGCGCAATCACGGTTAAATCGGGCGGCGTATTGCCAAACCATGCTTTGGCCTGCTTCGGATCGATCGACGCCTTCATGGTGTCGCCGATCTTGGCGTCGGTCAGCAGCAAGTTGCTCTTGATTTGCTCTTGCGTCAGGCCCAGGTCGGTCAGGCGGGTGTAGCGCATGAAAGCGGCCGAATGGCAATTCAGGCAGTAATTGACAAACAGCTTGGCACCGTTTTGCAGCGCACCCAAATCGTTAATGCGGTCAGGCGCTTTGTCCCACGCCGGACCACCCGTGGACGCATGTACGGATGTACCCAGGGCGCACAACAGCAGCACGCCAGACAGAAATTTTTTGGTCAAACCCATGGTTGTCATGAAGTGTCTCCGAATCAATGCGCCGTGTAAGTCACACGACCCGGTACAGGCTTGAAGGTTCCAATCCGGCTCCACCAAGGCATCAGCAAGAAAAAGCCGAAGTAAAACAGGGTGCCAACCTGCGCAATACGACTGAACAGGGGAGTCGGCGGCAGGGTACCGAGGTAACCCAAGATAAAAAAGTCAACCACAAACACGGCATAAAAATACTTGTGCCAGCTTGGACGATAGCGGATCGACTTGACGGGTGAGTTATCCAGCCAAGGCAAAAAGAACAGGATGACGACCCCGCCACCCATGGCCACCACGCCCCAGAACTTGGCGTCAATCGACAGCATCATGGCCAGCACCACCACGGCACCCCCACCGATGATGGCCTTGAACAGCGCGGGCATACGCCCTTTCAACAGAGCCACAACAGCGGCCAGCACCACACACGCCATCAGCACGTACATCAGCTCAGTCGTCACAGCGCGCAACAGCGAATAGAAAGGGGTGAAGTACCACACCGGCGCGATGTGCAGCGGCGTCTGGAACGGATCGGCCGGAATGAAGTTGTTGTACTCCAGGAAATAGCCGCCCATTTCAGGGGCAAAAAACACGATGGCCGTAAACACAAACAGGAACACGCTCACCGCAAAAATGTCGTGCACCGAGTAGTACGGGTGAAACGGAATGCCGTCCAGCGGTAGGCCCTTTGCATCTTTGGTGGCCTTGATCTCAACACCATCGGGGTTGTTGGAGCCAACTTCGTGCAGCGCGATGATGTGCGCCACCACCAGACCCAGCAACACCAGCGGCACCGCAATCACGTGGAAGCTGAAGAAGCGATTCAACGTGGCGTCACCCACCACAAAGTCACCACGGATCAGCAGCGCCAGGTCTGGGCCAATGAAGGGAATGGCCGAGAACAGGTTCACGATCACCTGCGCGCCCCAGTAGCTCATCTGGCCCCAAGGCAGCAAGTAGCCCATAAAGGCCTCGGCCATCAGCGCCAGAAAGATGCCGCAGCCAAACAGCCAGACCAACTCACGCGGTTTGCGGTAGCTGCCGTACATCAGGCCACGGAACATGTGCAGATACACCACAGCAAAAAATGCCGAAGCGCCGGTGGAGTGCATGTAGCGGATCATCCAGCCCCAGGGCACGTCGCGCATGATGTACTCAACCGAGCCAAACGCCAACGCAGCATCGGGCTTGTAGTGCATCACCAAAAAGATGCCGGTCACGATCTGGATCACCAGCACCAGCAAGGACAACACACCAAACACGTACCAGACGTTGAAGTTCTTGGGCGCGTAGTACTCGCTCATGTGCGCCTTGAACAGGGCAGACAGCGGGAACCGGTTGTCGATCCAGTTCAGCGTCTTGGCCCCGGCCGAGGCGTTGGGGGAAATTTCGTGAAATTCAGCCATGTTGAATGTCCTCAGGCGTGCTTGTCGTCACCAATGAGCAACTTGGTGTCGGATAAATACATGTGCGGGGGCACTTCGAGGTTATCAGGCGCGGGCTTGTTCTTGAACACGCGCCCTGCCAGGTCAAAGGTGGAGCCGTGACACGGGCACAAAAAACCACCTTCCCAGTCGTCAGGCAGCGACGGCTGCGCGCCTTTCTGGAATTTATCGGACGGCGAGCAGCCCAGATGGGTACAGATACCGACCGTGATCAGGTATTCTGGTTTGATCGAACGGGTGGCGTTGCGCGCGTAGGCTGGCGCCTGCTCTTCGGGTTTGCGGGTGGAAGCCGGGTCAGCCAACTGCGAATCCAGCTTGGGCAGTGCGGCCAGTTGCTCGGGCGTGCGGCGCACAATCCAGACCGGCTTGCCACGCCATTCGACGACCATTTTTTCGCCAGGTTTCAGCGCCGAAATATCGGCCTCGACCGCAGCACCGGCGGCGCGGGCTTTTTCGGAGGGTTGAAACGAACTGACAAAGGGCACAAGGGCGGCGGCACCGCCAACCGCGCCCGCGCAACCGGATGCAATCAGCCAAGTCCGCTTGCTGGCGTCAAACGTTGCGCCGTCAACAAGAGATTCACTCATGGAATTCCTCAAAGATAAAAGCCGGGATAGGTATCAACCCTCGATTCTAGCCGAGCGACCATTGCGCGAAGCTGACCGAGGCACACCAGCACAGGGCCCGGCTCAGGTTTGCGGCGACTGACCCGCCAACTGGCGCGCCATCACAATCGCCTGCACCAGGCTGGACGCGTCCGCACGGCCGCTGCCGGCAATATCAAACGCCGTGCCGTGGTCCGGGCTGGTGCGCACCAAGGGCAGGCCCAGGGTCACGTTCACACCTTGTTCCACGCCCAAATATTTCACTGGTATCAGCCCCTGGTCGTGGTACATCGCCAGCACCACATCAAATCCCCCCGGCTGGCCTGGCACCGCGCGCGCCCGCATGAACACCGTATCGGGCGGCTGCGGGTCGCTCACCTGCAAGCCTTGCGCGCGCGCCGTTTGCACTGCCGGCAGGATCACGTCGAGCTCTTCACGGCCAAACAGCCCGCCCTCGCCCGCGTGCGGGTTCAGGCCCGCCACGCCGATGCGCGGGGCGCGCCCCAGCACAGCCGACAAGCTGCGGTGCGTGATCAGCAAGGTTTGCAATACCTGGTCATAAGTGACCAGTTGCAACGCCTCGCGCAGCGACACATGGATGCTAACCAGCACCACACGCAGTTCGTCGTTGGCCAGCATCATGCGCACAGGCCATTGCTGCACCGTTTGCCCGGCGTGCGCCGCCGCCAACGACTGCAATAGTTCGGTGTGCCCAGGAAAAGCGTCATACGGCGCACCAGCGAGCGCCAACGCGGCCTTGTTTAGCGGCGCGGTCACCAGGGCGGCCACCTCACCACGCAAAGCGGCGTTGGCGGCCCACACCACACAGTCGCCCGCCACCTGACCAGCGCGCGCATCCACCCGGCCAAAAGGCACGGGTGCGGCGCCTTCACGTAGCGCGCTGGACGCAATCTGCAGCAGGGGAATGCAGCGCGGCGGCGCGTCCAGAGCCTCTTGCGCACTTGAAAGCACCGCCACGGGCAACACGGGCGCATCGCCCGCGACGATCTTTGCCGCACGGCGCAGGGTGGCCAGATCGCCCACCACAAAGCAGCCCCGGGTCTGCTGCGGCGCGTCCAGAAACGCCTTGACGATGATTTCAGGGCCAATACCGGCCGCGTCGCCCTGGGTGATGGCGATGGGTAAAGATTGGGGGCTGTGGGTCATGGCAAGCTCAGGCCGGGTTGTCAATATCAATGAACTGGTGTTGCAGGCCAAACTGCTGCGCCAGGTGCGCGCCCAGCGCTGGCGCACCATAGCGTTCGGTGGCGTGGTGACCCGCCGCCAGGTAAGCCACACCGCATTCGCGCGCCAAATGCGCCTGCGGCTCGGACATCTCCCCGGTCACAAAGGCGTCGGCCCCCGCGGCAATCGCGGCTTCAAAATAACTTTGCGCTGCGCCGCTGCACCAAGCAATTTTTTTAATAGCTGCTCGCCCTTGACCGACAAGGGCTACAGGCCGATTGAGCATCAAACCCAGATGGTCAGCCAGCGCCTGTGCGCTGGCATAGGTTTGCCCGTCGGCGCGCTCACCCAGCCACCCCAGGTCTTGTTCGCCAAAGCGGGCACGGCCGACCCAGCCCAGGCGCAGGCCCAGTTGCGCGTTGTTGCCCAGCTCGGGGTGCGCGTCCAGCGGCAGGTGGTAGGCCAGCAAATTGATGTCGTGCGCCAGCAGCAGCGCCAGGCGGTGCTTCATCCAGCCGGTGATGCAACCCGACTGACCACGCCAGAACAGCCCATGGTGTACCAGCAACGTGTCGGCGCCTGCGGCAATGGCCGCCTCGATCAGCGCACGGCTGGCGGTTACGCCCGACACTATTTTGGCCACACGCGCACGCCCTTCTACCTGCAGGCCGTTGGGGCCGTAGTCGCGAAAACGCTCGGGCTGCAACAGCGCGTCGGCAGCGACGACCAGTTCGGATCGATCGATCATGTCAGCTTTGTCCTCATCACCGCTGATGATAAGCGGCTGCAGCAACCCCCACCCCTACCCCCCAGATGGGGAGGGAGCAAGGTCCATCTTTTGCGACTCACCCGGCTTAGAGTGCTGACGGCGCCGCCTCTACGTCAGCGTCGCAGTCACATCCAGCACACGCCGCCACCCAGCGCGGGGCAACGCGGTGCAGCAGCCAGGCCAGCGTTGGTACAGCCACCCACAGCCTAGGCGGCAAGCGTTCCCGCAACACCGCAGTCGGCTGGGTGATGGCGCCACAGCGGTAACGTGCCTCGTCAGCTTGCCAACGCAGCGCAGCACAAGCCCCCTGACGTCGCCTGCTTAACACAACACCAAGCGGACAAGGCTCCAGCAGGCAACACACGCCACAACCGTTGCAGGGCGCGCCCACGGGGGGTTTGAGCGGTGCCTGCGCAAAAATGGGAATAGTCCGGGTCATGGGTATTGAAAACAGGCGACAAAACTACAATTTACCGCAGCAGCGCGCGGTGTTCCGTGGCATAGGTCCATCGGCCGCGCGCATCTTGTCTTTGCAACCGGGCTTTGCCCTCCCTTGTTTATGAAACGCTTCTGGCTCCTGTTCTCCCAATCCATCACGGTTTTGCTGGCCGCTTATTTTGTGGTCGGTACGCTCAAGCCGGGCTGGCTGCCCCAACGCTTGGGCTCGGGCAACGCTGTCGCAGTGCTTGAAGCCCCTGCCAGCAGTGTTGCCACACCCCCTGCCGGGAGTTTTCGGCTTGCGGCCAAGCGTGCGTCAGAAGCCGTGGTCAGCATCAACACCAGCAAGAACGCACGGCGCAGCCGCCAACAGTCGGACCCCTGGTTCAAGTTCTTTTTTGGTGAGCAGCCCAGCGAGCCGCAGGTGGGCCTGGGCAGCGGCGTCATCGTCAGCGCTGACGGTTATATCCTGACCAACAACCATGTCGTAGAAGGCGCCGACGAGATTGAGGTGGTGCTCAACGACAGCCGCCGCAGTGCCGCCAAGGTGATTGGCACTGATCCCGACGCCGACCTGGCGGTGCTGAAGATTTCGCTCGACCGTTTGCCGGTGATCGTGCTGGGCAATTCCAACTCCTTGCAAGTGGGTGACCAGGTATTGGCCATTGGCAACCCGTTTGGCGTGGGCCAAACCGTCACCAGCGGCATCGTCAGCGCCTTGGGGCGCAACCAGCTGGGCATCAACACGTTTGAGAACTTCATCCAGACCGACGCCGCCATCAACCCGGGCAACTCGGGCGGCGCGCTGGTGGACACAAACGGCAACCTGATGGGCATCAACACGGCCATTTATTCGCGCTCAGGTGGCAGCATGGGCATTGGTTTTGCCATTCCTGTGTCCACCGCCAAGATGGTGCTCGAAGGCCTGGTTAAAGACGGCCAGGTCACGCGCGGCTGGATCGGTGTGGAACCCAATGAACTGACGTCTGAGCTGGCGCAGACCTTTGGCGTCACGTCAAAAACCGGCGTCATCATTACCGGTGTGTTGCAAGACGGCCCTGCTGCCAAGGGCGGTATGCGCCCGGGCGACGTCGTCACCAAGGTGGCGGATCAGGACGTGCGCAATGTGGCGGAGTTGTTGACCGTCGTGGCGGCGCTCAAACCCGGCGCGCAAGCGGCCTTTGAAGTGCAACGCCCGGACGGCAAAGCCACGCTGAACATCGCGCCGGGGGTACGCCCCAAGCCAAGACAACCGGCGGAATAAGTCCAACAGGCTCAGGGCGCGCTGGCGGCAGCGTCTTCTTCTGGTGGCGCTTTGGTGTGCTTGATGAAGAGTTGCGCCGCCCAGATGCCGATCTCATACAGCAGGCACATGGGAATGGCCAGCGCCAGCTGCGACACCACATCCGGCGGCGTGACGATGGCCGCAATGATGAACGCCAACACGACAAAATAACCACGGAATTCCTTGAGTTTTTCGATGCTGAAAATACCCATGCGCGCCAGCACCACCACCACCACCGGCACCTCAAACGCCATGCCAAAGGCCAGAAACATGTTCAGCACAAAGCCCAGATACGCCTCAATGTCGGGCGACGCCGTGATGCTGGCCGGTGCAAAGCTCTGGATGAACGCAAACACCCGCCCGAACACAAAAAAGTAGCAGAACGCGACACCGACAAAAAACAGAATCGTACTGGAAATCACCAACGGCATCACCAGCTTTTTCTCGTGTGAATACAGCCCCGGCGCGATAAAAGCCCACAACTGGTACAGCACCACCGGCAAGGCCAACATGAAGGCGGCCATCAGCAACACCTTCAGCGGCACCATAAAAGGTGAGATCACCGAGGTGGCAATCAGGGTGGCCCCTTTGGGCAAATGCGCCACCAGCGGTGCTGCCATCAAGTCATACAGCGCACCCGGACCAGGGAAGATGCCCAGCACCACAGCCATCACCACGACTGCCATGGCGGCCTTGACCAGGCGGTCGCGCAGCTCCACCAGGTGCTGCACAAACGGCTGCTCGGTGCCGGCCAGTTCGTCTTCTTTTTGGGGAGAATCAGCCATCAATACGTCTTGGTGGGCCGAAAGCGCGCCACACGCGCTGCGCCCGACAACGCCTTGGTGCGCACGCCCAGGCGCGCTTTGTACCAGGCGGGTACGGCGCCCTGCTTGACACGCCAGTTCTTGCCGGGATGGCGATATTCGGGCACCGGTTCGGGCAGGCTGATCTGATCCACGCTGCTGGCATCGCTTGCGCCCGCCTCGCTGGTGGCGTCGGCCCAGGTTTTTTCAAAGTCGGCAGCACTGCTTTGCACCGATTGCGTCACGTCTTTGGCGGCACTTTCCACCGTGTCTTTCATTTTCTTGAGCTCGTCGAGTTCCATCGAGCGGTTGACCTCGGCCTTGACATCCGACACATACCGTTGTGCCTTGCCAATCAACGTACCCACGGTGCGCGCCACGCGCGGCAATTTCTCGGGGCCGATGACGATCAACGCCACGGCGCCAATCATCGCCAGCTTGGAAATGCCCAGGTCAATCATCTACCCGCCCGGCGCTCAGGACTTTTGCTTGGCTTCAACGTCAATGGTGGTTTTTTCTGCAGCCGGGGCAGCACTGGACACCTGCGACGGTGCAGGCTTGTCCTCAGCAGAAGATCCGCCGTCTTTCATGCCCTCTTTGAAACCCTTGACCGCACCGCCCAGATCAGAGCCGATGTTCTTGAGCTTTTTGGTGCCAAACACCATGATGACGATCAACAAAACGATCAGCCAGTGCCAGATGGAAAGTGAACCCATGGTGAAACTCCTAACGAATAGTCAAATTTTAGACGGGCTCAGGCATGGGCCCGAGCCGAAGCGGCGCATTATCCGCGCAACCAGGGGCGCGGACCGCCCATCACGTGCACGTGCAGGTGATGCACCTCTTGTGCGCCTTCGGCCCCGGTGTTGCACAGCATCCGAAACCCCCCGGCCGGGTAAGGGTTACAGCCTTCCTGCAAGGCCAGCTTGGGCACCAAAGTCATCATGCGCCCCATCAGCGCGGCGTGCGCGTCGGTCAGCAGCGCCATGGACGGAATGTGGATTTTGGGAATGATCAGAAAATGCACCGGCGCCCACGGGTGAATGTCGTGAAACGCGTACAGCTCATCATCCTGATACACCAATTTGGACGGAATCTGGCCCGCCACGATCTTGCAAAACAGGCAATCGGGGGCGTGGTCCACCACATACTCAATCATGCTGTCATCTCCATGGGTAAACCTTTGTTCAGCCGCACCATGCCACTGACAATGCGGTACAAAAACCAGACCGAAATGGCCAGCCAGGCCAACCAGCCCGGCAGCAAGAACAGCAGCCACAGCGGCGCGGTCACCAGATACAGCAAACCGGCCATCAACACCGTGCGGATGCGCCACCTGAAGTGCGACGCGTGCCAGGTACCCACGGCATCGCCGCGCTTGACCAGGTCAATCACCAGTGCCACCAACAGCAGCACTGGGCCAGCTTGCGCACCAGGCACCAAAGCCGCCACGGCCACAATCAAATGCAACACGTAGCTGACCGTACCCCAGGCGTTCAGGCCATTAAGCGTTTGCACGTCCAGCGCGCCAACCTGCTGGGTGGGCTGCGCCGCATGGGTGAAATCTTCAGTCATGACGCACCTTTCGTTTCAACCGATTCACGCTCTTTGACCTTGCGCAGCGCTTTTTCCTCCAGCCCGCTCATGCCTTCCCGGCGCTGCAGCTCGGCGATCACATCGGCAGGACGCAACCCGTAATGCGCCAGCGCGATCATGCTGTGAAACCACAGGTCGGCCACTTCGTACACCACCTTAGCACGGTCGCCCCCGTGGTCAGCATCCTTGGCTGCCATCACCACTTCGGTAGCTTCTTCGCCAATTTTTTTCAGAAAGGCATCCGGCCCCTGGTGCAGCAGGCGCGCGACGTAACTGGACTCGGGGTTGCCGCCACGCGCGGGCAGACGCGACTCAATCACGGCCGCCAGACTGGCCAGGGCATCGGCAGAATTTGGAACGGTGGGCATCAGCTTTTGTAAATGGTTTTGGGGTCTTTCAACACCGGGTCAACGGTTTTCCAGTCGCCATTGTCGTGCACCCGGTAAAAACAACTGTGCCGCCCGGTGTGGCACGCCAGGCCCGGCGTGTGGCCGGTTTGCGTGACCTTGAGCAGCACCACGTCGGCATCGCAGTCGATGCGCACCTCATGCACGGTTTGCACATGGCCGGATTCTTCGCCCTTGAACCACAGGCGGTTGCGGGAACGGCTGAAATACACCGCCCGGCCCAGTTCAATGGTTTTTTGCAGCGCCTCACGGTTCATCCAGGCCAGCATCAGCACGTCATTGCTGCCCTGCTCCTGCGCGATGGCGGGCACCAGACCCTGCGCGTCCCATTTGATGGTATTGAGATAGTCCATGCGGGAATTGTCCTAGATTTCATGCATGCGTTCAGAGGTGTCGCGAACCACGGACATCACGGAACCGGCTTTGCCGGGCCGTCGATGTCGCCCCAGCAGGGGGCAAGGCGTAGCGACACGCAGTGCGCGAGGCCTACAGGGGTTGCTACATTCTTACCGGGATGCCACGCTCGGCCATGCGCGCCTTGGCTTGCGCCACGGTGAACTCGCCGTAGTGAAAAATGCTGGCAGCCAGCACCGCATCGGCGCCGCCCAACTGGATGCCATCAGCCAAATGGTCGAGCGTGCCCACGCCGCCGGAGGCGATCACCGGCACGCTCACCGCATCGCTCACTGCGCGCGTCAGTTCCAGGTCAAACCCTGCTTTGGTGCCGTCGCGGTCCATGCTGGTGAGCAAAATTTCACCGGCGCCAAAGTCGGCCATTTGCCGCGCCCAGGTCACGGCATCGAGCCCGGTGTTTTTGCGTCCACCGTGGCTATAGACGTCCCAGCCCTGGCCCAGCGGCTGGCCCTGTGCGTCCAGGCGTTGCAGGTCTGCGCCCACGCGGCGTTTGGCATCGATGGCCACCACAATGCACTGCGCACCGTACTTGCCCGAAGCATCACGAATCACCTGCGGGTTGGCAATGGCGGCCGAGTTGAAACTGGTCTTGTCCGCGCCGGCGTTGAGCAGGCGGCGCACGTCATCGACGGTGCGCACACCGCCACCGACCGTGAGCGGAATAAACACTTGCGAAGCCACCGCCTCAATGATGTGCAGAATCAGATCACGCCCGTCACTGGTGGCGGTGATGTCCAGAAAGGTCAGCTCATCCGCGCCCTGCTGGTTGTAGCGCGCGGCGATTTCCACCGGGTCCCCGGCATCACGCAGTTCCACAAAATTGACGCCTTTGACGACGCGACCACCGGTCACGTCCAGGCAGGGGATGATGCGTTTGGCGAGCATGTTCAGGACTTCATCAAAGGTTTTTGCCACAGCACCTGCCCGACCCGCTCAATATGTTTGAGAAGATCAGGGTGATCAATGTGGCTCAGCAAGGTCAGGTCAACATCCCATGGCAGGAGCAGGTCGTCTATCTCGCCACAAAGTTTCAAATAGGTGTCAAACGGCATATCTGGCGCGTCCAGCGCGATGTCAATGTCCGAGCCTTCCCGGTAATTGCCTTTGGCTCTGGAACCGTAAATCCTGGCTAGACGAATTTGCGGATAGCGGGCGAGGAGCCCACGCAAAAGCGCAAGCGCCCGAGCCGACAAACCAAATTCCGTGTCCTGGTCCGCACGTGCCGTCCGCCGCGATTCAATCGCCACTGGCATGTTGAATGTCCCGCATTTTTTGCCCAAAGGCCAACAACAAGGGCAGATAACGCTCCGATGCCCTGCTTGAGATCAAGTTGGCTGTGTCCTGGTTATAGGTGTGGGAGCTTAAATTGCGACTCAAAATCATATCCATCCAGGTCTCACCCTCATGAATCAGACCAGCTTTGAACGCGGCACGTGTGGCGTCTCGCGAAGCCATCAACGGCGCGTGTCCCAAGCTTTGCAAATAGTCTTTCATGACGTTCCAGGCCAGCTCATGGGTGAATTCGAACGCCTGAATCAGCCCTTGCTGCTCCAAATCGGTCAAGGGGCGTGCTTGACTGAGTTCAACCGCATTTTTTAGCCGGTCCAACGCGCGCAAATAATTTTGCAAGCGCTGCTGCCAACGGATGTCGTCAATGTCTGAGTCAGATTGATTCATCAATACCGCACATCACAACGGAAAGATTGCTCTGAAAAACAACATCATTACACCGCCAAAGATAAACCAACCGCCCATTCGATCCTCTTGAATTCACCTTCAAATTTAATGAGTTGGCGTTCAATCTATTCGATGTCTACAGGCGTGACGAAGGTAAGAGTGGTCGTGTTCAAACTATAGCCTACTTGACCACTGACATTCAAATCACTTCTTGCGTGCCAAAATCCTGACGTGCGCCCGGTGATACAAGCTGGAGCAATGCTTCACCTCAAATCCATTGCTTTCTAAAAATAAGGTCAGGCTGTGGTTGGTGAAATACCAAAGATGACCGGGCGGTCCCCAATACTTCCAGCTCGCACCCGCAAGTTTTGGCTTGTAGTGCGACATGCTGGGCATCACGGCAAAGAAATACCCCCCCTGTTTCAATACACGATGAATTTCGGTGATGAACACATCCAGGTTTTGTACATGTTCCATCACGTGAAGGGCAACCACCGCATCAAATGTCGCGGGTTCAAAATGCATCGATTCAACGTCACTGACATGGGCATCCAGACCTTGCTGGCACGCGAAATTGACTGCTGCCCCACCATAATCCACACCGACGGCATGCCAATCTTTTTTAGCCTTGAACTGTCTTAACAAAACACCTTGGGAACACCCGATTTCAAGTAATTTTTTTGTCTGTCCGCCACGGGATGGTGTCAAAAAAGACAAGAAATTGGCCAACAACCAATGCTTGAGACCCCATGTCTTTTTTGCGTTATAGGCTCCATCGGTGACATTTGCGCTGTATTGGTTACTGTAATACTGCTTCAGCCAGTCGGTACTTGGAATCTCTTTGGTATAGATAAAACCGCAGTCGCCGCAGCGATCTATCTCATAGCCGTCGTGGCTGTGGAAATGCCTTCCCTCTCCCCCGCAAATCGGACAATTCACATTGGTGTAAGCCGCGCCAATGACCTGTTTTGTTTTCATTACACCGTTTCCAATCAAAGTTCTATGACCTACCCACCCAGCTCTTCCACCCGCGCCAGAGCGGCTTCAAAGTCGAGGGCGCCGCTGTAGATGGCGCGACCGCAGATCACGCCTTCAATGCCCTCGTCTTCGACTTCGCACAGCGCCTCTACGTCGGCGATGCTGGACAGCCCGCCCGAGGCAATCACCGGAATGGTCAGCGCCTGCGCCAGACGCACGGTCGCGTCGATGTTGATGCCGGTGAGCATGCCGTCGCGACCAATGTCGGTGTAGATGATCGATTCAACCCCAAAGTCTTCAAACTTTTTACCCAGGTCAACCACGTCGTGGCGCGTGAGCTTGCTCCAGCCGTCGGTGGCCACCTTGCCGTCTTTGGCGTCCAGCCCAACGATGATGTGACCGCCAAACGCGGTGCAGGCATCCTGCAAAAAACCCGGGTTGCGCACCGCCGCCGTGCCGATGATGACGTAACGCAAACCGGCGTCGAGGTAGCGCTCGATGGTATCGAGGTCGCGGATGCCCCCACCCAGCTGCACATCCACTTCACTGCCGATGTCCTTGAGGATTCGGCGAATGGCACTCTCGTTTTTGGGGTGTCCGGCAAACGCGCCGTTGAGGTCCACCAGATGCACCCGGCGCGCGCCCTTGTCCACCCAACTGCGCGCCATAACCGCAGGCTCTTCGCTGAAGGTGGTAGCCAAGTTCATGTCGCCTTGTTGCAGGCGCACGCAATGGCCATCTTTGAGATCAATTGCTGGGATGAGAAGCATGATGCAAAAGACAGGGGTTAAAGAAAAACAGGGACAAGTCAGTACACAGCTTGTCAGAAAGGAGGTAGTTCATGCGGAGCGCAGCGGCCGCGTTGCTGTGGAAGACAAAGACATGAAGGATGTCAGAAAAAACGCAATCAGGGGTTCCAGTGCAGGAAGTTGCGGTACAGGGCCAAACCGTGGTCAGAACTTTTTTCAGGGTGAAATTGTGTCGCAAAAATATTATCACGCGCAACGGCCGAACTAAAGCGTGATCCGTAATCGGTTTCACCTACGCTGTGGCGCGCATCCGACGGTTTGGCGTAGAAACTGTGCACAAAATAAAAGTAGCTGCCGTCCGGCACCTCACCCCAGACCGGGTGCGAAGGCTGATCGTGATCGTTGCGCCAAACCTGGTTCCAGCCCATTTGTGGCACTTTGTAACGGCTACCGTCGGGTTGCACCTGACCCGCCAAGTCAAATTTGAGCACCTGCCCGTGAAT
The DNA here is from genome assembly GCA_002786915.1 of Comamonadaceae bacterium CG12_big_fil_rev_8_21_14_0_65_59_15. Taxonomy (GTDB): domain Bacteria; phylum Pseudomonadota; class Gammaproteobacteria; order Burkholderiales; family Burkholderiaceae_C; genus Rhodoferax. The sequence goes on along the minus strand of PCUV01000057.1, from coordinate 85,740 downwards.
CAGCCCCAAGCCTGGTGTATCGCCCTCGGCGCTGTGGTCCAGCAGCATCTGCATGCCGACACACACACCAAACAGCGGTTTGCTGGCAGCGGCCTCCAGCACCGAGGCCAGCAGACCCGACTCACGCAGCTCGCGCATGCAGTCGGGCATGGCGCCCTGGCCGGGCAACACCACACGCTCGGCCGCACGCACCACGTCGGGGTCGTGCGTGACCACAACATGAAAGCCGCTGTCAGCGGCCACCGCCTGCACCGCCTGCGACACCGAGCGCAGATTGCCCATGCCGTAGTCTACGACCGCTACGGTTTTGCCAAGCCCTCGATTTGGTATGCTATTCATAGCGCCTTGCGCTTAATTGATAAAGGCTAGGGGCCAATTTCTTATAAATTGTCAGAGCGATCCTTTGGTCGATGGAATGGCGCCAGCTGCCCGTGGATCCAGCGCCACAGCGCTGCGTAAGGCGCGTGCAAACGCCTTGAACACGGTCTCACACTGGTGGTGCGCGTTCTCGCCCTTGAGGTTGTCGATGTGCAGCGTGACAAACGCATGGTTGACAAAACCCTGAAAAAATTCGTGCACCAGTTGGCTGTCAAAAGTGCCGATGCTGGCGGCCTTGAACGGCACGTCCATCACCAGCCCGGGGCGGCCCGAAAAATCAATCACCACACGGCTCAGCGCCTCGTCCAGCGGCACATAGGCGTGGCCGTAGCGGCTGATTCCTTTTTTGTCACCCACCGCCTGGCGCACCGCTTGCCCCAGCGTGATGCCCACATCTTCCACCGTGTGGTGGCCGTCGATGTGCAGGTCGCCTTCGGCGTCGATGTCCAGATCGATCAGGCCGTGGCGCGCAATCTGGTCGAGCATGTGGTCAAAAAAACCGATGCCGGTGTGCAGGCGCGACACACCGCTGCCGTCTAGGTTGACGCGTACCGTGATTTGCGTCTCAGCCGTGTTGCGGGTGATCTCGGCCACGCGCGGCAGGCGTTTGGCGATATCTTCAGGCAATTGGGTCAGGGCATAGTTGGTCATAGTGAGGCTTCCAGGGCGGCCAGCAACTGGCGATTTTCTGCGGCAGTGCCAACGGTCAAACGCAGGCAATTGGCCAACAGCGGATGCATTTTAGAAACGTTCTTCACCAGCACGCCACGTGCACACAGGTCATCAAAGGTTTTTTGCGCATCTGCCACCCGCAGCAGGATCATGTTGGCCTGGCTGGGGAACACCTGCACGCCAGGCAACTTGCCCAATGCTTCTAATAAAAGAGCACGTTGCGCTTTTATATCCTGGGCTTGTGCCTCAAAAATGTCTTGATTTTCGAGTGCAAACAAGGCCGCCTCGGCGTTGAGCACGCTCACGTTGTAGGGCGGGCGCACCTTGTCGATCTGCGCAATCAACGCTTGCGGGCCGATCAGATAACCCAACCGAACGCCTGCCAGGCCAAACTTGCTGAGCGTGCGCAGCAGCAGCACATGGCGGTGTTGCGCCAGCTGCCCCAGATAGCTTTTGGCGGCAAACGGCTGATAAGCCTCATCAATCACCACCATGCCACCGTGCGCGCCCGCCGCGCCGATGACAGCGTCCATGGCAGCGTCGCTCCACAAATTGGCGCTCGGGTTGTTGGGGTAGGCCAGGTAGGTGATGGCCGGGCGGTGCTGTTCCATCGCACGCAGCATGGCGGGCGCATCCAGTTCAAAGTCGGCCGTCAGCGGCACGCCCACGTAATTCAAGCCTTGCAACTGCGCACTCATGCCATACATGACAAATCCGGGTTCGGGCGCCAGCACAGTCGCCCTGGTCTGCCCCGGCTGCGCTGGCACGGCACACGCCAGCGCCAGCAAGCTAATGAGTTCATCCGAACCATTGCCCAGCATCAACGCAAAGCCCTCAGGCAAAGCCACGTGGTGTTGCAGCGCCGCTTTCAGATCCGCAATGCGTTGACCCGGATAGCGGTTGAGCGCCACGGCGCCCAGGCGCTGACCCAACTGCTGCTGTAGTTCGGTGCTGAGGCGGTGCGGGTTTTCCATCGCGTCGAGCTTGACCATGCCTTGCGCGTGCTGCACCACATAGGCGCGCATGGCCTGCACGTCGGGGCGAATACGCGACAGGGGTGGGGTAGTGAACTCGGACATGAAAAAACCTGAAAAAGTCTCCAGAAACTGTGGCAACCCGACCGGGCACACACGCTCGTGTTGACGGGACGCCAGTGTAAAGGAGACTCTGCATGACGCGCCAACCCGTCGCGCAGGTGGCGGGGGCGTCTGAACCTTGTCAAAGAGCGGGCAGCAGGCCCTGGGTGCGGGCTATTGCACCCGGCAGATTTTCAGCATATTGGTGCCGCCGGGCGAACCCATGGGCTCGCCGCAGGTAATGGCATAGACATCACCGGTTTGAACGACACCACGCGATTTGAGCTCGGCTTCAGCTTGCTTGAGGGCGGTGTCGCGGTCGTTGCTGGTGTCGCTGAACAGCGGACGCACGGTACGATACAGCGTCATGCGCCGCTGTGTAGCCAGTTTGGAGGTGATCGCATAGATGGGTATCTGAATCAGATGGCGGCTCATCCACAGCGCGGTGGAGCCGCTGTCGGTCAGCGCCACGATGGCCTTGGCACCCAGATGATGCGCGGTAAACAGCGCGCCCATGGCAATGGCGTGGTCGATGCGGGTGAAGGTTTTGCCGGTAAAGTCGGCTTCTAATTTAAGCGTGTTTCCGTTTTCAGCCGCGTGGCAGATCTTGGCCATTTCAACCACTGTTTCTAGTGGGTATTTGCCGGTGGCGGTTTCGGCTGACAGCATCACCGCGTCGGTGCCGTCGAGCACCGCGTTGGCCACGTCAGACACCTCGGCGCGCGTGGGCACCGGGTTGCTGATCATCGACTCCATCATCTGCGTGGCGGTGATCACCACGCGGTCGTGTTCACGCGCCAGTTTGATCATGCGTTTTTGCAACGCCGGTACCACAGCGTTACCCACTTCGACCGCCAGATCACCGCGCGCCACCATGATGCCGTCGCTGGCGAGCAAAATTTCTTCCAGCCGCGGGATCGCTTCGGCGCGCTCGATCTTGGCGATCAGCCCGGGCTGATGGCCCTCGGGCGCCGACACATTGCACAACTGGCGCGCCATTTCCATGTCGGTGGCGCTTTTGGCAAAACTCACCGCCACATAGTCGGCCTTGAAGCTCATGGCGGTACGGATGTCTTCCATGTCCTTGGCCGTTAGTGCCGGCGCGCTCAGGCCCCCACCCTGCTTGTTGATGCCCTTGTTGTTGGACAGCTCGCCGCCGAGCTTGACGGTGGTGTGGATCGCGCTGCCCTTGACCGCATCGACGGTAATGACGATCAGCCCGTCGTTGAGCAGCAGCACGTCGCCTGCCTTCACCTCGCTGGGCAAGGCCTTGTAGTCAAGCCCCACCGCCTGTTCGTCACCGAGCTCGGTGCGCGCCGCGTCCATGATGAAAGTCTGGCCGGGTTGCAGCATGACTTTGCCGTCGGCAAACTTGCCGACACGGATTTTCGGCCCCTGCAAGTCGGCCATGATGCCCACTTCGCGCCCGGCGCGCCGGGCCGCCTCGCGCACCATCTGGGCCCGGTCAATATGGTCTTGCGCCGTGCCATGGCTGAAGTTCAGCCGCACGACGTTGACCCCGGCGCGAATCATCTGTTCCAGCAGTTCCGGGTTGCTGGAAACAGGGCCCAGGGTGGCTACGATTTTGGTGGCGCGACGTGGCATGGATTCATCTCGATGTAATTTAGTTTCACGATTTTCCCACGAAAGCGGTTACATGGCTGCAACAAGCTGCGTTGCCGTCAAGCGCGCGAGTCAAACTGCAAGATAGCGCGCGCCATGCCCTCCAGCGGCAGGATGTCGTCCACCGCCTGCAACTTGATGGCTTCTTTGGGCATGCCAAACACCACGCAGGTTTCTTCGTTTTGCGCAATTGTGCGCGCGCCTGCGTCGTGCATTTGCTTCATGCCGCGTGCACCGTCGTCACCCATGCCGGTCAGGATCAGGCCTAAGGCGTCGCGCCCGGCGCACTCGGCCGCCGATTTGAACAGCACATCCACTGACGGCTTGTGGCGGTTCACCGGCGGGCCATCGACCACCTTGACGTAATACTGGCCGTTGGACTTGGTCAGTTGCATGTGCAGGCCACCAGGGGCAATCAGCGCCACGCCGCGCTCGAGCCGGTCGCCGTCTTTGGCCTCGCGCACGTTCATGGCACAAATGCCATCGACGCGCTGCGCGTACATGGCAGTAAATTTTTCTGGCATGTGTTGTGTGATGGCAATGCCCGGCGCGTCCGCGGGCAGGCTGGTCAGTATCAGTTCCAGCGCCTGGGTACCTCCGGTGGAACTGCCAATGAGCACTGGCTTGTTCATGGCAAAAGCGTGCACCCCAGCCAACACCGGCGTTCTGCCTTGTGAAGCAAATTGACCTGTAGCGCTCGTATTCACTGCGCGAGCAGCTATGCCTAAGCTAGCACTTTTGGGGTGTGGTCGCGACCGCGCCGCAGACTTCAGGGTCTGGATCATCTCGTGGCGCGAATCATCCAGATGCTGCTTCAGGCCTAGCTTGGGCTTGGCCAGCACCGCCACTGCACCGGCGCTTAAGGCGTCCAGCGCCACGCGGCTGCCTTCGGTGGACAAGGTGGAGCAGATCACGGTGGGGATCGGGTTGCTGCTCATGATCTGGCGCAAAAACGTCAGGCCGTCCATGCCCGGCATTTCGATGTCGAGCAACAGCACGTCGGGCGGGTTTTTGCGCATCATCTCCATCGCCAGCAACGGGTTGGGCGCGCTGCCAATCAGCTCGATGTCGGTCACACCCGACAGAATGTGCGCCAGCGCTTGTCGCACCACAGCAGAATCATCCACCACAAAAACTTTAACAACCATGTTTGACCTTGTTTAATTCGAAACTGTTTCCACCCGCGGATCATCCGGCCCGACGGTCCAGCTCAGTCTGCGGTAACCATTTCCGCCCAGGTTCTCTTGGAGCACCGGTATCTTGTGATGCGCCAGGTAGCCCATCACCCAGTCAATGTTGTTCAGCCCCACATGGTGGTGCGTGACCAGACTGGGAAACATGTTGCCGCCGCCGACCACATAAGCCAGGCAACTGCGCGGCGCGAAGCCAATGGCAAAGAGCTGCCGTGTCATCTCGGCCATGGCCACCGAACCATACGCGGTGTTGAGCTGGTTGACGGCATTGGGGTGGCCCACATGCACGATGTGGCACATCACGCCCACGGTGCGGCGTGGGTCGGTCAGGATCACGCTCACGCACGAGCCCAGCAGGGTTTTCAGCGTGTCACCGCTGTGGCCCAGCGCCACATCACCCGGCAAAAGTTCAAACGTGGCCAATCAAACCACCCTGCGGAACGCACCCGGCTGCACCGTTTGCAGCGGCGTTTTGCAGGCCACGCGACCCTCGGCCGTGCCCAAAAAGAACAGGCCGCCCGGCTTCAAGGTGGCGAGCACGCGGTCCACCACCTCGATCTTGGTAGCCACGTCAAAGTAAATCAGCACGTTACGCAAAAAAATCACGTCAAATGGCCCTATGCCATCGATCGGCTGGCACAGGTTCAAGCGACCAAACTGCACCCGTTGGCGAATCTTGTCTTGCATCAGCACCTGGCCTTGCGACTCGCCCTCGCCACGCAAGCAATAGCGTTTGAGTCGCTCCGGGCTGACGTTGCGCAGCCGATCCGCCGGGTAAATGGCCTCTTTGGCACTGAGCAGCACACGGTGACTGATGTCGGTGCCCAGAATCGACCAGTCGGGCCCGATGCGCCCCTGCATCTGCAGGTCGGCCAGCAGCATGGCTGTGCTGTAGGCTTCGTCGCCAAAGCTCGACGCGGCGCTCCAGATGGCGATAGCTCCTTTGGTCTTACGGCTGGCAAGCTCTTGCTCCAGCACCTCATAGTGCTTGGGTTCGCGGAAAAAATAGGTTTCGTTGGTGGTGAGCAAGTCCACCGCCATTTGAAACTCCGCCGCCTGTGATTCGTCTTCCAGCAAGGCAATATAGTCGCCAAAGCCGCGCAGCCCCAGGCGCTGGATGCGTTGCGACAAACGCGACTGGATGAGCGACTTTTTGGAATCATTGAACGACAGCCCGGCGGCGTCGTACATGATTTTGCTGATACGCTTGAACTCGCTGTCACTGAATCGGGTGTGTGGCACAGATGCTTTCCAAAAAAATCAATAGGGCTTGAAATTGCCGCCCGCGCGACCCGCAGCGGCCAAACGCATCGGGGCAGGCGCGGCTGCGGCGCGACGCTCGGGCGCAGCCACGGCATGGCGGCTGGGCACTTGCGCTGCGCCGCCACCCAGGTTGAAGAAGCCCACGGTTTGCTGCAACTGCTCGGCCTGGCCCGACAGCTCTTCGCTGGTGGCAGCCAGTTCCTCACTGGCGCTGGCGTTTTGCTGCGTCGCCTTGCTGAGTTGCCCCATGGCACCGCCAATCTGTGTCACCGATTCGCTTTGCTCTGAGCTGGCGGCAGCAATTTCTTGCACCAGCTCGCTCGTTTTCTGGATACTGGGCACGATTTCGTCCAGCAGTTTGCCAGCACGCTCTGCCGTCGTGACACTGCTGCCCGCGAGCGCACCAATTTCTTTCGCCGCCTCCTGGCTGCGCTCGGCGAGCTTGCGTACCTCGGCCGCCACCACGGCAAAGCCTTTGCCGTGCTCGCCGGCGCGCGCCGCTTCGATAGCCGCGTTCAGCGCCAGCAGGTTGGTTTGGTAGGCAATGTCGTCCACAATGCCAATCTTGGCGGCGATCTGTTTCATGGCCTGCACGGTCTGGCCAACGGCACTACCACCGTCGGCGGCTTCCTTGTTGGCTTTGGTGGCCATGCCGTCGGTCACCTTGGCGTTGTCGCTGTTCTGGTTGATCGACGCGCTCATGACGTCGATCTGGCTCGTGGTTTGTTCCACGCTGGCGGCCTGTTCACTGGCGGCCTGGCTCAAGGATTGCGCCGTGGCACTGACCTGGTTGGCCGCACCGGTCAGGGCGTCGGCGGCACCACGGATTTCTTCCACGATGCCAGTCAAGGTTTCAAAGCTGTGGTTGGCGTCTTGCTTGACGCGATCAAACGCGCCCTGCGTCTCGCGGTCGATGCGCTGCGTGAGGTCACCGCGTGCCAACGCCTCAAACACCCGCGCCATGTCTTCAATGACACCGGCCAACCGGTCGATGGTGACGTTGGTCGCCTGCTTGAGGTCGTCAAATGTGCCCGCGTACGTGTGCGTGATGCGCTGGCTCAGGTCGCCCTGTGACAAGGCCTCAAAAATGCGCCCGAAATCGTCAAGCGCCATGGCAGTCACATCCATCACCGCGTTGATGCCTTCGCACAGCTCTCGCACCTGGCCGCTCATGGCGGACACGTCGATGCGCTGTGTCAAATCCCCCAAGCGCGCCGCTTGCGTTACGTTTTGCGCACGCTCCACTGCGGCCTGTAACATCACATTAGCCTGGTGTTCGGCGGTCACGTCGGTGGCCACCTTCACCACCTTGAGCACACGCCCCATCTCATCGGTCACCGGGCTGTAGACCGCCTGCAACCAGACCTCTTTGCCGCCCTTGCCCAAACGTTTGAAGGTTTGTTTTTGTGCCCTGCCAGCGTTGAGTTCGGCCCAGAATTCGGTGTAAGCCGGGCTGGTGGCATAGGCTGGTTCCACCAGCAGCCGATGGTGCTGGCCCACCAGTTCGTTCGCGCTGTAACCCATGAAGCGCAGGAAGTTTCCATTGGCGCGCAGCACATGGCCGCCCAGGTCAAATTCGATCATGCCGTACACCGCATCGATGGCGCTCAGAATGCCACGCGCGTTTTGTCGTTCGGTCTCTGCTTCTGTGATGTCGTAGCGCACGCCCAGGTATTTGGTGGGCTTGCCGCGCGCGTCGAGAAACGGGGCGATGACAGCGTCCACGTAGTAAGGAACGCCGTCCTTGGCGCGGTTTTTGATGACGCCGCGAAACATCTCGCCGCGCCCGATCGTGGCCCAGAGCTGTTTAAACGTCTCCTTGGGCATGTCGGGGTGGCGCGTGGTGCTGTGCGGGTGGCCAATAAGCTCGTTGCGTGGGTATTTGGACACGTCGATGAACTTCTGGTTGACACTGACGATGTCGCCTTTTTTGTCCGACTCCGACACGATGGAAGTCAGGTCCATGATGGCCTTGCGCACCTGTAGCTCCTGCGTCAGTTCGGCCATGATGCGGTTGATGGCATCTCCCCCAAACAATCGTTCAAGCAGTGTAAATTTTCTAGCACTCATCGCAGTCTCCGTAAGGCATTAAAGGGTTTTTTGTCATTCAAATTCAGCACACGATCACACTTCAACCCAGCACCCGGCGCAGCGTGGCGGCGAGCTCACGCGGGGAAAACTTGCCCACGTAACCGTCGGCACCCACACCTTTGACATGGTTCTCGTTGGTGGTACCGGTGAGCGATGAATGGATCACCACCGGCACACCCGCAAAGCGCGCGTCCTGCTTGATCAGTTTGGTCAGCGTAAAGCCATCCATTTCGGGCATTTCCAGATCTGTCAGCACAATGGCAATCTTGTCTTTCACGCGCCCGCCGTCGGTCTTGACCTGATCGGCCAACGCCTGCAGATAGTCCCACGCTTCCTTGCCGGTTTTGGTCATGACAAAGTCAACGCCCATGGCTTTGAGCCCCAGCTCGATCACCGAGCGCGCCACAAAAGAGTCGTCGGCCACCAGTATCTTGGTGCCCGGTGGCAACTGCAAGGCTTCACCCACCACCTCTTTGTCCAGCTCTTCCTTGGGCTGTGGAGTCACGTCGCGCAGCACCTGTTCCACGTCGAGCACCTGCGCCAGCCGCGTGTCGGGGTTGCCGGGGTCCAGCCGGGCAATGCCGGTCACCAGCGCGCCCGCGTGCGTACCCTCAGACGGAATCACCTGGTCCCATTCCAGTCGCACAATTTCACGCACGTCTTCCACTGCAAAGGCCTGCACAGTGCGGGCAAACTCGGTCACCATCAAAATGGTATGGCCCAGCTTGGGCTTGCAGCCCACCACGGCAGGCAGATCAATCACCGGAATGATTTGCCCACGGATATTGGCCACGCCCAGCACGTGTTCGTGCGAATTGGCCAACGCCGTGATCTTGGGCATGACCAGCACCTCACGCACCTTGAACACATTGATGCCGTACAGCTCGCGCTCTCCGGTTCCAGGCGCTTCGCCCAGCCGAAACAACAACAGCTCAAACTTGTTGGTGCCCGCCAGGCGGGTGCGTTCTTCAATGTCGCGGTCGTGTGGATTCATGGTCTGAGGCAATCTAGGTTTGACGTACTTTGGACGGCCTGAGCTCAGACCGAACCACGCTTGATCCGGCCCAGCGTGGCAATCACCTGGTTGGAGGCCTGGGTAAACGTCGAACGCGGGCTAATCATGTCGGTGGCAGCGTCAAAGCGGCGCTGGTTGATAACGTGTGCCACGTCCCCTGCACTGCGATGAAAGTGTTTGTGCTCCGTGACCAGTTTGGCAAAGTCGCCGCTTTGCCCCAGCGCCGCCTTGCCCTCGGAATAAATCCACTTTCCAAGTTCACACGCATCGTCGCGCGCAATGGTCTCGGCCTTGAGCTGCTCCTGGTGCGTGATGGCGGTTCTGAACTTGGTCTTCCACTGCGCGTGCGCGTTGATCACTTGGTCGAAGTCCAGGTTCAACGCAGGCTTTGGCTGCGACGCCGCACCACCCGTCAACGCCAGCGCGGTTGGCGCTGCACCACGCGGCCTGACCACCTGGGCAAGCGCCTGGGGCGCGCGCTGCGCGTGCCGGTCGGGCACCGTGCTTGCGCCGTCACCGATGTTGAAAAACGCAATACTCTGCTGCAATTGCTCTGCCTGACCGCTCAGCTCTTCGCTGGTGGCAGCCAGTTCTTCAGAGGCACTGGCGTTTTGCTGCGTGGCTTTGGAAAGCTGCCCCATGGCACCGCCAATCTGTGTGACCGCTTCGCTTTGCTCACTGCTGGCAGCGGCAATTTCTTGTACCAGTTCGCTGGTCTTTTGGATGCTGGGCACGATCTCATCCAACAGCTTGCCTGCGCGCTCTGCCGTGTTGACGCTGTCACCCGCCAACGCGCTGATTTCTTTGGCAGCATCCTGGCTGCGCTCGGCGAGTTTGCGCACCTCGGCGGCCACCACGGCAAAGCCTTTGCCGTGTTCGCCAGCACGGGCGGCTTCAATAGCGGCGTTCAAGGCCAGCAGGTTGGTCTGGTAGGCAATGTCGTCCACGATGCCGATCTTGGCGGCAATCTGTTTCATGGCCGCGACCGTCTGGCTCACGGCACTGCCGCCGTCCACCGCCTCTTTGGTGGTCTTGGTGGCCATGCCGTCGGTCACCTTGGCGTTATCACTGTTCTGGTTGATGCTCGCGCTCATCACCTCAACTTGCGAGGTGGTTTCTTCCACGCTGGCCGCTTGCTCGCTGGCGGCCTGGCTCAAAGCCTGTGCGGTACTGCTAACCTGGTTGGCTGCACTGGTGAGGGCATTGGCCGCAGCGAGCACCTCACCCATCACACGCGCCAGATTTTCGGTGGTGGTGTTGACGTTGTCTTTGACTTGGCCAAACATCCCCTGGTAGTCGGTTGTGATGCGCTCTGTCAGCTTGCCATCGGCCAAGGCCGCCACCACACGTGCCACGTCTTTCATGGCGCTTTCGGTGGTATCGAGCAGGCGATTCATGCCGCTGGACAAATTTGCAAAAAACCCGGATTTACCCTCCAACGAAAGGCGCTGGGCAAAGTCGCCCACCGTTGCTGCCTGTACCGCCTGGTCAATTTCCTGCTCGGCCGCAAGCTGGTCGGTAATATCGATCCACTGGCCCACGGTGCCCAGCCGCTGGCCGTCTTCTGACACCACTGCGGTGGTAGAAAGGTCATACATGCGCCCGCCCAACGGGATGCGGGTGTTCACCGTGCCGGTGAGTGCCTTCAGACGCGTCAAGGCCGCCGCCGAGTCGGCATAAAAAACCCCAATGCTGTTGCCTACCACCCGTTCCGGGTCAAAGCCCGGGATTTGCTTTTTGAAGCCTTCCACATTGCGGTGTAGGTTCTCGCGCAGCGCGTGGTTGATGTAGATCACCGTGCCGTCGTCGTCAGCAATGCGCACCGGCTGGCTGACATGGTCGAGCGCCAACCGGATACGCCGGTTGGCGTTGGCGGTGATACGTTCTTGCTCGTCGGCCAAACGCTTGGCCTCGGCGGCTTGGCGTTCGTGTTCGGCAGCCTGCGCCATGGTGCGCAGCGATTCGTTGGTTTGCGCCAGCGCCTGTCCAAACGTGCCGCGCAAGCCCGCCGTTTGCGCCAAGCGGTGATACTGACCCTGGCTGGCGTACTGTAACGCCGTGGCCTGTTCACGAAAGCACGCTTCCAACTGATCGAGCATGTCGTTGAAGTCCCAGCACAAATCATGAAACAAGCCCCGGGTAGGCAACTGATGCAGGCGGCGCTCAAACTTGCCGTGTGCAATGTCACGGGCAATGGCCTGAATCTCCAGCACGTAGCGCTGCTGGCGCTGCAAGATGCCTTGCCAGACCAGCAAACAGCCCAGCGCAGGCACCAGCCACACCAGGGGCAACGCGCCCCAGCCGTCTTGCCGGCTTTGCAACAGTGCGCCCGCCGCAAGCACAAAACCCATCAGCCAGGCCATGCCCGCACCTTCAGAGCGAGAGGATGAGCTGCTCATAGCTGGCTCCTTTTTGTTTCAGAATCGAACCCAACAGCGCCAATGAGGCCTCACACGCGTCTTTGGGCCCGGCGCGCTCCTCTTCAGCCAGCATGGCTTGGTAAACATCGGTGACCACGGCAATGGCTTTAGGCTGCGCCTTGCGCCGCACGCTGAAGTAGCCCAGTGCGCTGCCTTGCGCGTCCAGATCCGGCGTCACGTTGGCAAAGACCCAATAAAAATCACCGTTTTTGCTCATGTTTTTCACATAGGCAAAACACTCTTTCTGGGCCCCGAGCGTGTCCCACAAAAACTTGAACACGCCGCGCGGCATGTCTGGGTGGCGCACGACGTTGTGCTGCGCCCCCAGCAGCTCTGACTCGGCGTAACCAGAAAACTCGACAAAAATGCGGTTGCAGTAGGTGATGCGGCCTTTCAGATCGGTCTTGCTGACGATGAAATCATCGTCGCGCATCAGGCGCTCATGCCGCGTCGGTTCCACTTTATATTTCATAGCACATTCTCAATAATTTACAACCGCTACAGGCTAATACGGCTTGAAGTTTCCAAGGTCTGAGCGACGCACGGGCGCAGCAATCAAAGGCGTGTGGGCGGGGCCGCCGCCCAACCTGTGCTCGGGCGTGTGCGCTGGAGAGTTCAGCGCATGACGGTCGGTCACCTGAACGCGCCCTTCACCGGTATTGAAAAACGCAATGCTTTGCTGCAACTGCTCGGCCTGGCCACTAAGCTCTTCGCTGGTGGCGGCCAGTTCTTCAGAAGCGCTGGCATTTTGCTGCGTGGCTTTGGAAAGTTGCCCCATGGCCCCGCCAATTTGCGTCACCGATTCGCTTTGCTCGCTGCTGGCGGCGGCAATTTCCTGCACCAGTTCGCTCGTCTTCTGGATGCTGGGGACAATTTCATCGAGCAGTTTGCCCGCGCGCTCTGCGGTGGTCACGCTGCTGCCCGCCAGCTCGCCAATTTCTTTGGCGGCTTCCTGGCTGCGCTCGGCCAGTTTGCGCACTTCGGCCGCCACCACGGCAAAGCCTTTGCCGTGCTCTCCAGCGCGAGCGGCCTCAATAGCGGCGTTCAGCGCCAGCAGGTTGGTTTGGTAGGCAATGTCATCAACGATGCCAATCTTCGCGGCAATCTGTTTCATGGCCTGCACCGTCTGGCTCACCGCCTGGCCTCCATCCGCGGCCTCTTTGGTAGTCTTGGTGGCCATACCGTCGGTCACTTTGGCGTTGTCGCTGTTTTGGTTGATGGACGCGCTCATCACGTCAATCTGGCTCGTGGTTTCTTCCACGCTGGCGGCTTGTTCGCTGGCGGCTTGGCTCAGCGCTTGTGCGGTGGCACTGACCTGGTTGGCGGCACCGGTCAGGGCGTCAGCGGCGGCGTGGACTTCACCAATGACGCGGGTCAGGTTGTCGCTGCTGGTGTTGACCGCATCTTTGACTTGACCGAACAAGCCGGCATAGTCGGCGCTGATGCGTTGTGTCAAATCACCTTCGGCCATGGCCAGCATGACACGCGCCACGTCCTCTAGGCCTTTTTGGTTGACATCCATCAATTGGTTCATGCGAGTCGAAATTTTGGCAAAAAACCCGGTCTTGTTGTCCAGCCGCAAGCGTGCGGAAAAGTCACCCTGCGTGGCGGCATCGACCATGGCGTCGAGTTCGTTCTCAGAGGCAATTTCATCGGTGCGATCCAGCCACTGCGTGATGCGCCCGATCGGGTTGCCGCCAGCGTCGCGCACCGGGCGCGTGAGCAGTTGCAGTTGGTGCCCCGCCACTTCCATGTCGATGCTCAGGCCCGTGCGCATGGCTTCATCAAACCGGGTTGAATGCTCGGCGCTCTTGAACAAGCCCGATAGCTTGTTACCATAAAAAGCATCAGCATCAAAGCTGGCGCCACCAAAGAGTTTGAGCAGTTCTTTGGCGTTGGGCGTGGCGTGCACCAGTTCGGCTTGGGCGTTGCTAATGGTTACCGCCACCGGCAGGCTGTCCAGGCTCAGGCGCACGCGCTCGTTGAACAGGGCCGCCTCACGCGCGGCGCGCATCGCCATTTGCACTTGGTCCATGGCAGCCGTGACACGCGCTTTTTGACCCGGCAGGCGCTCCATTTGCACGTCAAGCTTGCCATCCACGTAAGACTGCACCACCTCCACCACTCTCATCTTGACGGCAATATGCGACTGCACCAAAGTGTTGATCGACTGTGCCATCTCCCGGTAGGCACCTTCCAACTGGCCCAAGGGCATGGTGTAGTCCAACATACCGGCGTCATGCTGGCGCGCCATCTCCAGTTGTGCCACTTCAAAGTCTTGCAACGTCGTCTGCATCTTGGCCAGCGGTGCCATCAACTGGCCGATTTCGCTGGCATCCACTTCAATTTTGGCGTTCAAGTTACCAGCGGCTACTTCACGCGCCACGCCCAGCGCATTACCCAGTGGTCGGGTGATGCTGGCGGTCACCCACAGGGCCACTGCCATCGCCACCAGCAACGCCGCCAGCACAATCATCATGCCTACCTGCGAGACCTGATCGACCCGGGCCGCCACCGCCGCCAGGCTGGTCTTCATCTCCTGAACCTGTGACTGCACAAAGGGAGCCAGCTCTTTTTGCAACGCTTCGCTGGCGCTGTCAAACCCGCCCATCAATGGGTTACCCGTCACCGGCCCACCCGCCACAAACGCTTGAGCCATGGTGTTACCAATATCAAAATAGTCTTGCGCCTGCTTGCGGATGCGCGCAATCGCCTGCTGTGACTTTCCGTCACCGAGGTTGGCAAAATGCCTTTCAAACCGGTCCAGCGCCGTGTTGAGCTGGTTCATGTTGTCCCGTGCGTTCTTGAAACCGTCATCCAAGCCATCCTTGCCCTGGGTAGCGGAAACATCGGACAAAAATTGCTGGATCTGCACCACGTTCTTATCCATTGCCGTAGCCAGCAAGGCATATTGCACGCTTTCGTCTGCGACCTGGTGCACACTTTGTTTGACTTGACCAAGCTGTCCGGCAAACCAAACGACAAAGCCAACGAACAAGACAATCGGCAAGGCAAACCCGCCGAGGATACGCACTTTGATGGGAAGTTGACTAAGGTTCATGATAATGCGAGTTTTAATTAGAAGAGCAGAAAGGAATGGGCAGTCACTGAGGGTTCAGGCAGCGTGTCGACGCTCGGTCAGCGCCACCATGTCGTCAATATTCAGGGCCCGCTCGGGCTCCAGAATCACGATGAATTCACTGCCCACCTTGCCCAGGCCATAGATGTATTCACGGGCAATGGTGGTGCCAAACTGCGGTGCTGACTCAATGGCGCTTGGGGCGATGTCGATGACCTCACCGACGGCATCGACCAACAAACCAAGCTCGACCTTGTCGCCGTCAGGGCCGACGTCAAAAATAATGACACACGTTTTTTTGCCCGCCTGGGTGAGCGCGCGCCCCAGCCGCGCCTGCAAGTCAATGACCGGCACCACGGCACCCCGCAGGTTAATGATGCCGCGAACAAACTCGGGCATCAGCGGCACCACCGTCATGGCACCCTGCTGGATGATCTCGCGTACCGAGCGGATGTCCATCGCAAACACCTCGTCGCCGAGGTTGAATGTCAGGTATTGCTGCACACCTTCGTGGCTTTTGCGCTCGCCCGGCACGCCAGCCGTCAGGGTTTGGTGATGGGTCATGGTGCAACCTCCGACCGACTGGCTGGCGCCGCATGAACGTCTGCGGTGACCAGGTCACCCAACGACAACACATCCAGAATCAACGCCACCTCGCCGCTACCCAGAATGCTCGACCCAGAAATGCCGCGCAGGGTCTTGAACAAGCGGCCCAGCGGTTTGATGACCGTTTGTTGCTGCCCCATGAGTACCTCCACCTCGATTCCGTATTTGCCCTTGGGCGCGTTGACCACCACCACGCTCGTGCGATCTGGCAGGCTGGACTCGATGCTGTAGAGCGTGCGCAAGCGCACCACCGGCAGCACATTGCCGCGCAATTCCACCACATGGCGCCCACTGGCGTCCACCCTCACGTGTTGCCCACCGGCCTCGATCACTTCGACCACCGAGCCCAGCGGTAGCACAAATTTGGACTTGCCCACACCCACCAGAAACCCGTCGATGATGGCCAGCGTGAGCGGCAGGCGAATGTCCACCGTGAGGCCCTTGCCAGGGCGGCTGTGCAGTTGAATGTTGCCGCGCAGCGCCTCGATGTTGCGTTTGACCACGTCCATGCCGACACCGCGGCCAGACAAATTGGTGACCTGCTCGGCGGTGGAAAAACCGGGCTCAAAAATCATCATGTTGATGACATCGTCACTGGGTACCACGCCTTGCTCGATGAGACCTTTGTTCCAGGCGCGTTGCAGCACGCGCTCGCGGTTGATACCACGGCCGTCGTCTTCAATGCGGATCAGAATCGCGCCCGTCTCATGCTTGGCGCTCAGCGTGAGCTTGCCCGCCGGGGTTTTGCCCGCGCCCATGCGCTCTTGCGGCGGTTCCAGGCCGTGGTCGAGCGAATTGCGTACCAGATGCATCAGCGGATCGGCAATTTTTTCGACCATGGATTTGTCCAGCTCAGCCTCGCCCCCGACGATTTCAAAATTGACTTCTTTGCCCAGGCTGGCCGCGGTGTCGCGCACCACGCGCCGGAAGCGGCTGAAGGTTTCTCCCACCGGCACCATGCGCAGGCCGAGCGTACCGTTGCGGATTTCTTCAATCAGCCCATTCATGTGCAGGTTGGCCTCGATCAGCGCCACGTTGCGCGTTTCACGCGCCAGCAAATTGGCTCCGGCCCCGGCAATCACCAGCTCGCCCAGCAGGTTGATGACGGCGTCGAGCCGGTCGGCCTGCACGCGGATGAAACGGTTTTCTTCACCGCTGGACTCTTTGGTTTTTTGCTGCTTGTTCAAAGCCGCTTCCACCACCGCCGGTGCAACCCCCGCCTTGTCTGCCAGCAAATTGCCTATTTTGGCCTTTTGCCCAGATGCAGCAGGCGTTGACAGCTCTTGATTTGAGAGCACCTCGGTGAGCTTGCCCTGGCTCACCGCGCCCACCGACACGAGCATGTCGCCCAGGCGCGGGGTGGAAGGCATGTCTTCAATGGCGCGCACCAGCTTTTGCTCCGGGCTCTCGGGGGCTTGCACGTCAAGCTCGCAGTCTTCGGCCACAAAGCTGAAGGCCCCTTCAACCTCTTCGCGCGTGGCTTTGGACAGCAGGTGCATGTCAAAGCTCAGGTAGCAGGTTTCGGGGTTCAGGTTGACCAGCGCCGGCACCGACTCGGTGCCGCATTGCACCGACTGCACCTCGCCCAGGCCTTTGAGGTATTTGGCAATCGACAGCGGGTCCATGCCGTTGCGAAACGTCTCGGGGCCAAAGCGTGCGGAAATGTGCCAAGCGGTTATGCCGGGTGCAACGTCCGCGTCAGCGGCGGTTTGCGCAGCCGCAGCCTGGCTAGCGTGGGCTGTTTGTGGCAACGTGACTTGACCCCCCCCCGATGTATAGGCTTGCAGTTGGATCACCAGGTCGGCGCGCAGCTCTTTTTGCTCAGCGGTGTCGGCCGCGTCGTCACTGGCCGTATCCACAAGAAACTTGATCTGGTCATTGCACTGCAACAACAGGGTGCTGATCTCGGGCGTTAAGGACAGCACGCCGTCACGGCACTGGTCCAGCAGGGTTTCCACGTGGTGCGTGAACTCCACCACCTTGGTCAGGCCAAAAATGCCGGCCGAGCCCTTGACCGTGTGGGCGCAGCGGAACAGGTTGTCGAGCAACTCACGGTTGTCGGGCTGGTCTTCAAGCTCAAGCAACAGGGTTTCAATGGCTTCGGTCTGTTCGCCCGCTTCGCTGATGAAAGCGGGCATGGCGGCGGCCAGAAAGTCACGGTCAGCGTCGGATGTCTGGTTCATGGCGTGCCTCTCAAACAGTGACGGACTGCTGCTGCAACCATGCGCCCAAGCCGATGTGCGCGCACGCCTCGGTCAGGGCTGGGCTGGGGTTGACCATGCGCCAGGGCTGGTCGGTGTGGGACAACGACGCCAACAACTGCAAGCCGGAGCCGTCCACCTCGCGCACCTTGGCACCCGAAATATCGAGCAACTTGGCCGACTTGGCGGCTTGCCCGGTGACCCAGGCCAGCAAGGCGTCGCGGGTTTCCACCGCGCTGTAAATCGTCAACTCTTCAGGGAGTTCAAAGGCTTGACTCATGGCAGGTTCCTGATTGCGCTAAAAACTTGCAGCAACTACAGACGGTTGCTGCACCGTCAAAAACAGCAAACGATCAAGGTAGGCAGAGCTTGGAGACGGCGTTCAGCAGCGACGCGGGCGAAAACGGCTTGACCATCCAGGCCTTGGCCCCGGCGGCCTTGCCTTGTTCTTTTTTGGCTTCCTGGCTTTCAGTGGTGAGCATCAGGATCGGCAAAAAGCGGTAATTGGGCAACGCCTTGGCGGCTTTGACAAACTCGATGCCGTTCATGCGCGGCATGTTCACGTCACAAATAGCCATGTGAATCTTGCGCCCGTCCAGCAACGCCAGCGCGGCCTGGCCGTCACCGGCTTGCAGCACCTCGTAGCCTGCACCCTGCAAGGCCATCGCCACCAACTGGCGCAGGCTAGCCGAGTCATCGATGATCAAAATTGTCTGTGCCATGGTCTGTTTCCTTGTCAAAAAAATGTTGTTTCGTCGTTGTCTGTCGCTGGTTTGGCCTGATCGCCCGCGTGATGCTGTTGCCGCTGTTCCTCCATCACGTAGCCAGACTCCAACCGCGCCAGCCATTGCGCGGCATCCAGCGACGTATCGGATTCAGAAAGCGCCTGCAACAGCCGCTGCATGTCCTGCTGTAGCAAGGCCACCACTTGGCTGATGCGGTCTTCATACTGAAACCCCTGGTACATGCGCTCGACCGCATCGCTTACATCGGGCGCCGGCCGCTGCGCAGCGTTTTGGTTGGGCAACCGTGGAACGATCTCGCCAAAAGCCACCACCATCTGGTTCACCGCAGCTTCGGATTGGCTGCGCGAGCTGGCCAAATGACGCTGCCAAACCGGCAACACATCACACACCAACTGCACCAGCGCGCGCTGCCTGGCCTGATCGTCCGTAGCTTGGAGCGTCATACGTCAAGCCACTCCTTACCGAGATAACAGCCACAACCCAGCAGGCGGTCGTTGTCCAGCGGCACCACGTAAGAGGTTTTGGCCTGCACCTCGTGCGACACCGGATTGATGATGGTGTAGTTGACCCAGCCACCTTGTTCGCGGTCGCACACGTCCCACGCATCGGCCACCAATTTGTCGGCATCCAAACCGGGGGCGGCACGCAGATCGCTGCCGTCTTTTTCTGGCATCAACCCATGAACGACGTAGAAGCCAGCTCGGTCAAAAATAAAGATGTACATGTCGCGGTCAATAAACCCCGACTGCGTGTCATGAAAGTCGCGCACGGCTTGCTCGTACCCCACATTGCGCATGTGCACCATGGCATCAAACACGAGCTGACGCGCCTGGTCAGCCGTGCCCTGGCGCAGGCGAATGTCGCCGACCGAAATTTCGAGCGTCGAGGCCTGGTGAATCAGGCGGTCTGAATTGGTACTCGCGCGCCCCACCAGCGCGGCGTTTTCGTGCGTCAGCACGTCCAGATCACCCACAGCGTGCACCACTTCTTCCAGCGCTGCGCTTTGGCTGGCGCTGCCCTCGGCCATGACGTTGATGTTCATGGCGATCTCGCCGATGCCCGAGATCAGGCTTTCCATCGTGGTGTTGACTTCGTTGATGCCCTTGACGGTGTCGCCCACCCGGCTGGCCGACTCGGCAATCAGGCCGCGGATTTCAGCGGCGGCGCTCTGACTGCGTTTGGCCAGGTTACGCACTTCGGCGGCCACCACGGCAAAGCCACGACCCTGCTCGCCCGCGCGCGCCGCCTCCACCGCGGCGTTCAGCGCCAGCAAGTTGGTCTGGAACGCAATGCCGTCAATCACACCAATGATTTCGGACATACGTTTGGACGTCTGCTCCAGCGGCCCCATGCTTTTGACGGCCTCAAACATCATCTTGCCAGCGCCGTCGGCCTCTTGGTGCAAGTTTTTGGTCATCATGCTGACCTCTTGCGCCGCCTCCGCGTTGCGCGCCACGGTTTCACTGACGTGCTTGACGTGCAGCGACGTTTCCTGCAAGTGCTGGCCCTGCGCCTCGGCGCGTTCGGCCAGCGCCCGGGTGTCATCGACCAAGCGCTTGCCCGTGTCGCCCACCAGCACGGCAGCAGTGCGGATGTTGGCCACGATGCTCGACATGCTCAAGATCATCTTGTCCAGATGCTTGCTGAAGTTGCCCAGCGTCTGGATGCCCACGTTCACCGTGTGCGTGAGGTCACCCTGCGCGGCCAGTCGCATGGCGCTTTCGGTACGGTTGCGCTCGTCACGGGTAATGGTAAAAAAAGCCAGCTGCAAGTACAGCCAGACCAGCAGCGCCACCATCAAGCTGGCCAGCAAGGCACCAAATTGCTGGGGCGCTGAAGCGTCGTGAAACAGCAGCACCAGGATCGCCGCCAACACCACCGCCAGCAAAGGCAGGGGCAAGATCCAGAACCGCGCTTTGCCCGACAGTGGCTGGAGCAACGCAATGGCAGGTTGCAAAAATTTCATGTGAGGTCTTGGTGTGTTGAAAAAAGGCGGAAGAACGCCCGGCTTACTTCAGCGCCTGCTCAATTCTGGCTTTCAGCGTTTCGACGCGCGGAGGTTTGACAATGTAACCAAAAGTGCCCAACGGCAGCGCCTGGCCCAGCGTTCCAGTGCTACTGTCGGCACTCATGAAAATAACCTTCATACCGCTGACCAGCGGATTGCTGTGCTTGCGCATTTTCTCGACAAAGGCCAGACCGTCCATCGGCTGCATATGGACGTCGGTCAACACCAGATCTGGCTTGAAGCTGATCATGGTGCGCAACGCGCTTGCGCCGTCAACAGCGGTCTCGACATGCTGAATGCCAATGCGCCGCAACGTATTGACAACAAAGTCGCGCATTACCGGGTCGTCATCAACCACCAGCACGCGTACCAGGGAAAAAGCCATGCTTGCCATAGTGTGTATCCTAAGCCAGAAAGTTTTGAATTTCAGTCAGCAAGCCTTGCAGCTCGGGGACCAATTGCTGATAAGCGCGCAGCACGTCGGCGGCGGCGGTTTTGCTCAGGTGTTCCACCGCCACCACCTGCGCAATCAGTGCCTCAGACCCGATGATCGGCATATAGCCCTTCATGGCGTGCAACAAGCGGTTCGCTGTGGCTACGTCACCGTTTTTCAGCGCTTTGTCAATGGTGGGCAGGTCAGTCGCCAGACTGGTCACGACGGTCACCAGAATATTGCGCAACTCAGCCTCAGAGCCCATCATGTCAAGCCCGCGCGACAGATCCAGACGCGGTACGCCATTTGTTGCTCCAACAGTCTCCATAACGACTCTCTTCTGTAAAACTCGGTGACACCTCGCGTCACAATCGATCCATTCTACTGAGTCGTTACCGGTGCGAAGGCAGGTCCGGGCATGCGGAGTTTTCCAATCCGGGCGCGGTTTCGGCCTGCGCGCTTTGTAATTCATGCATCGTGCCAGCGCACGGTTGGCGGCGGGCCGGCTCTGATCGACCCGGTTAGACTGGCGACATGCCCATGCAAGAAGCGACGTCAAAACCGTGCGCCAGTGATGCGCCAAACAACTTTTTTGTCACGCCAGACCGGCTTTGCCTGGGTTTGTTCGTGAGCCTGGATGTGCCCTGGTTTGCGCATGATTTCACGCTCAACAGCTTCAAGATCCGCAACGACGACCAATTGCATGGATTGCGCGCGCTCAAGCTGGCGCGTTACCGCATCGATCCGCAGCGCAGCGATGCGCAAGCGCTGGCGGCGTGCCTGCCGACCGGATTGTCGCGTGCGGTCGAGCCACGCCCTGCCGAGGCCCCGGCGTCCGCACCGGCGCAGCAAAGCCCGGCCCAACTGGCCAAACGCGAGCGCGTGCGGGCGCTGGCGCAGCGGCGTGAACAACTGGCCAATGTAGAGCGGGCGTTCTCCAAAGCCGGTGCCGTGATGAAGAGTTTGAACCGCAATTTATTGTCCATGCCAAAAGAAACGCTGGAAGAAATGGGCGCGCTGGTGGGCCAGATGACCGATGCCTTTCTGGAAAATCCAGACGCCACCTTGCATGTGATGGGTGAAAGGGCAGGCGGCGAAGATGTTTACTACCACAGCCTGAACGTCACCATTCTGGCCATGATGCTGGCGCAAGAAATGGGGCTGGACGTGGCCGCTGCGCGCGATCTGGGCATCGGTGCCATGCTGCACGATGTTGGCTTGATGGACATCCCGGACCGGGTGCTGCGCAAGTCGCCTGAAGACTACAACCAGGCCGAGCGCAACTTGCGCCAGCAACATGTTGACTATGGTGTCACGATGGCCCAGAAGCTGGGTATCGCCTGCGGGGCGCTGGCCGTGGTGGCGCAACACCACGAGCTGGCCGATGGCAGCGGCTACCCCAAGGGGCTCAAGGCAGACGCCATGACACCAGCGGCACGGCTGGTCTCGCTGGTCAATTTTTACGACAACCTGTGTAACCCGGTGGACCTCAAAAAAGCCATGACACCGCACCAGGCGCTGTCGTTCATGTTTGCGCAGCGGCGCAGCAAGTTTGACGTCAAGGCACTACAGTTGCTGGTGCGTAGCCTGGGCGTCTATCCGCCCGGCTCAATCGTGCATTTGTCTAACGACGCGCTGGCGCTGGTGACTTCGGTCAACCCGCGTAAACCGCTGCGACCATGGGTCATGGTCTATGACCCGAACGTGCCCCTGGCCGAGGCGATCATGCTAGACCTGGAGCAGGAACCCGACATCAATATCACCAAAGCCATTTCACCAGTGATGCTGCCCGCGCCTGCGGCGGCGTACTTAAACCCGCGCAAACACGTTACTTACTTTTTTGATGGAACTCAAACTGAACCAGGCAGCAAGCCGGGGGGGTGGGCATGAACGCGTTACCCGGGGCCAGCACGCTGGATGCGCTGCTGCTGCAAGGCAGTGGCGAGATCCTGTTGCTGATCGACGGTGCCAACCTGACCATCCTGGCGGCCAACCCGGCGGCGTTGCAGCTGCTGGGCTACCGCAGCGACGACTTGATCGGCCAGCCGATCGGCGAATTTGAGTGCGCGCTGTCCGATCTTTTTTTCTGGGACGAGCTGCACGCTTATGCCAGCGAACGCACCGCACAGGGCGCGCTGCGTTGCCACGACGGTCAGGTGCTTGACGTTGCCAAGTCGGTCTGCCGGGTCAGTGAACAGCCGCTGCGCTACACCCTGCGCGCCACACCGGTTTCGGCCCGCAACCAGATCGAGGCCGAGTTGCTCAACCTGGGCTCGCGCCTGCGCGCCACGCTGGAGGCCACAGCCGACGGCATTTTGCTGGTGGACCACCAGGGGGCCATCATCAACATGAATCAACGCTTTTCGGCCATGTGGGCGATACCGTCCAAGCTGCTGGCCGAGCGTGATGACGCAGGCGTCATGGCCTACCTGCAAGCGCAATGCCCGAGTGACGTGGCGTGGCCTACCGACCCGGGCGCTGGCGCTGGGCTGGCTCCGCTCGGTCATGCCTTTACGACGCTGCACCTGCGCGACGGCCGGGTGTTTGAGTGCAGCGTGCAGACCGCCAACGCCGACGACGAAATCATTGGCCGCGTCTATTCGTACCACGATGTCAGCGAGCGCTACCGCGCGCAGGCCGAGCTGATCGCCGCGCGCGATGAAGCGACCCGTGCCAGCGCCGCCAAGGGCGAGTTTCTGGCCATGATGTCGCATGAGATTCGTACCCCCATGAATGGCGTGCTGGGTGTGGCCGAATTGCTTGCGGGCAGCGCGCTCACCCCCGAGCAGGCCGACTATGTGCGCGTCATCCGCTCCAGCGGCCAAACGTTGCTGGCGATCCTCAACGACATTCTGGATTACTCGAAAATCGAAGCCGGCAAGTTGACGCTGGAAAGCACCGATTTCGCGCTCCGGCCGCTGCTCGACGAGGTAGCCACGCTGTTTCGCCTGCGACTGCGCCCGGACGGCCCGGCCTTTGCCTGTAGCGCCGACGCCGCTGTACCCGAGACCCTGCGCGGCGACCCGGTGCGCCTGCGCCAGATTTTGTTCAACCTGGTGGGCAACGCCTTCAAGTTCACCGAAAAGGGGCGCATCGAGGTTCAGGTCACGCTCGACGCTGCTGGCGCGCACGCGGGTGACAGCGTGTGGCTGCGCTTTGCCGTACGCGACACTGGTATTGGCCTCACGCCCGAACAGTCCGGGCGTTTGTTTCGCAGTTTTGAGCAGGCCGACAGCTCCACGACGCGCAAATACGGCGGCACCGGGTTGGGGCTGGTGATATGCAAACGCCTGGCCGAACTGATGGGCGGCACCGTTGGCGTCAACAGCGCGGTCGGGCAGGGCAGCGAATTCTGGTTTACCGCACGCCTGGCGGTGGTGCAAGCACAGCCGCCCAGGCCAGCCAGCGCCGGGCTGGGTACGGTGCCAGCGCCGGTCACGCCAACGGCGCAGCCGCTCAGCCGTGCCGTGCGGGTGTTGCTGGTGGAAGATCACCCGGTGAACCGCCTGGTGATGTGCGGCATGCTTAAACGCTTAGGCGGTGCCGATCCGACCATGGCCGTGGACGGGCAAGAGGCGGTTGAGATCGCCCTGCGCGAGCCTTTTGATGTGATCCTGATGGACACCCAGATGCCGGTCATGGACGGGCTGGAAGCGACGCGGCGTCTGCGCCAGAGTGCGCTGGCGGTGCCCATCATCGCTTGCTCGGCCGGTGCTCTGGCAGAGGAGCGCCAGGCCGCCATCGAGGCCGGTGCGAACGACTATCTGCTTAAACCGGTGAACCTAGAAGCCTTGGCCATCGCCCTGCAGCGGGCGATCGCAAAAACCCCAACTTCATAAACAAAATAGGATCAAAGACCCTGTCTGACAGGCATGACCAGCTACTATTTGTATATTACACAGGGCCCTGAAGGCGAGCATCAATTTGTTCCCGTGCCAAGCCATTGATGCGTCGTCATTGCTGCGCCGGCAGGAATCCAGTGCCCGCTGGATGCACGCCAGCGCCGCAGCGTAGCCCCGTCACCGTGTTACCAGTGCCAGACCAGGTGCAGTGGCAGATAGATCAGCATTCCCACCACAATGGTGCCCAACACCGCCTGCCCCTGGCCGCGGCGCGCGTAAAACCACGCCGCACCGGCCAGCGCCCCAAACAGCCGCGCGTCTTGCCAGGTGCTGATGACATGCCCTTGCGTCATGATGATCTCGGGCACGATCACTGCCGCCAGCGCAGCAATCGGCGCGTACTGTAGGCCACGCTGCGCCCAGTGTGGCAGGTGCCACGGCTTGCTGGAGATAAAAAACAGCGTGCGCGTCAGCACCGTGATCAGCGCCAGCGCGACGATCACAGCCACCGTCCACAGATCGGTTTGCCCCGCTGTCATGCTGCTTCATCAACGGCTGGTTGACCCGGCGCTCGCATGGCTTCAAGCAACAGGCACAGCGCCACCGCTGCCGCGATAGCCAGCAAAATGTTGAGCTTGAGCGGCAGCGCGTACGCTGCCACCGCCGCCGCCCCCGCTACACCGGCGCTGACCCAACGTAACGGGCTCGACGCCAGCGACGCCAATATGCCCAGCAAAGCCAAAATGCCAGCAAAACCCAGCCCCCAGCGTGTCGGAATCAGCGCCGCCAGGAACACGCCCAACACGGTGCAACCGACCCAGGCGGTCCAGTTGACGCCGCAATTGCCCGCCAGGTAGGCCTGCTGCGCGTGCCGCTCCGCGACTGTGCTGTCAGACTGCGGAAAACGCCGGATGAACAAGACGTAGCTCAGATCAGTGGTCAGGTAGCCGGTGAGCAGACGTTGCCACAGCGGCAAATGCATCATGTACGGGCGCAGGTGCGCGCTGAACACGACAAAGCGCAGGTTCACGCAAAAACCGGTGGCCAGCACCACCCACATGGGCGCGCCAACGGCAATCAGCGGAATGGCGGCCAACTGCGAGCTGCCGGCAAAGACGATGCAACCCATCAGCAGCGCCTCGAACGTGCTCAGGCCAGAGTCCACCATCGCCACGCCCATCATCAGCCCCCAGGCGGCCAGACCCGGCGCTGCCGCCATGGCGTCAAGCGCACCGACGCGGAATTCGGGGTGGCGGTACAACGTGGGTTGGAAAAACACAGCGCTTACGTCTAACCCAGTTGCTGACCGACGCGCAGCGCACAGCCACGCAAGAAATCTGCAACCGGCAAACGCTTGCCCCCGGCGCGCTGCAACTCGGTCAAAACAACTATTGAATCCATAGCTGCTACCGCAATACCATCAGGTGCTATGGCCATAATTTCACCGTAAACATGGAAGCCCGGCGCAAGCGCTTCGCCGACTCGGGCCGCCCAGATTTTGAGCGCCACGCCGTCCAGCAGCGTGCTGGTGCCCGGCTGCGGGTTGAAGGCGCGCACGCGCCGCACAATGTCCTGCGCGCTGTGCGACCAGTCCATAACCGCCTCGTGCTTTTCTACCTTGGCAGCGTAGCTGACGCCCTCAGCCGCCTGGGGCGTGCGCGTGAGGCTGCCCTGCTGCAAGCGCACCAGCGCCTGTAGCATCAACTCTGCCCCCCGTTGTGCCAGCGTGTCGTGCAGCGTGCCGGTGGTGTCGGCGTCGCCAATGGCAACACTCTGCCGCAGCAGCATATCGCCGGTGTCAAGGCCGGCGTCCATCTGCATAATGGTGACACCCGTTTGCGCGTCACCCGCTTCAACCGCGCGGTGGATCGGCGCTGCACCGCGCCAGCGTGGCAGCAGGGAGGCGTGAATATTGAAGCAGCCGTGGCGGGGCGCTTGCAACACCCAGGTGGGCAGAATCAGCCCGTACGCCGCCACCACCATGGCGTCGGCCTGCGCGGCGTGCAAGGCAGCTTGGGAGGCGCGTGCATCGTCCGGAAATTTGCCGTCCAGCCGCAGGCCGCGTGGCTGCGCCACGGCGATGCCGTGCTGCTGCGCCACTTGTTTGACCGGCGACGCCTGTAGCTTCAGGCCCCGGCCGCCCGGGCGGTCGGGCTGCGTCAACACCAGCGCCACTTCATGACCCGCAGCAATGAGCGCCCGCAGCGCCACGGCAGCAAACTCTGGCGTGCCGGCAAAAACCAGCTTCAAGACCGCGCCTCGCGCTGCGCCTTAAGCATTTTGGTCTTGATGCGGTTGCGTTTCAGGGGTGAAAGGTATTCCACAAACACCTTGCCCAGCAGGTGGTCCATTTCGTGTTGAATGCAGACGGCCAGCAAACCATCGGTTTCGATCAGCCGGCGCTGGCCGTTGCCGTCAAGCGCCTGCACCTTGACGGCGTCGTGGCGCATCACGCCGTCGTAAATACCGGGCACCGACAGGCAGCCCTCTTCATTGAGGTGCGTCTGCTCACTGGTCCAGAGCAGTTCGGGGTTGATCAGCACCAGCGGCGCGTCACGTTGCTCTGACACATCAATCACGATCAGGCGCTCGTGCACATTCACCTGGGTGGCGGCCAGTCCGATGCCTTTGGCCTCGTACATGGTTTCGAGCATGTCGCTGACCAGCGTGCGAATGCGCGCGTCCACCGCCGCCACAGGCGCAGCCACGGTGTGCAATTTGGGGTCGGGATAACAAAGAATGGGGAGCAATGCCATAAGATCGGTTCCGGAATGTCGCTATTTTCGCTATTTTTCCGTGCCGCGCCGCGTCGCTGCGGCGACAATCGTTGTCCAAACAAGGGCTTGGGCGCAAAATTTCATGCGATGCAACATGGTAAACACAGTCATGGCAAAACCTTTTTCTGACAGCCTCTTATCTTCTGCGTTGGGCTTTCTGGCAGTCGCCCTGCTCTCCAGTACCGCATCCCAAGCGCAGCCCTACCCTGTCACCCCCGAACAACGCGCCACCGCGCAACAGGCAGCACAACGTGGTGTGGCACTGAGTGAACTGCGCGCTGATACACCCGTCAGCCATACCGTTGTGCCTGGCGATACCTTATGGAACATTTCCGGACTGTTCCTGAAGTCGCCCTGGCGCTGGCCCGAGCTGTGGGGCATGAACCTGGCCGACATCAAAAACCCGCACCTGATTTACCCTGGCCAAACGCTGTATCTGATCCAGGCCAATGGACGTGCCACACTGACAACACAAGCCACAGCGCAAGGCAGCGTGCCCACCGTCAAACTGTCACCGCGCGTGCGCGCTGAGTCGCTGACCAGCGGCGCATTGCCGACCCTGCAAAACCACCTGATCGAGCCCTTTCTAGCTGAACCGCTCATCGTTGATGAGGCCACACTGTCGGGCGCGCCACGCATTGTTTCAGCGCAAGACAGCCGCGTTTTGCTGACGCGGGGTGACCGCGCCTACGCGCGCAGCGCGTCGTCCAACGAGTTGATCGACAACGTCAACCAGGCTCAGCGACAGTTTCGCGTATTCCGTAACGCGACGCCCCTGAAAGACCCGGTCACCGCCGAGGTGCTGGGCTACGAGGCGCAGTACATTGGCAAAGCACTGCTCGCACGCAGTGAAACTACGCAGGAAACTCTGGGCCAGGACGGCAAGATGCGCACCGAGATCGTCCCGGCCACCATTGACATCGTCAAGGCCAAGGAAGAAATGCGTGCTGGTGACCGACTGCTACCCGAGCCTGCGCCCCAAATACAGAGCTATGTGCCGCACGCACCCCGTCAGCCGGTGGACGCGCGCATCGTGTCGGTTTACGGTAGTGCGGTGGTGAACGCCGCTCAAAACCAGGTGGTAGCCATCAACCGGGGAACGGCAGATGGCATCGAAAGCGGCCATGTACTAGCTATTTTGCAAGACGGTGCGCGCGTAGTGGACAAGACCGATCCCACGCTTCCGACGATCAAGCTGCCCGATGAACGCAACGGCTTGTTGATGGTATTTCGCACCTTTGACAAGCTCTCTTACGCGCTGGTGCTCGACATCACGAACGGTGTCAAGATTGGCGACCGGTTGGTCAACCCGCTTTGACTTTGCCGCTTCACCCCTACAGCCGTGGAGCGCGATGAACTGGCCGCCTGGCTGCGTCTGACACTGTCAGACGGCGTCGGCCCCGTCACCGCGCGCAAGCTGCTGGCAGCGTTTGGCTTGCCACAGACCATTTTTGAGCATTCATCCAGCGCACTGCGTCAGGTGGCAGGGCCGACCCAGTTACAAGCCCTACTCAACCCGCCTGAATCTCTGCCGCAGATGGTGGAAACCACCTGGTCCTGGCTACAGCGACAGGAAGACGATGGTGTGCGCCACCAGATCGCGTCGCTGGGCAGCCCGCTGTACCCCACAGCCCTATTGCAACTCGACGACCCGCCGTTACTGCTGTACCTGCTGGGCAGCGCCTCTTTCTCGACCAACACCTCCGCGGCCCAGGCCGCTGGTCAACCGTTGAACCCCCAAACCAGTCTGGCCATCGTGGGCAGCCGCAACCCGACGCCGCAGGGTGTCAGCAACGCGCGTCAGTTTGCCAAAGCATTGGCGCAGGCGGGCTTGACGGTGGTCAGCGGTATGGCGCTGGGTATCGATGGTGCCGCGCACGCTGGCGCGCTGGAGACCGAAGGCCGCACTGTGGCGGTGATAGGCACCGGACTGGACCGGGTCTATCCCAAGGCGCATCATCAGCTGGCGCACCAGATAGCACGGCACGGGCTACTGGTGAGCGAATACCCGCTGGGCACACCCCCGTTAACGGCCAATTTTCCGCGCCGCAATCGCCTGATCGCCGGCCTGGCCAACGGCACCCTGGTGGTTGAAGCCACCTTGCGCTCGGGCTCACTCATCACGGCCCGCTTGAGCGCCGAACAAGGTAAAGAGGTGTTTGCTATTCCCGGCTCGATCCACGCAGCGCAGTCACGCGGCTGCCACGCATTGATCAAGCAGGGTGCCAAGCTGGTCGAGTCGGCGCAAGACGTGCTGGAAGAATTGAATTGGGGCCTGCGCCTGCCGCAACCTTCTGGCAACGCTGCAACAACCCAAACAGAAGCGTTATCTGCCGCAAGCGACGCCTTGTTGCAGGCGATGGGTTTTGACCCGGTGGGACTGGAGGCGCTGCAAGCCCGCACCGGTCTTGACACGCCATCACTACAGGCGCAATTGATGACACTGGAACTCGACGGTACGGTGGCCCGCCTGCCGGGCGGCTTGTTTCAACGGCAATCGGTCTGAATAACGCAGCTTGCGCCCGCACTGGAATCAACCCAGCAAGCGCTCTGGATTGACCTGGATCTGGTCCAGCGCGTTGCTTGCTGCACGTGTCATCAGCGATTCATCTTCTTGCGGCTCGAGCTCACCCGACTGCAAATAAGCCGCCAGACGTGCGGTCTGAAACAAATAGCTGTGGCCCAAAGTGTTGGCAAACAGATGCATATGCCCCAACGGACTGCGCCAGACCAACTGCACCTGCCCGGCCACGCCCCGGTAGGTAAGCGTAAACCACGAGCCCAGCGTGAGCTCATGCGCCCATTCCAGCATCACCGGGCTGGCGCTGCCTCCGCCCTGGCTGACAACGTCCAGATCGGTGGTCTCAACACCCAGAAGTTCTTCAATATTGTCCGAATCCAGCGGCAATTCCTGGGTGCTGTTTTCATCGATAAAGTCATCCAGCTCGGCCAGGCGCTTCCCCAATGCCTGGATCTGCTCGTCAGCAATGGCCTCGGTCTTGGACATGAAAGCGTCAGCGAACGTGTCACTGATGATCTTGAGGTGCGCATCCTGCGCCGCGCGCGCTAGCCCCAGCAGCGACATGCCGGTGCGCAGGCTCTGCAACAATTCCGGCAAGTGGTCAATCACCTTGGCCCGTTCGACTCGGTTGGGTTTGGCGCTGGCAGCCCAGATCAGCTCGGCAGCCGACTTCTTGAGCGTCATGGTTTCTTCGCCCTGCTTGCCTTGGCGCACGGTGGACACCGCCAGCACCTCGGCCCACACCTTGAACAGGAAGTTGCGAATTCCCTCGCGCACCGGCATGTCCTTGAGCTGATCGCGCAATTCGATGGTGTACTGGATGGCCAGTGTTTCTTTTTGCTCAAGTTGCTCGGCCAGCCCCAGCACCTTTTGCGCGGTCGGCTTATGGGCCAGGTGCGCCTTCAGGAAGGTCTGAAATTCTTCATAGACGCGCTTGTAAACGCGGTCTCCGGTGTCGGGGTATTGCTCGATCACCTGCACCACACGCTTGATTTCGGTTTCCAGCTCTTGCGTGCTGATGTTGTTTGAATCAAAACCCAGCACACACGAGCCCATGTGGTCGATCAGCTTGCGCGCTGGGTGGTCAAGGT
Source organism: Comamonadaceae bacterium CG12_big_fil_rev_8_21_14_0_65_59_15 (assembly GCA_002786915.1). Taxonomy (GTDB): domain Bacteria; phylum Pseudomonadota; class Gammaproteobacteria; order Burkholderiales; family Burkholderiaceae_C; genus Rhodoferax. The sequence continues at coordinate 54,705 of PCUV01000057.1, read as the reverse complement.
TGTTGAAGAAATCCGGGGCAGTCAGCGCAAGACGCAACACCGGTATTTGCAGGCGCGCAAACCAGACCCGCACGCCCGAAGGCAGTCTGTCTTCTTGCAAGATCGACTGGAACATCAGCGCCACCAGCTCGATGATGGCTTTTTCATTGTCGTTTTCGGCCTTGCCCTTGAGCTCGGCGGACTGCTGGCGCAGCTCGTGGGCCACCTGGGAAACGACCCGCGCGCCCCCTTCAGAAGTCACAAAATGCGCTTGACTGAGTTGCGGCTGTTGGTCCAGCGCCACCATCAGGGGTACGCAGGGCCCTGCGTACCATACCGGCGCACCTGTTGCCGGGGTGGCACCTGTGGCAGGCAGCATACCCTCGGCTGATGCACCCGCGTCAAAACCTGCAGCACTACCACCTGCTGGCGCTGCGCCATGCGCTGGCGCGCCCAAAAAGGCGCCACTGAGCAGGCGTCCCACCTGTTGAAGAATCGACTGCGCGCGGCCATGGCGCCAGGCAGGGCCGCCCACTCGGCGCACACTGTCCACACCGATCGCAGGGTTGTCTGTACCGCGACGCTCTGGCACGGGCGTGGCCGACGCCTGCATCAGGGGTGCATCCTCGTCGCGCTCATCCCTGTGCACGGGCATCGAATTCGCTTCGTCGATGTTGCAGGTGACACCCTGATCCGTCAGCAGCAAATTGCACTGCTCGTAAGCCTTTTGCAAATGTTCGTTCAAGTGTTTTTGCACCACCGGACTGACCAGCGGCCAAGCTTCGCGCGGCATGCCACTGGCTTCCCACTGCTCCACCACCGGTAGCAGCAACACCTCAGGGTGCACGATGTCGGTGTCAACCAGGGCACGGCCACAGCCCAGGAATTTCAGGCGTTTACGCAAATGATTGATTTCGTGGGCTGCCGTTTCCATCAAGGACAGCGCCAACTTGGAGGCCAGAATCTTGTTTTCAACCGACTCAGTGCTTTCAAGCTCCAGCGCCAAGCCCTTGAAGCTGTTGGATCCTTTTTTTGGCGGCACGGGGGCCGTCAGGGTCTTTTGCCACACCTTGATGGTGCCATCGATCCACTTGCCTTTGGCACCTTGATAAAGCATCCAGGCGTCACGGCGCAACTGCATCTCGCGCGACGGGGCGGCCTGATCCATCAGCTCGATCAGCGCGTCGAGCACCTTGGGCTGCAGCGTCTGCATAGCCGCCACCGACCGCTCAACCAACCGCAGGCGCACTTGCGCCATCAACTGGGGAGAATTGAACTCAAGCGAACTTGTGGCCATGTCCGCCGCATTGCGTCAAACCGTTGCGCCCGCGTTGGGATCGTTGGGGTCTGTTTCCTTTTTTGCACTGCCGCCCTTGACCAGGTCTTCACGCTGAATCCCCAGCCACATGGCGATGGCCGCCGCCACAAACACCGACGAATAGATGCCAAACAGAATACCAATGGTGAGCGCCAAGGCAAAGTAATGCAGGGTGGCGCCACCAAATAACAACATCGACAGCACCATCATCTGCGTTGAACCGTGCGTGATGATGGTACGGCTGATGGTGGACGTAATGGCGTTGTTGATGATCTCCACCGTGTTCATCTTGCGGTAGCGGCGAAAGTTTTCGCGGATCCGGTCAAAAATCACCACCGACTCGTTCACCGAATAGCCCAGCACCGCCAGCACCGCCGCGAGCACCGGCAGGGAAAATTCCCACTGGAAAAAGGCGAAAAATCCCAGGATGATGATCACGTCGTGCAGGTTGGCAATGATCGCCGCCACGGCAAACTTCCACTCGAAGCGCACCGCCAGATAGACCATGATGCCCACCACCACAAAAGCCAGCGCCTTCAGGCCATCGGCGGCCAGCTCATCGCCCACCTGCGGGCCGACAAATTCGGTGCGACGCATCGCTGCACTGGCTTCTACCGCTTGCAGCGCAGCCATCACCTGGTTGCTTTGCTGCGCCGAGGTCACGCCTTTTTGCACCGGCAGGCGGATCAACACGTCACGTGCGGTGCCAAAATTTTGCACCTGAACGTCGGCAAAACCCAGTTTCTCCACCGTACTGCGCACCGACGCCAGATCGGCCGGCTGCGCGTAAGTGACCTCTAGCAGGGTACCGCCGGTGAACTCGACTGACAGATGCAGCCCACGTGAAAACAGAAAAAAAACCGCCGCCAGAAAGGTGATCAACGAAATGATGTTGAACACCAGCGCGTGGCGCATGAACGGGATGTCACGTTTGATGCGGAAAAATTCCATGATCTCTTTCTAGTCAGTTGGGGACAGAGCTAAAGATCTGTCCCGCAAGGTTATACGTTTGTTGGGGACAGAGCTAAAGATCTGTCCCGCAAGGTTATTCATTTGTCTTGAGTGCTGCCGCACCGTCGGGCCGCCAGATGGTGCCGATCGACACCGTCTTGAGCCGGTTTTGGCGTCCGTACCAGAAATTGACCACGCCGCGCGAGAAAAACACGCCCGAGAACATGCTCGTCATGATGCCCAGGCAGTGCACCACGGCAAAACCGCGCACCGGGCCCGAGCCAAACGCCAGCAGCGCCAGGCCGGCGATCAACGTGGTGATGTTCGAGTCAAAAATGGTCGCCCAGGCGCGGTCGTAGCCGGTGTGGATGGCCGCCTGCGCCGAAGCGCCGCCGCGCAGTTCTTCGCGAATGCGCTCGTTGATGAGCACGTTCGAGTCGATCGCCATGCCCAGCACCAACGCCATGGCCGCCATGCCAGGCAGCGTCAGGGTGGCCTGTAGCATCGACAGCACCGCCACCAGCAGCAACAGGTTGAACGCCAGCGCCACGCTGGAAAAAATGCCAAACAGCATGTAATACACGCACATGAACAGCGCCACCGCAGTAAACCCGTAGGCGACACTGCGGAACCCCTTGGCAATGTTTTCTGCCCCCAGGCTCGGGCCGATGGTGGTTTCTTCGATGATTTCCATCGGCGCGGCCAGCGAGCCTGCGCGCAGCAGCAAGGCGGTGTCGTTGGCTTCCACCGTGGTCATGCGGCCACTGATCTGCACCCGCCCGCCGCCGATTTCGGTGCGGATGACGGGCGCGGTGACGACTTCACCCTTGCCTTTTTCAAACAGCAAAATGGCCATGCGTTTGCCGACGTTTTCACGCGTCACATCGCGGAAAATGCGTGTGCCCTTGGCGTCCAGGTTCAGGTTGACGCTGGGCTCTTGCGTCTGGCTGTCAAAGCCTGGTTGCGCGTCGGTCAGGTTTTCACCGGTCAGGATCACCTGCTTTTTCACGATCACCGCCTGGCCATTGCGCTCCAGGTAGCGCTCAGTACCAAACGGCACCATGCCGCTGCCGAGCTCGGCGGCGCGGCCTTCGGCGCTTTCATCGACCATGCGCACTTCCAGCGTGGCGGTGCGCCCCAGAATGTCCTTGGCCTTGGCGGTGTCCTGCACGCCGGGCAACTGCACCACGATGCGATCCAGCCCCTGCTGCTGGATCACCGGCTCGGCCACACCGAGCTCGTTGATACGGTTGTGCAGCGTGGTGATGTTTTGCTTGAGCGCCTGGTCCTGGATGCGCCGCGCCGCCTCGGGTTTGATCGACGCCGTCAGCTTGAACTCGGCACCGTCGGGCGCATCCACCGGCTGCAAGTCAGCAAACTGGTCTTGCAATACCGCTTTGGCTGCGGCGAGCGTAGCAACGTCGCGAAACTTGACTTCAATGGTCTGGCCGACCCGGTTAATGCCGCTGTGGCGAATGCTTTTTTCACGCAGGCTGGTGCGCAAGTCACCGGCGAGCGACTCGGCGCGCTTGGTCAGCGCCGCCTGCATATCGACCTGCAACATGAAGTGCACACCACCGCGCAGGTCCAGCCCGAGGTACATCGGTGCCGCGTGCAAGGCGCTCAGCCAGGCCGGTGAACGCGACAACAGGTTTAGCGCCACCACGTACGACGCGTTGGTCGGGTCTGGTATCAGCGCCTTCTGGATTGCGTCCTTGGCCTTGAGCTGCGCGTCGGTATCCAGAAAACGCGCCTTGACCGAAGCGCCGTCCAGCGTCAGCAGATCGGGTGCCAGGCCGGCCAGCTTGAGCGCCGCCTGCACCTGCACCAGCGTGCCGCTGTCGATCTTGACCAGCGGCTTGCCTGCCGACACCTGCACCGCCGGTGATTCACCAAAAAAATTGGGCAGCGCATACAGGCCGCCCACCACCAACGCAATCGCGATGATCACGTACTTCCAGACCGGGTAACGATTCATGATCGCCCTTCAACAAACAACGCCAAGGGTGGCGTGAACCCAAGCTTTATTTGATACTGCCCTTGGGCAACACCTGAACCACGGCGCTGCGCTGGATTTGCACTTCAACGCCGCTCGCCACTTCCAGGCCAATGTAAACCTCACCCAGCTTGCTGACCTTGCCCAGCATGCCCCCTGCGCTCACGACCTCATCCCCCTTGGCCAGCGCTTCGACCATGGCCTTGTGCTCCTTGGCCTTTTTCATTTGCGGGCGAATCATCACAAAATACAGCACCACAAACATCAACACCAAGGGCAACATACCCATCAGCGACGATTGCAAGTCACCGCCCGCAGCCGGCGCGGCCTGGGCAAAAGCAGAAGAAATAAACACGAAAAACTCCAGATTTTTGACACAACACACAAACAAACTGCCCGCTTGAGACGCTTGACAATGGCTTCAAACAGGCACGCTGGCATTGTATGCGGTGAGGAATCTCGACGCACGGCAGGGCGACGACAAGCTTGCCCCGGACGCCGATCCGGGGGCATCCATGAATTCAGGGCCATGGATTGCGGATCGTGGTCCGCAATGACAGCCAACTTTCATGCTTCGGGGTGGCTGGACTGCCACGGCAGTTAGTTGGATAAACAAATTTTGAGTAAAAACAAGCCCCAGCCCATATAGTGAAAGAGCTGATAGCTATAAAAATTGACAAATAAACAAATTGACTCCCGGAACCCGGTGCGTCGCCACCGTCCAGCGCGGTGGCTGGCTTGGGCGGCCGACGATTTCGGGTACCCCCGTATGAGGAGGCCGCCCAAACCAGTCGCCGTGCGGGTTCAAGGTGACACGGCCACAAACGCCCCATGTCAGTTCACGCGTTACGCCCTAGATGCACAGTCAAGCACGCCACTGTGCCAACAACGCCTCCCAGCGCGGGCGTGCCGCTGCCAGATGGCGCATCTTGACGTGGCCAAAGCCCTTGATCTGCTCAGGAATACTCGCCAGTTGCAACGCCAGCGCGTAGCGTGCGGCGGCATCAGGTTGCTGCGGTCCGTGGCGCAAGCCGGTCAGCAATTCAGCCACAGTGGTCAGGTAATCGGTAATCAGCGCGCGCTCCTGACGCCGTTCGTCAGTCTTGCCAAAAATATCGAACGCGGTGCCGCGCAAGACCTTGAATCGGCGCAACACCTTGAACGCGCGCATCACCCACGGGCCATAGGGCTGCTTGACCAATTCACCCTTGTCATTGGTTTTGGCCAGCAACGGTGGGGCCAGGTGAAACTGCAACTTCACATCGCCTTCAAACTGCTGCGCAATCTGCCGCTCAAACGTGCTGTCGGCGTGCAAGCGCGCCACTTCGTATTCGTCCTTGTACGCCATCAGTTTGGCCAGGTTGCGCGCCACGGCTGCGCTGAGCGCCGATTTGCCCCACAACGCATCGACTTGTTGCACTTTTTCCACTTCTTTTTGATAGCGTGCTGCGTAGGCTTTGTCTTGGTAATCGGTCAAAAATGTGCTGAATTTGAGCACCAGCTCGGGCAGCGTGGGCTGTTTGACAAACGCGATCACCTGCTCGGTCTTGAGCAGCGCCTGCACTGCCGCCAGATCGTGCGCGCAGTGGCGGCCCCACTCAAACGCTGCCTGGTTGCCCGCCACCTGCACGCCGTTGAGTTCCATGGCGCGCAGAATCGCCGCACGGCCCAGCGGCACCCAGCCTTTTTGCCAGGCAAAGCCCAACAGCAGCGGGTTGGTAAAGATGGCGTCGCCCAGCGCGGCGCGCGCTACCGCCTCGGCATCCAACCCACCCAGCGCCTGCGCGCCGCCGATGGTGCTGGCGATAGCGGCCTCGCAACCTGCCCCCGGAAACTGCCACTGCGTGTTGTGCACAAACGCCGCCGTGGGCGTGGCGTGGGTGTTGAGCGCCACCTGCGTGCGCCCGCTTTGCATCAGCGCCAGCGTGGCCGGGCTGGCCGCCACAATGGCGTCGCACGCCAGCACCAGGTCGGCGCGGTCCACCTTGCTGGTGCACAGGTCTTGCGCGCGCGCCGCCACCTGGATGTGGCTCCAGGTGGCGCCGCCTTTTTGCGCCAAGCCACCGGCGTCTTGCGCCACCACAGCCTTACCTTCCAGGTGCGCGGCCATGCCGAGCAACTGGCCGATGGTGATGACGCCGGTGCCTCCCACGCCCGCCACCACCATGCCCCAGGCACCCATCCCTGTGCCCGCCAGATGCTGCGGTTCTGGTAGCTGTTGCAGCTTGTCCATACTGGGCCCGGCGGCTTTTTGAGGCTTCTTCAATGTGCCACCCCGCACGCTGACAAAACTCGGGCAAAAGCCCTTCACGCAACTGAAATCCTTGTTGCAGGTGCTCTGGTTGATCTGACGCTTGCGGCCCCAGTCGGTCTCCAACGGCTCCACGCTCAGGCAGTTGGACTGCTCACCGCAGTCGCCGCAGCCCTCGCACACCGCAGGGTTGATGACGACGCGCGCGTCGGGCTCGGCCAGCGTGCCACGCTTGCGCTTGCGGCGTTTTTCGGTGGCGCACATCTGGTCGTAGATCAGCGCGGTGGTACCCGCAATCTCACGCAGCTCGCGTTGCACCGCGTCGAGTTCATCCCGATGACGTACCGTGACACCCGCTGCCAGCGCCGCGCCCTGGTACTTGGCCGGGTCATCGGTGACGATCACCAGCTTGGTCACACCTTCGGCCAACAGGCTTTGCATGATCTGCAACACGCTGTGGCCCTCGGGGCGCTCACCCACGCGCTGGCCACCGGTCATGGCCACCGCGTCGTTGTACAGAATTTTGTAGGTGATGTTCACCCCCGCTGCGATGGCTTGTCGAATGGCCAGCAGCCCGCTGTGAAAGTAAGTACCGTCGCCCAGGTTGGCAAACACGTGCGTATCCGTGCTGAACGGCTGCTGGCCGACCCAAGCCACGCCTTCGCCGCCCATCTGGCTGAAGGTGCTGGTGGCGCGGTCCATCCACAGCGCCATGTAGTGGCAGCCAATGCCGGCCAGCGCACGGCTGCCTTCGGGCACGCGCGTGCTGGTGTTGTGCGGGCAGCCGCTGCAAAACCAGGGCGTGCGCTCAATGCCGTCGGTGCGCACCTGCACCAGCGTGCGCTCACGCGCGTCCAGCAGCGCCAGGTGCGCGTCCACGCGCTGCTGGACGTCAGGCGGCAGGCCCAGCTTGCCCAGCCGCTGCGCAATGGCGCGCGCCACCAGCGTGGGGTTGAGGTCGGCATTGGCGCGCAGCAGCGCGCTGGCCGCCGGGTTGGGCTGGCTCCATTCGCCGCCGCCTGTGCTGTCGCCGGCAAACTTGCCCACCACGTTGGGGCGCACGGGCCAGTGATACAGCTCTTCCTTGAGCTGGTATTCGATGATCTGGCGCTTTTCTTCCACCACCAGAATCTCTTGCAAACCGGTGGCAAAGTCACGCGTGGCGCTGGGCTCCAGCGGCCACACCACGCCCACCTTGTGCAGGCGCAGGCCAATGCGTTGGCAGGTAGCAGCGTCCAGCCCCAGGTCGGCCAGCGCCTGGCGCACGTCGTTGAACGCCTTGCCGCTGGCGATGATGCCAAAGCGGTCGGCACGGCTTTCGATCACGTTGTAGTTGAGCCGGTTGGCGCGTATGTAGGCCAGCGCCGCGTACCACTTGACGTCCATCAAACGCGCTTCTTGCGCCAACGCGGCGTCGGGCCAGCGGATGTGCACGCCGCCGGCAGGCAGGTCAAAGTCTGTCGGCAGCGCAATCTTGACGCGGTCGGCATCCACGTCCACCGAAGCCGACGACTCCACCACCTCTTGAATCGTCTTCATGCCGGCCCAAACCCCGGCGTAGCGGCTCAAGGCGATCGCGTGCAGCCCGAAGTCCAGAATCTCTTGCACGTTGGACGGGAAAAACACCGGCAGCCCGCAGGCCTTGAAGATGTGGTCGCTCTGGTGCGCAGCGGTCGAGCTTTTGCTGACATGGTCGTCGCCTGCCACCGCCAGCACGCCGCCGTGCACGGCGGTACCGGCCATGTTGGCGTGTTTGAACACGTCCGAGCAGCGATCCACCCCCGGACCCTTGCCGTACCAGATGCCAAAGACGCCGTCGTAGCGCTTGCTGTGTGGATACAGTTCGAGCTGCTGCGTGCCCCAGACGGCGGTGGCTGCCAGTTCCTCATTCACCCCGGGCTGAAAGTGGATGTGGTGGGCCTCCAGATGCGCCTTGGCCGCCACCAGCGCCTGGTCGTAGCCACCCAGCGGCGAGCCGCGGTAACCGCTGATGAACCCGGCGGTGTTGAGCCCGGCGGCCACGTCGCGCTGGCGCTGCACCAGCGGCAAACGCACCAGCGCCTGCACGCCGCTCATGAAGGCGCGCCCCTGCGCCAGCGTGTATTTGTCGTCCAGGGTGGCGCCAGACAGCAGCGCGGCGGGATTCAACGGTGCATTCACGATGTTCTCCTGGGACCGACCAGAGGCTGTCACCCGGCACAAATTGACAGGCTATTTATGTCTTTAAAGCTTATGCAACAATCGCAAAAAGCTATGTAAACAGAAGCAAGTCAGCGCGTCATGACACGCCGGATGGTGTCGGCCAGTTCTTCCGCGACAAACTTGGCCACGTAACCGTCGGCACCCACCTTGCGCACGTGGTCTTCGTTGGTGGCCCCTGTCAGCGACGAATGGATCACCACCGGAATGCTGCTGAAACGGGGGTCTTGCTTGATGTTGCGTGTGAGGGTAAAACCGTCCATTTCAGGCATTTCCAGGTCAGTGAGCACCATGGCCACCTTGTCCTTGATGGTCTTGCCCTGCGACTCGGCTTCTGCAGCCAGCGCCTTGAGCCGGTCCCACGCCTCCTGCCCGGTCTTGGTCATGATGAAAGGCACGTCCATCGACTTGAGCCCCTGCTCGATCATCATGCGTGCCACCGCCGAATCGTCTGCGGCCAGCACCACCATACCTGGCGCCAGGCGCAGTTTGTGCGCTGCATCCACTTCAACTTGTTGCTGCTCGGGGAACACATCGCGCAGGATCTGCTCCACATCCAGCACCTGCGCCACACGGGTGTTTTCCACATCGCCGTCAATGCGCGCAATGCTGGTCACCAGACCGCCGCCCCGGCCTTCGGCCGACAGCACCTGCTTCCATTCGAGCCGCACAATCTCGTTGACCTCTTCGACCGCAAACGCCTGTGTGGAGCGCGCAAATTCGGTTACCAGCAAAATACCTAGCCCTTTGGTCGGGTTGGTACCCACGATCTGCGGCAGATTGATCACGGTAATCATTTGGCCGCGAATGTTGGCTACGCCCATCACGGCGGGGTGCGAATTCACCATGGCGGTCACCTCGGGCATGACCAGAATCTCACGCACCTTGAACACATTGATGCCAAACAATTCCCGCTTGTCGGTGCCCGGTGCTTCACCCAGGCGAAACAACAAAAGCTCAAACATGCTGTTGGCGGTCAGGTTGGTGCGTGCGTCAACCTCGTGCATCGTCGATGGGTTCATGGCATTTTTCATGGCATTCAGGCGGTTGGTACGTTGGATGCAATGGTAACGCTATCGCGCCGCCTTTGGCCACAGAGCCCAAAGACGCAGCGGCTGCTTCAGGCGCCCGGCAACTTCTCCAGCCGCAGCACCCCAACCGACAAAATAGTCCGCGCGCAAGGCGCCGGTGATGGCGCTGCCCGTGTCTTGCGCCAGTACCAGACGGTTCAACGACACACTGTCGCCCTGCGAAGACAGCCACACGGGTGTGCCATAAGGAATGCTCTGCGGATCCACCGCAATGGAGCGCCCCGGCGTGAGCGGCACGCCTTGCGCACCACGCGGTCCGAAACCTGCGTCAAAGTCACCCAAGGGCTCCTCCTTGAAAAACACCACACGCGGGTTCTGCCACAGCAGCTCCTGCACACGCTGCGGGTTTTGCGCCAGCCAGGCGCGAATGCCCGGCCAGGAGGCGTCGCGCAGTTCACCACGATCGAGCAGCCAGCGCCCCACACTCTGGTACGGCTGGCCGTTGTGCCCGGCAAACGCCAGCCGCACCAGCCGGGTGGTGCCATCGGGTTCGGTGACGCGGATGCGCCCGGAACCCTGAATCTGTAGCAGCAGTGCATCCACCGGGTCGGCCAGGTAGAGCAGCTCCTGCCCGCGCAAGGCCTCTTGCGCCGCAGGCAGCGTGTCCATCTCACGCCGGCTAAACCAGGGCTTGGTACCACCCACACCTGCGGGCAGCTTGTACAGCGGGGTATCAAAGCCGGCGCCAGAAACGCGCTGAGCCACAAACTCGGGCTCGAAGTATGCCGTCAGCAAACCACCGCTGGCCGCACCGTCCCGCAGCTCGACCCGGTACGGTTGCAAATTCGACTGCATCCAAGCGCGTTGTTCTGAGCCGTCGCCAATACTCAAACGTCGTAACTCGGGGCACAGCGACGCAAACACCGGGCCCGGACGCTCACAGCTTTTGAGCCAGGCGTTCCAAGCTTCAAACAGATCGTCACGCGCAAATCCTGGCAGATCGTTCCACGTCACGGGAACCCAGCGGCTGTTGCCACGCAGCAGCACGGGCAGCATGCTGACATCACTGTCAGTTAGCACGGACGGCACGGGGGGCCGAGCAACACCGACCGACGCGTCAGGACCTTGCGGTGAAGTCTGCATCAATGGCACGGGGCTACCGCACCCTGCCACCGCAAGTGCTGCCATGCCAGCAAGCAGCCAAAGCAGGCCGCGCCATCCCCACATGCCCTGCGTTCTCATAACACCCGATGCTGCAACGCGGGCAGTTGCAAGCGGCAGGCCTGTACTTGCGCCATATCCAGTTCGGCCAGCACCACACCTGGTCCTTGCACCTGCTGCGCCAACACCTCGCCCCAAGGATCAATCGCCAGCGACTGACCCCAGGTGCGACGCTGGTTGTCGTGCACGCCACCCTGCGCCGCCGCCAGCACAAAAGCCAGGTTTTCAATGGCACGCGCGCGTAGCAACACCTCCCAGTGCGCCTGCCCAGTGGTATAGGTGAATGCGCTGGGCACCAGCAACAGCTGCGCGCCGGCACGGGCATAGGCACGGTAGAGCTCGGCAAAGCGCAGGTCATAGCACACGCTCAAGCCCACGCACCAACGCCGTCCATCGCGGCTGTCCAGGTCAAACGTGGTGGGCTGGTTGCCCGCCAGCAGCACCGCAGATTCGTCGTAGCGCTCAGTGCCGTTGTCAAAACGGAATAAATGAATCTTGTCGTAGCGCGCCACGCAGTCACCGCCAGGCGAAAACACCAGCGTGCTGTTGAAAACATGACGTGCATCGGCAGGTGCGGCCAGAGGAATTGTGCCGCCTACCAGCCACACGCCCAGCTCGCGCGCGCACTGCGCCAGAAACTGCTGCAACCGCCCGTCGCCGTAGGGTTCTGCTAGCGCCAGCTTGTCGCTGTCGTGCTGGCCCATCAGGCAAAAGTATTCCGGCAACAGCGCCAGCTCAGCACCCGCTGCGGCGGCTTGCTGCAACAGGGCGCGCGCTTGCGCCAGGTTGTCGGGCACCCGGGTCGATGACACCATCTGGATGGCGGCAACTTTCATGGTCGGGTCTCCTTGGTTGGAACAGCAGGGGCCGCCAGCTTGTGCACTTGCGGGTCGGCCCAGCTGCCGTCGATGCGAAATTCCTGCGTCGCCGAGTCCATCAACGGGCGGCGCAACAGCCATTGCGCAAGAAACGTCCCCAGCCCCACCGCCGGGTTGATGACGGTGGCAATGAGCGACGCGGTACCGGCGTTGATCTCGGGCACCACCACCACCTTGATGTCTTGCGTCTCCAGCGCCAGGTCGGTCTGCCCGTCCATCAGCACGGCGGCGTTGACACCTTTCATCTGCAGGTTGTTGGTGTGCGCAATGCCTTTGTCAAGCGTCACGTCGCCACGCAAAAAGTCAAACGCAAAGCCTTCGCTAAAGACATCGCGGAAGTCCAGCGTCAAGCGCCGTGGCAAGGCCTGCAGGCTGAGCACGCCCAGCAATTTGGCCAGGCCCGGATCGGCTTTGAGAAACTGGCCGCTGGCCACATTCACGGCCAACGCGCCGCCCAACGTGGGGTAGTCGGGCTTCAACGGTGAGCCCAACCAGGCCGCCTGGCCTTCGATCTTGCCGCTGCCCTGGCGCACCACACCGGCCATGCCAAAACGCTCCAGCAGTTTGCCGCCGTCGGCAATATCGAGCTTGAAATTGAGCACCGTGCGACGCCGCTCCAAAGCCGGGGCGCCTGGGCGCAGGGCCTGCGCGTTCAACCGCGTCCAGTTGCCGTTGGCCGTCAAGGTGGCCTCGGGCACACTCAGGTTGAGCTTGTTCAAACGCCATTCGCGCACACCGTCGGCGTTGCCTGCGCCCTGCGCCAGTCGGTTGATCGCCTCCACCTCAAGCCGCCCCAGGTGCTTGCCACGCAGCTCAAAGTCATCCACCACCACGTCCAGCGCCGGGACGCTGGTGGGTTGCGTGTCCATCAGCGATTCCACCTCATTGGCCGCTGCGGGTGCCAGTGTCAGACGCGCCAGCCGCGCATACACCCGACCGCCGCTGCCCGCAACTGAATTGCTGGGCGGGCGATATTCCAGGTAGCCATTGAGCTCGGTGGCCAGCACGTTGGCGCGCCACAACGTACCCTCGCGGTCCGCCCCTAGCACCAGTTCGCGGTACTCACGCCCACCCGCAACCAGGCTGTCCACACGCAAGCCCAGCGTACTGGGAAGGTAGTCCGCCGCGCGCCTATCCAACCGGTTGGAACCCGCGCTGCCCAACCAGCCGAGTTGCGCGGCGACGCCGCTCCACGCGTCGAGGTCAAGCCGCTGTGCGCTGGCATTGGCTTGCACTCCGTTTGGCGGTAGATCACGGGTACCCAGGGATTCTGGACCCAGGTTGATCAAACCCCGTACCACGCGGCTGGGCGTCACTGCGGTGTTGCGCTCATACACCACTTGCAATTGCCGCCCCAAGGTCAGCTCAATACGGTCATCGGCGGGCGCGGCGTTCGCCGCCGCGGGCCCCCAGTGCAACAGCAACGGCAATGCGATGGCCTCACTTTTTTGCAGCGGCAACGGCAGCGATGAGCTCATGCCTTGCAAGTTGGTACTGATGGAAATTTCTGGAAATCCATGGCGCAAGCCCACACTGGCCTTGTACAGCGTGCTGCCATTTAAATAGCGTGCCAGAGGTACTAAAAAACCCAACTCTGGGGCCTGACGCAAACCCTCGGCGCTCACCATTCCGGTGATCTGAAGGACCGCTGGCGCGCTGCGCTGCGCGCCCGTGAGCGCCTCACCAAACTGCAAGCCACCGTCCAGTCTGGCGTCACCCCCCAGCAAACGCGCCTGCACGCCGCTCAGGCTCAAGCCACGATCGGTGTAATTGAGCACGCCCCGGGTGCGCGTCAAGCGGGGCGTGTCAGGCGTAAGCTGCACGTCATTACCGGTAAAGCGCACACTGCCCTGCACCGTGGTCTGAGCCACATCAGCCACGGGTACTGACAGTTTGAGCGCCATGTCAGCTTGGCCGCTGGCGCTAGCTACAGACAAGGCACGGCCGGTTAGCGTATCCAGCGCTGACGTACGCACAGTCTTCAAAAAGTCGGCCAGTAGGCCCTTGATATTTGCTTCCACCACCACACGGGCATGCAGCAGATCGGCAATGGACGCCTGCGCATGCGTCACCTGCAGCGCGCCCGTATCGCCCAGCTTGGCGCGCACGTCTTTGACCTGCAGTGCGTTGCCGGTAATCAGCACCTCACCGCTGGCGTCCAGCAGTGTCGGCCAGGCTGCGTCAGCGGCATCCTGCAAGGCACGCGGCACATACGCAAAGTTGACGTGACTGAACGGCGCGATGATGCGAAAAACACCCTGGCGTGCGTCCAGCGCCGGGATTTGGTCGATGTCACCCTTGACCGCAAAACTCACGTCGTGCGCGTTGCCGGCCTGCAACGCCAGGCGCAGGTAGTCGCGCGCCTCGGGGTCAATCACCAGCGGCAAATAACGGTGCACCTGGCGCGCGTCGGCACGGCTTAAGGTAGCCTGCAGGTCGATGGTGCCTGGCCAGCGGCTGCGCCTGGTATCGCCTTGCACGTCACTGGTACGCCACTTGATTTGCGCCTGGCCCTGCGCGTCGGCGTTGACAAAACGCAGGTCAGACACCTGCACCTGCCAATCCTCGCCGCGGCGCTGCCAGCTGGCCTGCGCCGACGCCTGGTCCAGCGCCACCACGCTGTCTTGCAGCACGCCGGGCAAGTCCACACTGCCAGCGGCCAAATTCAAGCGTGCGTTTCCGCCGTCCTGGTTCAGGTCAAGGTCAAGGTCCAACGCGCGCACGCCAGGCAACGGTGCCTGCGCTGTCACCTCGATCTGGCGCAACTGCGCCTGCGCCCGGTAGCGCGTGGGCGTGGGCAGATCGCCCTGCCAACTTGCCGAAAGCGACTCCAACCGCCCTTTGGGTGCGTAAGCAGCCAGTTGTTGGCGCCAGACGGCCTGTAGCGGCAGTCGATCAGCAATTTGCGCCAGCGCTTCCAAATCAAGCTGATCTGCCTGCAACTCGCCGTGTGCACCCAGGTCGCCCTGCGCTGCAACCGACAACCAACGTACATTGCCACCGGGCCAGCGCAGACCGTCGGGCGTCTCAAACGTCAACGCCTGGCTGGACAACTCCTGTCCGCCAGGCACGCTGCGCATCCCGATCCGACCCTGCACCTGTTGCAAAGCCAGCGCCTGCAGCTCGGCACCCAGTTTGAGCTCCACCTGCGACAGTGCCACGTCTGCCACCGCCGCGCTAACGCGGGTATGACTAATGTCCACCCAGGCGCGCAACGCGCCTGCACCCTGGCGCAATTCAAAACCCAGGTCGGCATAAGCCTGCAAGCGCGACAAGTCAACGCGTGCGCAGACCACAAACAACTGCCCGTCCCACTGTTGCCAGCGCCCACGGCTCAGCTCTAGCAGGGGCTGCATGAACTTGCCGCGCAGGCTCAGGCGCTCACCCCACTGCGGCGGGGGTGTCGCGTCCAGAC
Organism: Comamonadaceae bacterium CG12_big_fil_rev_8_21_14_0_65_59_15; assembly: GCA_002786915.1. GTDB lineage: Bacteria > Pseudomonadota > Gammaproteobacteria > Burkholderiales > Burkholderiaceae_C > Rhodoferax. Next base: position 39,466 of record PCUV01000057.1, on the reverse strand, counting down.
GTAGATCGTGGTGTCTGCCCGCGTTGCGCACCACCATGTCCACCTGTTGCAAGACCAGGCTGGGCGCGCCGCGCAATTCGTCGCTGTAGCGCACCATTCCCTTGGCAATGACAAACTCATATTGCGAAAAAAACCAGTCCAGCGCGCCCGCGTCTGCGCCGGGTGGTCCCGACACCACCAGACCCGCAATCGTGACCTGGCCGTCTGCCAGGCGGCGGATGTCCAACGTCGGGCTCTCGATGTAAATCTGCTCAAAACCCAACCGCCACAGCGAGCGTGGCGACAAAGACACCCGTACCCGCGACAGGTTCAGCGCCACCCGGCCCTGCGCGTCAAACAGCTCCACGTTGGACAGTTCAAACGAAGGAACCAAGCCGTTGGAGCCCGCCACGATCGCACCCAGACGCACCGGAACCCCTAGCGCGCGCGTGGCCAGCGACTCTAGCTGCGGGCGAAATTGATCGATTCGCGGCACAATCAGCCAGTGCAGCGTGCCCCAGGCCATGCCCAGCAACAGCCAGAACACAAGCACGGCCGACAACAGCCAGCGGGTCAGCGCCGACCAGTTTTTGAGCAGGGTGTAATACGGGGCAGACAAATGGTTTCAGAATCAGATTGAACAACAGAATTATGACCCGAGCTCCCCTGTCTCAGCAGTCGCGTTTTGCGCAGCGGGTACGTCGCCGCTTTGAACAGCAATTGTCCTTGTTGCCCGCAGGCATGCCCACACCGCAGCACCTTCAATCCACCTTTGACGCCCTGCGTCAGAGCGGCCAGGACTGTGGGTGCGCGCTGCGTATCCTGCGCGCGCTGGTGCTAGAGCGTCTACTGGTGCAGGACTGCGACGAGCAAGCACCGCTGTCACACATTACCCAGGCCATGACCGACCTGGCCGAGTTTGCACTCAACCAGGCGTTGACCGAGGTGCAGACCACGCTGGACCAGCGCTACGGTGCGCCCACCACCGTGCAGGGACAGCGCGCGCAGCTATGGATTTTGGGTATGGGCAAGCTCGGCGCGCGCGAGCTCAACGTGTCGAGCGACATCGACCTGATCTACATTTATGACGAGGACGGCGAGACGGTGGGTGACGCGCAAGGGCGCGGACGCATCAGCAACCACGAATACTTTGCTATGGCGGTGAAAGCCCTTTATGCACTGGTGGGCGAGGCCACCGACCATGGTTTTGTGTTCCGGGTGGACCTGGCGCTGCGCCCCAACGGCAACTCGGGGCCACCGGCCGTATCGCTGGATGCACTGGAAGAATACCTGCACGTACAGGGGCGCGAATGGGAGCGCTTTGCCTGGCTCAAAAGCCGGGTCGTGGCGCCCTGGGCCAGCGTTCACGACGGCTCCATCCAGGCGCTGCGCAAGGTGGTGATGCCATTTGTTTTCAGGCGCTACCTGGACTACAGCGTGTTCGAATCGCTGCGCCTGCTGCATCGCCAGATTCGTGACCACGCCAGCAAGCGCAGTGCCGGGCGGCCCGAGCGCGCCAACGACGTCAAGCTCTCACGCGGGGGCATCCGCGAGATTGAATTCATTGTGCAACTGCTACAGGTGGTACGCGGCGGGCAATTCCCCGAGCTGCGCACCCGCGCCACGCTGAGTGCGCTGCCGCGTCTGGTCAAGGCCAACCTGATGACAGCCGACAAGGCGCAGGCGCTGGCGCAGGCGTACCAGTTTTTACGCCGGGTGGAGCACCGCATCCAGTACCTGGACGACCAGCAGACGCACGTGCTGCCCACACAAGACGCCGACCTGGCCTGGATTTCCAGCACGCTGGGGCTGGAGAGCACCGCACAGTTTCTGGAACAGCTCGACGCCCACCGCGAACTGGTAGCGCAAGAGTTCGACACGCTGCTGGGGGGGGCTGAACCAGAGTGCCCCCATTGCCAATCCGGTCAGGGCCTAGACGCCAGCGCCAGCATTGCCGAACTGTTACCCAAAGTAGGTGATGCCCTGCGCCAGCGCCTGCAAGCCTGGCTGGATCATCCGCGCGTTGCGGCGCTGCGCGACGAATCACGCGCGCGGCTGATGCGCCTGCTCTCGCGCACCACGCAATGGGTACAAGAGGGGCGCGTTTCGGAGGTTGCAGCTATTGGCTTGGTGGACTGGATGGAGCCGCTGCTGCGCCGCGAAAGCTACCTGGCGCTGCTGCTGGAGCGACCCAACGTGCACGAACGCCTGTTGCGGCTGCTGGGCGCGGCACGTTGGCCGGCGCGCTACCTGTTGCTGCACCCGGGCGTGATCGACGAACTGGCAGCCGCCACCTTGCTCGACGAACGCTTTGACGCCGCCGCCTTTGAAGCCGAGCTCGATCACCGACGTCTGGCCTTGCAAGCCGCAGGCGAAGACGACGACGAATCGCTCTTGAACCTGTTGCGCCGCGCGCAGCACGCCGAGGTGTTTCGCACGCTGGCGCGTGACGTCGAAGGCGTGCTCACGGTAGAACAGGTGGCTGATGACCTGAGCGCATTGGCCGACGCGGTGCTGCGCATCACCACCCGCTGGTGCTGGAGCCGCCTGAAAAAAACGCACCGCGGGCAGCCACAGTTCGGCATCATTGCCTACGGCAAGCTCGGCGGCAAAGAACTGGGCTACGGCAGCGACCTGGATGTGGTGTTTGTGTTTGACGATGACGACGAGCGCGCCCCCGAGGTGTATGCCAACCTGGTGCGCAAACTCATCAACTGGCTCACCGTCAAGACCGGCGAAGGCGACGTCTATGAGATCGACACGGCGCTACGACCCAATGGCAACGCCGGGCTGTTGATCACCAGTTTTAACGCGTACGCCAAGTACCAGCAACAGCGCGGCTCCAACACCGCCTGGACCTGGGAGCACCAGGCCATCACGCGCGCGCGCTGCGTGCTGGGGGATGCGTCGATGCACACGCGCTTTGACGCGGTGCGTAACGCGGTACTGACCGCCGAACGCGATGCGGCTGAGCTGGCGGCTGAAATCTGTGCCATGCGCCAGCGTGTGGCCAGCGCCAACCCGACGCCACCCGAGCGCTTTGACGTCAAGCACAGCGCCGGTGGCATGATGGACGTGGAGTTTGTGACGCAGTTTCTGGTGTTGTCGCAGTCGCGTGCGCACCCCGAGCTGCTGGCCAACGCGGGCAACATCGCGCTGCTAGAGCGCGCGCAGGCGCTGGGCCTGCTGCCAGACAGCGTGGGGCATACGGCGGCAGACGCCTACCGCACCCTGCGTCAGGTGCAGCACCGGGCGCGGCTGGACGAAGCGCCCAGCGAGGTAGCAGTGGATCAACTGGCCACCGAACGTGCCGCCATTCTGGCGCTGTGGCAGCAGGTATTGGGCTGCGCGCGCGATACGCTCGTCAACTGAACTTTTTCATTTATTTGCAAGCATGACAACCCACAAAAAATTCACACTTGCCTTGCTGAGCATTGCCCTTCTGACAGCCTGCGACCGAGGCGGGCGTGACCCGCACCCGCAGCAATTGCAAAGCAAGCGGCTGGCCATCTTCAAGCAGTTCACCAAAGCGCTGGAACCGATGGGACTGGTGGCGCGCGACCGGCGCGATTATGTCAAGGCTGAATTTGCCGAACAGGCGCGCGCCCTGCAATCGCTTTCCACGCAGCCCTGGGCCTATTTCAGCGCCGAAGGCAACTACCGGCCCACGCGCGCCAAGCCAGAGGTCTGGAGCCAGCCCGCCGAGTTCAAGAAAGCGCAAGACCGATTTCTGACTGCGGTCAACAACCTAGTGCAAACCGCCGACAGCGGTGACTTGCCAGCCATCAAAACCAGTGTCGATGAGGTGCAAAAAAGCTGCAAGAACTGCCACGACCAGTTTCGCAGCGACACCGTGCTGCGAAACTGAGGGTTACGACATCAAGACGCGGCCACAGGCGCAAGCCAGCGCGCGTCAAACTGCTCGGCGTCAATGGCCGGGTCAAACAGGAAACCCTGACCCACTTCGGCCCCCAGACGCTGTAGCATTTCACGCTGACTGGGCAGCTCAATGCCCTCTGCCACCACCTTGTGCCCCAGGTTGTGCGCCATGTTGATGATGGTTTGCACCAGCACCGCATCGTTGTCATCAGTCAACATGCCGCTGACAAAACTTCGGTCGATCTTGATCACCGACGCCGGCAACTGATGCAGATAAGCCAGGCTGGAATAACCGGTACCAAAGTCGTCAATCGCCACGGTAATCCCCATCTGGATCAATTGTTCCAGCCGTTGCAGTTGCTCGGGCGTGTGGTGCAGCAAGGCGTCTTCGGTAATTTCAAGCTCCAGCACAGTGGCGTTGACATGGTGCAGCGCCAGCATCTGCTGCAAGTCTGTCAGCATCCCTGGGCGCTGTAAGTCCACCACATTCTGATTCACCGCCAGACGCCAGCCACTTTGCCAGCGCCCCTGCGCGCACCATTGCCCCAGCTGACGCAAGGCTTCGTTGAGCACCCATTTGTCCAGCGCCACCAGCAAACCGGTCTTTTCGGCCACGCCAATGAACTCGCCGGGCAGCACCAGACCACTGCCTGCGCGTTGCCAGCGCACCAGCGCCTCGGCCCCCACCAGAAGGCCGTCCGACAGACAACACTTGGGCTGGTAGTGCAAGCGCAACTGGCCTTGTTCCAGCGCCAGAATCAAGTCGTTCTGCACGGCAAACAGTTGGTCATTGACCTGACGCATGGTGGGCGCATAGGTGCAAACACGGTTGCGCCCGTCAAGCTTGGCACCATACATGGCCAGGTCGGCGTTGCGCATCAACAGGTCGGGCGTGTCGCCGTCACGCGGGAACAGCGCCATGCCCATGCTGGCCATGGGGCGGTACGGCAGGGTCTGGTCCAGCACCAGCTCGGCACGCACACGCGCCAGCAAGTTGTCGGCCGCCGCCAGTGCACCAGCCTCGTCGGTATCGGGCAGCAACACCACAAATTCATCGCCACCGATGCGCGCAACGGTGTCCTCAGCACGCACGCCGTCTTGCAGGCGCTGCGCCAATTCTTTCAGCAGCCGGTCACCGACCTGATGCCCCAGCGTGTCGTTCACTTCTTTGAAGCGATCCAGATCAACAAACAACAGCGCAAAATTTTTGCCATGGCGCTGCGACGACGCCACCAGTTGTACCAGGCGGTCGCCAAACAGCGCACGGTTGGGCAAGCCGGTGAGGGTGTCATAAGAAGCCTGGTGCGCCAGCGCCTGCTGTGCGTTGTGCAACTGCGTCACGTCGGTTTGCACCGCCACGTAATGCAGCACCCGGCCCTTGGCGTCCACCACGGCGTTGATGGCCGACCACACGGTGTAATGCACGCCGTCAGAACGTCGGTTGCACAGTTCGCCCGACCAGGTACCCATGCTGCCCAGGCTTTGCCACATGGCGGTGTAGAAAGCTTTTTCCTGGCGGCCGGATTTGAGGATATTGGTCTTTTGGCCCAGCACCGACTCGGCCGAGAAACCGGTCTGGCGCGTAAATGCCGGGTTCACGCGCAGCATGTGCGTGTCGGCGTCGGTGATGATGATCGCATCCGATGAGCTCATGAACACGGCTTCGCTCATCTGCGCCAGACGCTGCTGGTCTTTCATCTGCGTGATGTCGGTTGAAATACCACCCACACCATAGATCTCACCGGCCAGGCCACGCAGCGGAAATTTGCGCGTCAGAAAAGTCAATTCACCTTGTGCAGCAGACCCGCCGATGCGGTCTTCCTTCGTCAACATTTGCCCATCACGCAGCACTTTCTGGTCGCCCTGGTTTTGCTCAATGGCCGTGCGCAAGGGCAAAAACTGCTCACGCTTTTGCCCCAGCACCTGCTCGCGCGGGACACCCAGAAAGCTCAACAGCGCCTGGTTGGCCAGAACCATGCTGCCCTGCGCATCGGCGGCGTAAATGAAGCTGTCACTGGAGTCGAGCAACGCCGTGTACAGCTGTTGGTCACGCTGACGCGCCACCTCGCTGGACTGGTCCACCCACAAAGCCAGCACGCGCCGGTCCAGCTTGTAGTCGATCGACAGACCGATCAGGTAAGCGTCAAACACCGGCTCTTGCGCGGGCTCGGGCGCCAGCACCAGGCGCTCGACGCGCTGCGCTTCACCCGGCACCAGGTTGCGCAAGGCGCTATGCAAACGGTGCCGATCCGCGCGGCGCAGCAGCTTCCACAAGCGGTTGTCCGCCGCCACATAGTGCCCGCGTGGCCCCAGCAGGGCATCCGCGCGCTCGTTCCTGTCGTCCACCTGGCCTTGCATGTCGAGCACCATGGCCGCCAGCGGCATCTGGGCAAACAAGAGCTGGTAACGCCGACGCGCCATCTCGGCTTCCAGTTGGGCCGCTTGCAGCTCTTCATTTTGCAGTTCCAGCTCAACCTGATAGATGCGCAGGTCTTCCAGTAATTGGGTCAGGCGCACCGATTCGATCTGCTCCTGTGCGCCCGCTTGCGCCGGGCTGGCGTCGGCCAGTACCGCTTGGGCACGGCGTTTGAGCTCGGCCAGGCGGTGTGCCTTGACTTCGCGCGACTCTATCGATTCGGGTGCACCTTGCAACTTGTGCGGCGGGCTCATGCGACCACCCCAGCGGCAAGTTTGCGCCATTCGGTGATATTGACATGGCTCACCACGGCGCCGGGTTGTTCGCCCCCCACCGCAGAGACGTGCATCACAAACCAGCGCTGCTCGGTGGGGGAATGGCACGGGTATTCGAGCGAAAAGTGATCGACGCGCCCGTGCAGCACGTCGCGCACCCCGCGCTGCGCGGCCAGAGCCGTGGGGTCATCGGGCGGCTCGTGAATGTCTTTGCACACCTCCAGATAGTTCATGCCAGGACCGGAATGTGCCAAAAAGGTATCGCCGTTGTCTTGCGCAAACTTGCGCCAGGCGGTGTTGATGAGCGTGATGACGCCATCGCTGTTGAGTACCGCAATGTGCTCTGACAAGGAATCGATGATGTGCTGCAGGCGCGACACCTCGTGCAGTGCTGTCACGTCCATAAAGGTAATGACCGCGCCTTTGGCCGAGCTCGACGGCACGCTGTAGGGCAACATGCGCACAAAATAGTGCAGCCCGTTGATGCCGCGCACCTCTTTTTCAACCCTGTTGCCGTCGGTCAGCGTGCCGTTCAGGTCGGCAATCAGTTCCGGGTACAGCAGCGTGTGCGCCAGGTCGTCCAGCGGACGGCCCAGGTCGCTGTCGCGCAGGCGGAAGATGTGCGTGGCGTCGGGCGAAAAGCGCGTCAGGAGCATTTTTTCATCGACAAACACCGTGCCTGCGGAAACCGCTTGCGCCATGTTGTCCAGGTCGGCGTTGAGCCGGTTCAGGATGTCGATTTTTTCCTGGTATTCGGCGTTGACGGTGTTGAGCTCTTCATTGACCGATTGCAGCTCTTCGTTGGAGCTTTGCAACTCTTCGTTGGAGCTCATCAGCTCTTCATTGGTGGACTGCAGTTCTTCGTTGCTGGTTTCCAGTTCTTCCACCGTGGCTTGCAGGCTTTCCCGCGTGGCGGTGAGCTCGCGCTCAAGCAGTTCCATGCGCTCGGCGGTTTCAGAATTCACGTCGATGGTGGTGATCGACGTGGCAGTCGCGGGTGCCTGCAGCTGCTCAAAGGCCAGCAGTGTGAGACGTTCGCCGTCGTTGTCGGGCACCGGTCAGGCGCTCAGGCGCAGGTATTCCACCTTGCCCTCATGCGAGGTAAAGCGCAGGTTGTCGGAGGTCACGCTGATTTCTTCGCGCGCGGCCTTGAACAGCAGCGCCACCGCCACCGGCACCAGCGATTCGGGCAGCACACGGTTGAGCTCCAGGCTGGCGTGGCCTTCGCGCAGATGCAAAAACTTGGCCACGTTGCCGTACGAATGCACCAGCTCCTGGCGCGCGTTCACCAAAATGGCCGCCGGGGGTGAAAAGGCCTGCAACAACGCCGCATAGCCCTGCTCCACTTCGGTGGACTTGACGCGTGGCGTGCGCCCGGCGATGACCATGGGCTGGGCGGCGGTGTAACCATAGCTGCCGCCTTTGGACACGTCCAGTGGCTGGTTCAGGGGCTTGACCATTTGCCAGATCTTGTGCTTGGCGCTGATGGGCGTGAAGTCGCGCTGCAGTTCGCCCAGCGATTCGCTCGATCCCAAAAACAGGTAGGCACGCGGCAGCAAGGCGTATTGCAGGCGCTTCAGGGCGCGCTCTTGCGCCTGCGACTTGAAGTAGATCAGCGCGTTGCGGCACACCACCAGGTCCATGCGGGTAAAAGGCGGGGCTGCCAGCATGTTGTGGCGCGCAAACACGATGCATTGGCGCAGGTCGTTTTTGACCACAAAATTGTTGCCGCGTTTGACAAAAAAGCGCTCCAGTTGCTGCGGTGAAATTTCAGCCGAGATCGATTCGGGGTAGGTGCCCGCACCCGCAGTTTCAATATTCTGCTGCTCCACGTCGGTGGCAAAGATCTTGAGCGCAGGCCAGCGCTTGAGGCTGTCAAACGCCTCCAGAAACATCATCGCCAGAGAGTACGCTTCTTCGCCGGTGGATACCGCAGCGGCCCAGACGCGAATGGTGTCGCCGCCTTGCTTGCGCGCCACCAGCGGTTCGATGATCTGACGCCCCAGAATTTCAAACGCTTCCGGGTCACGAAAGAAGCTGGTGACCGGAATCAGCATCTCACGGCGCAGCACCAGCAGCTCGCTGCGGTCGTTAGCCAGCAGCTCCAGATACGATTCCAGCGAAATCACCTGGCGCACGTTCATGCGCCGCATCACGGTACCGGTTTTGTACTCCTGAAAGTCGATGCCACCGAGTTGCAACAACAGGCGCAAGATGCCGTTCAGGGCAGCCTCGGGGCTGGTGGCCGTGGTCAACCGGCGGGGGCCTTCAATGGCCACCGCTGCCTGCACGATGGGCTGGTTGCTGATGTGCGCCAGCACGCGTGCGCCGATCTGCTGCACCGGCAGAATGGCATCCACCAGCCCGGTGGCAATGATGGAGCGCGGCATGCCGTCAAACTTGGCGTCTTCGGGCTCTTGCGCAATCAGAAAACCGCCTGCGTCGTTGATGGCCGAGGCGCCGCGCGTGCCGTCAGAGCCGGTGCCAGAGAGCACCACCCCCACCGATTGCGCGCCGTAATGTTGCGCCACCGACTTGAAAAATACGTCAATGGGCAGCGTCAGGGTGCGCGGATTTTTGGGTGTGAGTGTGAGCTTGCCCTCGCCCATGTGCATGATGGAGCCCGGCGGAATCAGATACACCGTGTTGGGCTCGATGGGCATGTCTTGCTCGACCATCACCACCGGCATGGCGGTGTGGCGCGACAGCAGGTTGGCCATCATGCTCTTGTGGTCGGGCGACAGGTGCTGGATCACGACAAAAGTGGCGCCAGAATCGGATGCCAGGCCGTCAAACAGCTTTTCCAGGGCTTCCAGACCGCCGGCGGAGGCGCCAATGGCCACAATGTGAGGTGAAGAATCGGCTTCGGGGCTTGGAACATCAGCACCCGTTTCAGCCGCATTCGAAAAAACCATGGCAAACTCGCAGTTCATCAATAGAAAAAGCACGCGTTGGACACATACAGTCTGTGACACCATGCATCGAAGATGATCATAGTCACATCCGTTTCTTTGTCCAGGACAATATGGTACTTTCATGACCGTGATCAAAAGCCACTCTTTCAGACAAGCCGACGTTGAACAGCGCACCGGCCTGTCGCGTGAGGTGTTGCGCAAATGGGAGTTGCGTTACGGCTTTCCTGTGCCCCTGCGCGGCACGCGCGGCCAGCGTCTGTATTCTGGCGAAACGCTCACCAAACTGATGCTGCTGGCGCGTTTAAGCCTACTGGGCCAGCGGGTTTCCACGCTGATCGAGCTGGATGCCTTGGCGCTGCAAGACTTGCTGAACCAGCTTCTGCTGCGGGAGAAAACAGAGCTAACCCTGGACGCTGCCACTGTGGCCGCTGCGCAAGTCGAGCTGTTGCACAGTATGGCGCCGGGCGCGGCGCCGCAAGCGCTGGCGCAATGCCTGCAAAACCGGATGGACAAGGTGGGACTGGAACTGTTCGCTGCCGACTTGCTGCCAGCTTTCAATAGGGCGGTCGGCCGGGCCTGGTTTGAGCGACGACTTTCGGTGGTAGCCGAGCACCGTTACAGCGGCCATGTACGCCAGATCGTGTTGCGGGCACTGCCTCTGGCGGGCGCCCACATCGTCCCGCCGCGGGTAATACTGACCACACCGCCCGGCGAATTGCACGCCCTGGGACTGCTTGGCCTGCACGCGCTGCTGTGCCTGCGCGGTGCCGAATGCGTCGATTTGGGCACCGAGACCCCGGTGCAAGAACTTGCACAAGCCACAGGTGAACTGCACGCGGGTGCAGTGGCCTTGTCGATCAGCAGCAGCATGGAAATGGCACCCGCGCAGGCCTATGTGCAGACCTTGTTGCAAGTGTTGCCGACCAACTGTGAACTATGGTTGGGTGGCGCGGGCAGCGTCAAACTGCAACTGGGTGGGCATCCGCGCTGCCACTGCTACGACCAGACCCGCCAGGCCGTACAGCGTTGGCAGCAACTGGCGGCCCAACTGCACCAAACCGCGCCTCCAGGGGTCGAACAGCTCTAACTGCCATGAATGCACATTTACCCCAAATGATGAAATTGACTCGTCATTCCCGCGCAGGCGGGAATCCAGGGTTTGCTCAGATGCTAGATTCCCGCCTGCGCGGGAATGACGAAGATGCGCGAAAACAAATGTATTCTGGGCAGCTTTTAAAGCAAAAAAAAATTTAAAATAATAGCTGCTAGCGCTTGTTTTATAAGGGCTACAGCCAATTTTTATCATGAGCTTCTGATTTTGGTGACGAGTGCCGTGGTGGAATAACCCGCCACAAACGGCAGCGCCAGCGCGCGTCCGCCCCAGCTTTGCACCAGCACCGTCTCGGGCAATGTGGCCATGTCGTAGTCGCCGCCCTTGACCAGGATGTCGGGGCGCACCAGCGCGATCAACTCCTGGGGGGTGTCTTCGTCAAACCAGGTCACCAACGTGCTGCTGGCCAGCGCGGCAATCACACAGGCACGGTCCACCTCGTTGTTCAATGGGCGGTCTGAGCCCTTGCCCAGGCGGCGCGCCGACGCGTCGGTGTTGAGCGCCACCAACAAACTAGCGCCCAGGGCCCGCGCCTGCTCCAGGTACATCACATGACCACGGTGCAGCACGTCAAACACGCCATTGGTAAAGACCAGGGGGCGCGGCAACGCGGCTAGACGTGCCAGCAACGCGTCGGTTGGGCACAACTTGACTGCGAGCACAGCAGGTGCCGGGTTAAAGGGATGAACTGGTTGGTATTGCATCATGTTTTGGATGCTACCAGCAACACCACTGTCGCTACGCTTGGTTCTTTCCCCATGGATAATCCGCACCAACATGAAACTGGTTCCTGTCAACGTTGACGCCATCCTGATCGACCAACCTCTGCCTTGTGCGCTGCGCGACCAAAGCGGCGTGCTGCTGGCCAGCAAGGGCTTTCGTGTGGACAGCCGCGCTGACCTGGAGGCGGTGATTGGTAAGCGCGACCAGATCTACATCGACTACGACCAGTCTGACAACTTCCGCCGTGGTTATGTGAACCGTATCAACAACCTGGTGCTGGAAGACCGGGCGCTCGGGCAGATTGCTAAGGTGCAGGTATCGCCCTACGACGTCAAGCTTGAAGATGTGCAGCTCGAGGCACCCAGTGTGCCAGACTGGATCGAACTGCAATCCCGATGCCAGACGGTACTGCGCGGCCCTCAGGACCCCAATTTTTTGTCGCGCCTGTCTCATCTTGAAAACGAGTTGTCGCGCCACATCCTGGCCTTACCAGATGGCACGCTGTTTGCATTGATGCAACTGGCCAACGCCGAGATGAGGTACTACAGCACCACCCATGCCATGCTGGTGTGCGCCATGTGCAGCCTCGCGGCGCGTGACGTTTTGCGCTGGAACGAAGATGACGTGAGCACCTTGGCAAGTGCAGCGCTGACCATGAATGTCAGCATGACGGATCTGCAAGACCGGCTGGTCACGCAAAAGGAACCGCTGACAGATCAGCAGAAGCAGCTGATCACCTCACATGCGGCACGCTCGGTCGATCTGCTGCAGCGAACAGGTGTTACGAATGAAGATTGGCTGGAAGCCGTGTTGCATCACAACCTGAAATTACCTGGTCCCTTGGCAACACGCAGCCGGGGCCAGCGGCTGGCGCGGCTGATCCAGCGCGCGGACATGTTTGCGGCACGCTTGTCACCACGGCTTACGCGGCCGCCCGCTGCGCCGAGCACAGCCATGCAAGCGTGCTACTACGATGAAAACCGGCAAATCGACGAAGCCGGTGCGGCGCTGATCAAGGCAGTGGGCATTTACTCACCCGGCACCTACGTGCGGCTGGCCACGCAAGAAATTGCCGTGGTGGTCAAACGCGGGCGCAACACCACCATGCCCCGCGTGGCGGTGCTGATTAACCGCCAGGGCATGCCCACGGGTGAGCCCATCGTGCGTGACACCAGCTTGGCAGACTTTCGCATTCAGGCCAGCGTGCCGTTTCGAGACATCAAGATCAAGCACAGCATGGATCGCATGCTGGCGCTGACGCGCCCAGCGGGCAACGACCGTCCCTGGTAGAAAACCAGTCGGAGGTCGTCATTGAAGACATCGGCGCACCCGCGTACGACCGGTACGTGCGCCTCCATAATGCCGCCCAAACCCAGTTTGCCAGCCTGGATGGGCAAGCGCCTGCAAAAAACTGATTGATGTGATAAATTACCGATTAGTCACAAAATCAACCAGTACGTTTTGCAGGGCATTCTCCCCATGAAAATAGCCATCATCGGCTCGGGTATTTCAGGTCTGGCCGTTGCGCATCAGCTGCGCAACCAAGCCGACATCACCCTGTTTGAAGCAGGGGATTACTTTGGCGGCCACACCCATACGGTGAGTCTGACGCTGCCCACGGCGCAGGGGCCGATCACGCACGGGGTGGACACCGGCTTTCTGGTGTTCAACGAACGCACTTACCCGAACCTGATCAAGTTGCTGGCCGAGCTGGACGTGCCCACCGCCAAGTCGGACATGTCGTTTTCGGTGCAGGTACCCGGTGCCAGGCAAGGCGCCACGCTGGAGTGGAGCGGCTCGTCGCTGAACACCGTGTTTTCGCAGCGCAGCAACCTGCTCAACCGCCGCTTCTGGGCCATGCTGTGCGACCTGCTGCGCTTCAACACCCTGGCCACCGGTTTAGCCGAAGGCCTGGACGACGGCGCGCAAGACGCCGCGCTGATGCAGCCGCTGGCCGATTTTCTGGTGCAACACGGCTTTTCTAGAGAGTTCCGCGACTGGTACCTGCTGCCCATGCTGGGCTGCATCTGGAGCTGTCCCACGCAGCAGATGCTGCAGTTCCCGGTGGCGACGATGGTGCGGTTTTGTCACAACCACGGGCTGATCCAGGTCAGTAACCGCCCACAGTGGTGGACGATAGCGGGTGGCGCACACCAGTATGTGCAAAAAATCGTTACGCAGATAGCCGACGCACGCCTGGCCAGCCCGGTGCAGCGCATCGAACGCGACGCGCAGGGCGTGGCCATCACCAGCCACGGGCAGACCGAGCGCTTTGACAAGGTGGTGCTGGCCTGCCATAGCGACCAGGCGCTGGCGCTGCTGGGGGCGCCGTCGGCACAAGAGCGCGCCACGCTGAGCGCCATCCGCTACCAGCCCAACCGTGCCGTGCTGCACACCGACGTGTCGGTGCTGCCCAAAAGCCCGCGCGCCTGGGCGGCCTGGAACTACGAGCGCGGCGTGGGCAGCGACGACACGCGCGTGTGCCTGCACTACCTGCTGAACCGCCTGCAACCGCTGCCGTTTGCGCAGCCGGTGGTGGTGTCGCTGAACCCGCTGCAAGACATTGACCCGGCGTTGGTGCATGGCAGCTACCACTACGCGCACCCGGTGTTTGACCTGAACGCCATCCGCGCCCAGCGCGAAGTGGGCGCGCTGCAGGGCCAGCTGCACACCTACTTTTGCGGCGCCTGGACCGGCTACGGCTTTCACGAAGACGGCCTGAAATCCGGCCTGGCGGTGGCGCGGTTGCTACAGCAAGTTTTATAACAAATTGGCCGCTGGTAGTTCGTTTCATCAAAAAGGTTACGCAATGAAATCGATGGATTTTTCAGTCAGGCTAGGCCAGAGGAGGCGAAATAGCCGCAGCTATTGCAACGACGAACAACGACGCATGGCTGGAAAAGACGCGATTTCATGTAAGCATTTGGGTGAAACGAACTCCTTACCCTTATGAATCAAGCGCAAGCAGCTATGGTTTCTGATGAATCAGCGGTCACCCGTGCGGTCACTGCACCACCGTTGGCGGCACCTGCGCAGGCACTGATCGGCTTTGGCGAGGTGCGCCACACCCGGCTGCGTCCGCGCCACCATGCGTTTGTGTACCCCACCTATTTCCTGTTTCTGCCCATGCGCAGTTTGCAGCGCGACGGGCCAGGCGCACTGGTGCGCAACCGCCGCGCGGCGCTGAGCTTTTATGACGCAGACCATGGCGACGGGCGCAGCGCGGAGCAGGGCGGCGCGCTGGCGTGGCTGGACGAGCTGCTGGCGCGCGAAGGCATCACCGAAGCGCAGGGCGAGGTCTGGTTGCACACCTACCCGCGCGTGCTGGGCTTTACCTTCAAGCCGGTGAGCTTCTGGTATTGCCACCGCAGCGACGGCAGCCTGCGCGCGATTGTGGCCGAGGTGAATAACACCTTTGGCGAGCGCCACTGTTACCTGCTGGACGCACCCGCTTTTGGCGTGGAGCTGCGCGCGGCCAAGGTGTTTCACGTGTCGCCCTTTTGCAAGGTGGAGGGCAGCTACCGCTTTCGCTTCATGCGCACGCCCGACCTGACGCGCACCGTGGCGCGCGTGGACTACGACGATGCCGCGGGCCCCTTGATCCAGACCAGTGTGGGCGGCCAGTTGCAACCCCTCACGGCCACAGCCACCCGCCACGCCCTGCTGCACTACCCGCTGATGACGCTGGCGGTGGTGGCGCGCATCCACTGGCACGCGCTGCGGCTGTTTATCAAGCACGCGCCGTTTTTCCGCAAACCCGCGCCGCCCGTTCATTTCACCACCCGTTGAGGAGCCGCACGCCCATGAACGCATCAGCCCGCACCGAAAGCCGCACCGCCAGCGCCTGCGCAGAGGTTTTCAACACGCAAGAAAATACGCCTGCACCCGCACGGGTTGTGCTCAAGCTGTTACAACAATTGAAGCACGGCAGCCTCACAGTACAACTACCCGGCGGCGCCATGCAGCGCTTTGGCGCGCAGACGCTGCCACACGCCACGCTGGTGCTGCACAACTGGCAGCCACTGCAAGCCGCGCTCAAGTCGGGCGACATCGGGTTTGCTGAGAGCTACCTCGACGGGCACTGGAGCACGCCCAACCTGACCGAGCTGCTGCGCGTGTTGATCCAGAACCGCCAGCAGATGGAGCAGGTGGTGTACGGCAGCTGGCTGGGGCGGCTGGCCTACCGCATCAAACATCTGCTCAACCGCAACACGCGCGCCAACAGCCAAAAAAACATCCACGCCCACTACGACCTGGGCAACGCGTTTTACCGCCTGTGGCTGGACGAGACCATGAACTATTCGGCCGCCATTTTTGACGGCGACCTGACGCAGCCCATGGCGCAGGCGCAGCACACCAAGGTGCGTCGTGCGCTCGCACAAGCCGGTGTGCAGCCCGGCAGCAGGGTGCTTGAAATTGGCTGTGGCTGGGGCGCGCTGGCCGAAAAGGCCGCCACCGAATTTGGCGCGCACGTCACCGGCGTCACGCTCAGCACCGAGCAGCTGGCGTTTGCCCAGCAGCGCTTGGCGCGCCTGGGCCTGGCGCAGCAAGCCGACCTGCGCCTGCAGGATTACCGTGACATTACCGACGCACCGTTTGACGCGATCTGCTCCATCGAAATGGTCGAAGCGGTGGGGCGCGAGTATTGGCCTACCTACTTTGCCACCATAACCAAGCTGCTCAAGCCCGGTGGGCACGCGTGTGTGCAAAGCATCGTGATCGATGACGCGCTGTTTGAGCGCTACATCCACAGCACCGATTTCATTCAGCAGTACATCTTTCCGGGCGGCTGCCTGCCCTGCCCGCGCGAATTTCGCGCGCAGGCGCACGCTGCGGGGCTGGAGGTGATGGACGAGTTTGCCTTTGGCCACGATTATGGTGAGACGCTCAAACGTTGGCGTGAATCTTTTCTGGCCCATCGTGATGAGGTGCTGCAGGGCGGCTTTGACGAGCGCTTTGTGCGCATCTGGGAGTTTTACCTGGCCTACTGCGAAGCCGCGTTCATGGAAAACAACATCGACGTGGTGCAGTACACGCTGCGCAAGCGGGGGTGATGGGGTGATGCGCCTTTTTGGTTCGACATCACACCAGAGGCGTGGTGTCACGGTACGTTATCACTTGGGCCGTTCCGTGGCTTGCCCAGCTGCTGGGTTTGCTGTCGGATGTTTGGTGGCCGGTTGTGTCGGGCTACCCTGCGCTACGGGCTGTGTGGGCATGCCCCGCGCGCCAACCGGTACCGGGCAGCGCCTCATGCTGGGGTACCAGAAATCGGCGCTGCCCGATACCGATTGCCACGCGATGTATCGGACGCGCTGGCGTTCTGTGAAGCCAATCCAATTGATCTCTGACGATCGAAGCCTTTGCAGATCGCGCCAAGAATTCAGTCGCACAGGATGTTTTACCCCTTCCCCCGCTGGGGGAAGGTTGGGATGGGGGCACGCCCAGAGCAATTCAGACCTCATCATTTTGAACGTCCCAGCGCAGTGGCTGGCTTTGGCGGCCGACGATTTCTGTTACTCCAGCATGAGGAGGCCGCCAAAGACTGCCGCTGCGCGGGTTCATGCGCAAAACATGTGATCACCATGACACATCCCCAAAAAGCGCAACGCATGTCACGCCGAAGGACCCTGGGTACGCTGGCCATCGCATCCGCTGCCTGGATGTCCCGTGTGCGCGCCCAACAAACCGCCCCGACCCCTTGGCCCGAGGTGGCAGCGAACTTGCCCGACGCGGTCTTCAGCGGCAGCGCACGCCTGCGTTTCTGGGGCTTTGAGGTGTACGAAGCGCAGTTGTGGGTGGAACCCGGTTTCCAGGCCAGCCGTTTGGGCGCGCACGCGCTGGCGCTGAGCCTGACCTACCTGCGCAACCTGCGCGGGCAGGCCATTGCCGAGCGCTCGATGACAGAAATGCGCCGCCAGGGGCCGCTGGACGACGCACTGGCCACGCGTTGGCTGGCGGCCATGGCGTGCGTCTTTCCCGACGTGCGAGACGGCGACCGGCTCACCGGGCTGTGGCACCCCGGCGAGGGCGCACGCTTCTGGTTCAATGGAGCAGCGCGTGGCCAGATCGACGACGACGTGTTTGCAGCGCGCTTTTTTGGCATCTGGCTGGGGGATGCCACCAGCGAACCCGCCATGCGCCAGGCCTTGCTGGCTGGGGCTGCGCCATGACCGCCCGCACGCTGTCGGCGCAGGCTCCAGGCACGCACGGCATCACCCCGTTGCAAGCGTCGTTGCAGGCATCGACTGATGGCGGCCACGCAGGAAAATATGGTGCTGTGCCAGGCGAATCGCTACCGTGGCAGCAAGGCTGGCGCTACGGGCTCATGGGCTTGCCGCTGGCCTTTGTGGCGCTGCCGCTGTACGTGCTGTTGCCCAACCATTACGCGCGCGAGTTTGGCGTGCCGCTGGCCAGCTTGGGCGCGGTGTTGCTGGCGGTACGCCTGCTCGACACCGTGGTTGACCCTCTGCTGGGGCGCTGGGCCGACCAGTTGCGCGCCCCCCAGACCACGCTCAACTGGGCTGCTGCAGTGGGGTTGCTGATGTGCCTGGGCTTTTGCCTGCTGTTTTTTCCGCCCTTGGCGCTGCAAGCCCGTGCATCCACCCTGCTGCCCTGGCTGGCCGGCACGCTGGCGCTGACCACGCTGGCGTTCAGCGCATTGACCATCGTGCACCAGGCCTGGGGCGCGCGCCTCGGCGGCAACGCGCTGTATCGCAGCCGCGTGGTGGCGTGGCGTGAAGGGCTCGGGTTGGTGGGTGTGTTGATTGCATCGATTGCGCCGGTTGCCATGGGTTTACCTGCCACAGCAGCTTTTTTTATCGTAGCTGTTGGTGCGGGTTGGCTGGCCTGGTGCGGTGCTCCCCGGCCGCTCCAACTGGATGCCGGGCCACAGCCTGGCTTTGCGCTGCGCCCGGTCACGTTGCTGCACCCTTGGCGGCACGCCGCATTCAGGCACCTGCTGGCCGTGTTCATGGTCAACGGCATTGCCAGTGCGCTGCCCGCCACGCTGCTGCTGTTTTATGTGCAAGATCGGCTGCGCGCTCCAGCCAGTATGGAACCGGTGTTTCTGGGCAGCTACTTTGCCTGCGCGGCGCTGAGCATTCCCCTGTGGTTGCGCTGCGTACCGCGCTGGGGGCTGGCGCGCACCTGGGCTGCGGGCATGCTGCTGGCCGTGGCGGTGTTTGCGTTTGCCGCCGCGTTGGACGAAGGCGACGCCGCCTGGTTTGTGGCGGTGTGCGCCTTGTCGGGCGTGGCGCTGAGCACCGACCTGGCGCTGCCTGCGGCCCTGCTGGCGGGCGTGATCCAGCGCAGTGGTGACCAGCAGCACGCCGAGGGCGCTTACTTTGGCTGGTGGGCCTTTGTCAGCAAGCTCAACCTGGCGCTGGCAGCCGGTGTGGCCTTGCCCGCGCTGGGCTGGCTGGGCTACCAGCCCGGTGCCACCGATGCACAGGCACTGCAAACGCTCACGCTAGCCTATTGCGTGGTGCCATGCCTGCTCAAGACATGCGCCGCTCTGTTGCTCTACACCTTGATCATCCGAAAGACACCATGAACCTGCTTGATTATTTTTCCACCTCACGGCGTGACGCGACCATCCGGACGCGTGCAGCGGATGTGTCATTGCGGGCCACGATCCGCAATCCATACCCCCTGAACCACAGACTCCGGGTCGTTTCCGGGGTAACAACATGGCAAGCGCCTGCTGGGAGCACGCTGCGCCGCCGATTCCTGCTGGGCGCCACCGCCCTGGCAGGTTTGTCACTGGCCGGTTGCGCGTCACAGTCGCTCGACAGCTACGCCAGCCAGCAACCGGCACTGGACCTGCGCGACTACTTCAACGGCACGTTCAAGGCCTACGGCATCTTTACCGACCGTTCGGGCACGGTGGTCAAGCGTTTTACCGTGCTGATGCAGTGCAGCTGGCAGGGTGATGAGGGTGTGCTGGACGAATCCTTTACCTACAGCGACGGCAGCACGCAAAAGCGCGTCTGGCACCTGACGCATCTGGGCGAGGGGCGCTACAGCGGGCGTGCCGACGACGTGGTGGGCAGCGCCGCCGGGCAAACGCGCGGCAACGCGTTCCATTGGGCTTACACGCTGGCGCTGCCGGTGGACGGTACGGTGTACGAGGTGCAGTTTGACGACTGGATGTACCTGATGGGTGACGGCGTCATGCTCAACAAGGCCCGCATGAGCAAGTTTGGCGTCCATCTGGGTGACGTGACGCTGGCGTTTACCAAGAACTGACCAAGCCATGCAACCCGCTCATGGATGCCGGCTCGTAGCCCGGCATGACAACAGAGACTCTCATTGAGAACCGGCATGCCCCTATTGCGCCCTTTGAACCCACCGCTGCAAGACTGGCACGGTCGCACCGTGTGGATTGTGGGCGCCTCCAGCGGCATCGGCCAGGCCACGGCGCAGGCGCTGCTGACGCAGGGCGCGCGCGTGGTGGTATCGGCGCGCAACGCTGCGGCCCTGCAAACGTTTGCCCAAGCCCACCCGGGTTGCCAGGCGTTGCCGCTGGACGCAACCGACCCGCAAGCGGTGCAACGCGCGGCGACCGGGTTGTTGGAACAGGGACCACTGGACTGCGTGGTGTATTGCGCCGGGCATTACGTGCCGATGCGCGCTGACACCCTGAGCCTAGACGTGCTCAAGCACCACTGCGAGGTCAATTACCTGGGCGCGCTGTATTTGCTAGACGCGGTGCTGCCCGCGTTGCGCGCACGCGGCCAAGGGCACTTCAGCCTGGTGGGCAGCGTGGCCGGTTATGGTGGCCTGCCCAACAGCCTGGCCTACGGGCCCACCAAGGCGGCGTTGATCAACCTGGCCGAAGCGCTGTACCTGGACTTGCATCCGCTGGGGCTGGGCACGTCGATCATTAACCCCGGCTTTGTGCAGACGCCGCTGACGGCGCAAAACGACTTTGCCATGCCCGCCCTGCTCACGCCCGACCAAGCCGCGCAGGCCATTCTGAAGGGCTGGGCGCGCGGGCAGTTTGAAATCCACTTTCCCAAACGCTTTACCCTGTGGCTCAAGCTGCTGCGCCTGCTACCCTACCGGGCTTATTTTTCCATCGTGCAAGGCGTCACACAGTGAATCTCCCCGTTCATTCAGACACTCAGGCTGGCAACCCGGCGGCGGTAGCGGCACTGGTGCGCTATTTCGAGGCGCTCAGCCCGGCCAGCCTGGCGCAGCTGGGCGACTATTACGCGCCTGACGCACGCTTCAAGGACCCGTTCAACGATGTCACTGGGGTGGCTGCGATCCGGCGCATTTTTGAGCACATGTTTGACAAGCTGGAAGCGCCGCGCTTTGTGGTGACAGCTCAAGTGCAGCAAGGGCCGCAATGCTTTTTGACCTGGGATTTTTTCTTTGGCTTCAAGAGCTACCAGCCGGGCGTGGTGCAGTGCATCTGCGGCGCCACGCATCTGGTCTTGTCAGACGCGGGCTTGGTGACGCTGCACCGCGACTACTGGGACGCAGCCGAAGAGTTGTACGAGAAGTTACCGCTGGTGGGTGGCGCGTTGCGCTGGTTGAAAAGGCGCTTGGCCTGACGCAAGGCAGCGTTCGAGCACCCAGACGATTGTCCTGCCGGACAGAATCCGGCATCCATGTCTTTGGGGTCATGGATTGCGGATCGGGGTCCGCAATGACAGCCGCTCAGCTGAAAGCCCGACTGGCTTGAAAGTCGGGGGTGCGCCGTGGTGTCCACCAGGCGCGCACGCTGGAAAAAATAGACCGACAACCAGTACAGCGGTATTGCCCGTTGGGCAGCAAGGCACCGTTTTGCGCACGGTCAATCACGGGTTGGTAACTCGGTGAGCCGCAGTCGCGGCATTTGTACACGGTCTTATAAAGGGGTTTGGAAGGAATTGCCATGGCCTTCAATATAGCGCAGGGCTTTGGCTCTGTCGCAGGGCAAGGTGTAAGAACTCGTAACGCTTGCGGTCAAAATTTACACCATCAGGGCGCGCCTCAACGCAGACCCGACAGGATCAAGCAGGTTGGCTGTCGATGAAGCTTTGGCGCTGCGCCAGCTTGTCGTGCAGTTTGGCCAAATTCGGGTAGGTGTCACGCCAGGCAATTTCTGGAAACCGAAAACTCAGGTACGACAGCGCCACGCCTACGGCAATGTCGGCCAGTGTCAGGTGGATGCCAACACAAAAGGGCTGTTCGCCCAACCCCTTGTTCATGGCGGCCAGCGCAGCGTTGACCTTGTCCAGTTGGCGGCCAATCCAGGCCTGACTGCGTTGCGCCTTGGTGCGGCCTTTCCAGGTGGCCTCCAGCCGCGCCAGGATAGCGGCGTCCAGCACGCCGTCGGCCAGCGCCTCCCAGGTTTTGACTTCAGCGCGCTCACGACCCAGCGCCGGAATGAGTTTGCCCACCGGCGAGAGCGCATCAAAGTATTCAACAATCACGCGCGAATCAAAAATGGCTTCGCCGCCTTCCATGATCAGGCACGGCACCTTGCCCAGCGGGTTGGACTGCGTGATGTGGGTGTCGTCAGACCAAACGTCTTCCAGCACAAAATCACACTCCAGCTTCTTTTCTGCCATCACCACGCGCACCTTGCGTACATACGGGCTGGTGTTGGATCCGATCAGTTTCATGGCCATAAGTCAAACCTGCAAAGTTAAGTTTTCGGGACATTCTATCCAGCGACATGCACGCAAGCTGACAGCCTCGAATGCAAGCCCGTGATGGTGTTTTGGCACGCTGCACAACCCTACAATCCCGCACATGACTACCTCTGCCATCTCTGCCCTCTCCCCGTTGGACGGCCGCTACGCCGCCAAACTTGCCAAACTGCGCCCGGCCATGAGCGAGCAGGGCTACATGCACCGCCGGGTGCAGGTTGAAATTGCCTGGTTCATCGCCCTGAGTGACTGCGGCTTCAAGGAATTCAAACCGCTCACCCCGGGCGCACGCACCTATCTTCTGGGGCTGGTGAAGAACTTTTCGGAAACCGATGGCAAGGCCATCAAGGACATCGAAAAAACCACCAACCACGACGTGAAAGCGGTGGAATACTGGATCAAAAGCAAGTTTGAGGCGCGCCCCGAACTGGTGGCCGCGCAAGAATTCGTACACTTTGGTTGCACCAGCGAAGACATCAACAACACCAGCCACGCGCTGCAACTAAAGAGCGGGCGCGACCATGTACTGTTGCCCGCGCTGGACGCCATCATCACCAAGCTGCGCGAGATGGCGCATGGCTTTGCCGACGTGGCTATGCTCAGCCGCACGCACGGCCAAACCGCCAGCCCAACCACCGTGGGCAAAGAGATCGCCAATGTGGTGGTGCGCCTGGTGGCCGCACGCGAGAAAATTGCCGCCATCCAACTCATGGGCAAGATGAACGGCGCGGTGGGCAACTACAACGCGCACCTGAGCGCCTGGCCTGACTTTGACTGGGAGGCCTTCAGCCGCAAGGTGATCGAAACCCCCGAGCCGCTGGGCCTGGGGCTGACGTTTCAGCCCTACAGCATCCAGATCGAGCCGCA
This sequence comes from Comamonadaceae bacterium CG12_big_fil_rev_8_21_14_0_65_59_15, assembly GCA_002786915.1. GTDB lineage: Bacteria > Pseudomonadota > Gammaproteobacteria > Burkholderiales > Burkholderiaceae_C > Rhodoferax. The sequence continues at coordinate 16,658 of PCUV01000057.1, read as the reverse complement.
CGACTACATGGCCGAGCTGTTTGACGCGGTGGCGCGCACCAACACCATCCTGATCGATTTTGCGCGCGACGTGTGGGGCTACGTGAGCCTGGGTTACTTCAAGCAACAGCTCAAAAAAGGCGAGGTCGGTTCCAGCACCATGCCGCACAAGGTCAACCCGATCGACTTTGAAAACGCCGAAGGCAACCTGGGGCTGGCCAACGCGCTGCTGCGCCACTTGTCTGAGAAACTGCCGATTAGCCGTTGGCAGCGCGACCTGACCGACAGCACCGTGTTGCGCAACATGGGTGTGGCGCTGGGTTATGCCGTGCTGGCCTACCAGTCGCTGGCGGCGGGCCTGGGCAAACTCGAAATCAACGAAGCCGCTGTTGCCGCCGACCTGGACCGCGCCTGGGAAGTACTGGCCGAACCGGTGCAAACCGTGATGCGCCGCTACGGTCTGCCCCAACCGTATGAGCAGTTGAAAGACTTTACCCGTGGCGCGCCCATGACGCGCGAGCTGATGCAGGGCTTTATCGCCAAACTGGACATCCCCGAGGACGAAAAAGCGCGCTTGCTGGCCCTGACACCAGCTGGCTACACCGGCAAAGCGGCCGAGCTGGCGCGGCGCGCATAGTCACCATTTTTTATACAATCTGAAAAACACTTCTTCAGATTGTATGAATTCTTGCCCCCGCGATCTCGCTGCCACGCTGCACCGCCTGGCCGGGCAGTTCCCGGTGCTTGGGCTAACTGGCCCACGCCAATCGGGCAAGTCCACGCTGGTGCGGCAGTTGTTTGCCGACAAGCCTTATGTGTCTTTGGAAGACCCAGGCGAGCTTGGCTTTGCCCAAAGCGATGCACAGGGTTTTTTGCGCCGCTTTGAAAACGGCGCGGTGTTTGATGAAGCACAGCGCTGGCCGCCCCTGTTTTCCTACTTGCAGGGCATGGTCGATACGCGGCGTTCGCCCGGTCGCTTTGTGCTCACCGGCTCACAGCAGTTTGGTCTGATGGCAGGCATCAGCCAGTCTCTGGCCGGGCGCATTGGTTTGACGCGCCTGCTGCCACTGGCGGCTTCGGAATTGGGTGCAAAGAAGCTGCAAGACCTGTCGCTGCACCTGTGGCGTGGTGGCTACCCGGCGCTGTGGCAGCAGCCCAGCACCGCAGCACAGGCTAACGACTGGTTTGCCAGCTATATCGCCACCTACGTTGAGCGCGACGTGCGTCAGTTGCTCAAGGTGCAAGACCTGTCTGCGTTCCAGCGCTTTGTGCGTTTGTGCGCGGGGCGCACTGGCTGCCTGCTCAATCTGGTTAACCTGGCCGCAGACACGGGCATCAGCCACCCCACCGCCCGGCAATGGCTGTCGGTGCTGGAAAGCAGCGAGTTGGTGTTTTTGTTGCCCCCCTACCACCGCAATTTTGGCAAACGCCTGGTGAAAACGCCCAAGCTGTATTTCACCGACAGCGGCCTGGCGTGCTGGCTGCTGGGGTTGCGTGAACCTGATCAGCTTTGGTTGCACCCGCTGCGAGGTGCGTTGTTTGGAACCTGGGTGATGGCCGAGTTGCGCAAATACCGGCTCAACCAGGGCTTGCCCGCAGACATGTATTTCTGGCGCGACAACAATGGCCGTGGAGCCGATCTGGTGTTTGAAACGCCGGCTGGCTTGCAATGCGTTGAAATCAAATCAGGCCAGACGCTGACCGCCGATCTGATCCGCGCGGGCAAACAGGCCAACCGATTTGTGTCAGAGCCATCGCCCGCACCGTGGCTGATCCACGGTGGCAGCGACAACTACACCCGCGAAGGTGTGCGCTGCATCAGTTGGCAGCGGCTGGCCTGCCCGGCCTTGCACGAGACCGCAGCGGATTGACTTTTAATAGGTATCCATGGCCACCAAATCCACCATCTTCAAAGCCAGCCTGCAACTGGCCGACATTGACCACGGCTACTATGCCGACCACGCGCTGACGCTGGCGCGCCACCCCAGTGAAACCGACGAACGCATGATGCTGCGCCTGTGCGCACTGGCACTGCAAGCGCACCAGTTGCACGACGTGTGCGGCGGCGACGGCACATTGGCCTTTGGCGCAGGCCTGTCTGACCCTGACGAGCCCGATGTGTGGCTGCGCGACTTTACTGGCCGCACGCGGCTGTGGATCGAGGTTGGGCAGCCGGAGGACAGACCGTTGACCAAGGCGTGCAGCAAAGCCGACGCGGTGCTGGTATACGCCTTTGGCCACGCCGCCGATATCTGGTGGAAGGGCATGGAAAACAAACTCAGCCGCCTGGCCAATCTACAAGTCTGGCGCATCCCGAGCGCCAACGCGCAAGCGTTGACTGCGCTGGCGCAGCGCAGCATGAATCTGCAAGCCACCGTGCAAGAAGGCACGTTGATGCTGGGCGACGGCGTGCACAACATGAACGTCGAGCCAGTGCGCTGGAAGTGAAGATAAACACCGTTTTTATTTTTTCCTGGCCTACGCCCCAGAGGTGTGACAGCTTGTAAGGATTGACGTGAAAGAAACGGTTGTCATGCCGGGCCACAACCCGGCATCCATGAATGTGGGGTCATGGATTGCGGATCGGAGTCCGCAATGACAGCCATTTTCATGCTTTGGAGGGGCTGCCTTGGCCACGACGGTTAGTTGTAGGTGTAAGTCACCGCGTAAGGCACCGTCATACTGATCGGTGTTGTGAGGTTCAGCGTGGCGCTGATGTTGCCCACATTGCCCGAAAAACTGCAACTGTTGATCGTCAGTGTGCCGCCTGCATTGGCCCCAATGGACGTGAACGTCGCGTCGTTTTGAATCGCACCACAAAATTCGCTATTGCTGGTTGGCTTGGGAACATTGGCGACATTGATCGCCGCAGAAGCAACCCCCGACACACTCACAGATACCGTCAGATTGGATGTTCCAGCAGTGCCAGTGCCAGTGCCAGTGCCAGTGCCAGTGCTCGGTGTGAATTGACCATTAAACGTATTGCTGACGCTCAAGTTGATTTCGTACAGACTGCCATTGTTGAAAATAACCTCATAGGTATTGGCACCGTCGGCAAAGCTGTAGGCTGAAAAAGGTGCCGAAACCGCCGTGTTGGGAGTTGGATTGGTGAGCGACTTGGCCGCAATAGCCAGCGTTGAAGTGGTTGCGGTCATACAGACTTGCTGTCCATTGGTATAGGGACTGGTCGCAGCAGTGGTGGCAAACGTCATGGCTGTTTCACCCGTTGCGCAACTCGTCGTGGCGTTGCTGCCACTTGTCGAAAGAGCGGCGTATTGGCTTGCAAAGTTGAAGCCATTGGGTGTTGTAATCGTGACACTGGTCACGTAAGGCAACAGGTCAGCGTGGTTCGCAACGCCGGCCGCGACCCTTGCCTTGGCCAGCGCTTCCAGCGCTTTGTCCAGTGGATCGGTGGTGGTTGCCGTGAATGATGACGTGATCGGGTTCTGGGTGCCCAGCGCTGCAGACAGTCCCCATGCCGTCTTGATCTTGCCCAGCGCCGTATCAATATCCGTTGCCTTGAGTGTGGCCAGGGTCGGGCTGGTAAACCAGGTAGCCGGATCTTTTCCAGCCATGTTGGCAACCACCAGGTCGGTCAACGGCGTGATGTTGACGGTGCCCACGCTCATGGCGATGGAGTGATAGCTGGTGCTGTTGGCCGCGCCTGTGGCGCTGCCAATATTGCCTGCCGTCACCTGAACAGCGCAGGGCAGCGTTTGCCCCGAGAGTGTGACCGACCAATGGCCGGATGCGTCCGTTAGCTTCGGTTGGCTGATCGCAGCGCCGCCGGCGCAAGCAACATGAATGTCACCGCCGACGATTGGCAGTCCCGTCGCGGCCGTGCCCGACAAGGTAGGTGCGGTAGCGGGTGTGTCCGTGCCGCCGCAAGCGCTCAGCAGTGCAACCACGGCCAAGCCGCAAGCGAATCGGGAAAAGTCTTTGCGTTGCATGGTAATTTCCTTTCATTGAATGTGACAAATTGCTGAAAGCCACCGCAATGGCTGTGCGCATCGTAAAAAATAATTTCGCGCTCGTCACCCCCTCCGATGGGGGGGTTTACAAAATCAGTGGGATGTTGATACTTGCAAGCTCGTCTTGCCGGGCGGGCGGGCGGCGGCAATCTTTCAAACATCAAGGAAGCAGGGTTTCGTGACTCAATTCAAATATTGCGCGGCGGTACACGGCCGTCTGGTGGTGCATTGGGCGCTGGTAGCGGGTCGCTCGCAAACCATTATTTTTGCCGCTGGCGAGCGGGGGTAAGCACGGTGGCACGCGCACCCAAACGTTCCTGGTTCCCCGCCTTTGACCCCGAGGTGGATCACGCCCTGTTCCTGATCGGCCACAGCAATTTATTGAGCACGGGCTGGGGGCAAATAACGCTGGTGAGTCTGGTCGGTTTGGCCTCGTACCAACGGACCAGCCCGGGCACGCTGATGCTCTGGTTGGGCTACCTGGTGTTGATCGGCCTGGGTTATCTGTGGCTCTACCGCTACTTTCAACCTGAAGCGAGCCTGCCAGCACCCAACGTGGCAGGCGTCAAACGCTGGCAAAGTTACCGGCGCACCCTACAGTTTTGCAGCGCCGTGGGTTGGGGCTGCATGGTCTGGTTGATGGTGCCCGGGGCGTCGGTTCACAACGCGGTGTTGATGACCGTCTTCACGGGCGTCATTGGGCACGCGGCGGCAGGTAATTCGGCGAATGATTATTTGGGGGTGGTGATCAGCGCCATCACCACTGTGGTGGTGTTTGTCTGGCATATTCCGGCCATTTTTGGTGCGGACGCGCTGTATTTGATGCTGATGCTGGTGTTGTACGCCGTGGTATTGATCTCTTCTTTGGGCAACACGCATCGTTCGTTGCGCAAGTCGATCCGTTTGCAGTTGGAAAACAAGTCTCTTGCCATCAGCAATGCAGAGCAGGCCGCGCGGGCCGAAAAAGCCAATCGCGACAAGTCCGAATTTCTGGCCGCCGCCAGCCACGACCTGCGCCAGCCCGTGCACGCCTTGCTGTTGCTGATTGAGGCGTATCGGCAGCAGGTACCTGCGGCGCAAAGTCATCCACTGATGTTGCAGATTGTGCAGGCCGGGCAATCCATCAACAGCCTGTTTGGCGCATTAATGGAACTGTCGCGTCTGGAAAGTGGCACCGAGCAAGTGCGCATGGCGCCGGTATCGCTGGGCCAGGCCCTACAAGCCGCATTGAAGGGTGCGCTGCCCGAGGCGCGCAACAAGGGCTTGCACTTGCGCAGCTACGTTGCCCCCAAAGTGCGCTCAATGCGCGTGCTGTCTGACCAGGTGCTGCTGGGGCGGGTAATTGGCAACCTGATCAGCAACGCAGTGCGCTATACGCACCGCGGTGGCATTCTGGTGGCCTTGCGCTGGGCGCACCAAGGCGGCCTGTGGCTGGAGGTATGGGATACCGGTATCGGCATTTCTCTGGCCAATCAGGAACGCATTTTTGAAGCCTATGTGCAGGTTGGCAACCACGAAAGAGACCGCAGCAAGGGGCTGGGCCTGGGTTTGGCAATTGTCAAACATGCAGCCGAGCTGTTGGGGCTGGCCGTCAGCGTGCGCTCAGAGCCGGGGCGTGGTACCCGCTTTCGGGTCTGCTTCCCGGCGGCCATGCTGTCAGCAGCGCCCGCCGCGCCTGGGCCGACGTCGCCACAACCAGATTCAAACGTGGCATTGCCACGCATTCAACCCTGGCTGGCTGGGCGTCGCGTGTTGCTGGTTGAAGACGATTCCCTGGTGTTGGCCGCGATGACAGCCTTGCTCACCGGTTGGGGCATTGACCTGCGTTGTGCCATGCGCAGCGACACGTCGGTGCTGCGAGTCTGCGCGCCCGATTGGGTTCCGGAATGTGTCTTGTGCGATTTTCGTTTGCCCGGTCCGCTTACCGGGATAGGCTTGCTGGACCAATTGCAACAGCAGTTTCCAACTGCCATTGGGGTATTGTTGACGGGTGAAATGGCCACCAGCGTGCAGCAGGACGCAGAAGACGCGGGCTACCTGTTGCTGTCGAAACCAGTGGACGCATCGGTGTTGGCCATGACGCTGAACACGTTGCTTGAGCGGCGCGCTGAAGAAAGATCAGCCTGAACATCCTGTGGATGCGGACATTGCAAATGTACCGTTTATGGCGAGTGCTGACGGGATGCAGTTCTAGGCGCATGACGCGCCGTTTGGCGAGCCAAACAAGCGGATTGCAACGACGAAATGCGCCCATCAGTGCCGCTAGAAACGGGATATTTGTGATTTCCGCATCCCCTGCATGTTCTCGAAGTGCTAGAGCGATATTTCTTATTAATCCAAAACACCCCTGTCCAACCTTTCAGGTTTTATCCAATCGGCTTGATACGTCGTGCGCCTGCACCATGGCGTGTTTGCGCTTCTGTGGTCGCGCGCCACAACGCCCAGGACAACCCGCAGTAAACTGCCAGCATGGCTGTTTTGGTATCAATTTGCGGGCGCGTCGCGAACGCCGTCTTGTCAATTACCGCATGCATCACTTTGACGGCTTGCCTGGGCTCAGATTCAACCGGGCTGCCCGGTCCACACGCCGATCTCGCGCTGCACTATGTGCTGGCCCCCGTCGAAGGCGGCAACTGCACGCTGACCGATGGCAACGGCCAAACTTTGGCGGGCCCCGTCACAACCCGATCCGGCTTCGCGTCTGTGAATGTGGCAACGCGCACCGGCATGGCGCTGCTGATCTGCACTGGGGGCAACTACGTCGATGAAGCCAGCGGAGCAACGATGCCGGGCGTGACGTTGCGCTCCTATGTCGATCTGGAGCGCAACTACGGCGTGGTGGTGGCAACGCCGCTCACCGAAGTGGCCTTTCAGTTGCTGAACGGGCGTGATCCGGCCACCTTCTGGCCCAAGGTCAGCGCCGAAGTGGCTGCCAGCTTCGGGCTGGAGGGCATCGACCTGGTTTCCAGGGTGCCCGACGACATCGGCGGCAGCGCGCTGGTTGATAGCGCATCCGGGCGCTACGGGGCCATGCTTGCGACGTTGTCGCAGATGCGGCTGGACGCATTCAGTGGCAAAGACCCATGGGCGGTCATCGCCGAATTGGTCGCATCGATGAGCGCCAGCGGTCGCTTCAAAGACGCTGACGCACGCGATGCGGTGGGTTCGACGCTGGCACGTCTGCCGGCCAATCCGCGCTTGACGGCGCGGGTTGTTGAAGCGGTTGATGCCGTGCTGCGCGACATTTTTGAAAACATGCAGCACCGCAACGTCATTGCCACGGTTGATTTTGTGGACACCGACGCGTCAACGACGCAGGCGGGTGAGCCGGGCACGACGATACCCGCCGGGGCGCCTCCCGATATCTGGGCGGTGGGTAGCAATTTCCACCTGGACTTGCTTGCCAAGCTCGGCGGTGTCGCCTGCCAACTGGGCGATTTAAAACCCGCTCAAAACTCCGAGCTCAAGTCCGAAAGCGATGTGCTGACCATCAACTGCCCAGCGCGCACGATGGGCGCTGCTGAACTTTTGCTGTTGGATGGCGAAGAGACCGTGTGGCGCAGCACGCTTGAGGTCACAGACCCGGCGTTGGGCTTTAGCGCTGCGCTGGCAACAAGCAAAGCCGCCAGCACAGCGCCAACACGCCTCACCGGGCATGTCAGCGCGGTCGCGCCGACCATCAACCTGCAAAGCGGTGGGCTGATCTATACCGCCCTGCGCACATTTCCGGTGCGCGGGGTGGTGGTCGAATTGCTTGACCATGACGCGGGCAACGGGGTTCTAATGACGACGTCCACCGACGCGAACGGCGACTACGCTTTTGATGGCGCGGCATCCAACAAACAGGTGGTGGTGCGGGCCAAAGCGCAAATCAAACAGACGCGGGCTCTGTGCAGCAACACCGGCCCACAGTGGAATCTAGCGGTCAGAGACAATACCAGCCCGCAGAGTCCGAAGGCAGCAAGCGGATGTCCGGACCTTTTTCGATTCTGGACGTGCTCTACAACGCCGTCGTCGAATTACAAAAGGTCGATCCAAACGTCACCCTTCCCGATCTCAACGTGTACTGGAGCAGCGCCAACAGCACCGCCAGCGGCAACGTGACCAAAGGCGAGATTTCCACATCACATTTCAGAGCTGAAGGCACCATGCCGGGTCTTTTCATCCTGGGCAAAGCCGATGTTGACACCGACGAATTCGACCAAGGGGTGATCGGACACGAATTCGGGCACTACCTGCAAGCGCACCTCTCATACGACGACAGTCCGGGTGGCAACCATTCTTATGTGGACTACAAAGACGCGAGTCTGGCTTTCAGCGAGGGCTACGGCACGGCCATTGGCGGCCTGTTGTCGCAATCAAACTATTACGTCGATTCAAGCGGGCCGCAGCAACAATGGGGCAGCGTGGACGATCTTTCCGTGGCACCAGCTGACAACGTGCACTGCGGCTTCTACGCAGAAGACTGGATCTTCCATCTGCTGTATGGCATCGGTACCCGCCACGGCTTTGAACCGTTCTGGAATGCTGTTTCCGCACTGCGTGCAGGTCACCACTCGGCCACCATCTTCGCGTTTGTGCACCATTACAAGCGGCTAAATCCCGCGCTGTACATCGACGACCTGCTGGCCGCAGCCAACATCAAGAGCGCTGATCCGCTGGGCAACCTGGGCGCTGGATCAGTCCCCGACACGGCGATCGACAAAATCCGCTCCAAAGGCGCGGACGATCTTGAGGTGCAATACCTGACGTTGCAGTTGATCCCCGCCAGCGGTGCTGCGCCCGCCAGGGAACTGGTGACACCACGCTCGCCGGGTTTCTGCGTGAACCATCAACTGCCTGGCGCTGGGCTGCACAACGGGCTTGGCATGAGCCGACGCTTTGTCTTTCAGGCACCCGTGAGCGGCACGCTGGACATTGCGCCGGTGGACGATCGGGGCAAAAGCTTTTCTACCCAGACCGCCGAAGTCATGGCGCGCGACGACACCGGACAACAAATCGAGGTCAACGATGGTGATTACGGTCTGGGCACCATCGACGTGATCGCGGGGCGCACCTATGCGCTGAAAGTCACGGTGACCGACCCCGACAGCGTCTTCCGTGGCAACCGCTGTGGCAATCGACTGCGGCTCTGGATGCGCCGCTCTTGAACAACGTGGGCATCTGGGTCGCGTCACTCATAAGCGTCATGCTCGCCAGCGGCCCGTCTGCGGCACAGTCGATACAACTGGCAGCCAGCAGCGCGCAGCCAAGCGCTGCTGCGCCACCGCTTGCACCGGCCGCCCCAGAGGCGCGCACCGGCGACTGGTTGGGCGGCCCCGAGCCACCGTCGGGAAAGCGGCCCACCGGCATTGCGCTTTATTACCGAGCGGTGCGTCCGCACGCCGGGCAACCTTTTGAGCTGGTGCTCCGGTTTGAAGGAGCAACCCGCGACGATGCCCAGGTCAGGCTACAAACCAGTGATGGCGCGCGTCTGCTGCTGCCTGTCGGCGCCACCACCGTTTGGCGCCTCAGAACCAATGGCCCGTCGCAGTTGAAGGTCACGGCGATGGCGCCGCCCGGCGACAGCTATGTCCATGTACTCACGAGCCAAGGGGGGCGCCAGACATCGCGCTCGATTGCCCTGCGTGCGCCGTCGCACAAGCCACTGCCTGCAGCGGGCTATCGCGGCAGCGACGCGCATGACGCGCGCGGTGAACCGATCGTTCGCATGCAGGCCGAGTGAATCAGTCGGTTTTGCCTGCACCGTCGTTCCCAAACTTTTACGACACACACCAACATCAAAGGTGACGCTGATCTAAATGCACGTGTCACTAGAGTGGTTGACGGTGTGATTATTTGCCAGTGCGCGCGCTTTGGATACCCCTCCGATGGGGGGTATGAGCAGTGGCCGATTTCGCCGATACTTTCCAGTCACATCCTTGCATTCAATACATGCCGTCTGTGTTTTTGCCCACTTACCCCCCTGCGATTGAACAGACCCTGTTTGTGCGTGCCAGCACAGGTGACGCCGACGTGACCGAGGTGTGTGGCAGGCACTGGCAGCCCGACTGCGTGCGGTGTGACTTTCGCTTGCCCGGGGCCATGGGCGGCATCCAGATGCTCGACTTTCCGCAGGACCGTTTTTCGCGTGCGGTGGGTATTTTGCAAACCGGAGAGCTGGTACAAACGGTGCAGGCGCGGGCCGAGCAAGCCGGTTACATGGTGATGTTCAAACCGGTTGACCCGGCGGTGCTGGCTGCCACCTTGAGTATGCTGTTCAAAACCGGCCCAGAGGTGTCTGTGCAACGACGACATCATGACGAAAGTGGAGCATGAATATCCTGATTGTTGATGATCATCCGCTGACCTGCCAGGGTCTGGCGGCGCTGCTGGCGGCAACGCGCAGCGGCGTCACGGTGCAAAGCGTTTATTCGGCGCAACAGGCCCGGCTGGCTTTGCAGCGCTTGCCAGAGCCCGACTGGATTTTTCTGGACATCAACTTGCCCGATGATCCACAGCACCAACTGTTCCAGACGCTGTGCGCGTCGCACTGGATTGACCGCACGGTGCTGATTTCGGCCGACCCGAGCCACGTGCTGATTCGCAGCGCCCTGGCCGCAGGCGTGCGCGGGTTTATTCCAAAAACGGCCGAGCCCGAATTGGTGCTGGACGGCTTTGCCCATATCCTGAATGGCGATTTTTATGTACCGCCCGCGCTCGCTGCCCTTGTCAAGGAAAGCGACCTGGCGTACAACCCGCAGCGTCATCTTTCACCGCGCTTGCAGCAGGTGCTGGAGCTGTTGTTACGCGGCCAGTCGAACAAGGCGATTGCGCGTCAACTGGGGCTGTCGGACCATACCGTGAAGGAATATGTGTCGTCGATCCTGATGTTTTGCGGCGTCGCCAACCGGCTCGATCTGGTGCTCAAACACAGTGAGCGCACCGCCTGAGGGCCCGACTGTGCGCATCTTCTGCGGCGCGATGGCAGCTCGGTATGTATCAATCCGCACATCAAGGGGTGGTAACCTAGTCAAATGAACAAGATCGTTTTGCAGCGACCGGACGTCTTTTGCAGTGACACCCATCGAAGCGGGCGGCCCGTCGGCTGGAGCGCACGTGGCTGAGGACGCCATCCGCCGATTGATTGTCTGCGCCGACGACTTTGCGGTGCACCCGAGCGCCTCGCTGGGGATCGTGCAACTGGCACGCTGTGGGCGCATCAGCGCCACCAGCGCCATGGTGCTGTCGCCGCACTGGTCGCGCGACGTGGCGCTACTGCAAGGCGTGCGCGAGCGCATCGATGTTGGGCTGCATCTGGACTGGACCAGCGACTTTGCGCTGGCGTCTGGCCACGGGATGACGCTGGGTCGAACCATGCGCCAAGCCTTGCTGGGCGGCTTTGATCAGGGCCAGGCCCGTCGCGTGATCGACCACCAGCTGGATTTGTTCGAGTCGCATTGGGGTGACGCACCCGATTTTGTCGATGGGCATCAGCACGTGCAGCAGTTTGACGGCATCCGTCAGGCGCTGGTAGAGGTGCTGGCCCGACGTTATGCAGCTTTGCCGCGCCAACCTTACGTGCGTATTTCAAGGGCCGCCCGGGAGGGCCTGGATTTCAAATCAGCCGTGATCAGCGCGATGGGTGCAAATGCTCTTGAAAAAATAGCTGATCACGTAGGTATTGCAAGTTCTGGAACCTTATTTGGTATTTATGATTTTCAAGCTGACGGGTCCCGTTACGCTGGTTTGATGAAGCGCTGGCTCAGGCAAGTCAGGCCGGGCAGCATCCTGATGTGCCACCCGGCGTTGGCGGCCGACCCGGGTGATGCGCTGGGTGCGACGCGCTGGCAGGAGTTTACTTACCTGAGCGGGTCGGATTTTGCCGCCGCCTTGCAGCAGGCGCGGGTAAGACCGGCGCGCGGGCACGAGGTACTTAGCCGCAGGCTGTCCCAAAAAGGGCCGCAGCCACCCCCCTAGAATCGCGCCCCGTGACGCCCATCTTTCCCACCTCTGTCAATTCCTCCAATTCTGCTGCACGACGCCAAAGCTGGCTGGTACTGGCTGCGCTGTGGCTGCTGTTGCTGGTGCTGGCAGGCTTGCGCCCGCTGGCCGTGCCAGACGAAGGCCGCTACGGCGAAATTGGGCGCTGGATGCTGGTCAGCGGCGACTGGCTCACGCCGCGCCTGAATGGTTTGCCGTTTTTTCACAAGCCGCCTCTGCTGCACTGGCTGGACGCCGTTAGCCTGATCGTTTTTGGCGTAAGTGAATGGTCCCTGCGCCTGGTACCGGCGTTGCATGCGGGCCTGATGATGACCACCCTGTACCTGGCGGCGCGCAGCGTCAGCTCTGAGGTGATCGCCCGGCGTGCCAGCGTCATGCTTGGCACCAGCCTGACGTTTCTGGTGGCGGGCCAGTACATCAACCACGACATGCTGGTGGCCACATGGATCAGCCTGGCGATCTGGGCTTTTGCCTTTGCCTTCACGGCGGGTGACCGGCCCAACGCCACGCTGGCACGCCTGGGTTTTCTGACCTGTGCGCTGGGCATGCTCAGCAAAGGCCTGATTGGTGTGGCCTTGCCTGGGCTGGTGATCTTGGTCTGGTTGATCTGGACGCGTCAGTTCAAAAAAATGCTTTATCTGCCCTGGATCAGTGGTTTAGCGCTATTTGCTGTGGTGGCCCTGCCCTGGTTTGTATTGGCGCAGCGCACTTACCCCGACTTTTTCAATTACATGTTTGTCGGACAGCAGTTCAACCGCTACACCGCTGCCACCTACAACAACCCGCAGCCTTACTGGTTTTATCTGCTGGCGCTGGCGTTGCTGTTATTTCCTTGGGTGTTTTTTGCACTGGGTCAGGTGCGCCGGGTAACCAGTACGACGCGTGCCACGGCTTTGGATATTCCGCAGGTGTGGTGGCAGTTGTGCTGGGCCTGGGTGCTGTCGATTCTGGTGTTCTTTTCGATCCCCAACTCCAAACTGGTGGGCTACATCCTGCCGGTAGTGCCGCCATTGGCGCTGCTCGCTGCGCTGGGTTGGCAGCGCGCTGTGACCCACAAAACCTGGGCACGCAGGCTGTTTGTCGGTCTGATCGCTGTCAACGTGGGCATTGCTCTGGCGATTGTTTTGTCGGTGGGACAAGTCACGCGCAACTCGCGCACGCAAGACGTAGCTGTGGTGCTGGCCTGTGCGGCGACACCGAAAGACACCATTTATGTGGCGGATGGCTATCCGTACGACCTGCCGTTTTATTTACAGTCGCAAAAGCCGCTGATCGTGCTGACCGATTGGCCGCAAGCGCGCCACACCGCTGGTGACGACTGGCAGCGCGAATTGTTTGAGGGCGCTGACTTTGACGCCGGTGCTGGGCAGGCATTGCAGTCGCCCGCCGTATTGGGTCCGGCCGGGATGTTGCCCGGCAGTTGGTACTTGACACGGCATGATGATCCGCTGGCGCGTGGCCTGCCGGGTTGGGCGCTGTTTTTCAAAGGTGCCGGTTGGCAGTTGTACCGCTCCGGCGCCGCTCTGGCGGATGCCTCAGCGACGAAACGCCCAGAAGCGGCTGAGCACAAAAGTTTGCCCGGCTGCAAAGACCAGGGCCACAAATAGCGCCAGCAGCGACGGCATGCGCAGCCAGCGCAGCACCACCACAAAGACGATTTCGTTGCTGGCAAAACCGACCAGCGCAGTCACCACAAAACGCTGAAAACTGGTGGCCACGGTGGTGCCAGCGTCCCTGAAGCTCAGACAGCGGTGGCCGCCAAAGCTGACAAAAAACGCCACCACAAAGCCCAGCGCGTTCGCCAGTTCGGGCCAAAGGGTGTGCTGTGCCAGCGCAAAAACGGTCATGTGTGTCAATGCAGCAGCGCCGCCGACGGCCAAAAAAAAGAAGGTGGAGGCACTCACGCGGGTGTCAGACCAGACGGCCTTGCGCCCTCAGGTGCTGTGTCGTCGGTGTTGGCCAGCCCAGCCCCGACGCGCTGACTGACCAGGTAATTAGGCCGCTGCTTCACCTCTTCATAGATGCGCCCGACGTATTCCGACAGGATGCCGATGGACATCAGCTGGATGCCGCTGAAAAACATCATGCCGACCACGATGGTGGCATAGCCCGGCACGTTGATGCCAAGGATGAAATACTCACCCACCACCCACAGCCCGTAGCCCAGCGCGATGACCGACAGCATGAAACCGGTGATGGTCAAAGCGCGCAGCGGCGCAATGGAAAACGCCAGAATGCCGGTGAACGCCAGCGACAAGGAGCCACGCAGGCCAAAATTGCTTTTGCCGTCCATGCGCGGCAAGGGTTCGTAATCAATCGCGGTGCTGTTGAAACCCACCCAGGCGTACAAGCCCTTCATGAAGCGGTTGCGCTCGGTCAGCCGTTTCAGCGCTTCCACCACCTGGCGGTCCATCAGGCGAAAGTCGCCCGCGTTGGCCGGTATCTTGACCCGGTTGCCCAGGTTCACCAGCTTGTAAAACCAGCCCGTCAGGGTGATTTGCAGATTGGACTGGTCGTTGCGCGTGCGGCGGATGGCATAGACCACGTCGGCACCGGCGCGCCACTTGGCCAGCATGTCGGGCACCAGTGACACCGGGTGCTGGCCGTCACCGTCCATCAGCACCACCACGTCGCCCTGTGCGGCATCCAGGCCGGCGGTCAGCGCGGGCTCTTTGCCGAAATTGCGCGACAGCTTCAGGTACACCAGTTGCGGGTACTGCTGGCACAGCGCGTGCATGACGGTGGCGGTGTCGTCGCGACTGCCGTCGTCCACCACAATCAGCTCCAACTGCTGCGCCAGCGTCGACAAAGTGCGCAGCACATCGGCCACCAAAGACGGCAGGTTACGCGCTTCGTTGTAAGCCGGAATAACGCAGCTCAGTGAAGGCAACAGGTGGTGTCGGGTCTGCATAGGCCCGATCATGCCAAAAGAAAACCCCGCGCTGGCGCACCAGGCGGGGTTTTTTGCAGAAAAAGAACAGATCGGCGAATTAACCCTTGTTGCTCAGGCACTCTTTCATGAACGCCTTGCGCGCGTCGCCCTTGAGCGCCTTGTCTTTGGCGTCTTTGTTGCAGGTTTTCATTTTTTCTTGCTGGGCGGTCTTTTTATCCGAAGCGGCCGCAGGCTTTTCGGCAGCAACGGGCTTTTCAGCAGCAGCGGGCTTGGCCGCAGCGTCAGCAGCGGGTTTGGCACTGAGGCACTCTTTCATGAACGCCTTGCGTTCGTCACCCTTCTTGTCCCCGGCGCCCTTGTTGCAGGTGGCCATTTTGCCCTGTTGGGCGGTTTTGGCAGCGGGTGCAGATGCAGCAGCGAACGCGCTGCCCATGGAAAATGACAGACTCAACCCCAAAAGTGTCAAAAGCTTGCTCATAAGTATCCCTTGTTGAAGTGGAAAGAAAAATCCCGAGCAGGATTCAAACACACAATGAAACGCAAGGCAAGCGGCTGCGACACCGGGAGCCAGCCTATCGCCACTGGCCACTGGCTACATTGAGCACTGCGCATGTTCCGCTGTCTGGCAATAGGCGTAACGCGCTGGCGAGCCATACGCAGTCTGGGCCAGGCGGTGGCAAAATCGCCACTCAAACAAAGCATCGACCGCGCCGTCATGCAATGGATGCAATACCGCATCAACAGCAAAATGCCTGGCCTGACGATGCCTCCGGTTGACGATCTACTCAAAGGAAGTGCCATGCTGGAAGAAAACATCGACAAATGGCGAGCCAACAGGTTGACGGCTTGGCGCTACAAACCATTCCATTAATGGGGCAGCCGTGACAATCGACTTCACTGCCTTGGGCAACGCGATTGCTCAGCTTGACAAGAGTTTGGCGTACGCCAACTCGCCTGCAGCCATGGCGGACCCAGGTTTGCGCGAGCAGCTTCGCAACTCGGTCATCCAGTGCTTTGAGTTCACTTATGAGCTGAGCTGGAAAATGCTCAAGCGCTATCTGGAAGCCACCGAGCCCAACCCCACAGCAATTGACGTCAGCACGTTTCAGAACCTGATCAGGCTGGGAAACGAACGCGCCCTGTTGCGCTCAGACTGGCGGCAATGGCAAACCTACCGTCAGGCCCGCACCGACAGCAGCCACACCTACGACGTATCCAAGGCCGAGGCGGTGTTTGCCGTGGCACCCGGGTTTCTGGCAGAGGCGCGCAGCCTGTTTGATGAGCTCACCCGCCGCAGCCAGGCCAACACTTTCTGATGACCATGCCAAATCAGGGCGGGTTACCCGCCATTGACATTGACGCGCGCGATTGGGTTGAGGTGGCACGCATTCTGCACGAGCAAGTCCCTGGCATTGAGGTGTGGGCATTTGGTTCGCGCGCCAGACACACCGCCAAACCCTATTCCGACCTGGACCTGGCCTTGATCACCCAGCACCCCCTGTCACTTGAACAAATGGCCGCCATCACCGATGCGTTTGCCACTTCAAACCTACCGATTCGCGTTGATGTGGTGGACCGGGCCAGCACCAGCGACGCGTTTTGCCAGATCATTGCCAAAGACAAAGTGGTGGTGCAGCAAGCAGCACATGTTGACAGTGCGCCATCTGGTTGATCTGGAAGGCCCACAAACACCCGCGCACAACATGAACTGACCGTTCAAACTGAACGATCGTCGCCCCTAAAATCATCTGATGCCCCACCACCTGCATGACACCGGCTACAAATTCCTGTTCTCACACGCTGAACTGGTGCGAGAGCTGCTTGAAGTCTTT
>PCUV01000067.1 GCA_002786915.1 Comamonadaceae bacterium CG12_big_fil_rev_8_21_14_0_65_59_15 | reverse complement strand
CAAGAGGCACTGCCAGGTGCCGAGGTGCCGGGCCTGTTGGCGCTGGCCAAAGCCAACAACCCCGACTACAGCAGCATGCGCCACGAGGCGCAGGCTGCCAAGGAGCGGGTGACCATGGCCGGCGCGCTGATGGACCCCAAGCTGCGCGTCGAATGGATGGACATCACCAAGGGTGATTCGCAAGCACCCACGCTGTGGCCCAGTGACACCGGCAGCACCAAATACACCTTCATGCAAGACCTGCCGTGGTGGGGTAAGCGCGACTTGAAGCGTGCCATTGCCACGCAAGAGGCACAGGCGGTGGAAGGCAAGGCACAGGGCAGCTGGGTGGAACTGGCAGCACAAGTCAAAACCACGCACGCGCAGCGCTATTTTTTGCACGCCACCCAAAAGCTCACGCAAGAATTGCTGGACCTGACCCAGCGCCTGGCCAGTGTGGCGCAGGTGCGCTACGCCGGTGGCCTGGCGATGCAGCAGGACGCCATTCGCGCGCAGGTGGAGCAAACCGCCATGCAGACCGAGTTGGTAGCCCTAGATGGCGAGGCACGTCAGGCCGACGCACGCCTGAACGCCTTGCTGGCGCGTCCACCCGGGGCGGCGCTGGCGGCCGCTGTGACCTTGCCCGCGTTGCCTGCTGCGGACCGACTAAATGCCGATGCACTACTGGAGCGCTCACGCCAGCGCAACCCGCTGCTGGCCACGCAAGACGCGCGCATCAAGGCCGCAGAACTCTCCCGTGAATTGACGCTGAAAAACCGCTACCCCGACTTCACGCTGGCCATCACCCCGACGCAAATGCAAAGCCGCATCAGCGAGTGGAGCCTGATGCTGGAGCTGAACATCCCGCTACAGCAAGGTACGCGCCGCGCCCAAGAGCGTGAAGCGCAGGCCATGCTGGATGCCGCGCAGACGCGCCGTGCTGCGTTAGAACATCAAGTGGCATCCGACTTGTCAGCTAACCTGGCCGGTATCGAAGCCGCGCAGCGCACCGCGCAACTGGCCAGCACCAGTTTGCTGCCGCAGGCCGAGCTGACTTTTCAGGCGGCACTGGCGGGTTATGAAAACGGCAAGCTCGACTTTGCCACGCTGCTCGAAGCCCAGCGCCAGGTGCGAGGAGCCAAACAAAGCCAGCTCAAGGCCCAGCTGGAAGCACAAATGCGGTTGGCAGAGATTGAAAAATTATTAGGAGAAGAGTTATGAAAAATGTTTTGACAATTGCGCTTTGCACCAGCTTGCTGGCGCTGCTGCTGACGGCTTGCGGGCGCGAGGCAGGCACGATCGGAAATGCAGTGCAAGCCCAGGGCAGTGGGCAGAAGCAAATTCTTTACTACCGCAACCCGATGGGACAGAGCGATACCTCGCCGGTTCCCAAAAAAGACTCGATGGGGATGGACTACATCCCGGTTTATGCGCAATGAAAAAAGGTGAAAAAGGGGACGCTACCCTTTTTCGGCATCAAAGCGGGAAAAGGGTAGCGTCCCCTTTTTTTCCTTTTCGGCATCAAAGCGGGAAAAGGGTAGCGTCCCCTTTTTCCCTCTTTTCCCCTACCTTTTTCTTATAACAAGTCACTGGATTGATTGATGATGAAAACAAAAACCGGCATCACACTGATCATTTTTTTCGCACTATTTGCTGCGGGGGCTGGCTATTGGGTTGGCCATGGCAGTGCGGTGTCCGTGGCGAGCACGCCGGATGGCACGGGAGCCGGTGCGGCGACAAAACCCGGCAAAAAACTGCTGTACTACCGCAACCCCATGGGCTTGCCTGACACCTCGCCCACGCCAAAAAAAGACCCGATGGGCATGGACTACATTGCGGTCTATGAAGGCGGTGATGCGCAAGAAGCCGATGCACCTGGACAGGTTTCGATCAACACACAAAAAGTGCAAAAACTTGGCGTGCGGGTGGAGACCGCGCAAAAGCGTGCGCTGGACAAAACCGTGCGCGCGGCGGGGCGCATCGAGCCCGATGAGCGCCGCCTGCACACCATTGCGCCCAAGTTTGAAGGCTATGTGGAGCGCCTGCTGGTCAACACCACCGGCCAGAGCGTGGCCAAAGGTCAACCCTTGTTTGAAGCTTACAGCCCTGAATTGGTATCCGCCCAGCGTGAATACGCCATTGCCGCGCAAGGTGTAACGGCACTCAAAGATGCGGGCAGCCAGGCGCAGGCGGGTATGCAACAGTTGGCGCAGTCGAGCCTGTTGCGCCTGAAAAACTGGGACATCTCCGACGAGCAGATCAAGGCGCTGAGCAGTACCGGTGCCACGCAGCGCACGCTGATCTTTCGCTCGCCTGCATCGGGCATTGTGATGGAAAAGAAAGCGGTGCAAGGCATGCGCTTCATGCCAGGTGAGATGCTCTACCAGGTGGCCGATTTGTCACGCGTGTGGGTCATTGCCGACGTGTTCGAGCAAGACCTGGCACAGGTGAAAAACGGGGCCAAGGCCCGGGTCAGCATCAACGCTTACCCCGACAAGACCTTTGCCGGTGTGGTGACCTATGTCTATCCCACGCTGAAAGCCGAAACCCGCACCGTGCCGGTGCGCGTGGAGTTGGCCAACCCGGGTGGTTTGATCAAGCCGGGCATGTTTGCACAGGTGGAACTACAGGTGACGGTACGGACACCGGGCGTGACGGTGCCCTTGTCGGCGCTGATCGACAGTGGCACGCGCCAACTGGTGCTGGTGCAGGTCAAAGAAGGCCGCTTTGAGCCGCGCGAGGTCAAAACCGGCGCGCGCAGCGACACTTATATTGAGGTGCTCAGTGGTGTGAGCGAAGGCGAGCAGGTGGTCGTCAGCGCCAACTTTTTGATAGATGCTGAGAGCAACCTGAAGGCCGCTGTGGGTGGTTTTGCGGCGCCGGCGTTGCCTGCTGCTGGCGTCTCAGGCGGGACGGCTGATGCCAAGACTGCTCAAACCAGCACGGTGGGGCCGTTGCCAACCGTTAAGGCGAGCGATGCCAAACCTGGCGCAGCAGCGGCCACGGGCCATCAGGCACACGGCAAGGTGGAAGAAATGAATAGCGCCGCAGGAACGATCAGCATGGCCCATGACGCGATTCCAAGCCTGAAGTGGCCAGCCATGACGATGGAGTTCAAGGTTGCCAACGCGGCGCTGCTGCAAGGCCTGAAGCCCGGCGCGGTGATCGACTTTGAATTTGTCGAACGCGCCCCGGGCGAGTGGGTCATTACCAGCGTCAAGCCATGAACGATTTGTCATTGCGGATCCGATCTGCAATCCATGACCCTGAATGCACTGGATGCCGGATCGAGTCCGGCATGACGGTAGCAGATTTGGGGTCGGATCCCAATTCGGGCTCGAGCCTTCAAACCTGCCAACAACGCATCACCGAATTGGCAAAACCCCAAGTCCAGGGCTCTGACCCCAATTCTGCGGGTTAACAGCACAAACTATCCAACAAGTAGAAAAACCATGCTCTCGAACATCATCAACTGGTCCGGCCGCAACCGCTTTCTGGTCCTGCTGGCCACGTTATTCATCGTGGCGGGCGGCGTGTTTGCCGTGCTGCGCACGCCCATCGACGCACTGCCAGATCTCTCCGACGTGCAGGTCATCGTCTATACCGAATACCCCGGCCAAGCGCCGCAGGTGGTTGAAGACCAGGTGACGTACCCGCTGACCACGTCCATGCTGTCTGTCCCGAAGTCGAAAGTGGTGCGCGGCTTCTCGTTCTTTGGTGCGTCGTTTGTCTATATCATTTTTGAAGACGGCACCGACATTTACTGGGCGCGCTCACGCGTGCTGGAATACCTGAACTTTGCCGCTGGTCGCATGCCCAAAGGCATCACGCCGCAGATCGGGCCCGATGCCACCGGCGTGGGCTGGGTCTATCAATACGCGCTGATCGCCAAAGACAAAACGTTGGCTGAACTGCGCAGCGTGCAAGACTGGTTTGTGCGCTACCAGCTCACCAAGGCACACGGCGTGGCCGAGGTGGCCTCGGTCGGCGGCTTTGTGCAGACCTATCAGGTGACTGTCGATCCGGTCAAGCTGCGCAGTTACGGTATCCCGCTGATGAAGGTGGCGCAGGTGATTCGTGATTCCAACCGTGACGTGGGCGGGCGTGCCGTGGAGATGGCCGAGACCGAGTACATGGTGCGCGGCATGGGTTATCTGCGCGGCAAGTCTGACATTGAGCTGCTGGTGGTCAAGGCCATGAACGGCACGCCAGTGCTGGTGCGCGACATTGCGCGGGTGGAACTGGTGCCCGACGAGCGCCGTGGCGTGACCGAACTCAATGGTGAGGGCGAAGTGGTCTCGGGCATCGTGATGTCTCGCTATGGCCAGAACGCGCTGGAGGTGATTGCCAACATCAAGGACAAGATCAAAGAGATTGGCCCCGGCCTGCCCGAAGGCGTGAGCGTGCAAACCGTCTATGACCGCTCGGAACTCATCAACCGTGCCATCGACACGCTCAAACGCACGCTGCTGGAAGAATCCTTGATTGTGGCGGCCGTGTGCGTGATCTTTTTGATGCACGTGCGCAGTGCGCTGGTGGCGATATTGATGCTGCCAGTGGGCATTTTGATGGCCTTCATTGCCATGCGCTTGTTGGGCATGAGCAGCAACCTGATGAGCCTGGGCGGCATCGCCATTGCCATCGGCGCGATGATTGACGCGGCGATTGTGATGATCGAAAACGCGCACAAGCATCTGGAGCGGCTGCCCGATGAACACACCAAACTGCAACGCTTTGATGCCATGCTGGAGGCTTGCCAAGAAGTTGGCCCGGCGCTGTTCTTTTCGCTGCTCATCATCACCGTCTCGTTCCTGCCTGTCTTTGCGCTCGAAGGCCAGGAAGGCCGCCTGTTCTCACCGCTGGCCTACACCAAGACCTTTGCCATGGCCAGCGCGGCCTTGCTGTCGGTGACGCTGGTGCCGGTGCTGATGCTGCTGTTCATCCGTGGCAAGGTCATGCCAGAGGCCAAAAATCCGGTGAATCGTTTTCTGATCTGGGTCTATCGCCCCATCATCGCCGGCGTGATGAACTGGAAAAAGTTCACCATCTTCCTGGCGCTGCTGGTGTTGGGCGTGTCCTACTACCCGGCTTCCAAGCTGGGCTCGGAGTTCATGCCCACGCTCAACGAAGGCACGCTGTTTTACATGCCCGCGTCGCTGCCGGGCATGTCGGTGACCAAGGCCGCCGAGCTGCTGCAAACGCAAAACAAGATCATCAAGAGCTTTCCTGAAGTGGCTTCGGTCTATGGCAAAGCGGGTCGTGCCGCCACCGCCACCGACCCCGCGCCGATGGAAATGTTTGAGACCGTGATCAACCTCAAGCCCGAGTCTGAATGGCGTGCCGGTCTCACCACCGACAAGCTGATTGCCGAGATGGACAAAGCGCTGCAATTCCCCGGTGTGGCCAACAGCTGGACCATGCCGATCAAGGCGCGCATCGACATGCTCTCTACCGGCATCCGCACGCCGATCGGCATCAAGGTGTTTGGCAAAAACCTGGACGACATGGAAGTGCTGGCGCGCCAGATTGAAGCGGTGGTGAAAAAAGTGCCCGGCACCACCAGTGCCTTTGCCGAGCGCATCACCGGCGGCTTTTACCTGAACATCGAACCCGACCGCACACAACTGGCGCGCTACGGCCTGGCCGTGGGCGACCTGCTGGACGTGGTGGGCAGCGCACTGGGCGGCGAGATGGTCACCACCACGGTCGAAGGGCGCGAGCGCTATGGCGTGAGCGTGCGCTACCCGCGCGAGCTGCGCGCCGACCCGCAACAAATTGCCAGCCAGGTGCTGGTGCCGACCATGGACGGCGCACAGATTCCGCTGGGCCAACTGGCCAAAGTGGTGGTGGCCAAAGGCGCACCCGGCATCCGCACCGAAAACGCGCTGCTGTCGGCCTATATCTTTGTCGATATTCGCGACCGCGACATTGGCGGCTACGTGCGCGATGCCAAAAAAGCGGTGGCCGAGCAGGTGACCTTTCCGCCGGGTTATTACGTCACCTGGAGCGGGCAATTTGAGTACATGGAGCGCGCCATCGAAAAGATGAAAGTGGTCATCCCGGTGACGCTGCTGAGCATCTTCTTGCTGCTGTATCTGAACTTTAGGCGCATCACCGAAACACTGATCGTCATGCTGTCGGTGCCGTTTGCGCTGGTCGGTGGCGTCTGGCTGATGTGGTGGCTGGGCTACAACCTGTCGGTGGCCGTTGCGGTGGGCTTTATCGCGCTGGCGGGGGTGGCCGCTGAAACGGGTGTGATCATGCTGATTTACTTGGATCATGCATGGGAAGATGCAAAGGAAATATGCCAGGAAGAAAAACGTGCCCCAACGGTCGCTGACCTCTACGCCGCCGTGATGGAAGGTGCGGTGGAGCGCGTGCGCCCGAAGATGATGACGGTGGTGGCGATCATGGCCGGCTTGCTGCCCATTTTGTGGGGCACCGGCACGGGCTCTGAAGTGATGAGCCGCATCGCAGCGCCCATGGTCGGCGGCATGATCTCTAGCACGGTGCTGACGCTGGCGGTAATCCCGGCGATCTATGCGCTGGTCAAGCAGTGGCGGTTGGCTCGGGGGTTGGAGGGGTGAAGGCTGCGCGTCATTTTTGCGCGCTGCTGCTGACGAATTCCAAAATTGAATTCACTTCTACATCGAATTACTTCAAAACACACAGTCCAGCAACCCCGTCGCGCACAGCGGAAGTCACCAAACGCGCATCGAATGTAGCCAATTGACCACCATGCGCGCACGCCAACGCCAACAAATAGGTATCCGTCAACTGTCCCGAGCTTTTCAGTTGGGTTTGATCAACGATTTGTGGGTCATGCAAACTGACATCATCGGGCCAAAAAACATGGCCGGACAAGGCATACAACCCGTCCATCAAGTGTGCAACCGTCGATGGTTTGCCGGGTGAATTCGGATATTTTGGATGCCCGACGATGCGAAGCACGCCGTTTTCAGTCAAAGGGCAAGTAGCCCAGGCATCTCGTCCAGTTGATGCGAACCAAGTATGTGCTTTGTCGTGCTGAACATGCGCCGGGTCGATCAACGCAATCAGCACGTTGACATCGAGCAAATAGCGTGTCATGGCAAATCGTCTTGCAATTGCTTGATCAACTCGGGCGTGACCGCTGCGGAGACAGGCTGCACCGACAACAGTGGTACGCCATTGCGTACACGCGGAGTTTGCGGGTTGGCTTTCAGTGCTTGCCGCGCCAGTGCTGACAAAACACTGCCCACGCTTTGCCGCTCATCCGCAGCCAACCGCTTGGCAACAGCAAACACATCGTCGTCAATTGCCAGAGTTGTGCGCATTTCAAAACCTCCAAATAGGCAAGTTCAAGTGATGCATCATCATACAAGCAGGAACCGATCAGAATTCCGATGACGCGTCACAGCGTCTACCCTCCACAAATCACCCCCCGGGGCTGGAAAAAAAGACGTTACCCGTTTCTGCGAAATCACCATCCGAAGTTGCTACCAAATAAGATGCGCGTTACGCTTATTCGACGTGCACTACAGGCTAAAAAGCATGTGAAAAACGACAAGCCAAAGCCTTCCAACTCCCGTCACCCCGCACCCCTTAGCGCACTACGAGCTCAACGTTTTTGCCAGTTCGGCACAGCATAGATACCAGGGTGTCGAGCGAAAAGCGGCTCAGCTTTGCATTCACCAAGTCTGAAATGCGCGGGCGTGACACTTCAAGTATTTCAGAGGCTGCCAACTGTGTGAGTTTCTCTGCCTTCATCCAGTGCGCAATAGCATTCGCTGCCTCTTGTTTGAGTTTTTGAGATTTGGCAATGCTGGCATCTGCTTCCAACAGCATGACTTTTGCCTGATCGGGGGCAAACCCCAAATCGGCAAAAACATTGCCACCAACCGGTGTGACGTGGCTGCTTTTCAGATCATCATTCAGGTGCGTGTTTTTCATTTTTTTGTCCTTTCGATCAATACCGAACCGTATCGGCGTTTGGCAATATCTTTGTTGACATCCGCGACTTCATCCACTTTTCAAGTGAATAAGCTACAGATCATTTCGGTGTGAATACGCCAACGCCAGCCGCTACAGATGCGTCTCTCAGCGCACCATCAGAAGTTGCTACAGGCAAATGCAGGCGCATGGCCAGTTCGAGGTAGGCTGCATCGTAGCTACTGAGCTGGTAGCGCATGGCTAGCGCCAGGTTTTCAGCCGGATCGGAAACGTCAGGGTGGACACTTAGCGCTAAGCTTTTCTGCATCAGAAAAATTTCTTGACAGCGCGATTGCGTGATCTTCTTTGCCAGCAACGCCTTACGCATGACGTTGGAAAATTCCAATACCCACAGACCAGGAACGTGAGCCGTGTTCGTGACCATGGCTTTCAGAACCGAGTCTGAATAAGCAGTCGTCTGACTGCTGAGATGCCAGCCAACGACAACTGAGTTATCCACTACAAAAGCCATTATCTACGGCCTTCTTCGATGGCTGCGCGGGCATCAAAATCAAACACCGGTGCGGCAGCACGCGCCAGCAAACATTGGCTCACCAGTGTTTGTCGCGCTAATTTGGTGAGAGCCGGGTCTTCTACCAGCGAGTAGGGAATAATTTTGGCGATGGGCGCCCCACGCTTTGTCACTGTGAACTCCTGCCCCAATTGCACGGAAGAGAGAATTTTGGAGAGATGGGACTTCGCCTCAAAAACAGCAATGGTTTCCATAGGAATGACCTCAGATAAAGTTAGTTAGCAAGATTGCAAAAGGGCAACCAACTCTGGTGTCACTGCTTTGGCAGCAGAACGTACGGGCAGCAGTGACACCCCGTTGCGCATACGCAAAGATTGACGCTTGGCATGAAGTGCTTGTCTTGTCAGGGCCGACAAAATACGGCCCACACTTTGTCTCTCTACAGTTGCCAAGCACCTGACCGCAGAAAACACATCGTCGTCAATTGCCAAAGTCGTTCGCATTTCAAACCCCCAGATGGTCAAATTCAGTTTTTCCCAACATGATACAAGGATAAGCACAAGCTCGAGGAGCGAGATGGTTACCAGCACCGTGCAAGGGCACGAACGCTGCTTTCCATCTTTTTGCTGCTGTACCTGAACTTCAAGCGCCTGACCGAAACGCTGATCGTGATGCTCTCGGTGCCGTTTGCGCTGGTCGGCGGTGTCTGGCTGATGTGGGCGCTGGGCTACAACCTCTCAGTAGCCGTGGCGGTCGGCTTTATCGCGCTGGCCGGGGTGGCGGCAGAAACCGGTGTGATCATGCTGATTTACCTGGATCATGCGTGGCAGGAAGCCAAAGCAAAATGCCAGGAAGAAAAACGTGTCCCAACGGTGGCTGACCTCTACGCTGCCGTGATGGAAGGTGCGGTGGAGCGCGTGCGCCCCAAGATGATCACGGTGGTGGCCATCATGGCCGGCTTGCTGCCGATTTTGTGGGACACAGGAGCGAGCTCTGAAGTGATGAGCCGCATCGCAGCGCCGATGGTCGGCGGCATGATCTCCAGCACGGTGCTGACGCTGGCGGTGATTCCGGCGATTTACGCGCTGGTCAAGCAGTGGCGGCTGGGGCGGGGGTTGGAGGGGTGAGAGCGGAATTACAGACCCTTGGGCTATCAATCCAATACCGCGATACCGTGTTTTTCAACCACCGACAACAATTTGGCGGCCAGTTTGCTTGGGCGCTTTTGACCGGATTCCCATTGATGCACGGTTGAGGGGCTGACGTTGAGACGACGCGCAAACAGGTTTTGGCTGACCTTGGCTCTGTGACGCAGTTGGACCACATCAGCGGCGGCGTAATCGGGCACGGGGGCCTGGCACAGTGCCTCGTAATCGCGCATGGTTGCCTTGTCAATCACGCCTGATTGATGTAGGCCCTGCGCTGCGCTCAGGACTGAAGCCATGGCAGCGCTTTTGGCCGTGCCGATTTCAGATTTTTTGGTCATGGCATAGCTCCTTTAAAGATCCATTTTTAAGACCAACCGCAATTCCATCGATGCCACCGCGTTCATAGTCTTTGGCCAGCTTTTTGAACGAACTCAACTCATCCATCGCAATGTTGGCTTTGTCCTGCTTTTCAAAAAGGTGGACAAATATCCAGAAATCGGCTGGCTTTGTCAGGACGATGGAGCGGCTCAAATTGTTTCGCAATCGTTTTTTCCATACATTGCCGCCCAGGTTGTCACCCTGCCCCAACTCAAGCTCGGCCACGGCATGGCGCAGGTCAATATCCGCAATACCCTGTTTGGCAGAGGCTTTGCTGAAATGTTGTGTTTTGAATGCTCGTGTTTTTGAATGCACGTTTTTAATATAGCACCAGGTGTTATAAATTGCAACATCTGAAAATTGATCGCCGTGCGCATTGCCAGGATGCTAATCGTCATGCCGTTGGTATTCGCAAACTTGGTCCCCCCTTTTTTCTGGTTTCAACCCACACCACCAGTAACAAACCGGCAACCACCAGGGCCAGGCCGCCAAAAGCAAAGGCATCCGGGCGTTCGCCAACCACCAAGATCGCCAGACCAAAGGCGGTTACGGGCTCCGCCAGCGAGAGCGTGACACAGCTTGCCGCAGCAATATGGCGCAGTGCATGGCTGAACAGCAAAAACGCGATACCGGTCGCGACGACCCCAAGGTAGCTCACCAACAGCCAGCTTGCGCTCGTCGCCACAAAGGTGTTCGACACCAGCGCAGCAACGGGCAACGCAATCAGCGCGGCCACGGTGAAGACGGTCAAGGTGGCCATTTCAGGCGTGGTCACGCCAACCAGGTGTTTGCTCAGCAGCGTGAAACTGGCGTAGGCCAGGCCAGCGGCCAGACACAGCACGTAGCCGGTTGCACTGAAACTGGCCGTGTGACTGGCACCTGAGAACATCAAGCCAATGCCCAGCACGGCCAGTGTGGTGCCCAGCCACCAAACCGGTCGGGGCGATTGCCGTGTGAACCAGGCCTGTAGCAAACCGACCCATACCGGCCCGCTCCCAATGGCTACGGCGGTGCCAGTGGCCACACCTGCAGCTTTGACACCGGCGAAAAAGCACAGGTTATAGGCCGCCATCGCCAGACCAGCCAGGACCACCCACCGCCATGCCGTACGAACCCAAGCCCAGGCCAGTGGGTCCTTCGACCGAGCCACGACCATGGCAAAGAAAACGCTGGCGATCAAAAGTCGCCAGGCACCAATCCAATAGGGGGAAAAGTGGGCTGCGACCAATGACTGTGCCGTGCCGGTGGTGCCCCACAGAACGGCCGCAGCGAGCGCCATGATGATGCCGGGTAGTGAAGAATGTTTCATGCCGCCATGATGAGCCAGCATGGCCACGCCGACTTGCGAGAAACACTTGCCCTTGAAATTCAGCGTCGACGCAATTGCCGGGTGCTCCACTGCCGGTCTCGTTTGAGGGCAAAACTCAAGGCACTGGCAGAGCGATAGCCGACGTGCGAGGCTGTTGCTTCCAGTGACATGCCCTGACGCAGCAGGTGCTGCGCGGCATCAAAGCGGCGATTGCGCAAGTAGTCTTGCGGCGTGTGCCCGGTCAACTCCAGCAAACGTGAATGAAAGTGCTGCGCGCTCAGAAAAAAGAGCTGGGCCATGCGTGCGGTGCTCCAGGTTTCGTGCAGGTGCTGATCCAGCGCGTCGTTCAAGCGCGTCAGATCGATTCCCCGGCGCAGCAGGATGGAGGGGGCATCCAGCACCTGCGACAACTGCAGGCCAACATCTGCCTGGTGGATGGCCTGGCGGCAAACAGATGTCACGGCAAAGCGCCGCACTTTGGATAGCTTCGCCACATTCGGCAGCTCAAGCACGAACATGCGCGTGTTGGCTGTGGTCATGAATCCATGCTCGACACCGGCCGGGATGACCAGACCACAAGACGTATCGGCAAATGCACTGTGGCCGTCAAGCTCCAACTCCATGCGCCCCTGCACTGCAAACATGATCTGCACATAGTCGTGCGCATGACAGGCGTATTCCTGGCCGTAGCGGCGAACGTCACTTGATAAAGTGGCTATGGGAGTCACGTTGGCTTGTCGGTAAAGATGGGGGGAATTCAATCGATAGTAATTGGGGTCAGATTCCTATTATTCCAAAGCACTTCAAGCAGCCAGCGGCAACGGTGCCTGAAATCTCCCAAGTGCAGCACCTGTCACGGTGATGTCTTCATCCAAAGCCTCCCAACGCAGCGCTGAGCCCTGCAAGCGCAGGGTCACTTCTGCCAATTGCTCATCCGTCGCCGCTGCCAGGCGATGAAACCGGGCCGCCGGAAAACCAATCTGCCGCCCATCGGTCAATTCCATAAAAACGGTACGGTTGGTTACCCAGGCCCGGGTGGCAACAAATTCAAATTCATTGGGATTGAAAATCATCGTACTTCTCCAACAAAAAGAGTTGGTGTTCAAAAACCAAGCGTTCAACTTTGCGAATATCGACAACGCTGATCCCCCGATTTTTTGCCAGAACAACGGGGGTAAGCCAAAACTTGCATTCACCATCACCAGCTTCCACATGAATATGGGGCGGTTCATTGCCTTCATCAGAATAAAAATGAAACCGAAAGCCTGAAATTCTAAGAACCGTGGGCATATCTGGCAGTATAAAGTTTGCGAAACAGAAAGATCACTCTATTGCGCCACCCCAGTCACCAAAAGTCCTGCCGCTTTCATGGCCAGCACCGGGTCATGCCTTTAACGCGGGGCAACGGGCGCAGGCGATGTTGCATGGGCAGGGGTTGATTTATCATGGCTGGGCTCCTTCAAGCAATTCTTCAGGGGTGGCAAACAGGGGCAGTATGAAACCCCAATCCCGCACCCCGCCACATCCTTAGCGCACCACAAGCTCAACGTTTTTGCCAGTTCGGCACAGCATGGCTACCAGGGTGTCGAGCGAAAAGCGACTCAGCTTTGCATTCACCAGGTCTGAAATGCGCGGGCGTGACACTTCAAGTATTTCTGCGGCTGCCAACTGGGTGAGTTTTTCTGACTTCATCCAGTGCGCAATAGCATTAGCTGCCTCTTGTTTGAGTTTTTGCGATTGAGCAATACTGGCATCAGCTTCCATCAGCATCACTTTTGCCTGATCGGGGGCGAACCCCAAATCGGCAAAAACATTGCCGTCCGCCGGGGTGACAACATCCACAATGATCTCATTCACACCAGCACCTATGTCTGGCATTGGCTTGAAATCGTCAGGCCGCTCACTTTTTTGAACTTTGCGCAACTGAAAGCCCGCTTTGTGCTTGGCATCGTCAGGAAACGCTTGCAAGTCTTTGAGCGCACTTCCGCGCCAATCAATGGATTTTTCAGTAGGGTTTTTCATGTGTGTATAAATAATTATACAGACGCACGGTCTGACCACAGCCTTGTTTGTAGCCGAGATGGACGGCGCACAGATTCCGCTGGGCCAACTCGCCAAAGTAGTGGTGGCCAAGGCCGCGCCCGGCATCTGTACCGAAAACGCGCTGCTGTCGGCCTACATCTTTGTCGATATCCGTGACCGCGACATTGACGGCGATGTGCGCGATGCCAAAAGAGCGGTGGCCGCGCAGGTGACCTTTCCGCCGGGTTATTACGTCACCTGGAGCGGCCAGTTTGAGTACATGGAG
Source organism: Comamonadaceae bacterium CG12_big_fil_rev_8_21_14_0_65_59_15 (assembly GCA_002786915.1). Lineage (GTDB taxonomy): Bacteria > Pseudomonadota > Gammaproteobacteria > Burkholderiales > Burkholderiaceae_C > Rhodoferax. The sequence continues at coordinate 107,047 of PCUV01000067.1, read as the reverse complement.
CGCGCCATCGAAAAGATGAAGGTGGTCATCCCGGTGACGCTGCTCACCATCTTTTTGCTGCTGTACCTGAACTTCAAACGCCTGACCGAAACGCTGATCGTCATGCTCTCGGTGCCGTTTGCCTTGGTCGGTGGCGTCTGGCTGATGTGGTGGCTGGGCTACAACCTGTCGGTGGCCGTGGCGGTCGGGTTTATCGCGCTGGCCGGGGTGGCGGCGGAAACCGGCGTGATCATGCTGATCTATCTGGACCATGCGTGGCAGGAAGCCAAAGAAAAATGCCAGGAAGAAAAACGTGCCCCAACGGTGGCCGACCTCTACGCCGCCGTGATGGAAGGCGCGGTAGAGCGCGTGCGCCCGAAGATGATGACCGTGGTGGCCATCATGGCCGGCCTGCTGCCGATCCTATGGGGCACCGGCACGGGTTCTGAAGTGATGAGCCGAATTGCCGCGCCGATGGTTGGCGGCATGATTTCCAGCACCGTGCTGACGCTGGCGGTGATTCCGGCGATTTACGCCTTGGTCAAGCAGTGGCGGCTGGCGCGGGGGCTGGAGGGGTGATTGCCCCCCTTTTGTCCATGTTGATCAGCGCTGCAGATTCACAACGTTTTAGGCCTCTAGCGCTTACTGATATTGCGTGGGTAGCACTGTTTTTAATAGCGATTCGTACGCTTGGCGGGAGAGTGCGGTGAAGCTCAAAAATCACGCCACAGGTCACGCCACCAGCGCGTGTTCAACCGCCAAGGGATACGCACCGCTGCTTCGCGCGTCCAGCACCACCACCTCAACGGTGGTGCCATCTTCGGCGTAGCTGATATGCGTGTTCCAGTCTTGCGACACCTCGCGGACGATGGGCTTGTCGGACAAATGGGTGACCATGATGTCGTCTTCGTTGTAATACGTCGTGCGCATGGGGTCTCCTCAGATCAAAAAAATGGTGCATCACCGTTTTGACTACCACGGCATCTTCCAAAACGAGAACAGCACAAAGCAGGTTGTCATGTCGCTACGGAAAATCCTTGTACGCCCAGAGATGCGTGCTGTCACGGTAGCGCGTTTCACCAAAGTCAATAACGTCCATCAGCATCACCTCATAAATGTTTCGCTCAGCCATCCGATCCCGTGCGTGACGGGTCACAAGCGCTGGGGCCATAAATCACCTTTATTGGCAACGTCAGCGGAACTTTGGCGCACTAAACAGCGCATCAATACCGAAGCCGGATACGACATCGACAAATTGCTCGCCCGGGTGAGGAGCGAACAAAAGTTTTACTCAACACCACATGATTTCAAAACGCCGCTGACCGCCAGCAGCCACTGAACTTCAAGCGCCTGACCGAAATGCTGATCGTCATGCTGTCGGTGCCGTTTGCACGGTCGGCGGGCTGAACTCCAGCAAGGCGCCGTTTTGGCTTCATACGGTTGGATTTTTTGCCGGCTTTTCTTTGATAACCGGGCTGACCCCTTCCTTAAGAAGAAATTAAGAATGAATTTTTAGACTGCGCGCAGCCCATCCAATGCGAATTGTTTTTGAATTCCCACCATGCCTCAAGCCCAGCGCCAAGTTTTCCCTGCCAACCCGCCAACGGTCAAGGTGGTCCATATTTCCCGGGAATCGCAGCGCAGACCAGAGGCCGAGACCTTCATCCAGCGCATCTTTGCAGACCGTTACAACGCCCACGTAACCACCTTTGCCCCCAATCTGGTCGCACTGGAACAACGCGGCAGCATCGTTGCCGCCGCAGGTTGGCGCAGTGCCCAGGCCACCCCACTTTTTTTGGAACGCTACCTGGACACGCCCATTGAACACGCCATGGCACACCTTGCGCCCAGCCCGATCGAACGCCGTCACATCGCTGAAGTGGGCCACCTGGCGGCGCAAAAACCAGGCAGCAGCATTTACCTGTTTCGCGCCTTGGCCAGTCACCTGCACGCGCAAGGCTTTGAATGGGTGGCCTCCACCGCCACCCAGGAACTGGTTGGCCTGTTTGCCAGGCTGGGCTTACCACCCTTGGCGCTGGCGGCAGCCAACCCAGAACGGTTGTATGAACAAGCCAGCAGCTGGGGTAGCTATTACGACACCCAACCCATTGTGGCCGTCGGCAAAATCAAAGCCGCCTTGCAACGCATGGGCACACCGGCATGAAGGCGGCACAGCTATGGTCAGCGCTGACAGCCCACGCCGCTCAGCCAGCGCTCTCTGACCAAACGCAAACCCTCAGTGGGCAAGAAGTACTGGCAGCCGTTGACAACATGACCCAACGGCTGGCGCATTGTCGGGTGATCGCCATTCTGGCGGACAACAGTATCGATTGGGTTCTGTCTGACCTGGCGGCGTTGATGCTCGGTGTGGTGCACTTGCCCTTGCCTACCTTTTTCAGTGCCGCACAACTTGTCAACGCTCTGACACAAACCGATGCCGACGCGGTACTGACTGACCAACCCGAGCGCATCACCGCGCTTGGGTTGGGCTTTGCATGCCGCACCACCTGTGGTGCGCTCAGCTTGATGTGCCGCCCGGTTGAAGGCACGGTGGCGCTGCCTACAGGCTGCGCCAAAATTTCTTTCACATCGGGCAGCACCGGCTCGCCCAAAGGGGTCTGCCTGAGCGCCACCGGGCTGATGGCCACGGCCAAAACCTTGCAAAGCACGCTGTCTCCGCTGGGTCTGACCCAACACCTGGCGGTGCTGCCCCTGAGCTTGCTGCTGGAAAACACCGCCGGCATTTACGCGGCGCTGCTCAATGGTGTGCACGTGCATGTGACCGGTCTGGCCAGCCTGGGGTGGCGTGGCATGGCCGGATTTGACCCGGTTGCGTTGCAGCAACACACCATGACCAGCCAGCCTCACAGTCTGATTTTGGTACCCGAACTGCTCAAGGCCTGGCTGCTGTTTCTGCAAGCTAGCAGGCAACGCGCGCCTGACAGCCTGCGCTTTGTGGCCGTGGGCGGGGCACACGTCGCCCCGGCGTTGATCGCACAAGCGCGACAAGTCGGCATTCCGGCTTATGAAGGCTATGGCCTGACCGAATGCGGCTCCGTGGTCAGCCTGAACCTGCCCGGTGATGATGGCAACGGTGTCGGGCGCATCCTGCCGCACGTGCAGCTGCGGCTGGTTGATGGCGAAGTGCACCTGCAAACTGCTGCCTTTCTGGGCTATACCGGCAACCCCGCCCAGTCCAGCCAGAGACGACACGACCTGGCCACGGGTGATCTGGGACGCCTGGACGCACAAGGGCATCTGCACCTGATGGGTCGCCGCAAAAACATGTTGATCACCAGTTTTGGACGGAACATTTCACCTGAATGGGTCGAATCCGTGCTGCTGGCCCAAGCCCCGCTACAACAAGCCGTGGTGCTGGGCGAAGCCCGGCCATGGCTGCTGGCGCTGGTGGTTCCCCTGCCCGGTACCACGCCAACGCAAATGGAGGCCGCTATGGCGCAAGCCAACGCCCAATTACCGGATTACGCCCGCATCAAACGCTGGCACAGCTGCCCACCCATGACTCTGGCCAATGGCCTGGCCACCGGCAACGGCCGCCCGCTGCGCACGGCCATCGCTCAGCACTTTGCGCCGACCATTGACACCCTCTACAACAACGAAGAAGCCACCGCATGACGTTTTACCAACAACTCCAAACCGCCACCGAAGTGAACCGTGGCTACCTGCTGTCGGCCCCGCTGGTGACTGACTGCCTGCAAGGACGGGCGCAACGCCAAGACTACCTGGCCTTTCTCAGCCAGGCCTACCACCACGTGCGCCACACCACACCGCTGCTGATGACGCTGGGTGGGCGGCTCCCCGATCGGCTGGCCTGGCTGCGCCGGGCAGTGGCCGAGTACATTGAAGAAGAAATAGGCCATGAAGAATGGATCCTGAACGACATCACGGCCGCCGGTGGCGATGCCGCCGCCGTGCGCGCCAGCCGCCCGGCTCTGCCGGCTGAAGTCATGGTGGCCTACGCCTATGACTTGATTGCACGTGGCAACCCAGCCGGCTTTTTTGGTATGGTGTTTGTGCTGGAGGGCACCAGCGTGGCCCTGGCGCTGTTGGCTGCCGACAAAATTCAGCAAGCGCTGGCCCTGCCCAACGCAGCCTTCTCATACTTGCGCTCACACGGCACTTTGGATCAAGAACACACCCAATACCTGGCCAGATTGCTGGATCAAATGGAACCCGCTGACCAGCAAGAGGTGCTGCGCTGCGCCAAAGTGTTCTACAAACTCTATGGTGATGTGTTTCATGGCCTGTCTGACCCGCAGGTGATGGCATGCAACTGAACACCGCCCGCGTGCTGCTCACCGGGGCCAGCGGTGGCTTGGGCCACGCGTTGGCGCATCAACTGGTGCAACACGGTGCACAGGTTTTGCTGAGCGGACGTGATGCGGCCAAGCTGCAGGCGCTGCGAACCGAATTGGGTAGCGCCGTCAGCCTGTGCGTGGCCGACCTGACCCAAGCTGCGGGCGTGGCGCAGCTGGTGCAAGCAGCTCAGGCTTTCCAGGTGAACGCCTTGATCAACAACGCGGGCATCAGCGCCTTTGGCTCTTTGCAAACGCAGCCCTGGGACAGCGTCGAGCAAGTGCTACAGACCAATCTGCTGGCCCCCATGCGCCTGACGCAGGCCCTGCTGCCGCACCTGCGCAGCCAACCACAGGCCCGCATTGTCAACGTCGGCTCGGTCTTTGGCAGCCTGCCATTTGCCGGTTTTGTGGCCTATTCCAGCGCCAAAGCCGGACTGCGCGGGTTTTCACAAAGCTTGCGCCGGGAGCTGGCCAACAGTCACATTCAGGTGTTGTACGTAGCCCCACGCGCCATCCAGACCCCGCTCAACAGCCCGGCAGTGAACGCCCTCAACCGGGCTCTGGGCAACGCCAGTGACCGCCCTGAAACAGTTGCCACCCGTCTGCTACAGGCCTTGGCACAAGACCGCAAAGAAGTGCACATCGGCTTCCCTGAGCGCTTGTTTGCCTGGCTCAACGGGTTTGCGCCCGGCTTAATCGACCATGGTGTAGCCAAGCAACTGCGCACCATTGAACTGCATGCACAAACCCTCAACCCTGATCGCCAGCCATGAAAAAACACCACCTCCACCTGCCGCTGCTGGCCCTGTGCCTGAGCGCCAGCCTGTGCTTTGCCGCCAATGACGAATCCCTGGTGCGACCCATTCAAGACCAATGGGCCCAGATCAAATACAGGCAAGATGCCCAACAGCACGCCGATGCCTATCATGCGCTGGCAGAACTTGCTGGCAAACTGGCACAAAGCCACCCAACCCAAGCCGAGCCGCTGATCTGGCAAGGCATTGCCGTGTCCAGTGAAGCGGGTGCCAAAGGTGGCCTGGGCGCACTGTCACTGGCCAAACACGCCAAACTGCTGTTTGAACAAGCCTTGCAGCTCGATGCCAGCGCACTGGAGGGTTCTGCCTACACCAGCTTGGCTACCCTGTACGCCAAAGTCCCTGGCTGGCCGCTGGGTTTTGGCGACAAAGCCAAAGCCAACGAGTTGTTTAAAAAAGCCCTGGCGCTGAATCCGCAAGGCCTTGACAGCAATTTTTTGTACGCTGACTTTCTGGCTGACCAAGGTCAACAAGCCGATGCCATCCGCCACCTGCAGACCGCATTGCAAGCCGCCCCACGCCCGGGTCGTGACGTGGCCGATGCAGGGCGCAAGCTTGAAGCCAAAGCCTTGCTGAAGCAAATCAGCCCCTGATACCTCCTATCCAAAGGCAGTTCTCCGTTTTGTTTGGCTGCGCCCGCAACCAGCGTGCAACGCCTGCGGCTGGCGAATTGGTGCACAGTGGCCCGTGCCGTGCTGCGCCACCCCCCGGCTTTGAAGACACCCGACTGCTGGAGCCTGATGCCCACGTCTTCCCGTTAGGCCAAACCTAGTTTGGCGGATTGGGCTGACTGCGCTCAAAGCCCCTGAAAATCCAGCAGTGTGTGCAGGCGCAGGCCGGCCTCGCGCAGGCGCATTGACCCGCCCAGCTCAGGTAGGTCCACAATGGCCGCGCCTTCGATGACTGTGGCGCCCAGTTTTTCCAGCAGTTTTTTACCGGCCATCATGGTGCCCCCAGTGGCGATCAAGTCATCCACCAGCAGTACCCGGTCCCCTGGTTTGACGGCGTCGGTGTGCAATTCGACCGTGGCGCTGCCGTATTCCAGCTCGTAGGTTTCTTCCACTGTGGTAAATGGCAGTTTGCCCTTTTTGCGGATTGGAACAAACCCCACGCCCAATTCGTAGGCAATCACCGCGCCCAAAATAAAACCCCGCGCGTCCAGCCCGGCGACCACACCCGGTCGGCGTTGCGGGTCCATGTAGCGGTGCACAAAAACATCGATGAGTACCCGAAACACCTGCGCGTCTTGCAGCAAGGGCGTGATGTCGCGAAACTGCACGCCCGGAGCCGGCCAGTCCGGTACGGTGCGAATGTGACTGCGCAAATACGCGATGACGTCGGTGTCTTGCATGGTTGAACGTGGTGTTGGATCGCGGGGACGCTATTGTGTCAGCCCTTGAGCAGCCGCAGCTCAGCCTGTTCCAGTGCCTGTGCCTTGCCAGAAAGCACGAGTGTGTCACCGGCCATCAAGACCAGGTCGTCGGTCAGCGGCGTTACCTGCCCCGTTTCGCGGCGCACGCTGACCAGCCGGGCGCCCATGGCGGCAAACGCCATGTCGGACTTGGTGCGGCCGATTGACTTGGCGTGCAGGGGTAGCTGGATGGTGTGCAGGCGTTCCTGTTCGGTTTCGTCCACCTCGCCGTCGTCAGCCCCGCGGAAAAATCCACGCAGCAGCGCATAGCGCGCGTCGCGCTGCTCCTGCACGATACGGATCACCCGGCGCATGGGCACGCCCACCAGCGCCAGCGCGTGGCTGGCCAGCATCAATGAACCCTCAATGGCCTCGGGTACCACTTCGGTGGCACCGGCTTTTTGCAGCAGCTCCAGATCGTGGTCATCCTGCGTGCGCACCACCACCGGAACCTGCGGTGCATGTTCGTGGATGTGGGCCAGTACCTTGACCGTGCTGGCGGTTTCCAGGTACGTCACCACCACGGCGCTGGCGCGTGCCAGGCCGGCGGCCATCAGCGCCTGTAGACGCGCCGCGTCGCCAAATACCACAGAGTCACCGGCAGCAGCGGCCTGGCGCACCCGGTCCGGGTCCAGGTCCAGCGCCATGTAGGGGATCAATTCCTTGTCGAGCATGCGCGCCAGGTTCTGGCCACAACGCCCGTAGCCGCAAATGATGACGTGCTTGCTGGTCTTGATCGATTTGCGGGCAATGGTGGTCATCTGCACCGACTCCATCAGCCATTCGTTGCTGACCAGCCGCAGCACGATGTCGTTGCTGCGCATGATGATGAAAGGCGTGGCCAGCATCGACAGCACCATCGCCGCCAGCGCGGGGTTGAGCAGCTCAGGTGGCACCAGTGCATGGGTTTGCGCCAGCGCCAGCAGCACAAAGCCGAATTCACCTGCTTGCGCCAGGTACAGCCCCACGCGCAAAGCCACGCCGGTGCTGGCGCCCATGAGCTGGGTGATCAAGGTGATCAGCGCTGCCTTGAAGAGCACTGGCAGCGTGACCAGCACCAGCACCAGTGGCCAGTGCTGCAGCACCAGCCGCCAGTCCAGCATCATGCCAATGCTGATGAAGAACAATCCCAGCAGCACGTCGTGAAACGGCCGGATGTCGGTTTCCACCTGGTGCTTGTACTGCGTTTCAGAAATCAGCATCCCGGCAATGAACGCGCCCAGTGCCAGGCTCAGGCCCGCCAATTCAGTCAACCAGGCCAACCCCAATGTGACCAGCAGCAGGTTAAGCACGAACAATTCTTCGCTCTTGCGGCGTGCCACCAGCGTGAGCCACCAGCGCATCACACGCGGCCCCCCCACCAGCAGCAGGGTGATCAGCGCACCGGCTTTCAGCATCGCCCAAGCCATGGTCTCGACCATCTGTTCAGCGGACGCCCCCAATGCCGGGATCAGCACCAGCAGTGGCACCACCGCCAAGTCCTGAAACAGCAGCACGCCCATGACCCGTTTGCCGTGTTCGCTCTCCATTTCGATGCGCTCGGCCATCAGTTTGACGACGATGGCGGTGCTGCTCATGGCCATCGCGCTGGACAATGCAAGCGCCGTTCTCCAATCCATGCCCCAGTGCGTGGGGGCCATGAGCGCGAATACCATGCTGGCGGCGGTGGTGATCAGCATCGTCAGCGTCACCTGAAACAGCCCCAACCCGAACACGTGTTGGCGCATGGTGCGCAGTTTGGGCAGGTTGAATTCAAGCCCGATGACAAACATCAGAAACACCACGCCGAACTCCCCCAGATGACGCACGCCCTCTGCGTTCTTGGCCAGCGCCAGCGCGTTGGGGCCAATCACCACGCCCACGGCGAGGTAGCCCAGCATCGGCGGCAGCTTCAGGGTGCGGCAAGCCACCACGCCCAGCACGGCGGCGAGCAGGTACAGCAGGGTCAGGTCGAGGGAGTTCACCCCCGGATACTACCAAGCGCAGGCATCGATAAAATTCACGCATGACCAATCCCTCCGACAAACCGGTGTCGCTCGATGCGACGCGCGTGCTGGCGCTGGCGCACGAGACGCTTGACGTCGAAGCCGCCGCCGTGCTGGGCCTCAAGCGCTGGCTGGGCGACGACTTTGTACGCGCCGTGCGGTTGATGTTGCAGGTACAGGGGCGGGTTGTGGTGATGGGCATGGGCAAAAGCGGCCATATCGGGCGCAAACTGGCGGCGACGTTGGCCTCCACCGGCACGCCGGCCATGTTTGTGCATCCGGGCGAAGCCAGCCATGGGGACCTGGGCATGATCAAGCCAGTGGACGTCGTGCTGGCTATTTCCAACAGTGGTGAATCGGACGAACTCAACGCCATCTTGCCGATGCTCAAGCGGCTGGGCGCGCCGCTGGTGGCGTTGACCGGTAATGAGCAGTCCACGCTGGCGCGCCATGCCAGTGTGTTCCTGAACACCAGCGTCGAGAAAGAAGCCTGCCCGCTGAACCTGGCGCCCACGGCTAGTACCACCGCGCAACTGGCGCTGGGTGACGCGCTGGCAGTGGCGCTGCTGGATGCGCGCGGCTTCAAGGCCGAAGACTTTGCCCGCTCGCACCCCGGGGGTGCGCTGGGGCGCAAGTTGCTGACGCTGGTGAGCGACATCATGCGCAGCGCAGACCAGGTGCCGCGCGTGCCGCTACAAGCCGGTTTCGGTGACATCATGCGCGAGATGAGCGCCAAAGGGCTGGGTGCCACCGCCGTGGTGGACGCGCAGGGCGTGTTGTGCGGCATCTTTACCGACGGCGATTTGCGCCGCCTGATTGAGAAAGGTGTGGACTTGCGCAGTGCCACCGCCGCTCAGGTGATGCACGCCAACCCGGTCACGATCCGCAGCGACGCGCTGGCGGTGGACGCTGTCGAACTGATGGAGCAACGGCGCATCACCAGCGTGCTGGTGCTTGACGCGCAAGGCAATTTGTGTGGCGCGCTCAACAGCAACGACCTGATGCGCGCCAAGGTGATCTGATGACACCGGCGCTGAACTTTTCCCCCGAGTTGCTGCTACAGGCGCAGGGCGTACGTGTGGTGTTTTTTGACGTGGACGGCGTCCTGACCGACGGCGGTCTGTATTTTTCAGAAGCTGGCGAAACGCTCAAACGCTTCAACACGCTCGACGGACACGGCCTGAAGTTGTTGCAACGAGCCGACATCACGCCGGTGGTCATTACCGGGCGGGACTCCCCCGCGTTGCGTGTTCGCCTGAAGGCGCTGGGTATCACGCACACGCACTTTGGTACCGAAGACAAGCTTCCCGCCGCGCAGCAAACCCTGAATGCGCTGGGTCTTGACTGGAGCCAAGCCGCCGCCATGGGCGACGACTGGCCCGACCTGCCGGTACTGACGCGTTGCGCTTTCGCCTGCGCCCCACCCAACGCCCAGGTGGAGGTGCGTCAGCGTGCCCATTACGTCACGCAACTGGCGGGCGGCTGTGGCGCGGTGCGCGAGTTGTGCGACCTGCTGCTGGTGGCCAGTGGCCGCTACGCTGAGTTGCTGCAGGACTATGTGTCATGACGGCTTGGTTGCGCCTGTTGCTGGACCGGTTGACGCTGTATTTGCCCGTGGTGTTGATGGGTGCGCTGGCCATGTCCACTTACTGGCTGGCGCGTACCAGCCCGGTGGCTGGCGCAGCCGCTTCCGCGCCCGCGGTGCGCCATTTGCCTGATTACTTCATGCGTGAGTTTGCGGTGCAGACCTTTGACGCGCAGGGTCGCCTCAAGAGTGAAGTCAGTGGGAAAGAGGCACGCCATTTTCCTGACACTGACACGCTGGAAATTGACCAGGCCCAGATCCGCTCCTATGACGCGCAAGGTGCGCTGACCACCGCCAGCGCGCGTCAGGCCATCAGCAATGGCGATGGCTCTGAGGTGAAACTCATGGGGGGTGCCCGAGTGGTACGCGCGGCCACGGTGTCACCGCAGGGCAAGGCGCAGCCCGAACTGACCTTTGCGGGCGAATTTCTGCACGCTTTTGTGGACGCACAGCGTGTGGTGTCGGATCAGCCCGTGGTGCTGACGCGTGGGGCCGACCGCTTCAGCGCGCAGCGCATGGACTTTGACAACCGCCAGCGCGTTGTCCAGCTCGGTGGCCGGGTGCAGGGCGTGCTGGTGCCCTCTGCGAGCCCCTGACATGGCTGCTACCCCACAGGCCTCCAGGCTGGTGCTGATCACCGGCGCGTCCAGTGGCATCGGGCAGGCCATGGCGAAACAGTATGCCCGCCAAGGCTGGCGACTGGCCTTGGTGGCACGCCGCAAAAAGGCCATCGAATCGTGGCTTGGCCCTCTTGGAATAAGCGCAGACAGCTACGTTGTTTATAGTGTTGACGTGTCCGATGCAGACGCCATGGCAGCCATGGCGCAAGACTGCATGGCGCGCCAGGGCGTGCCCGATGTGGTGATTGCCAACGCCGGGATCAGCGTTGGTGTGGATTCGTCGCAGCGCGGCGACCTGGACGTGATGGCGCGCATATTGAATACCAATGTGCTGGGCGCGGCGGCTACTTTTGGCCCGTTCATCAACGCCATGGTGGAGCGCGGTTCGGGCACGCTGGTGGGTATCGGTAGCGTGGCGGGTATTCGTGGCTTGCCCGGGCACGGTGCCTATTGCGCCAGCAAGGCAGCACTGATCAGTTATTGTGAAAGTCTGCGTGGTGAATTGCGATCCAGCGGCGTCAAGGTGGTCACGATTTGCCCCGGCTACATCGCCACGCCGCTGACGCAAAACAACCGCTACAAGATGCCGTTTCTGATGCAGCCGCAGGCCTTTGCCCAGCGCGCACTGGCGGCCATTGAATCGGCCGACAGTTACTGCGTCATACCGTGGCAGATGGGTTGGGTGGCCAAACTGTTACGGTTGCTACCCAACGTGCTGTTCGACCGGGTCTTTGCGGGCCGACCGCGCAAGCCGCGAGCCAGCGCATAAATTCGGCACAAAAAAAGGGCCCCGAAGGACCCTTGATTTGGCACTGGCCAAAAGCCAATACGCTGTAGCTTAGTAGCTGCTGCGGCCACCGCCGTAACCACCGCCACCACCACTGCCGCCGCCGTAGCCGCCACCACCACCTGAGCGGCCACCGCCGCCGTAGCCACCGCCGCCACCCGAGCGCGGGGGACGCGGTTCCATCGGACGGGCTTCGTTGACGACGATGCCACGGCCACCGTATTGTTGGCCGTTCATCGCGTTGATGGCGGTTTGGGCCTCAGCGTCGCTGCCCATTTCGACAAAGCCGAAACCTTTGGAGCGGCCGGTGTCACGTTCCATCATGACTTTGGCACTGGTGACGGTACCGTGTGCTGCAAACGCTTGTTGCAGATCGTCATCACGGAAAGAATAAGGCAGGTTGCCTACGTAAAGTTTGTTGCCCATGAAAGGACTCCTCTAAATAACTCAAAACGCGATGGAGTCCATTTCCGCAACAACCAATTCACTGAAGACTTAGATTACACGCGAGACTGAATTCACCGCAAACCATGTATTGCCTGAAAAGACAATACGGGGCGCATGATACGTCAAGTTTCTGATTTGCAATGATTTATTTGCGCTTTGTTGAAAAACCGTTGGTTTGGCGAGTCAATGGATGGCCAAATTGGCAACCGGGTAGTCTTTGCGGCCGCGCCCAGCGCTACCAGTTGACTTCGCGGTCCGGTGTGGCGCTAATCTGGTGGATCGACAAATCTGCGCCGTTGTATTCCTCTTCCTGGCTCAGGCGGATACCCAAAGTGGCTTTGAGCACACCATAAACCAGTACACCACTGCCCAGGGCCCAGGCCACACCCATCAGCGTGCCGATCAGCTGTGCACCGAGGCTGACTCCACCCAGGCCACCCAGCGCCTGACTGCCAAACAGCCCGGCGGCTAAGCCACCCCAGGTGCCGCACAGGCCGTGCAAGGGCCAGACACCCAGCACGTCGTCGATCTTCCACCGGTTTTGCGTCAGGGTAAACATGCGTACAAACAAGGTACCGGCGATGAGTCCCACCACCAAAGCACCGATTGGGTGCATAACGTCAGATCCGGCACATACGGCCACCAAACCGGCCAGCGGCCCATTGTGCACAAAGCCGGGGTCGTTTTTGCCTGCTACCAGTGCGGCCAGCGTGCCGCCCACCATCGCCATGAGTGAATTCACCGCCACCAGACCGGAAATCTTGTCGAGTGTCTGCGCGCTCATGACGTTAAAGCCAAACCAGCCGACCGTCAGAATCCAGGCCCCTAGCGCCAAAAAAGGGATGCTCGACGGTGGGTGCGCCGACATGCCACCGTCTTTGCGGTAGCGGTTGGCGCGCGCACCCAGCAGCAGCACCGCGGGCAGCGCGATCCAGCCACCGACGGCGTGCACCACCACGCTGCCGGCAAAGTCGTGAAATTCCGCGCCCGTCAGGCTCTTGAGCCAGGCTTGCACGCCCAGATGCTGATTCCAGGCAATGCCCTCAAAAAACGGATAGACAAAACCGACGATCACCGCGGTAGCGATCAATTGCGGCCAAAAGCGTGCACGCTCGGCAATACCGCCCGAAATGATGGCGGGAATGGCGGCGGCAAACGTCAGCAAGAAGAAGAACTTGACCAGTTCGTAGCCGTTTTTGGCCGCCAATTGTTCGGCACCCACCAGGAAATGTGTGCCGTAAGCGACGCCATAGCCGATCAGGAAATACATCACGGTCGAGACTGAAAAATCCACCAGAATCTTGACCAGTGCGTTGACCTGGCTCTTGCGACGCACGGTACCGAGTTCTAAAAAAGCGAACCCAGCGTGCATGGCCAACACCATGACGCCGCCTAAAAGAATAAACAGCGTGTTTGCGCCCTGTTGCAGTGCATCCATGAAAACCTCGGGGTGTAAATTGTTTTTAAATGGTGCGTATTTCATCAAATTATTGAAAACGCACCAAAGCAAAGCAAGATTTACGCCCGATTTTGGTCGGCCTGAAAATCAGAAGCGCGACAAGGTACTGAGCAACTGACTGTTCGCCCAACCTTCCACATCACCGTTGTTGTCCTCGTTCGGTTTGGCCGACGAGTTGCGCGTCCGGTTTGACAACTCGCGCGCAATGTTCAATGTCAATTTCAGCGCGGCATGGGGGCGACTGCGCGCCAACATCAACAGATTTTGATTGCTCACAAAAACCGCGCTCAATGGCGTGTCAGCAACGGCTGTTGCCGAGCGCGACTGCCCATCCACAAAACCCATTTCACCCAGAAATTGCCCTGGTCCAAAAGTGGCTAGCCTGCAGGCATCTGTCGCACCCGACAAAATGCTCACCATTCCCTCTTCCAAAAGCCAAATGCCGTCGGCTTCGTCAAACCGGTGAAACAACGCAACACCCTGCGCCAACTGGCGCGGTTCAAGCATCAACCGGGCAACGTGCAGGTCATCGTCGTCGAACCCTTTGAGTAGCAAATTGCTGGCTACAGGCACTCGTTGCAACTTGGTTGGGGCGCAAGGTGAACGTTGCAAGACAAATTCTTCACACCGTTCCAGGCCCCGATCCAGGTCAGAACTGAACAACACCCCAGGTTGTACCGAAAGCACTTGGCGCAAGTTGAAAGACGGCGTTTGCTGATGACCGGTCAGGACGACCATCAACTTTTGCCCCAACAACGCCCGGATCAGCCAGCTCAATGCGTCCAGGCCGCTGGGATCGGCATCATTGACCGTACTCACATCCACAACCACAGCACAAACTTGCGGATTCAATTCATCCAGCAACTGTGTCAGGCGCGTGCTGTTGCCAAAAAACAAGTGCCCAGTCAATTGCAAGATGCCTATTTGATGAACGGACTGTTCCAGCACGGAGATCTCACTCATGCTGCGTACGCGGCGGGACCTGTATTGATCCAGATAACGCCATTCAGATGTCAAACTGTGCGATACACGCCGCAAAACCGCCAGACAGGACAGCCCAATCCCCAGGAAGCAAGCCCAGACCAGGTTGCCAAAAAAGCCAGCCAGTGTAATGAACGTCGTGATCCAGAAGCCCATATCTGCCGATCCCTCGTGATGCCACCGACGTTTTGAAATACTTTCAGTCAGGCGCCTTTTGAAAGCTGGATCTACCAGCAACGGGGCTTGCAACAAAAATAATCCAGCAACGATCCCGGCGGGCAGCGCCAGCAGCCATGGCATCAACACCAGCAAACCCAGCCCGGTCATGACAAAAGCCACCCAGAGCGCAACCGGCCCGCGCCCTCCGGCCAGGCGGTTGCTGATGCAACGAATCGGACTGGGCGTACCCGGTACGCCACCCACGAGCGCGCTGACCAGATTGGCGCCGCCCAAAGCCATCAGCTCGCGGTTGGCATGCATGCGTAATCCAAAGCGAGACTCCATGACATGCACGGCGGTAAATGACTCCAGAATCATCACCAACGCCAACGTCAAAGCGCCCGGCAATCCCTGCACCAGCAGATGCCCGATGTGTTCATGGTTCAGCAAGGCAGGCCATAGCCCATAGTTGCTTTGGATCGCGTCAGCCCCCACGCCGATAGCTTGCCCTGCCAGCGTCGGGCCCACCCAACTGTTGACGACCAGGCCCAGCAACACGGCGACCAGCACATTCGGTACCAGGCGCAGCAAGCCCGATTGCACTTGCCACCGGCTCCAGAGCCAAAAAGCGACCACCATCACGGCGGCCACCACATCAGCGCGCCAGGTGTTTCCCCAAAGCTGCCGACCTGCCAGCCAAACCAATAACAGCGCCGTGCTGTTGCTGATACCCGCCGTCACGGTACTTGGAATCATCTTGAAAAGATGCCCCAGCTTGAACACGCCGGCCAACAAGACCATGACGCTGGCCAACGCATACAACAAACTGCCTGCTGCCAGCCCGGTCATGAATTCTTGTGCGGTGGGCAGCGACCCGTGCCCGACCGAGCCGGAACTGGCGAAACCCAGTTGCAGGATCAAGGCCGCATAAGCGGTCAACGATGCGGCCCTGCTGCCAAAATGAAGCGCCGCGTGAGACCTGAAGGCCCAAGCCAACATTGGCACAACGGTGGCTGTGACAAACATCGCCCAAAGGGCAGACGGCAGCGCCAAAGCACCAAAAAAACTGCCAAAAATAAGCAACGGTCCGATGGAAGTAGAAAAACCGTGGATGCTTGATTCCACGCCACCCCGGACCTCATCGGACACCCGAACACTTTTTGGCTCGTCCATGGGTCAAAGACAGTTCAAGACAAGAATAAACACACCAGATGCACCAAGAGGACTGGGCCAGCCCTGCAACAGCAGCAACAACGAACTCTTGAACATGGAATTTTCCCGATGAAACGACCTGCCCCTGACAGGGTAGCGTTGTGGCCGTGCGGATAAGGGGGCGATTCTATTCGTCGTGTGCGCGTTACCATAGCGCCCCTAACCACAACATGGTGAACATGACAACACCACACGCGCACGCGCCGGACGACACCAGCTTATCGCTGTTGCGGCGTTTTGCCGTGGCCAGCTTGCTGGCGTTTGTGGTGGTTGCTGCACTGCTGGGCTATGTGTTTCGCGTGCTGTCGGTGGACAACCTGATCAACGACTACCAGAGCCAGCACGTCAACCACGCGCGCATCATTGCCAATGAAACCTGGGACAAACACTTTGGGCCGCTGATTCGCGACGCAGCGGATCGACCTGGCACCGAGCTGGCCAACAACCCACACATCCCCGAAATTTACCTGCACGTCCAGAAGTTGCTCGAAGGCACCGGCATTTTCAAGATCAAGGTCTATGACCTGCGCGGGCGCACCGTTTATTCAAGCGATCGCAGCCAGATCGGTCAGGACAAGAGCGGTAACGTCGGCGTACAGGCCGCGATCAAAGGCAACAGCAGTTCCCAACTGGTACATAACGCCCAGATCAGCACGTTTGAAGGCGAGCTGACCGACCGTGACATGGTTGAAAGCTACATTCCTCGCCACGACCCCCTCACAGGCCAGGTCACCGGTGTGTTTGAAATTTACCGCGACGCCACGGTGGTGTTGCAGCAAATCCGCCAGCGTGAGATCAAGCTGGTGGGGTCTGTGGTCGTGTTGCTGGCGCTTTTGTACCTGACGGTGTTTTCCATCGTCAAACGCGCGCAAGACCGGCTCGTTGCGCAAAGCGCAGCGCGCCAGCGCGCCCAGGCGGCACTGGCTGAAAGTGAAGAGCGCTGGAAGTTTGCCCTGGAAGGCGCCGGCGACGGCGTTTGGGACCGCAACCTGCAAACGGGTGAAGTGGTTTTTTCCAAACGCTACAAGTCGTTGTATGGCTTTGCCGACGAAGAACTTGAAGACCGCACTGAGCCGTGGGACGCGCGCGTGCACCCGGATGACCTGCCCCAGGTGATTGCCGACCGTGAAGCCTACTTTCGGGGTGCCACCTCCACTTACGTCAGCGAACGGCGCATGCACTGCAAAGACGGCAGCTGGAAGTGGATCCTGTCACGTGGCATGGTGGTCAGCCGCGACGCAAAAGGAAACCCGCTGCGCATGATCGGCACGCACAGCGACATTACTGAGCGCCACGAACACGAACAAGCCTTGCAACTGTCTTCCACCGTGCTGCACACCATGGACGAAGCGGTGACAGTGACCGACGCCAGCAACACCATCATCTCGGTCAACCCGGCCTTTACCGTGATCACCGGGTACAGCGAGGATGAAGCGATTGGAAAGACGCCCAGCCTGTTGGCCTCTGGCACGCATGACGACGCGTTTTACCAAGCCATGTGGAACAGCATCAACACGCAAAACGGCTGGCATGGCGAAATCCGCAACCGACGCAAGAGCGGGCAACTGTACGTGGAATGGCTGTCCATTAAACGCGTGTGCGATGCCCAGGGCGTGCTGACCAATTACGTGGCGGTGTTCTCGGACATTTCGGAGCGCAAGGCCAGTGAAGAGCGTATGCACCACCTGGCGCATTACGACGTGTTGACCGAACTGCCCAATCGTGCGTTGCTGGGGGACCGACTGGCGCAGGCGCTGGCGGTAGCCCAACGCGAACAGCAACACTTGGTGCTGATGTTCATCGACCTGGACAAGTTCAAACCCGTCAATGACGAGCTCGGGCATCCGGTAGGCGACCTGCTGCTGCAGGCCGTGGCTGAGCGCCTCCAACAGTGCGTGCTGCGCGACTCCGACACCGTGGCGCGCATTGGGGGCGACGAATTTGTCGTGATGCTGCTGGATGTGGCATCCATGCAGGACGCGATGGTGGTGGCCAACAAAATCCGCCATGCACTGGAACAACCGTTTGATCTGGGAGCGCACACGGTCAGCATTTCATCCAGTTTGGGCATCGCCATGTACCCTGAGCACGGCGGCAGCGAAGCGGACTTGCTCAAGAATGCAGATACGGCCATGTACCATGCCAAAGAGGCGGGGCGCAACCAGGTACAAGTCTTTCATGAAGGCTTGACTGCTACGCCTTAAATAGCTGCTAGCGCTTATTGAATAAGGGCTGGAGGCACTTTTTTATATAACTGATTTACCCACATGAACGACCAGGCCGACGCGTCGCAGGGGCGCGCTTGACAGAACCCAAAAAGCACACTTCGCAGTCCACCTTGCTGGCGCTGGCGGCCATCGGGCTGTGGGGGTCACTGGCGAGTATGGGCGTGGCGCTGAAGCATGTGCCACCTTTTTTGCTCACCGGCTTGTCGCTGCTGGTGGGCAGCCTGATTGCGCTGCCCCTGTCGGGCTTTAAACCAGCGCGCTGGCGTGTGCCCGCAACGACCCTGGCGCTGGGCGTCTATGGACTGTTTTGCTACCATTTTTTGCTGTTTGTGGCACTGCGCTCGGCACCCCCGGTACAAGCCAACTTGCTCAACTACCTGTGGCCGCTGCTGATTGTGGTGCTGGCGCCGGTGTTGTTGCCTGGCATGACGCTGCGCCCGCTGCACATCGGTGCAGCAGCGCTGGGTTTTGGCGGCGCTGCGGTCGTCATTCTGGGGGGCAACCCCAGCAACGGTGCGGCCTTGGATGTGCACTGGTCCTGGGGCTATCTGGCTGCGGTAGCCGCTGCCTTTATCTGGGCCAGCTACTCGCTGCTGACCACCCGGGTGGCACCGTTTGCCACCTCCGCCATTGGCGGCTTTGCGCTGTTGTCCGGACTGCTGTCCCTGCTGTGCCATGCGTTGATGGAACCCGCTACCGTACTCAGCACCCGTGACTGGTTGCTGATTGCGCTGATTGGCCTGGGGCCCATGGGTGCAGCTTTTTTTCTGTGGGACAAAGCGCTCAAAACCGGTGACCCGCGCCAGATTGGCCTGTTGAGTTACCTCACGCCCCTGCTGTCCACGGCCTTGTTGATGACCGTGAATGGCCAACGCCTGACGGTATCTGTTGTGGTCGCGGCACTGATGATCATCACGGCGGCCTGGTTGGGCAGGCGCGCCAGCGGTCCGGCTCCGCCAGTCCATGCGAAGTGAGCGAACCGCAGTTGCCATAATGGGTCATGATCTCTCACCCATCTCTGGTTGAGTGATATGCCCAGGACGCCAAACCCCGAAATGATTGATCTGATCTCCATCGAACAAGCCGCCGTCCGCCTGGCGCGCCATGTGCTGCGCACACCTTGCGTGGCGTCACACACTTTGTCAGACATCACGGGTGCCAATGTGTACCTGAAGTTTGAAAACCTCCAGTTCACCGCTTCATTCAAAGAGCGCGGTGCGTGCAACAAGTTGTCACAACTGACGGCGCCCGAGCGCGCGCGCGGCGTGATCGCCATGAGCGCGGGTAACCACGCGCAAGGGGTGGCCTACCACGCGCAGCGCCTGGGCATTCGCGCGGTCATCGTCATGCCACGCTTTACGCCCGGGGTGAAGGTGGAGCGCACACGCGGCTTTGGCGCGCAGGTGGTACTGCACGGCGACACGCTGGACGAAGCGCGCAACCACGCGCTGGCGCTGGCCGAGCAAGAACAACTCGTTTTCATACACCCCTACGACGACCCGGACATTGTGGCCGGGCAAGGCACGGTGGCGTTGGAAATGCTGGCCGAGGTTCCCCATCTCGACACCTTGGTGGTGGCAGTAGGCGGGGGCGGTCTCATCGCTGGCATGGCTACGGCAGCCAAGGCTCTCAAGCCCGAAATCGACATCATCGGGGTGCAAACCACGCGCTTCCCGGGCATGTACAACGCCATCAAGGGCACGCACCTGCCACTGGGCAACAGCAGCATCGCCGAGGGTATCGCGGTCGGCACGCCCGGTCAGCTACCGCAGGCGATCATTGCGCGGCTGGTGACCGACTTGCTGCTGGTCGATGAAGGCGACATTGAACAAGCCATCGTGCTGCTGCTGGAAGTGGAAAAAACCCTGGTGGAAGGCGCGGGCGCTGCCGCGCTGGCGGCGCTGTTGCGCTTTCCGGAGCGTTTCAAGGGCAAGACCGTGGGACTGGTGTTGTGCGGCGGCAATATCGACCCGCTGCTGCTGGCGGCCATCATCGAGCGCGGCATGGTGCGCGCGGGTCGGCTGGCGCGCCTGCGTGTGAGCGCGCGTGATGTGCCCGGCACGCTGGCCACCATCACCGCCACGGTGGCTGCGGCGGGTGCCAATATCAATGAGGTACATCACCAGCGCGCGTTTACCACTCTGGCGGCACAGAACGTGGAGGTCGAGCTGGTGATCCAGACGCGCGGCCCGCAGCACATTCAGGACGTGCTGGGTGCATTGCTCCAGGCAGGTTTGACGGCGGTGGTGCTGTCATGACTGGTTTGGCAAGCACGTGGCGGGTGTTGCGCATTTTCTTGACAAATGACGACACGGTGCAGCGCGCTTTGGGTAAACTGCAACGAACTTTTCAAGGAGTCTTGCAATGAAAGTCCTTCTGGCTGTTGACGGCAGTGCATACACCAAAAAAATGCTGGCCTATCTGGCTGCAAATGACCTGTTTTCACCCAACAATGAGTACGTCGTGCTGACCGCGCAGGTGGTGTTGCCATCGCAAGCGCGTGCTGCCTTGGGAAAAGAGCTGGTGCAAAAGTACTATGAAGACGAAGGCGTGCGCGTGACGGCACCTGTTTGCAAATTTCTGGCGCGCCACGGCGTCAGTGCCTCCAAGTGCCTCTGGAAAACCGGGAAACCCGGCGAAATCATCGCCAAGCTCGCTAGCGACGGCAAGTTCGATCTGGTGGTGATGGGTTCGCACGGCCACGGCGCGCTGATGAATCTGGTGGTGGGCTCAGTGGCCACCGAGGTACTGGCCAGTTGCAAGGTGCCCGTGCTGATTGTTCGCTAGGTTATGGATAGCTGCTGGCGCTTGATTGACAAGCACTAGCGTGGTTTCAGGCCATCAAAACAGGTGGTCAGCACCAGCTCAATGATCTGCTCGTCGGTAAACAGTCCGCCGGTCTGCAAGAACTCCACCACCGAGTCGCAGGCACGCGCAAAAAATGTGTAGAGGATGGCAATGGCAGGTAGCGCCGGGTTGAGCTGTCCTTGTGCCTGCGCAGCCTCGATCCACGCCCCCATGCGATCGCTCACGTCCATCAGGCCGTCCATGTAGTCGCGGTTGGCTATCAGTGTGGCGCGCAGACTGGAGTTTTGGCTGGGCAGGGTGGGCATGTCCCCCGCCAGTTTGAGCTGCAACACCCAGCGCACCACGGCGCGCAGGTTGTCCAATGCGCTCGCTTCTGACGGCAATTGCGCGATGAAGTCCTGCGCCTGGCGCATCAGCCGCACCATCGCCGCCGCGGCCAGGTCTTCTTTGCTGGGAAAGTGTTTGTACAAGCTGGCCTTGGCAATGCCCACCTGTGCAGCCACTTCGTCCACCGTCATGGCGTCAAAACCTTTTTCAGCCAGCAGGCGATTAACGGTGTGCACGATCGCGTCTTCACGCGCTTGCAACATGCGTTGCTTGAAAGAAGGCTTGGTTACGACAGCAGAGTTCATGTCTGCATATTAGCCGACTCGTTCAAAAAATGAGTGCAGCGGGTTATTCGGCTACTGTTGGGTCTCTTTGGGGTCGCTCACCAGCACTTTGGCGGCTTCAGATTGCAGCGCGGCGGTCAGCGCATCGAGCAACACCGAATTCAGGTTCCAGCAATGCCAATACAAGTCTACCGGCAGCGTGCGCCCCGGCATCAGCTCCACCAGCGCGCCGCTCTGGAGGTGCTCACGCACCTTGAGCTCGGGCAACACGCTCACGCCCCAGCCCGCCAGCACCGCGCGCACTTGGCCCTCAGAGCTGGGTACATATACCTGGCTCAGCGCCACGTGCTTCAGGCCACACACGCGCGCCACAAATTCGGACTGCAGGTCGTCCTTGCGGTTGAAGGCAATAAAGGGCAACTGGCTGAAGTTGTGCGCGTGCAAACCTTGCGGACACCGCTTGGCGGCAAAACCCGGCTCCGCCACCGCCACATAGGGCATGGCACCCAGTGACTGCACCTTGCAACTGCGCAGCGCTGCCCGCAGCGTGGTCACACAGCCCAACACGCGGCCTTCGCGCAGCCAGTCAAAGGTAAAGTCCTGGTCATCGGTGATGATCTCCAGCCCCATGCCCTGGTGCACCAGGGGTGTCAGCGCGGGCAAGGCCCAGGTGGCAATGCTGTCGGCGTTGACGGCAATCGAAATACGTTCGTCCTCACCCGCAGCCGTGGCCACGCCCGGTGCCAACTCTTTCAGGTCGCGCTCCAGGTCGGCGCGCAGCAGTCGCATCTGCATGGCGTGCTTGAGCAGCAAATGGCCCGCCGTGGTGGCCTTGAGCGGGCGGCTGCGCACGATCAGCACTGTGCCCACCTGTTCTTCCAGCGAGCGCAGGCGCTGTGACACCGCCGACTGGGTAATCGACAAGCGCACCGCCGCGCGCTCAAAGCCACCTTCTTCCACGATGGCGGCCAGGCACTCCAGTGCGTCGGGATCAAACGTGCTCATAAGGCCTTTGCGGTGCTGTTGACTGGGCGCGAGTTTATACGCCAGCGAGCGCTCTCGGGGTTTACCCGCGATGCGCCGAATTCCGGGGGATTGATGGCGTTTTTTGGCTTTCAAGAGCGATTACATTTGTCAAAATGTAGGTCAATGACAGGAGGTTCCATGACACTGCAGTACCGGCTCAAAGAAGGCCACTACCATCTCTACGACCTGAGTACACCCGCAAGCAAATTGACCGGCGAACATCGCTTGCGCCTGCGTACGGACAGCGTGGCCATTGCCTTTGAAGCCAGCACCGGCGCACTTCGTGAACACGGCAGCCCCTTGCGCATCCACTGCTGGGCCAACAACACGCGCAGACGCTTGCGTGCCAGTGGCGCCATTGAGCGTGCCAACGACATCGTGGTGGTGTCCGGGCCGTTGCCAGTGGATGAAATCAACAAATGTCTGAAGATCAACGGCTACTGTCGCGACATGCTCGCGCGCCTGCCCACGTTGCCGCACGGCAAGCGACTGGCGCAGTAACCAGCGGGTCAGCGGGCGCAGAGCGAGGCGTGCGCAGCCTCAACAGCCGAAGGAATCGCCTCCAGCCGCACTGGTACGCCACTGAGCACCGCGTTGCCCGACAGCGGGTCGCGCCATTGATCGTCCAGCAAGGCGTTGAGGTTGACGCCGGGGCGCTGGCTGGCCAAGGCCAGCCGCGTGCCAGGCAGGTCGTGGCCCCAGCCGTGCGGCAGGCTCACCACGCCAGGCATCATGTCGGGACTGATTTGCACCTGAACCTCTACGCTGGCATATGCCCCGCTAAGCTGGGCCATGCCCCCATCCGTCAAACCCAAACGCGCCTCGTCTTGCGGGTGCACCAGCAAGGTACAGCGCTGCGGCCCCTTGGCCAGCGTGGGCAGGTTGTGCATCCAGCTGTTGTTGCTGCGCACGTCGCGCCGCCCGATCACCACCAGATCAGGCACCGGCGCCGTCACATCGGCCCAGGCACGCGGCACGTCGGCCAACAACAGGGCGGGCGCCAGTTCAATGTGGCCGCTGGGTGTGCGCAGCACCTCAGGCAGGCGCGGTTGCAGCTCGCCCAGGTCAATGCCTGAGGGCGCGTCCATCACACGCTGCAAGGTGAGACCGTTCGGGCGCATACCAAAGGAGTCGCCGTAAGGACCCGCGCGCAGGGCCACGTCCAACAAGCGCTGCGGCCCGCGCAAGCCTTGCGTGGCCTGTAGCACCGCGCTGGACTGGTCGCCCCACTGGCGCTGCGCCTCCTGGGCAAACTGCGCGTCGTCCAATGCATTCACGTCCACGTCACTCGGCAAGCCCTGCGCCAGCGCTGCGAGCTTGAGCAAGATCTGCCACTCCGCCGGGCGCGCGTCGGGGGGCAATACGGCGCTGCTGTAGCGCGCCTGGTTGCGCCACGACAGCTGCGAAAAGACCACGTCGTACTGGTCATCCTGCAACGGCGACACTGCGGGCAAGATCACGTCGGCATGGCGCGTGGTTTCGTTCAGGTACATATCCACACTGACCATCAAGTCCAGCTGTTCCAGCGCGCGCGACAGCCGCTGCCCGTTGGGTGCCGACAGCACCGGGTTGGTGGCCACGGTAATGAGCGCGCGCACCTGGTCCGCGCCGGGCGTTTCGATTTCTTCGGCCAGACAGGTCATGGGCAATTCGCCCATCACCTCGGGCGCGTGGCTCACGCGCGCATGGTGGCGGCCGGTCGCCACCCCGCGCCCCACACCGGCCGCGCCTTGCGTGTTGCTGGCGAATGCCGGCGCCTTGGCAAACATCACGCCCCCGGGCGCGTCCAGATGCCCGGTCAGCACGTTGAGCACATCCACCAGCCAACTGGCCAACGTGCCGTAGGTTTGCGTGCAGGTGCCAATGCGCGCGTACACCGCCGCACGCTCCGTATGCGCCAGTGCGTTGCTCAGTTCGACGATTGTTTCGGCTGCGACGCCACAACGCGCGGCCACAGACTGCGGGGTGAACGCCGCCACCGCCTGCGCCACCTCGTCCACGCCTTGCACCCAGCCAGCAGCGCGGCCGAGCTTGACCCAGCCACGCGCAAACAGCGTCTGCACCATGGCGGCCAGCAGAAACACGTCGCTGCCCGGCCGGATAAAGTGGTGCGCGTCGGCCACCGCTGCGGTCTCCGAGCGGCGCGGGTCGATCACCACCACGCGCCCACCGCGTGCCTGCAGCGCGCGCACCTTGCCCTTGAAGTCAGGCACGGTAAACAGACTACCGTTGCTGGCCAGCGGGTTCGCCCCGATCACCAGCAACAGATCGCAGCGGCTGATGTCGGGCAGCGGCACGCTCATCCAGTGACCAAACATCAGCGCGCACGACAGTTGCTTGGGTACCTGGTCCAGGCTGGAGGCGGAATACACGTTGTGCGTACCCAATGCGCGCGCCAGCTTGGGAAAATAGGTGAATAGGCCAAACTTGTGCGACGCCGGGTTGCCCACTGCCAGCGCCACGGCGTCGCGTCCGTGCTGCTGCATCAGCGCGGGCAAGCGTTGGCCGATGAACGTAAACGCTTCGTCCCAAGACACTGACACATGTTGGCCGTCGCGTTTGATCATCGGCGTGCGCAACCGGTCGGGGTCTTCATGCAGGTCTTTGAGCGCTACCGCCTTGGGGCAGAGGTAACCGTGACTGAAGGGGTCGTTGGCGTCGCCGCGCACGCTGATGACCGCGCCGTCTTGCACAGTGATCTGCAAGCCGCAACAGGCTTCACACAGGGGACAAATGCGGTAATGGCTGCTCTGGGTCATGATGTGGTTCTGAGTGCTGGCAGATGGCCGTCACCCGGCAGGTTAACGCAACCGCACGTGTGCCGTGTGTCACCGGCGCGATAGCCCTCTGCGGGCTAAGCGATGCGATGCGTTGCGCTACCCAGCCCGCAACAGCTCGGCGTGCATCAGGGCGCGGGCAACGTCACCCAGACCACAGCCAGTGTCAGCAGCGTCACCGGCACGCCGATGCGTGCGTGCGTGCGCCAGTCGATCAGCACGCCGCTGCGGGCAGCCAGGTCCGCCACGATCAGGTTCGCGATCGACCCCACCAGCAACAGATTGCCCGCCAGTGTGCTCACCAGCGCCAGCAGCAGGCCAGCCTCAAACCCCTGCACGTGAGGCAGCAGCAACATCACTGCGGGCACGTTGGACACCAGATTCGACAGCCCCGTGCCAATCAGCAACAAGGACCCCGGCTCACCCAGATGCACCCCGTGCGTGGCCATTGCCGCCACCGCCTGCGTGGCCAGCCCGGTTGCGGCAAAGGCGTGGTTCACCACAAACAGCCCCATAAACAGCACCAGCAATTCCCAATCGACAAACCCCATCACGTGCGATGAATGAAAGCGTCGGCTCAGCAGCAGCACGCCCGCACCCACCAGTGCGGCCACCTCACGCGGCCAGTCGGTAAATAAAAACACCACCAGCAAGGCCAGCGCCACGGTCAGTCCCTTGGCGGTTTGCCAGGCATCAAACGGTGGCGTTTGCATGGGCCCGAAACCCGAGTCGCTCGGGTCGAAAGTGTGAGTCCCGGTTTTGCTCCCTCCCCCGCCGGGGGAGGGCAGGGGTGGGGGCTGGTCTTCAAACGGCCGCAATGGTCCGCCACAGCCCCCCCACACCAGCCAGCCCCACAACACGGCCAGGCTACCCAGTACCGGTAGTGCAGCCTGGCGCACATAAGCGCCAAACGGCAGCTGTAGCACCGAGCCGATCAACATGTTTTGCGGGTTGCCGATCAATGTGGCGGCCGAACCGATGTTGGCCGCACACGCTAGCCCCACCAGAAACGGCACCGGGTCCACGCGCCGCTGCTGGCACAGCCGCGCCACCACCGGGGTCATGGCCAGGCAAATGATGTCGTTTGAAAACACCGCCGACAGCGCAGCAGCCACCAAGATGATCGCACCCAGAAACGCAGGGCGGCCCAGGGCCAAGGCCGCCACCCGCTGCGTGACGGCGGTGTAAAAGCCGCCCAGCCGCATCTGTGCTGACAGCACCATGAAGGAAAACAACAACAAGATAGTTGGCAAGTCCACCGAGCGCGCGGCATCTTCCACGCTGACAGCGCCCAGCCCGATCACTGCAATCGCGCCCAGCAAGGCCACACCCGAGCGGTTGAGCTTGACGCGCGGCAGCCCGCCCAGAATCATGCCCAGATAAACCAGCACAAACACCGCCACCACGCCCCAGTCCAGGCCGCTGTGGTCAAGCATGGTGGTGCTCAAGCTGTCCGGTACCCGGCGTTAAATAGATATATTGTTGATAGCACATCACGCTTGCTTGACTTGGGCTTGAGCCAGTTTTAACCACGTCAGTCCAGCATGCGTTCCACCGGGGTCAGTCTGCTGGGGGCGGTACTCACAGCCCACCCAGCCGGTGTAACCCAACTCGTCCAGCAGGGGTAGCAGGTAGGCGTAGTTCACCTCGCCCACATCGGGTTCGTGGCGCTGCGGCACACCGGCAATCTGGATGTGGCCAACGCGCCCGGTGGGCAGGTAGCGGCGCAGCTTGCTGGCCAGGTCGCCTTCCACAATCTGGCAGTGGTACAGGTCCATCAGCACGCGCAGGTTCGGTTCGGCCACGTCGGCCAAGACCTGATGCGCCACGTCTTGCCGGTTCAGGTAATAGCCGGGCATGTCGCGCGGGTTGATCGGCTCGATCAGCACCTGTACCCCCTGCGCAGCCGCCTGGCGCACCGCCCAGCGCAGGTTGTCAACATAGGTGGCGCGCAGCAGCTCAGGCGGCATGTCTGCGGGCGCCACACCCGCCATCAGGTGCACGCGCGGGCAGGCCAGCGCCTGCGCATAGGTCAGCGCCAGCGCCACGCCCTGGCGAAATTCGGCCTCGCGCCCGGGCAGGCAAGCCAGGCCGCGTTCACCCGCGTCCCAGTCGCCCGGTGGTGCGTTGAACAACACCTGCTGCAAGCCGTGAGTACGCAGGCACGCGGCCAGATCGGCAGCTGCATAGGCGTAGGGAAAAAGATACTCCACCGCAGTGAAACCGTCCTGCGCCGCGGCTTCAAAACGGTCCAGAAAGGCGTGCTCGGGGTAGAGCAATGACAGGTTGGCGGCAAAGCGGGGCATGATGCGCGCGATGTTATCCGGCCGCGCCATGCGCACGACGCAAGCACGCCTGAAACGCCAGTGTGGTGCGCGCGGGCTGCGGTGACGCACGCACAGTGCCAAAAAAACTACAGCGGTAGTTGAACAGCTCCGGCTGCAACGCGCGCATACGGCCTGGGCGCACAAAGTCCTGCGCGTAGTGGTCGGGCAAAAAGCCGAGAAAGCGCCCGGACAAAATCAGCGTGGCAATCGACTCCTGGTCGTAGCCGGTGGCCGCGCGCGCCAGTTGCACCTGCTGCGCCAGTTCCATGTTGGGCGAGTGGTAGCCCAGCCCGGCAAATGCATAGCTTTGCAAGGCCTGCCAGTCGGCGGGTTGCTGCGCCGGTGGTGCGTCAAACAGTGGGTGCGTGGTGCTGGCGTACAAAAACATGGTCTCGGTAAACAGCTCGTCGTAGGCCAGCAGCCCGGAGTTGCGGTGGCCGGGGATGATGCCGACTTGGAATTGGCCGTCCAACACGCCGCGCTCGATCGCGTCCAGCGGTGCCACGTGCAGGTGCAAGGCCACGCCGGGTGCCTGCGCCGCAAACAACGCAATCGCCTCGCCAATGTGCGCTTGTGGGTTGCTGGCGGTTTTGTCAAACACGGCCAAATGCAGCTCGCCGCCCATGCGCTGGTGAATTTCATCGACGCGACTGCGAAACGCATCGGCGCTGGCCAGCAGGCGCAGCATTTCAGCGTAAATCTGCTGGCCTTCGGGGGTGAGCGCAAACCCCGCGCGGCCGCGTCGGCACAGCGTCAGGCCCAGGCGTGTTTCCAGGTCTTTGATGTGGCGGCTGACGGTGCTGGTGCCAATGTTGAGCGCCAGCTCGGCTGCTGCCATGCCACCGCAGTCGGCCACGGTCTTGAACACGCGCAGCAGGCGCAAGTCCATGTCGCTGAGCTGGCCCAGCGCGGCGCGGGTATTTACTTGCATAAATTGGTAACTTCGTGGCGATACTTGATCATTGATAAGAGTAACAGATCGGCCCACAATGCGCGACTTCTATCTTTAGGACTGACGCAAAATTGTCCCAGCTAGGCGTATCGCCGCAGACAGTACGACCAGTACGACCAGTACGGCAAGGCGGTACAACGACGCTGGGGCGGTTTTGCATCAGTCCACATCCTGAACCAGGACAGCCCCATGAATATGCCCGACACCCAAGCCCTGACCCGCCCCCGCACCGACGCCGCTTGGCTGGACGCACACTGGATGCCGTTCACCGGCAACCGCGACTTCAAAGCCAACCCACGCATGATGGCCAGCGCCCAGGGCGCGTATTACACCGACATTGACGGTCGCAAGATTTTTGACGGCTTGTCGGGTCTGTGGACTTGTGGGCTGGGCCATGGCCGCGCCGAGCTGGTGGAAGCCGCGCGCAAACAACTCGCCACGCTGGACTATTCGCCCGCATTCCAGTTTGGCCACCCGCTCTCATTTGCCTTGGCCAACAAGCTCAAAGAGCTCACCCCCGCCGGGCTGGACTACGTGTTCTTTACTGGTTCGGGGTCGGAGAGCGCCGACACGTCGCTGAAGATGGCGCGCGCTTACTGGCGCGCCAAGGGGCAGGGCAGCAAGACGCTGTTGATCGGGCGCGAAAAAGGCTACCACGGCGTTAACTTTGGCGGTATTTCGGTCGGTGGTCTGGGCGGCAACCGCAAGGTGTTTGGCCAGGGCATTGCCGCAGATCACCTGCCGCACACCCAGCCACCAGCAGGCTCGTTTTACCGGGGTTTGCCGCCGGCCGAGGCTCAAGCCAACGGCTACGGTGGCGTGAACCTGGCAGAAGATTTGCTTAAATTGATCGCGCTGCACGACGCCAGCAACATTGCGGCGGTGATCGTGGAGCCGATGTCTGGCTCAGCCGGTGTGGTGGTGCCACCGGCAGGCTATTTGAAACGTATCCGCGACATCTGCACCGCCAACAACATCTTGCTGATTTTTGACGAAGTGATCACCGGCTTTGGCCGCCTGGGCACGTACACCGGCGCGGAATATTTTGGCGTCACGCCCGACATCATGAACTGCGCCAAGCAGATCACCAACGGCGCGCAGCCACTGGGCGCGGTGCTGGCCAGCAAGGAAATTTACGACACCTTCATGGCCGCAGGTGGGCCCGATTACCTGCTGGAATTTGCCCACGGCTACACCTACTCGGCGCACCCGGTGCCGTGCGCGGTGGGCTTGGCCACGCTGGACATTCTGGTGCGCGAAAACATGGTGGAGCGCGTCAAAACACTGGCGCCGCACTTTGAAAACGCGGTGCATTCCCTTAAAGGTTGCAAGCACGTGGCCGACATCCGCAACCTGGGCCTGGCGGCGGGCTTTACCATCGACGCGCTGCCGGGTGAACCGGCCAAACGGCCGTATGAGATTGCCAAGACGATGCTGGCCAAGGGCTTTTATGTGCGCTACGGCGGCGACACCATCCAGTTGGCACCGCCCTTTATCAGCACCCCCGCGCAGCTCGACAGCCTGCTGAATGCACTGGGTGAAACCTGCAACGCCACGGCCTGATTTCTGTGGAAGCAAGACCACTGCAAGACCACTCCGAGCCATGAAAGAAGGCAGTCATTGCGGACCTCGATCCGCAATCCATGGGAGCTCTTTCCGTTTGAACCCGCAGCGCGCGCTGGGTCTCCGTCTCCGCGGATGTCCCCCGACTTGGGACAAGCCCAAGTCTCCTCCTTTATTTGGCAAAACCCCAAGTCCACGCTGCGTCAGATACCCAACGCACGCCGCTAAACGTTACTGGAGCTGAATGGGGGTCAGATCCCAATTCGGGCTCAAGTCTTCAAGCCAGCCAACAACGCAACACCGATTTGGGCTCTGACCCCCATTCTGCGGCTTGTACAGACCAACTGAATTTCATTGTGAGTTATTCTGATGTACCTGCCCAAACACTTTGAAGAAACCCGCCCTGTGGTGCTGCACGCGGCCATGGCTGCACACCCTCTGGCCACGCTGGTGACGGTGCAAAACGGCTTGCCGTGCGCCGATGAAATCCCCTTCTTGCTGGCGACAGGCAGCGACGGCTCAGCCACCTTGCAGGCGCACGTGGCGCGCGCCAACCCGTTGTGGCAGCGTGCTGCGGGCACGCCGGTGCTGGTGGTGTTCCGCGGGCCGCAGGCTTACATCACGCCGTCGTGGTACCCAGCCAAGGCCGAGCACGGTAAGGTGGTGCCCACTTGGAATTACGTCATCGTGCAAGCGCTTGGCACGCTGCGGGTGATCGACGACGCCGAGTGGCTGCGCGCACAGGTCGAGGCGCTCACGCGCTCGCGCGAAGACGCGCGCGCTGCGCCGTGGCAGGTGAGCGACGCGCCCGCTGACTACGCGGCGCAGATGTTGCGTGCCATTGTGGGCATTGAAGTCACCGTCGAGTCGCTGAACGGCAAATGGAAAGTCAGCCAGAATCGCAATGAAGCGGATCGTGCGGGTGTGGCGCTGGGGCTGTCCCACGAACCGGGCGACCAGGCCACCGGGATGGCTGAACTGGTTGCTGAATCACTCTCTAAAGCATAGCTGCTTGCGCTTGCTGCACAAGCGCTAGAGCCCTATTTCATCTATATTTTCACACCCCTGCCCACAACCATTTTCAAGGTCATCACCATGTCCAACACCATCCCCACCATCCCCACCATCACCCACCTGATCAACGGCCAGCGCACACCCGGCGGCAGCCGCACGGCAGATGTATTCAACCCCGCCACCGGCCAGGCTGAAAAGCGCGTGCTGCTGGCCGACCAGCTCACGGTGGAAGGGGCAATAGCCAACGCGCAAGCCGCTTACCCGGCCTGGCGCGCCACACCACCGCTCAAACGCGCGCGCGTCATGAGCACGTTGAAGGTGCTGCTGGAGCAAAACGCCGATGCGATTTGCGCGCTGGTCACGGCCGAGCACGGCAAGGTGCTCAGCGACAGTTTGGGCGAGTTGCAGCGCGGTATCGAAAACGTCGAATACGCCTCTTATGCGCCCGAGCTTCTCAAGGGCGAGCACAGCAAAAACGTCGGCCCCGCCATTGACAGTTGGAGCGAGTTCCAGGCACTGGGCGTGTGCGCGGGCATCACGCCGTTCAACTTTCCGGTGATGGTGCCGCTGTGGATGTGGCCGATGGCGGTGGCCTGCGGGAACACGTTCATTTTGAAGCCGTCCGAGCGCGACCCGTCCAGCGCCTTGCTGGTGGCCGAGCTGGCGCTGCAAGCCGGTTTGCCGCCAGGCGTATTGAACGTGGTGCACGGCGACAAAGAGGCGGTGGACACGCTGCTGACGGATGCGCGCGTCAAAGCCATCAGCTTTGTCGGCTCCACGCCCATTGCTGAATACATCTACGCCACGGGTTGTGCCCACGGTAAGCGTGTGCAGGCGCTGGGTGGCGCTAAAAACCACGCCGTGGTGATGCCCGATGCCGACATCCCCAACGCCGTCAACGCCTTGATGGGCGCGGCCTATGGCTCCTGCGGCGAGCGCTGCATGGCCATTCCGCTGGTGGTGGCGGTGGGCGACGCCACGGCCGACGCGGTGATTACCGGGCTGAAAGTGGAGATCGCCAAAATGAAGGTCGGCCCCGGCACGCAGGCGGCCTGCGACATGGGCCCGCTGGTGACGAAGGCGCACTTTGACAAGGTCAAGGGCTATGTGGATCAAGGCGTGGCCGAGGGCGCGACGCTGGTGGTCGATGGCCGCGGTATCCGCGTGCCCGGCCACGAGCAAGGCTACTTTTTGGGTGCTTGCCTGTTCGACAAAGTCAAGCCCGGCATGACCATTTACCAGGAAGAAATTTTTGGCCCGGTGCTGGGCGTGGTGCGCGTGAAAACCTTGCAAGAGGCGATGGATCTGATCGATGCGCACGAATACGGCAACGGCACCTGTATCTTCACCCGCGACGGCGAGGCGGCGCGCTACTTTAGCGACAACATTCTGGTCGGCATGGTGGGCGTGAACGTGCCGCTGCCCGTGCCGGTGGCCTACCACTCGTTTGGCGGCTGGAAACGCTCGCTGTTTGGTGACCTGCACGGCTACGGGCCCGACGCGGTGCGCTTTTATACCAAGCGCAAAACCATTACCCAGCGTTGGCCGAGTGCGGGCGTGCGCGAGGGGGCGGTGTTTAGTTTTCCGAGTAGCCGGTAAGTTATGGCAAACGCTGCTTCAAAGCAGCCCCCGGCAGCGACGCATCAGCGCCAGCTAGTGGGGGCATTTTCTTTTTCTGTATCTTGTCCTGAGCCAACAAAGTCGCTTGCTTATTGGTCAAACAGAAAACAATGGCTGGCCTAAGTGTCTGTTTTTGTTTGACTTTTATTCTTTCGTGCCGTTGTTATCTTCCAAGGCAGATAACAAACTCAGTTCTGTTTGCGTACCGTTTGGTTTGGCATATGCCATGTTCCGTTTGGCGCGCCCCGGCAGGGGTACAAGAAGCCCTTGCTCCCGCCACGAAGTCAACAGTTTTGATGCCTTCAGGGTATCCAGACTGGCAATACGAACCACATCCGAGTTGGCAATGGAACCCTGGCGGTCAATCCAATCGCTCACCTGATCCCAAGCCGAGGGGCGCTTGGCATTGAACAAAGTGACGGTCACACTGTCCACGACAGCATCTGAACTTTGTCGATACTGTGGCGGATACAAATTAGCCAAAGCCATTTCGGCAAACATCATGCGCACGCCTTCGCCCGCATCCAGATTGGGCGCAACGGGAAATTCCCGCAAATTCAGTGCCAGCAAGGGGTTTCGTGCCTTGGTGCCGGCTTTGGAGATATTGCTGGGCGTGATGTTTCCGGGGAACGCGCCAGGACTCTCTACCTCAATCCGATCGTCAAATATCCGAATAAACACATCACGATTGAGTCGATAGTCGCGATGGATGATGGCGTTGACGATGGCTTCCTTCACCACGCGTTCCGGGTAAGCATGCACGGTCTTGAACCCGCTACCTGACAAAGTGACGCCTGCTGCCAAGTTGTCCAAGACCAGCCTTACCGTGACATCTATTTGGTCAATGAGCGGCCCCCGCACGGTTTTTGGGGGCTTACGGAAATTAGGGGTTGCCCCAGTCAATGCTTGCTTGCCGTCGTACACCATGACCCGCACATCGGCGCGACTGCCGCTTGCCGCCAGCAAACTGCCTGGCTCATCAGCAAATAACAAAACGGCTGCGCGATAGGGCATCACCGTACCATTCACACGATCTGCCAGACCTATGCGCAACAGTTGATCTTCAAAGGTTCCGGTCAGTGCGCCCCGGCCTTGTTGGTAACGCAGCCAGGCGGTGGTTTGTAATCGCTCCAAAGCAATGGCCACCGGCTCTGAAGTCGCGCTGCGCTCACCACGGCGGTACGACAGCTCTGTCACTTCCGCAGCACTCATCATGCGATTGCCCGCGTCCATGCGCAGATAAGTGCCGCCACCAACGATGGAATGCACCCGTTGACTACGCGCCACGGAAAGCATCACCACGTCCCCCTGCTGACCTGTGCACGGGCCGTTATGCAGCGATGTCGGCAAGCGCTGTACCCGCACATCAGCCAGTGAAGGCTGGATATCAGTGAGCAGCTTGCGTTGTAGCTCGTCAAATGCTTCCGGGTTTTCATTGACCCCAAAAATGCGCGAGGTGCCCTGAAAGTCCTTCATATCGGCAATCCCAAGCACGAGTATTCCGCCGTCCGTGTTGGCAAACGCGCACAAGGTCTCCAGCGCCTTGTGCACCATCTTTCCTGAAACACGCTTGAATTTCAGATTGCGCGATTCGGCCCGTGAAATCAACAAGCGCATCAGTGCTTGACTCTCCTTTGCGGGGGCTTCGGTGACGTGCATTGCTTGTTCCTGCTAAACGGTGTTCACGGATTTTCTGCCACCAGCGCCTCGGCCAGATGGGCTTGGGTGGATGGGCTGGCGGCCAGGCGCTGGCGCAGCTCAAAGCACAGGCGACGCAACTGGGCTACGCGGGTGACGATGCGGGATTGTTCGGCGAGGGGTGGGAGCGGCAACAGCAGCAAGTCCCACTTGCCTTTGCTAATGATCGGAGTCGCGGAGCCGGTTGCCGTACGTACGACCATCGCCATGAATTCACTTCCAGTCATGGCATTCAAAACGTACTCGTTTGATACCAGCACCGGACGAATACTGTTGATCTGTTGGTTGAATGCCGTTGCATAGGACGCAGCAGCGCACTTGCCAATAGATCCGCCAATGCAAACCATGAGAATGTCTCCCGGCTCTGCAACGGTGGATTCCAAACGACCACGCTCAGAAATGAACTTTTCAGGAGGCAGAATTTTTCCGGCGGGAGTTATTTGCCCAGGACCAATGAACGGGAAATTGCCGTCAAAGTATTCAGGCTTGCTAGATGCAGGTGTTCCGCCAGTCTGCGTTACTCCAAGATTTTCAACACGCGCCCACGCCCACCCGCTCGGCAAGGCAAAAGGTTGTTCATCTTCCGCAATCGGCGGCAGGGGTTTGTCGCGTTTGATCTTGCCCTCGGCGATCAGCTTGTCTTTCTCGGCGCGGATTTTCTTGAGGAGAACGCTGGCGGGTTCGTCTTGTGGGTCTTGGGGGACGAGCAGGCCGCGCACGGCCAGTTGCAGAATGGTTTGCTCCAGGGCGTCCACAGCTTGGGGGCGGTCTAGCAGCAGGTCGAAGTGGGTGGCGATGCGGTGCCAGTTGTCGGCCAGTTGTGCGGGGGGTTCGCTGTCGGTGAGCGTGGCCAGCAGGGTGCTGACGAGTTGGGCGTGTTGCGTGGCTTCGAGCTGGCCTTTGGCTTCGAGCGAGTCGCACAGGCGCATGAGTTCTTCGACGCGGGTGACGATGCGGGATTGTTCGGCGAGAGGGGGCACCGGAATCAGGAATTGGCCGAGCTTGGCAATACTCAAGCCTTCCCTCGACACGCCGACCTGAACGTCCATGACCGCTTGCTGCACATGCCTCGAAACCAGCACCTTATGCAGAAAGGCATTCAATGCTGGCAACACCGTGCGAACGATGGTGACGTGCTGGCTGACGTTGGCTTCATCGAAATTGCTTGGCACGATGGCGCAGCGACCGATTGAGGCACCGGTGATGTTGAACAGTAAGTCATTGGCGACAACGACTGTCCCAGCCATCTTTGCATGCGTTGCTGGCTTGATGTACGCGACAGCATTGAGGCGCAGCCCATCGTCCCAGACGTTTTGCGAACGCAAGAATTTCACGCCTGACGGAACATAGACTTCCCTGCCGCCAAGTGGCGTGCTGCCCGCGCCAATTTTTTGGAGCAGCGAGTTCAGGCGTACCCACTCCCACCCCGTCGGCAACCCAAACGGTTTCTCCTCCGCCGCAATCTCCGCCAGCGGCCTGTCCCGCTTGATCTTGCCTTCAAGAATCTGCCGGTCCTTCTCCGCCCGAATCTTCTTCAGCAGCGCACTCGCGGGTTCATCCTTGGGGTCTTGCGGCACCAGTTTGCCTTGCACCGCCAGCGTCAAGATCAGCTCGCGCAGACGCGCCACGCCACCGGGGGCGGTGGCCAATAGGTTCAAATGTAATAGCATCAAACCAAAATTACACAAGGGCTAGACCCCAATTTCATCTATGCCCGCACTTCGGCCAGTAGCTCCGGGTGGCGGTCCAGTACCTTGAGCAGCTTCACTAAGGACAGCGGAGGCTTGGTTTTGCCGGTTTCATAGCGCGAGAAGGCGTTGACACCACCGCCAAAGATTTCGGCGGCTTCGCGTTGGTCCAGGACTAGTTTTTTGCGGATGTCGGTGATGAAGCTGGGGGGAACGAACGCAGCGTTGACCTGGCGCTGAAATGCGCTCATTTCTTTCATCACGCGTTCCGTTTCAGCGCCATCGTGAATCGACTCGGCGCAGGCTGGGCAAAAGTCCCCGGTTACTGCGGGGATGACTGTGCTCATACCCTTATAGGTGTAGGTTTCGTCACGGGTGTCGTGGATCAGTTCGGCAGCGCCGCAGCTTGGGCATTTCATGTCATAGCTCCTTGAAAGAGACGATCAACAAATCATCCACCACCGTCAGCTTCAAGTACACGTCGCCCAGGGGCGTGGCCGCGTGGTAAACGTCCTGCCAAACGGTGTGGTTGGCATGCGTAGTCATGCTTTTGTAAAAGTCTGACGACTGCAATCCAGCAACCACCGCCAACATGCCGGGATAGTCAAAGCCCAATGCCACTGCACCGATTCGCGCAGTGCGCGTGACTTGAAACTTTCCGCCATCCAGCAAGGCTTTCACGACCGACAGCTTGCAATGGGGAGTTGATTTTTCCATGATTATTAACCTACTTGGTTATTTTGGCAAATCGCCAAGGACTTTGCCAAGATGTCCCGCAGCTCGTCGCGCAGCGCCTGTGCCTCACCTTGCAGTCGCGCGTAGTCGGCCAGCAACTGTTCGGGGTTGTGGCTCACCGCGTCTTCGGCGTGGGGGTTCTTCTGGTCGAGGTTGTAGCCTGCGGCCTTGATTTGATCCAGATTGACCCGCCAGGCGCGTTCGCTTTCTTGCCTGGAGGCAAAGCCATCGGCCTCGCTGCCCCACCAGGCTTTCTCGGCGTCGAACTCTTCAATGCGGATCGGCTTGGTTTTGTTGTAGTTCTTCACGCCCGGCGGGTACGGGTGCTCGTAGTACCAGACTTCTTGGGTGGGCGTGCCTTTGGTGAAAAACAGCAGGTTGGTCTTGATGCCGGTGTAGGGCGCAAACACGCCGTTGGGTAAGCGCACGATGGTGTGCAGGTTGCATTCATTCAGTAGCTGTTCTTTGATGCGCGTTTTGACGCCTTCGCCAAACAGCGTGCCGTCGGGCAACACCAGCGCGGCGCGGCCATGCGCTTTGAGGATGTGCTTGATCAGCACCAAAAACAAATCCGCCGTTTCTTTGGTACGCACGTCGCTTGGGAAGCCTTGCTCAATGCCGGGTTCCTCCACACCGCCAAAGGGCGGGTTGGTCAGCACCACGTCCACGCGGTCAGCCTGTGTCACCTCGCGCAGCGGGCGCGCCAGGGTGTTGCCGTGGGTGATGAGGCTGGGCACCTCAATGCCGTGCAGCATCAGGTTGGTGACGCACAGCATGTGCGGCAGCTGCTTCTTTTCCACGCCAGTGATGCAGTTTTGCAGCGTCGCTTCTTGCTCGGTGTTTTGCACTTGGCGGCGCAGGTGCTCGATGGCGCAGACCAGAAAGCCGCCGGTGCCGGTGGCGGGGTCGAGCACTTTTTCGCCCAGGCGGGGGTTGACCATGTCCACCATGAACTGGGTCACGGCGCGCGGGGTGTAAAACTCGCCCGCGTTGCCGGCGCTTTGCAGGTCACGCAGGATTTTTTCGTACAGGTCGTTGAACTGGTGGCGCTGGGCTTTGCGGTTGAAGTCGATGCTGCCCAGCTTGTTGATGACCTGGCGCAGCAGGTGGCCGCTTTTCATGAAGTTGTTGGCGTCTTCAAACACGCTGCGCACCACATGGCCGCGCGGGTTGCGCTGCGCGTCGCCGCCCAGGTTTTTGAGCGTAGTAAACAGGTCGTTGTTGACAAAGTTCAGCAGCGTGTCGCCGGTGATGCCCTCGGGGTTGGCCGCCCAGTTGCGCCAGCGCAGGCGCTCTGGCACGGGGCTGATGTAGCTGTCGCGGGTGAGTTCCAGCTCTTCTTCCAGCGCGTCAAACACTTTCAGAAACAGCAGCCAGACCATTTGCTCGATGCGCTGGGCATCACCGTTGATGCCCGCGTCTTGCCGCATGATGTCCTGGATGGATTTGATGACGCTGGATAGGTTGGACATGGGAGCGTGAGTTATATATAAGAAAATGGGCTCTATCCCTTATATAGAAAGCGCAAGCAGCTATAACTGGTATAGCATTTAAACAGTGTACAGGGCGCGCTCCAGGGTTTGCAAAGCGCCCAAGTAGTCTGAGCGGCCGCCGAAGCTCTGGATCAGTTCACTGGCGCTGCCCATCTGGGTAAAGGGTTGCACCTTGAACACGTCGCTGCTCTCGATGGTGGCGATGCCTTCGTCGGCGTATTTGTCCAGCAGCGCGTCCAGCACCTTGCGCGCCACCGGGCCAAATTGGGTGAACAGGTTGCGCTTTTTGACGCGGCTGGCGCGCTCACGCCGGGTCAGTGGGGGCTGGTTGTAGGCCACATGCAGCAGCAGGTCAAACGGGTCAAGGTCTTTGAGCCCGGTGCTGGCCACTTCGTCAGCCAGTGCTTCGATCAGCACGCCCTGGGCTTCCAACTCGGAGATCAGCGCAGCTTTGCGCTCGGCATGACTCCAGGCTTGCAAAAACTGGTCGAGTGAGTCAAAGCGTTTGGCCAGGTTGATGCGGGTGTAGTCACGCAGGCTCTCGGTAATGAGTTTGCCCTGGGCGTTGAGGTATTGCACCCGTTCGCGCGCCACGGCCACGGTGACCATGCCGCCGAGGATGTATTTTTTGGGTTCATCGGGGCCTGCGGGGGCAAAGGGGCCCAGTGGGTCGCTCGCTGGCTCGTTCGTGCGACCATCCGTTGCGCCGGGCTCTGGCGGGTCCATCGGATCGTCGGCTTGGGGTTCGTAAATTTGCACCGGTTCGCCGTCAAACGTGGGGTCGGCAAAGTTGTCGGTGGCGCGCTTGAAGTCCAGGATGGTGAACCAGCTTTTACCCAGGTCCTCACGCAGGCGTGTGCCGCGACCGATGATCTGCTTGAACAGCGTCATGGACTTGATGGTCTGGTCCAGCACGATGAGCTTGCAGGTTTGCGCATCGACACCGGTGCTCATCAGGCGCGAGGTGGTGGCAATCACCGGCAAGGCTTTTTCGGGGTCGATAAAGTTATCGAGCTGCGCCTTGCCCTGCGGGCTGTCGCCGGTGATCTGCACCACGTAGTTGGGCTGCGTGGCGCAGAGGTCGGCGTTGGCGTTGCTCAGCGCCTGGCGCATGCGAGCGGCGTGGTCGATGTCTTCACAAAAGACGATGGTTTTGGCGTAACGGTCGGTGGCCTTGAGGTAGTCGGTGATTTTGCTGGCCACAACCTCGTCGCGCTTTTCCAGCACAAGTTTGCGGTTCATGTCGGGGCCGCTGTAAATGCGGTCTTCGATCACATGGCCCAGCTTGTCGATCATGCCCGCTGTCGGACGCCAGCCAAAGGTGTCTTTGTCCAGATCGACCCGGATGACTTT
This sequence comes from Comamonadaceae bacterium CG12_big_fil_rev_8_21_14_0_65_59_15, assembly GCA_002786915.1. GTDB lineage: Bacteria > Pseudomonadota > Gammaproteobacteria > Burkholderiales > Burkholderiaceae_C > Rhodoferax. The sequence goes on along the minus strand of PCUV01000067.1, from coordinate 67,395 downwards.
GTAAGGCGCCAGGTAGCCGTCTTCAATGCCTTGCTTGAGGCTGTAGGTGTAGAGCGGATCGCCAAAGTAGTCGCTGTTGGAGATGTCTTTGGTTTCCTTGGGCGTGGCCGTCAGCCCGACTTGGGTGGCGCTGCTGAAATACGTAAGGATGTCGCGCCAGGCGGAGTCTTCATCGGCGCTGCCACGGTGGCATTCGTCCACCACGATCAGGTCGAAAAAATCGGGGCTGAACTGCTTGTAGATGTTGCTGTCTTCGTCTGTTCCGCTCACGGCTTGGTACAGCGACAGGTAAATTTCATACGACTTGTTGACCTCTTTGGTGGTTTTGTTCACAGCCAGATCGATGTCTTCAACCGTGACTTGGCCGTGCGCATCGACCCGCTCAATGCCTTTGGCATTGGGGCTCAATTTGGCCATGGCGCCTTTGAAGGGGCGAAAGTCGTTGACCATGGTTTGGTCGATCAGGATGTTGCGGTCCGCCAGAAACAAAATGCGCTTTTGCCCGCTGGCCTTGTGCGCGTGCCAGTCCGACTTCCAGAGCCTGTGAATGATCTGGAACGCGGTGTAAGTTTTGCCCGTGCCGGTGGCCATGACCAGCAGCACGCGGTGCTGCCCGGCAGCAATGGCTTCCACCGTGCGGTTGATGGCGCTGAGCTGGTAATAGCGTGGCGTTTTGCTAGGGGCGTAGGGCATCTCGGCCACGCGCTGCACGTCTGTCGTCCAGCCTTTCCAAGCGCAGTAGCGCTGCCACAGCGTGTGCGGGCTGGGGAACTCATCCAGGCCAAGGGTTTGTTCCAGCACGCCGGTGGCCAAAGTGGCATCGCGGAACACAAAACCATCGCCGTTGCTGGAAAAGCAAAACGGCACGTCCAGCAACTCGGCGTAGCGTATGGCTTGCGCCATACCAGCCCCCGCAGCGTGCTGGTTGTCCTTGACCTCGACGGCAGCCAGCGGGATGTTGGGCTTAAAAAACAGCGCATAGTCGGCACGCAGCACCGTGCTGGGATCGCGCCGTGCGGTTTTGCCGTGCACCACTACGCGCCCGGCACGCAGGGGGTATTGAGCGTAAATCTGATCCAACGCGCTCCACCCGGCTCGCACCATAGCCGGGTGTACAAATTTGTCGCAGATGTCGCTTTCAGACAGGTTGTTCTTGTGCACGGTAATCCCTGATTGGCGTGTTGCCAATTTCGTTCAAAAGTCACCGTATTGTGAACCCGCCAGGGCGCGCATCTTCACGCCGAAACGCCACCACGTGATCGGCCGCCAGCCGGATGCCGATCTTCTCCCCAATGGCGTGGTCGTGGTGCGACGGCACCAGCGACAACGCGCGCTGACCACTGGGCAAACCCAGCGTGTACAAAAATTCAGCACCCCGAAACGCCTTGCTCTGCACCTCTGCCAGCAAGGGGCTGGCGTCGTCGTGCACGATGTCGTCCGGGCGCAGCAGCACCTCCACCCGGCAACCCCGCTGGCATTGCTGACAGCCCCCCTGATTGCAACTGGATGGCACCTCGCCTTCCAGCTCCCCCAACTCGGTGCGCAGCTGATGGCCGCTGAGCACTTCGGCCGGCAGGAAGGCACCCTGGCCAATGAAGTCGGCTACAAAGCGATTGACCGGTTGGTGGTACAGGTTGTACGGTGTGTCCCACTGCATGATGCGCCCGGCGTGCAGCACGCCCACCCGGTCCGCCAGCGCAAATGCTTCGTGCTGGTCGTGCGTGACGATGAGCGCCGTGGAGCCCTCCAACTTGAGGATGTCGCGCACCTCGCCCGACAAGCGCTCGCGCAGCGCCACGTCCAGGTTGGAAAACGGCTCGTCCATCAGCAGCAGTTTGGGCTTGGGTGCCAGCGCGCGCGCCAGTGCCACGCGCTGCTGTTGACCGCCCGAGATCTGGTGCACCTGGCGGTCGGCTTCGTCCGCCAGCCCGACCAGCTCCAGCAATTGCCGTACCCGCGCGCGCCTGGCTTCACGCGACAGATGGCGCAAACCAAAGGCCACGTTGTCTGCCACGCTCAGATGGGTAAACAGCGCGTAGTCCTGAAACACCATGCCCACCTGGCGCTCTTGCGCCGGTACGAATCGCCCCGTAGCGCTGACCGACTGGCCAGCAATGCAAATCTCGCCGCCGTCGATCGCTTCAAACCCTGCAATGCAACGCAGCGCCGTGGTCTTGCCGCAGCCCGAAGCGCCCAGCAAGCATCCGATTTCGCCCTGATGCAGCGCCAGCGACAGACCATCGATGACGCGTTTGTCGGCGTACGACTGCGTGACCGCTTTCAACTCCAGTTCAATTGGTCTAGGTTTCATCTGCGTGCTCCTTGCGGCTGGCCAGCAACCCGATCGGTACCATGGCCACCAGCACGATCGCCACCGCTGGCAGTGCCGCACGTTGCCACTCGCCTTCAGAGGTCATCTCAAAAATACGCACCGCCAGCGTGTCCCAGCCAAACGGGCGCGTCATCAGCGTGATGGGCATCTCTTTGACGATGTCCACAAACGTCAGCACCGCAGCGGTCTGCACACTCACGCGCAAGGCCGGCCAGTGCACCTGGCGCAGCAGCGCCAGCCCGTGTACGCCCATGCTGTGCGCGGCCTCGTCCACGTTGCGGCCCATGCGCTGCAATCCGCTGTTCAGTGGCCCAAAAGAAACCGCCAAAAACCGCACCAGATAACCCAGCAGCATCACCAGCAACGTGCCTTTGAGCCAACCATGGGTGTCGATGCCCAGCCATGACTGTGCCAACTCCGCCAGCCAGGCATCCAGCCCCGCCACGGGTATGAACCAGCCCACGGCCAGCACCGCGCCCGGAAACGCGTAGCCCAGCGTGGCCAGGCGCTGCAGCCAAGTCATTGGCCCCCCGGGGCGTTGCCGTCCAGCGTACGCCAGCAGCAGTGCGGTAGCCACCACCAGCGCGGTACCGAGCGCAGCCAGCAACACCGAATGCCATACAAAAGAAAAGTAGCGTGTATCCAGATCGAGTGCCATGGAGGCCACGCTCCAGCGTACCAGCTGGGTCACCGGCACGCCAAACGCCAGCGCCAGCACCGCCAGCGCATAGGCCAAAGCCAGCACGCCCGGCCAGGGGCGCAAGCGCCTGCGCCGGGTGCTGCCGCTGCGGCCCACTGCGGCAAAGCGCATGCCCCGGCGCGAGCGCTGTTCCAGCACCACCAATACCAGCACAAACAGCAACAGAATGCTTGAGAGCTGAGCCGCTGCGGGCAGCGAAAACATGCCGTACCAGGCCTTGTAGATGGCCGTGGTGAAGGTGTCAAAGTTGAACACCGCCATGGTGCCAAAGTCGGCCAGCGTTTCCATCAGCGCCAGCAGCAACCCGGCGCCGATCCACGGTCGGGCCATGGGCAGCGCCACCCGCAAGAACCCCAGCCAGGGCGGCACGCCCAGCGCTTGTGCGGCCTCCAGCGCCGCACTGCCTTGCGAGGCAAACGCATTTTTGGCAATCAGGTACACATACGGGTAGAGCGACAGCGAAAGCACCAGCACCACGCCGGTACCGTTGCGAATGTCTGGCAACGGTGACACGCCCCAACCTTCGCGCAGCCAGGTCTGCAGCGGGCCGCCGTAGTCCAGCAGGTCGATCATCACAAAGCCGCTTACGTACGCGGGCACGGCCAGCGGAAGCAGCAGCGCCCACTGCAGCCAGCGCCGCCCCGGAAAGTCGCATAGCGCCACCAGCGCGGCCAGCGACACCCCCAGCAGCGTGACGCCCACGCCCACGCCCAGCAAAAGCCAGAGAGTGTTGCGCAGCAAATCGGGCAGGACGTACTGGCGCAAGTGCCGCATGATGCTGGCATCCACCTGAGCAAACGCCAGCGCGCTGACCACCACCGGCACCAGCACCATCGCTGCGACCGCGCTGACCAGCAGCAACCACGGATGGGGCCATTGCCATGCCAAGCGCATGCGTCAACCTTGCCGTTCCGTCAGGCAGAGAGTTGCCATCACTTGTAGCGCGCCCGATCCATCAATTGAACCGACTGCACCTGACGGCTGCCCGCTTCCTTCACGTTGATCGGGTTGTGCTTGAAGGTGCCCCACGCCGCCACGGCAGGTGCCGGAGCCACCTGGGGGTTCACCGGGTATTCGAGGTTGCTGTCGGCAAACAGGCTTTGCGCCTTGCCCGATGCCAGCCATTCGATCAGCTTCTGCCCCCCCGCCGGGTTTTTGGCATGACGGGTCACGCCAGCGCCAGACACGTTCACGTGTACGCCGGTTTGGCGCCCGGCCACGTTCTGGTTGGGCCAGAAGATCGCCACGGGCAACTGGGGCGACTTTTGCAACAGCCGTCCAAAGTAGTAAGTATTGACCAGGGTCACGTCGCATTGCCCCTGCGCCACCGCTTCGATGGCTTTGGTGTCGTCGGCAAAAACCGGCACCGCCAGATTGTTCACCCAGCCCTGCACGATGGCTTGGGTGGCGCTCTCGCCGTGCTCGGCGATCAACATGGCCACCAGGCTCTGGTTGTAGACTTTTTTGGAGGTGCGCAGGCACAGGCGGCCGTGCCATTTGGGGGCAGCCAGGTCTTCGTAGGTGGACAACTCGGTGGGTTTGACCCGTGCCGTGTTGTAAACGATGGTGCGCGCGCGCACCGACAAGCCAAACCAGCTGTTGCCGGGGTCGCGTAAATGCGCTGGCACGCTGGCTTGCAGTGACGGCGACTGCAACGGGCGCAGCAGCCCTTCATTGGCCGCTTGCCACAGGTTGCCGGCATCGACTGTCAGCAACACATCTGCCGACGTGTTGGCGCCTTCGGCGCGCAACCGTGCCAGCAGGGGGCCTTCGCTGCCGGTAATGAATTGCACCGGCACGCCGGTTTCTTTGGTGTACTGGTCAAACAGCGGTTTGATCAGTTGCTCGTTGCGCGCCGAGTAAACCACCACCGGCTGCGCACTGGCCAGCGACATCGACCCTGTTAGGACCAGTGCCACTACGATGAAAAAGCGGTTCATAAGGAAATTGCGTCTTGTTTGGGAAGGTTTGAATTATCCAGCAAATGCGAACCATTCTCAACAAAGTGGCAAATGTTTCACAAAGTGAATGTGCAATCCCGCGTATGACCGCACGCTTGCCCAAGGCCGCAACCGAGTGCCACCCACACCCGGTGCGCCAGCTTCAGGTCTTGTGCTCGGCGCGGTTCTTGGCGAACGCCACATACCAGTCCAGGCAACCTGGGTTGGCCATGGCGTCGCGGTTGACGACTTTGTCGATCGGTTGGCCCAGCAGCAACTTCTTGATGGGCAGCTCCTGCTTTTTGCCCGACAGGGTGCGTGGAATCTCGGCCACCTGAAACACGTCATCGGGCACAAACCGTGGCGACAGCGCATTGCGGATGGCTTGCCCGATGCGCGTGCGCAACGCGTCATCCAGCGTCACGCCTTCACGCAGCACCACAAACAACGGCATGTAGCTGTCGCGCCCCAGGTATTCCAGGTCCACCACCATCGAGTCAATCACCTCGGGCAATGATTCGACTGCGTTGTAAATTTCGCTCGTGCCCATGCGCAGTCCGTAGCGATTGATGGTGGCGTCCGAGCGGCCGTAGATGATGCAGCCGCCCTGCGGCGTCACCTTGAGCCAGTCGCCGTGGCGCCACACGTTGGGGTAGGTGTCAAAGTAGCTCGACAGATAGCGCGCGTTGTTTTTGTCGCCCCACAGGTACAGTGGCATCGACGGAATGGGTTTGAGGCACACCAGTTCACCCACCTCATCGACCACCACCTGACCGGATTCGCTCCAGGCCTCCACGGCGCAGCCAAGCATACGGCACTGCATTTCGCCCGGATGAAGTGGCAGCTCACGGTTGCCGCCGATGAACGCGCTGGCAAAGTCGGTGCCGCCCGAGATGTTGCACCACCAGATGTCTTCTTTCAAACCGACACGGTGGAACTGGTCGGTGCCCCACTGCTGCACCTCGGCCGACAAGGGCGATCCGGTAGTGCCCAGCGCACGCACGCGGGTCAAGTCGCCACATGTCGACAGATCGATGCCGGCCTTCATGCAGCTGGCGTAGAACGCGGCGCCCGCGCCAAAGAACGTCACCTGGGTTGCGGCGGCAAAGCGCCACAGTGTGGTCCAGTCAGGTTTGTCTTTGGTACCACCGGGGTTGCCGTCAAAAGTGCAGCAGGTGGTGCCGTCGAGCAAGCCATAAATTTGCGCGTTCCACATCATCCAGCCGGTGCTGCTGTACCACAGGAAGCGTTCACCCCGGGTGTTGTCGGCGTAGCTGGGGCCGATGTCGTCGTGCAGCGTCTTGAGCGTGAGCCCCACCAGAATAATGCCGCCGTGCCCGTGCACGATCGCCTTGGGCAAGCCGGTGGTACCGCTGGAATACACAATCCACAGCGGGTGGTCAAACGCCACCCAGCGCGGCTCAAAAGCAGCGGTCTGCGCGTCGTCACGCGCGCACACGGTCGCAAACAACGCGTGCTCGGTGATGGCGGCGTGCGTGCCCAGGTTGTCGTGCACGATCAGGTGCGTCACGGTGGGCAGGGCGGCGCGGATTTCGTTCACCACCGTGCTGCGGTCGATGTCGCGCCCGGCGTAGGTGACGCCGTCACACGCGATCAGCACCTTGGGCTCGATCTGCCTGAAACGGTCCAGCACCGCCTGCGAGCCCATGTCGGGCGCGCACACGCTCCAGACCGCGCCGATGCTGGCAGTGGCCAGAAACGCAATCACCGCCTCGGGCGCATTGGGCAGGTAAGCCGCCACGCGGTCACCCGGTTGCACACCCAGTGCTTGCAGATGCAGCGCCAGCGCAGCGGATTGGCGCTTCAGCTCAGCCCAGCTCAGCGTGCGCGCGGGGCTGCCAGCAGCCAGGCTCTTTTCACCATGGCTGATCAAGGCTGGCATGCCCGCAGCGTCAGCGGCCTGCACATGGCGAAACACCTGTCGCGCGTAATTGCATTGCGCCCCCGGGAACCACTGGGCGCCGGGCATACGCGCGTCGGCCAGCACGGCGCTGTGCGGCGTGGGCGACTGAATGTCAAAGTAGTCCCAGATGCTCTGCCAAAAAGCGTCCAGGTCGGTCACCGACCAGCGCCACAGCGCTTGGTAGTCGTCAAATTGCAGCTGTCGCTGCTCCATCAGCCAGTTTTGATACAGGCGCAGTTGGGGGATGTAAGGTGGTTTCATGGCGCGTAGCTTATCACCGCGCCCGTGACAATCTGCGCGCCCAGGGCGCGGCCCTTCCCGGATAATCACGCCCCTATGGCTTTGATCACCCTGCTTGACGCCCAACTCGCTTTTGGGCACGTTCCCCTGCTTGACCACGCGGATTTTTCACTTGAAACCCAAGAGCGCGTGGGCCTGATCGGGCGCAACGGTGCGGGCAAATCGTCGATGCTCAAAATTCTGGGCGGGCTGGACAAGCCCGATGACGGCTTGCTGCAGGTGCAGGGGGGGCTGCGCATCGCCTACGTGGCGCAAGAGCCGCAACTGGCCGCAGATGCTTCTGTTTTTGAAGCTGTCAGCGCAGGTATGGCAAGGGCTAGAGCCTTAATTGATGAGTATTCCCAGGGTCATGGCGATCTGGACGCCATGCAAAGCGAGATCGAATCGCTGGACGGCTGGAACTGGGAGCAGCGCGTGGGTGAGACGTTGCAACGCCTGCACCTGGACGCCCACGCGCTGATCGGCACGCTCTCAGGCGGCAACAAAAAACGCGTGGCGCTGGCGCAGGCGCTGGTAGCCGCGCCCGACGTGCTGCTGCTGGACGAACCCACCAACCATCTGGACCTGGACAGCATCGAGTGGCTGGAAGGCCTGCTGTGCGAGTTCAAGGGGTCGATGATCTGCGTCACGCACGACCGATCATTTCTGGACAACGTGGCCACGCGCATCGTCGAGCTCGACCGTGGCCAGCTTTTAAGCTACCCCGGCAATTTTGCCGCCTACCTGCGCCAAAAAGCCGAACAGCTGGCGCAAGAAGCCGTCATCAACGCGCGCGCCGACAAGCTGCTGGCGCAAGAAGAAATCTGGATCCGCAAGGGCGTGGAGGCACGCCGCACGCGTGCCCAGGCGCGCATCGAACGCCTGCAAGCCCTGCGCGCCGAGCACGCCACGCGGCGCAACACGCAGGGCAGCGTCAAGATGGACGTGGCCAGCGGCGCGGCCAGCGGCAAGCTGGTGTCGGAACTGACCCACGTGTCCAAAAGCTTTGGCGACAACTGCATCGTGCGCGATTTTTCTGCCACCATTTTGCGCGGCGACAAAATCGGCCTGCTGGGCCCCAACGGCGCGGGCAAAACCACGCTGCTCAAACTCATCCTGGGTGAACTCAAAGCCGATCCTGCTCCCGCCAATTCCCCGGCGCCCGAGCCCGGCCACAGCCCCTGGGGCACGGTGCGCCAGGGTGCCAACGTGACGGTGGCCTACTTTGACCAGATGCGCAACGCGCTGGACCTGGACGCCACGCTGGAAGACTTCATCAGCCCGGGCAGTGAATGGATCGAAATCGGCAACCGGCGCCAGCACGTCAAAAGCTACCTGGGCGACTTCTTGTTTGCCCCGGCGCGCGCCAACTCCCCGGTGCGCAGTTTGAGCGGTGGCGAGCGCAACCGCCTGCTGCTGGCGCGGCTGTTTGCCCGCCCCGCCAACGTGCTGGTGCTGGACGAACCCACCAACGACCTTGACATCGACACGCTGGAGCTGCTTGAAGACCTGTTGCAAGCTTATGACGGCACCGTGTTTCTGGTCAGCCACGACCGCACCTTCATGGACAACGTGGTCACCAGCACCATCGCCTATGAGGGTGACGCGCGCTGGCGCGAGTACGAAGGCGGCGTGACCGACTGGCTCACGCAAAGCCGCCGCGCCGCAGAGCTTGCCAGAAATAATGATAAAAATGGCTTGCAGCCCAATAAATACAAGGGCAAGCAGCTATCAGACAAAGAGCAAATCAAGGCACCCGACGTGCCCTTGTCCACCGGCCAAGCCAGCGCCAGCGCGGTCAAACCTCGCAAACTCAGCTTCAAGGATCAGCGTGAGCTTGACGCCCTGCCTGACCTGATTGCGCGACTGGAGACCGAGCAAAAAGAAGCCGCCGACCTGTTGGCTGACGGCAGCCTGTATGCCATTGACAATGCCCGCGCGCTCAAACTGGCCGCGCGCAGCGCGCAAATTGAAGACGAATTGATGGCTGCGCTGGAGCGCTGGGACGCCCTGGGCAGCCTGGGCTGATCAGGCAGCGCAGGGTGCATCACCCTCTGGCTCTGCATACGCCGCCAGCGCCGTCAGCGCCACCGGTCGCAGCGGCCAGCGCGGCACGTCGCCGTTGAGCGCGCCGGGGTCGAAGTCTATGCCACGCTGATGCGCCAGTTCGCTCAGGTGATGGGCACAAAAACGCCCCTGGCACGCCCCCATGCCAAAGCGTCCGCTCAGACGCATCTCATGCGCCGAAGCCGCCACCTGCAATTGGTCAAAGTCGCTGCGGCGCAGGCCCTCGCAGCGGCACACCACTGCGTTGGCAGTGGGCGTGAAGGGCGCGGCATGGAACAACTGCGCCAGCGCGTTTTGCGTGCGTTGCGCCCGGGCCAGGGCTTGTTCCAGCACGGCACTGTCACAGCGCTGCCCCAGATGGCGCGCCACCTGCTGCGCCGCGCGTCGGCCGTCGTCGATGGCTGCGCCAGCGCCCAGCACCTCGCGGCAATCACCGGCATGCACCACCAGACGTTGATCCGACTGCGCGCACGCGGGCAAGCCGGTGTTGTTGTGCAACAGGCCGTCGTGCAGCGCGACATGCTGCACCTGATACTGGCGTGTCACGCCGCTGCTGTGGCACGCCTGCACCACCAGACCCTCAGCCGCAGGCTGCACGGACTGCACCTGCCAGCCCGTGAGATACGGCACGCGCGCGCGCCACAGCTCACGCGCGTACAGCGCGGCTTCTTGCACATGTGGCCAACTGCGCAGCACCTGCAACACCGCGCCCGCTTGCCACCAGGCGGATGCCAGCGGCTGCGCGCGCTCCAGCACCGCCAGCGGCGGGTTGCCCGCTGCCGCCAACTGCGCAGCCAACGCCAGCAGCAAGGGGCCGCTGCCGGCCAGCAAAACGCGGCCTTGCGGGGCTTGCCCGGTTTCCTTGAACTGCACCTGCATGCCACCGGCCGTGACCACGCCGGGCAGTTCCCAGCCCTCGCGCGGCAACACCTGCTCGACCGTGCCCACGGCCAGAATGACCGCGCGTGGGCGCACACTTTGCACGCACCCCAGAGCGCGGTTGTCGATCAAAAAGCGCTGGTCCTGGTCCACCCCGACGAACACCGACGACATCAAGGGCGTGACGCGTGTTTGCGCGGCTGCGTAGCTTTGCAGCAAGGCGTCGCGACGCCTGCGGTGCGACTCGGGCAGCAACAACACATGGGACCCCGCGCCAGCGTGGCGGCGGTAGATGGCCCCGCCCACCTGGTCGCGCTGCTCGACCAGCTGGCTGGTTAGCCCCAGGCGCGCCAGCTCCACTACAGCGGCCAGCCCGGCAGGGCCGGCACCAATCACCAGAACATCCGTGGCACTCACGCGCCAGCTCCCGGTGCGTCAGGATGGCCCGGCAGCAGCGCCGGGCTCAAACGCATACCGGCTTGCGCCAGCGTCAGGCAGGCTTCGACCGCGCTGGCGCCGCTCACCGACACCAGACACGCCTGGCAGGTGCCAATGCCACAAAAGTAGCGCCCGTGCAGCTCGCCTACGCCGGCCCCCAAGTCGGTGACACCATGGCGCTGCAGGGCGGCTGCAATGGTTTCGCCGGGAGAAAAACGAACGGGATCGCTACCCCAATACAACACGGACGATTCAGTGTCAGGCATGATTATTTTGTACAAATGTATTGTGACGATAACAGATTGACCACCGCGCGTACCGGAAAATTCAGCTTGATGTGCAAGAGTTGGCCACGTCAACTGCCTTGCGACAAAGGCAAAGCGCCAAAGCGCGCCGGGTTCAGCACCGACACGTCATAACGCACCGGGTTGCCCAGCACCATGTCAGCCACCGCCGCGCCAACCACCGGTGACAGGCAAATGCCATCGCCCTCCATTCCGGTGGCAATGAACAGCCCGGGCAAGGATGGATGCGGCCCCACGATGGGCAGCCCGTCGCGGGTGCCAATGCGGATACCGGCAAAGGTGCGAATCACGCGTTGGCGTGCCAGCGCCGGGTACACCGCCAACGCCTCACGCAACAACTTCGATACCGTCAACACATCGGTCTGCCGGTCTGAAAACCCGGTTTCACGGCTGCTGCCAATCAAGAACTGACCGGTGACCAGCGGGTCAATCACCAGACTGGTGCTGCTTTGACCCAGCACCATGCGCCGCTTGGCCGCCAGATATCCGGCCGACAACAAGGGCCCGGGCAACGCTGCACCGTTCAAGGTGGCGCGGTCGGTCACGATGAGTTGCCCCTTGCGGGGTATCAGCACGTCGTCCAGCCCGGTCAGAGCACCGCTGCCCAAACCGGCTGCAACCACCACCGCGTCGGCCACCCGTGTGCCCTGCGGCGTGACCACGCCCACCACCCGGTTATCCGATAGCGCCAGCCGTTGCACCGGTGTGTGGCGCAGCACCTGCGCCGCGCTGATCTGCAGCAGCCGATCAACCACCCGGTAACCCAGCGCGTGGCCGTCGTCGGGTACTTTCATGCCGGCCAGCACATGCTGGCCCAGTCCGGGCACCCGCTGCATCAGTTCGTCGTGCGTGAGCGGCAGGATGCGCTCGCCCAGCTCCATCAGGTCGGCGCCTTGGCGGGCGATCACCGCCACTTCTTCTTCGGTGCGGGCAAACAGGTAGGTGGGGCGGGCGTGGTAAGTGCCGTCCATTACCCCCTGCGCCACCCACTGTCGGTACAGCGTGCGCGCCTCACAGGCCAGCGCCATCATGGGGCCGGGGCGCTTGCTGGCCACCGACACGGCACCATCACTGGCACCGGAGGCCCCGCTGGCGGGCACTTTGGCGTCTAGCAAGGTCACCTGTGCCCCGGCGCGCGACAGGAAAAAAGCCGTGGCCGCACCCACAATACCGGCGCCAACGATGATCACGCGCGGCGCGGCGTGGACAGGCGTGTCTGCGGGGTCGGGCAAAACCATGGGCTACAGGATGATCAACCTAGGGCTTGGGGCATTGTTGCTGCGCAGGCGACGCGAGTAGCCATTGCTACATCTGTGCCAGGGGCAACCGGCCAGCGGTTTCATCCGCCTGGATCAGGGCAATCAGCAGGCTTAAATCATGGTCAAGTCGCGCCAGCGTCTGGGCATCCAGCTTGGCCAGCGCGTCAGGCAACACGCCCTCAAACGGCCCTGGCACGTCTTTGAGCAGTATGAGCGCCTTGGGCGTGACCTGCAAGTGCACGTGCCGCTTGTCATGGGCGTCTTTCTCGACCAGGATCAGCTCATTGCGCAGCAGGGTTTTGACCAGATTGCTGGCGGTGGACTGGTGAATGTCCATACGCCCGGCCAATCCGCCCAAGCCGATGCCGGGTTCAGCGCGGATCGCGCTCAGCGCCCAGACCTGCGCGGCGCTGATACCGACCTGCTTCTCAACCTGATGGAAATGATTGCGAATGGCGTTGAACACCACCCTGAAGCGGCGCAAAACCTGGCTGGGGGAACTCGACAATGCACGTTGGCTTGGCATGAAGACGGTTGAATGGTGGCGATGGGCAGCATCATAGAACGACCCGCCGACTGTCGTCATGCGCCAGGCTTTTCGGCACGATCATTCAGCAGTTCATGCCGTACCAGTTGCATCATCAGGTCATCGAACGTGTAAAAACCGTTGTCGCACTGCGCCAGCTGCTTTAGCGCAAACGCTGCGCCGGTGCCAAAGGCGCGCCGTTCGATCGACTCATGGATCAACCGCACCGTCTGGTACGGAAAGCCAAAGATCACCTCATGGTGCCCCACAATGCCCCCCAGCCGCAGGGAAGTGATACGGCTGTCTTCTACCTCCAGACTTTGGGCAATCTTGCGCGCCGTACCAGAGACCTCGGGCTTGTCCCGAAAGTGTTGCTCCAGAATTTCCACGTCGGCAAACGGCGCGATTTGCCTGAGCAACTTGGCTGCCATGATCAAAAAGTTGATGCCCACCGTGATATTGGGCGAACACATCACACGCGTGCTTGCCCCCAGTTGCCGGGCGTAAGCCAAGTCATCCGCACTGTAGGCTGAAATGGCGCTCACCAGCATGACGCCGCGCTGGCGCAGCGCCTCGCCGTAGTTGTGCAACGATTCGGGTCGTGAAAAATCCACCAGTGCATCCACCGGGTGCGCGTCCAGCCAAGGCCCCCAGGCATCCGCAGCCACACCTACAACAGGAACCGCAGTCTCGGGCACAGTGTCGTTGGTGTCCTCCATCGAACGGCGGGCCACCCAGCACAGTTCGATCTCAGGGTCCGCGTGCAGCACCTGCGCCACGGCCTGGCCTGCTTTGCCAAACCCAACCAATCCAACTTTGATAATGGTGCCCTCCGGTCAATCCGTTGTTATGTCACGCCAGTCCGCTAGCTGGTGCGACCCAATATAACAAAATAGATTTGCACAAAACAAATAATCCCGCACAATGCGTAATGACAAGTCGCCGCAACGCATGACCAACGAAGAAGACAGCTCCACCGTGTTGAGCGCCATTCACACCGAACTGGTGGACTGGCAACTCTGGACCGGGCGTGCCATCGTGCTGGCGTTTGCAGCGTTGGCCGGGCTCACCGTGGTGCTGTTTACCTGGATGACCGAACGCGCTTTTGCTGTCTTTGAGCATGTCCAGGGCAGCTACTGGTGGGCCCCTCTGATCTTTACTCCCTTGTGCACCGCAGCCATCATCTGGCTGATGCGCCGCTACGCCTTGGGCAGCGCGGGCTCGGGCATACCGCAAGTGATCGCGGCGCTCGACACCACGGTGACGCCGGGGCATCGTGATCTGTTTGTGTCGCTCAAACTGACGCTGACCAAAATGGCGCTGGCGTCCTGGGGGTTGCTGGCGGGCTTGTCGCTGGGGCGCGAGGGGCCCTCGGTGCAGATTGCCGCCGGGGTGATGCACCATGCCAGGCGCTACTTGCCCGACAAGTCTCAGGTGTCGGCGCACGGACTGCTGATGGCCGGCGGTGCGGCCGGGATCGCGGCCGCTTTCAACACGCCGCTGGGCGGGGTGATGTTTGCCATTGAGGAACTGTCACGCAAACCAGAACAACGCTCCAGCGGCCTGCTGCTGGCGGCCATTGTGCTCAGCGGCCTGATGGCGATATCGATCTACGGCAACGCCACCTACTTTGGCGTGATCCGCGTTGAAAACCTGAGCTGGGCGTTGGTGATGCCCGCGCTGCTGGTCGCCATATTGAGCGGTTTGGCGGGTGGCCTGTTCGCGCGCTTGCTGCTGATTTCGATCCGCAGTGACGGGGCAGACTGCTTCAGCCGCTGGCGCAGGCAGTCTCCGGTGGTGTTTGCGGCGGGTTGCGGGCTGGCGATTGCCGTGCTTGGCCTGGTCAGCAACGGCACCACGTTTGGCACCGGCTACGCGCACAGCCGCGCCATGCTTGAGGGCAACAACGACACCTCGTCACTGTACGTTCTATTCAAATTTGTCGCCACCTGGGTGACCGCCTGGGCGGGCGTACCCGGTGGCATCTTTGCGCCGGCTTTGTCCATTGGTGGCGCTCTGGGCAACGACGTGGCGCAATTCACCAGCTACGTCAACGCGCCCACGCTGATCGCGCTAGGCATGGCAGGTTTTCTGGCGGCGGTGACGCAGGCGCCGCTCACGTCGTTCATCATCGTCATGGAAATGGTGGACGGCCACGGATTGGTGCTCAGTCTGATGGCCACCGCCATGGTCGCCAGCGGGGTGTCGCGGCTGATTTGCAAACCCCTCTATGGAGCGCTGGCGCAATTGCAGTTGCAGCGGTTGCCACCGCACCACAGCAACAAACCGGCGTAAAAAAAGGAGCCCCGAAGGGCTCCTGAACTCGCTTGCTGTTCTGATCGCTAAAAAAGAACGGCAGGCAAATTATATTTGTTCAAATCTTTTTATGTTTAAGGGTTTACCCTTATTCGCCCTGCAGGTCATTGGCCTCTACCACCACGCGCACGCGCCATTTGGGGTTAAATCGGGGCAATGTCTGCCGTTCACCCCATCGTCCAAGCCCGAGAACCAGGCTTTTCCAGCGCTGAATTTCGCACTGCCCTGGGCATGTTCGCCACGGGCGTGACCATCGTCACCGCCCGTGCGCCCGACGGCCAACTGGTGGGCCTGACCGCCAATTCTTTCAACTCGGTGTCGCTGTCGCCCCCCTTGGTGTTGTGGAGCCTGGCGCAGGCGGCGCGCTCCATGCCGGCCTTCCAGCGCGGCTCGCATTACGCCATCAACATTTTGGCGGCCGACCAGCAAGCTCTGGCGCAGCGCTTTGCCAGCCCGGTGGCGGACCGGTTTGCCAACCTCACACTTTCGCAGGGCAAGAGCGGTGCACCGCTGATTGCGGGTAGCGTTGCCGTTTTTGAATGCTTTAACCGCAGCCGCTATGTGGAAGGCGATCACGTGATTTTTGTCGGCGAAGTGGAACACTGCGACTCCCGCCCCGGCGCCTCGCCGCTGCTCTACCACGGTGGCAAGTTTTACACCGAGCACCCGCTGTAAGGGATGCGGAACAAGTCGACGACGTTCGCGTCTACAGCCAGTCGCGCAACTCGGTGTTGAGCACCTTGCCGTCATTATTTTTGAGTAAAGCTTCGACAAAGCGGTCAACCTTGGGACGCTTGAAGCGCGCCTGTGCGGCAGGCACAGTTGGTACAGCGCCGGGCACGTCCGGATCTGTGCGGGGGCGCTCCGTCATGGGCGTCTCTGCCGCGATTCACAAAAATGCTCCTGTTGCGCAAGGAAAAGCCGGACGAGGCGAAAATGGTCACCTTGCCAAGCGCATTGTCCATACCTTACTGCCCCAGCCCCAACTCACCATGACGCACCTGACCCTGCTGACCTATTCCACCACCGACGGCCATACGATCAAGATTTGCGAGCGCATCAAGCAGGTGCTGGAACAGGCAGGCCTGGCCGTGACGTTGTTGCCGCTGGCCGAGGCCAACGAACTTGACCTCAACAGCTTCGCCCGCATCGTGATTGGCGCCAGCATCCGCTACGGCAAGCACCAGCCGCAGGTGGCCGCATTCATCGCCAAACATCAGGCCGTGCTGGAGAGCAAACCCAACGCGTTTTTTACCGTCAACATCGTCGCGCGCAAGCCCAACAAGAACCGCCCGGAAAACAACCCCTACCTGATCAAATACCTCAAGACCATCAGCTGGAAGCCCCAGTTGCTGGACGTTTTTGCCGGCAAGCTCAACTACCCCATTTACGGACCACTGGACCGGCTGATGATCCGTTTCATCATGCTCATCACCAAAGGCCCGACCGACCCCAAGACGGTGATTGAATTTACCGACTGGAGCCGCGTGGAGGCATTTGCCAAAGCGGTTTGCGAGTTGCCTGCTCCCGCCACCTGCAACGGCGGTTGAATGCGCCATCCGTACGCCGGCAGACGCCATTGGCTACACCAGACGTTGGCGCTGGCCACGACACTCTGGTTACCGCGCAGCGCCTGGACGGCGCAGCGTTTTGACAGCGACCTTTTTGCTCTGGGTGTGGTCAGCGGATCACCGACGCACGACGGTGTCGTATTATGGACGCGCCCGGTAACCGCTGAAGGCAACGATGCTTCGCTTCCAGCTGGGCACACAGCCAAAAAATATGATGAGCCGGAGAAATTTGTGAGTTGACAAACGGCACCCGCAGGTACCGTTCTCAAAAATTACAAGCTAAATCAGGCAGCTCTAGCCCAATAAAAACTTGTGCAAGCAGCGATGACATAAATAGCGATCCATACCTCAAACCTCCGCTTTCACCTTTTGCCGCCAGCCGTGCAGCAGCGGCTCGGTGTAGCCGCTGGGTTGCGCCACGCCCTTGAACACCAGGTCCAGCGCGGCCTGGTAGGCCATGCTGGTCTTGACGTTGCCGGCCATCGGCTTGTAGGCCGGGTCACCGGCGTTTTGCTGGTCCACCTTGGCGGCCATGCGCTCGAAGGTGGCGCGCACCTGTGCCTCGGGCACCACGCCGTGCAGCAGCCAGTTGGCCACGTGCTGGCTGCTGATGCGCAGCGTGGCGCGGTCTTCCATCAGGCCGATGTCGTGCACATCAGGCACCTTGGAGCAGCCCACGCCCTGGTCCACCCAGCGCACCACGTAGCCCAGAATGCCCTGGATGTTGTTGTCCAGCTCTTGCTGCTTCTCGGCATCGCTCCAATTGGCTTGCGCGGCCACCGGCACTTGCAGCAGACCGGCCAGCAGTTCGTCGCGCAGTTTGTCGGCGTTTTGTTTTTCCAACTCTTTTTGCACGTCTTTCACCCGCACCTGGTGGTAGTGCAGGCTGTGCAGCGTGGCGCCGGTCGGGCTGGGCACCCAGGCGGTGTTGGCACCGGCCTTGGGGTGGCCGATTTTTTGCTCCAGCATCGCCTTCATTAGATCGGGCATGGCCCACATGCCCTTGCCGATCTGCGCCTTGCCGCGCAGGCCGCATTTCAGACCCACCAGCACGTTGTTGCGTTCGTAGGCCTGGATCCAGGCGCTGGTTTTCATGTCGCCCTTGCGGATCATCGGGCCACCCTGCATGGCGCTGTGCATTTCGTCGCCGGTGCGGTCCAAAAAGCCGGTGTTGATGAAGGCCACGCGCGCGGGTGCGGCGGCAATACAGGCCTTCAGGTTCACGCTGGTGCGGCGCTCTTCGTCCATGATGCCGAGTTTGACAGTGGCCTCGGGCAAGCCCAGCACCTGCTCCACACGGCCAAACAGCTCGTTGGCAAACGCCACTTCAGCGGGGCCGTGCATCTTGGGCTTGACGATATAGACCGAGCCCTTGCGGCTGTTGCGAATGTCGGCCTTTTTGGGTTTTTGCAGGTCGTGCAGCGCAATGGTGGTGGTGACCATCGCATCCAAAATGCCTTCGGGAATTTCGCGTACCTTGCCTGTTGCGTCGGTGTACAAAATAGCCGGGTTGGTCATCAGGTGACCCACGTTGCGCACAAACAGCAGCGCGCGGCCGTGCAGGCGCACGGTTTTTTTGCCGTGCGGCGCGGTGTAAATACGGTCAGCATTCAAGCCGCGGTGCAGTGTCTTGCCACCTTTTTCAAACGTCTCGGTCAGCGTGCCATTCAAGATGCCCAGCCAGTTGCTGTAGGCCAGCACCTTGTCGTCGGCATCGACTGCGGCGATGGAATCTTCCAGGTCGAGGATGGTGGACAGCGCAGCCTCCACCACCAGGTCGGACACGCCCGCGGGGTCTTTGGCACCGATGGGGGTGGTGCGGTTGATGATCAGGTCCAGGTGCAGGCCGTTGTGCTCAAACAGTACGCTGCTGGGCGCTTTGGCGTCGCCCTGGTAGCCCACAAACTGTTTGGCATCGGCCAGGCCGGTGCTGCTGCCGTCGGCCAGCTTGACGGCCAGCTTGCCGCCCTTGACGCGGTAGCCCACGCTGTCAATGTGCGAGCCTTTCTTGAGCGGCGCGCAGCGGTCCAGTACGTAGCGCGCGTATGCGATCACCTTGGCACCGCGTTTGGGGTTGTACCCCCCTTTCTTGCCGACTTTCTCGCAACCCTTGTCTTCGCTGATCACGTCGGTGCCGTAGAGCGCGTCGTACAGGCTGCCCCAGCGCGCGTTGGCGGCGTTCAGCGCGTAGCGCGCGTTCAGGATCGGCACCACCAGTTGCGGGCCGGCCTGCACCGCCAGTTCGGCATCCACATGCGTGGTGCTGATGCGCGCCTTTTTGGGCGGTGTCACCAGGTAACCGATGCGCTCCAGAAAAGCGCGGTAAGCCGGCATGTCAGTGATGGGGCCGGGGTTGGCTTTGTGCCAGCCGTCTAGCTCGGCTTGCAGGCGATCCCGCTCGGCCAGCAGGGCGATGTTTTTAGGGGCCAGGTCGGTCACCAGGCGGGCAAAACCCTGCCAGAAGGTGTCGGCGCTGACGCCGGTGCCGGGCAGCACCTGGGTATCGATGAATTGGCTCAGGTTGGCCGCCACTTGCAGGCCATTGCGGTTGATGCGTTCAGTCATGGTTGGATGAAATGAGAGTTGAAAAATCAGGACGGGAAAAATTCAAGCACGGCGCGCAAATCGCCACCGATGCGGTGCGGCTGCGTGCCCAGCTCTTCAAACGGCAGATGGTAGCGGTTGATCCACAGCGTCTGGTAACCGTACCAGGTGGCACCCAGCGCGTCCCAGCCGTTGGAGCTGACAAAAACAATCTCTGTTGCCTTCAGGCCGGTGGCTTGCTCGCCCAGCGCATAGGCCGCCGGGTCGGTTTTGTAGGTGCGGATCGGGTCCACGCTGATGACGTGGTCCAGCAAGCCATCAAAGCCGGCCGCGTGCACGGCGGCTTGCAGCATGGCAGCGTCGCCATTGCTCAAAATACCGATCACGATGCCGCGTTGTTTGAGTTGTTGCAGCACGCCCAGGTTTTCCGGGAACGCGTCCAGGTGCTGGTACTGCGCCAGCAACCGTTCGATCTGAGGCTCAAAATCTATAAGAAATTGGCTTGCAGACCTTGATTCACCTGGGCGAGCAGTTATCTTTTTAAGAGCGCAAATGAGCGCTGCGCGGGTCAGAGCACTAAACGGCTGATAGTGCGCGCCGTGGTTGCTGGTGGTCACCAGGCGGGTGTATTCGATCTGCTTGTCGCGCCACAACACGCTCAAGCCCTGACCCTGGCCGGGAAAGAGTTGCTCGGCCAGCTCGGCCACGCTGTACACGTCAAACAGCGTGCCGTAGGCATCAAACAGCACGGCGCGCGGGTGCGGCGCCGAGCCCGCTGTAGGCAAGGTCTGGGGGACAGTCATGGACGGATTTTACGGGCTGGGCGACAAGCGCCTGACGCTGCCCAAGCCCGCTAGCGGCGTCAAGTCTGGGCATTGGCCCGCAAGGTGGGCAACCCAACCCCTGCCGCGTCAAACCCGCCATCGGCAGCCAGCACTTGGCCGTTGATGTAACTGGCAGCGGGGCTGCACAAAAAGCCCACAGCGGCGGCAATTTCTTCCGGTGTGCCGTAGCGCCCCAGCGGGATCACGTCGTGGTAGTCCTTGCGGATCGCCACCGCGTGCACTTTTTTGGCCATTTCAGTATCGACCGGACCGGGGGCTACTGCGTTCACGCGGATGCCCACCACGCCCAGTTCCACCGCCTGCTGGCGTGTGAGGTGGATCACCGCCGCCTTGCTGGTGCCGTAGGCCACGCGCAAGGTGCTGCCGCGCAAGCCCGAAATCGACGCAATGTTAACCACGCTGCCGCCGCCGGTCTTGAGCATCACCGGGGCGCACGCCTGGGTGCAGATGAAAGGGCCGTCGAGATTGGTGGCCAGCACCTCGTGCCACTCTTGAAGCGTGGTTTGCAAAATCGGCTTGAAGATGGCAATGCCCGCGTTGTTGACCAGCGCGTCGATGCGCCCAAAGCGTGCCACCACCTGCGCCACGGCGGCCTGCACCTGGTCAGCTTTGGAGACGTCGCAGTGCAGCGCCAACACACTGGCGGGGTCGTTCAAACGCTCGTTGGTCTGCTCCAGTGTGGTGGCGTCGATGTCTAGCAACGCCACACGGTGGTCGTGCGCCAGAAACCACTGTGCAATGGCCAGCCCGATGCCTCGCGCGCCGCCGGTCACAACAGCTACGGGCAAGGGTGGATGAGAAGAGTTGGAAGTGTGTGTCATGCGTTGAAATGATTACGTTGGGATTGTGGTTGAAATTTTTTGCCAGGGTGTTCTGGGGCTGATCCCCCAAGCACTGCCAATTGTGCAACTATTGATGATCATGGATAGAACCCTTGGGTCAGTTCCCGCTACGCGTACGACGCAAACAGGCCCGAGACGCCAGCGTTCATGAAGGGGCGGTGTGCAGCTTGCCGAGTAGACGATAGTTGAATGCATCAAGCTAGGCTCCACTGTGCAAAAAAATGGGGTGGCACATGGCCACCCTGGTGCGATTCAGATGCAAGCGGCTTTAGCCAATGAAGCGATCCTTGAACGACACGCTGGATTTGTACTCATCCACTGAGCTCACACGCTTGATGCTGGTCCAGATTCCCTTGTACGACGACGCAATGAGGTAAGGACTTGTTCACAAATAACATATACATTTGGCTCGCCGGATTTGGGCGCACTGCGTCGTTGCAAATTGCTTGTGCAGCAGAGCTGCACGGCGCGCTTTGCGCCTAGCATTGCATCCCAACTCCGACGGCCAAATGCATAGCTTATTCATGAACAAGCCCTAAGTCAGCACAAGCGGCTAAACTGTCACACACTGCTCCGGGGAGCAAGCACCTTTCGAGGTCGACTGCTGAGATGGTTGAAAAACCGAACCCGTGAACTTGATCCGGTTAGTACCGGCGAAAGAAGAGCGCATGCCTTAAAGGTTCCGCAGACGGGGTAAATCCACCTTCATCGCGATCCAGCCGGGCGGTCCTCCGGAGCTGTTTTTGCAACAGCTTTTTTTATTTTGGAGACCTCCGCCATGAACGCACCCGACAAGTTCCAGCAGTTGCTCACGCTCACCCGTGAGCCGTTCCCGCAGTCGCGTAAAGTCCATGTGCCTGGTGCGCTGCCCGGTGTGCAAGTACCCATGCGGGAGATCGCCTTGACCAACGGCGAGGTCGTCACGGTCTATGACACCTCCGGCCCCTACACCGACCCGGCCGTGATGATCGACGTCCGCCACGGGCTGGCGCCGCTACGTAGTGGCTGGATTGCTGCACGCGGCGACACCGAGGCCTATACCGGTCGCAGCCGTGTGGCGCTGGACGATGGCGGCAACCACGACGCCGTCGCCGATGCGCGCCTCCAAGCGCTGCGTGCCCAGGCCGCCGGTTTGCAGCGCCAGCCGCTGCGCGCCAAAGCGGGCTGCAATGTGAGCCAGATGCACTATGCACGACAAGGCATTGTGACGCCCGAGATGGAATACATCGCCATCCGCGAGAACGGCAAACGCGAGTGGACGCGCGACTACTTGAGCAGCACCGAGCGTGAGACGCGTCTGCGCGGCAACCCCCTGGGCGCGTGCATCCCCGGCATCATCACGCCCGAATTCGTGCGCGACGAGGTGGCGCGCGGGCGCGCGGTGATTCCGGCCAACATCAACCATCCCGAGCTGGAGCCGATGATCATCGGACGCAATTTCCTGGTGAAGATCAACGCCAACATCGGCAACTCGGCCGTCACCTCGTCGATCGAGGAAGAGGTGGAAAAGTTGGTCTGGTCAATCCGCTGGGGCGGCGACACGGTGATGGATCTCTCAACCGGCAAAAACATCCACACCACGCGCGACTGGATCGTGCGCAACAGCCCGGTGCCGATCGGCACGGTGCCGATCTACCAGGCGCTGGAGAAGGTGGGTGGCGTGGCCGAAGACCTGAGCTGGGAAATTTTCCGCGACACGCTGATCGAGCAGGCCGAACAGGGGGTGGACTACTTCACCATCCATGCGGGGCTACGCCTGCCTTTTATTCACCTCACCACGCAGCGGCGCACTGGAATCGTCTCGCGTGGTGGCTCAATTCTGGCCAAGTGGTGCATCACACACCATAAAGAGAACTTTTTGTACACGCACTTTGAAGAAATGTGCGAGATCATGAAGGCCTACGACGTGACCTTCTCGCTGGGCGACGGCCTGCGCCCCGGCAGCGGTGCCGACGCCAACGACGAAGCGCAACTGGCTGAACTGCGCACGCTGGGTGAGCTGACCCAGCTTGCCTGGCAGCACGACGTGCAGACCATTATCGAAGGCCCCGGTCACGTGCCCATGCACCTGATTCAGGCCAATATGGACGAGCAGCTCAAGCACTGCCACGAGGCACCGTTCTACACGCTCGGGCCGCTGACGATCGACATCGCCCCCGGTTACGACCACATTGCCAGCGCCATTGGTGCGGCCATGATCGGCTGGATGGGAACCGCCATGCTGTGCTACGTGACCCCCAAGGAGCACCTGGGGCTGCCCGACCGCGACGACGTCAAGCAAGGCATCATCGCTTACAAAATCGCCGCGCATGCCGCCGACGTGGCCAAGGGTTTTCCGGGCGCACGCGCGCGTGACGATGCCATGAGCAAGGCGCGCTTTGAATTCCGTTGGCGCGACCAGTTTGCACTCGGGCTGGACCCGCAGACTGCCGAGGACTATCACGACGAAACACTGCCCAAGGACGCCAGCAAGGAAGCGCACTTTTGCAGCATGTGCGGCCCCAAGTTTTGCAGCATGAAGATCACGCAGGACGTGCGCGACTATGCCGCCGCCAAAGGCTTGAGTGAGTCGCAGGCGCTGGCCGATGGGATGACACAGAAAAGTGCCGAATTCAAGGCGGTGGGAGGCGAGTTGTACATCCCCATTCAGGCCCTGCCCAAACAGGTGTAAGCCATGGCAACACCTTTAAAAATAGGCATTGCCGGTGCCGGATTGCTGGGGCGACTGACTGCCTGGCAGCTGGCACACGCGGGCCATCAGGTCAGCGTGTTCGACCCGGCCGATGGGCCGCTACCCTCGTTTGATGGGCAAGGGGCCGCAGGCTTTACTGCGGCGGGCATGCTCAGCCCCTTGGCCGAGCTGGATGCCACCGACCCCGACTTGGCCGAGCGCGGCTGGTATTCGATTGACCGGTGGGCACAAATTTCTGCCCGGGTGGCACGCCAGGGCAAGCATCAGCCACACTTTGAATGCA
The DNA here is from genome assembly GCA_002786915.1 of Comamonadaceae bacterium CG12_big_fil_rev_8_21_14_0_65_59_15. GTDB lineage: Bacteria > Pseudomonadota > Gammaproteobacteria > Burkholderiales > Burkholderiaceae_C > Rhodoferax. The sequence goes on along the minus strand of PCUV01000067.1, from coordinate 43,653 downwards.
ACGGCAGCCTGCTGGTGGCGCACGGCCCCGACCTGGGCGCAGCCCAGCGGGTGCTGGCACACATCGAAAAAGGTTCGCGTGGCTGGCCCCAGCAAGTGGTGCCGGTGGACGCCGCGCGCCTGCATGAGCTTGAACCCGCATTGCATGCCAGCCAGGGGCGCCTGCACGCGTGGCTGTTGCCGGGTGAGGCGGCGGTCTGCACGCCGTGCATGCTCAAGGCCCTGCACGCCAGCGCGCCCAACGTGCAATGGCATTGGCAGCAGCGCGTGACCACGCTGCGCGCAGCAGCAGACGCTTCAACCGGTGCGCAACTGGAGACCACCGCACCCGATGGCAGCACGGCCAGCACGCACAGCTTTGACTGGGTGTTCGACCTGCGCGGTGCAGGCGCCCGCGATGCCACCCCGGTGCGCGGTGTGCGCGGCGAGACGGTCTGGCTGCACGCACCCGGCGTCGAACTGCGCCGCGCGGTGCGGCTGCTGCACCCGCGCCACCGGGTCTATCTGGTGCCGCGGCGCAAGGACGTGATTTTTTTGGGGGCGAGCGAACTCGAAAGCGATGACCGCTCCGAGGTGTCGCTGCGCAGCGCGGTCGAGCTGATGGCCGCCGCGCATAGCATCATCCCGGCGCTGGCCGAGGCCCGCATTGTCCGGCTCGACCGCAACCTGCGCCCGGCGCTGCCCGACAACCGGCCCGAGATACACATCGAAGACGGTCTGGTGCGCATCAACGGCCTGTATCGTCACGGCTGGCTGCTGGCGCCCTCGCTGGTCGATGATGCCTTGGCGCGCACCGAGCTGGTGACATGAAATGAACGCCCCGGCACACATCACCATCCACACCGACATCGGTGCGCTGACGCTGCCCGCGCCGTGCTCGCTCGAGACCGCGCTGGCGCACATCCTGAGCCACAGCGGCGTCAGTGCGGAGCAGGTCGCCAGCGCCGTCAATGGCGATTTCGTGCCACGCGCACTGCGCCCATCGACCGTCCTCAAACACAACGACACCGTGCTCACCTTTCACGCCATTGTGGGCGGCTGAGTAACCCCCCAACTTTTTGGAGACAGTCATGTTCCGAACCATGCTCAAGTCAAAAATCCACCGCGTGACCGCAACGCACTGCGAACTGCACTACGAAGGCTCCTGCGCCATCGACGAAAACCTGCTGGAGGCCGCCAACATTCTCGAAAACGAACAGGTTCACATCTGGAACATCAACAACGGCGAGCGCTTCGTCACCTACGCCATCAAAGGCGAGCGCGGCTCCGGAATGATTTCGGTCAACGGTTCGGCCGCGCGCCGTGCCGCGCTGGGCGACTTGCTCATCATTGCCGCTTTTGCACAAGTACCAGAGGACCAGGTTGGCAGCCATCGGCCGCAACTGGTGTTTGTTGACGAGCACAACCGGATGGTGGGTGCGCGCGACCAGGTGGCAGTGCAATTTAATCAGTTGGGGTCAGAGCACGTCGCTGCGCGAGTGGTCTGACCCGCAAGGTTTCAGAGATTCAAGAGGTTTCACCAATGGATTCATTCAGCGTAGTCGGCACCACGCTCACCAGCCGATTTTTCCTGGGCAGCTCGGGCTACCCGTCGCTGCAGGTGCTCTCTGACAGTATCGCCGCCAGCGGCACACAAGTCGTCACGGTCGGTCTCAAGCGCACGGTCTCTGTGGGCGGCGACAACGGCTATATCGAACGCATTGTCAGCAGCGGCGTGCACCTGTTGCCCAACACCGCCGGCTGCCGCAGCGCGCGCGAAGCGATCACGCTGGCGCAGATGGCGCGCGAACTGTACGGCACGCACTGGATCAAGCTTGAAGTGGTGGGCGACGAGCACACCTTGCAGCCCGACCCCTGGGGCACGGTCGAGGCGGCGGCCCAACTGGTGAAAGACGGCTTCACCGTCTTCCCCTATTGCACCGACGATCTGGTGACCTGCCAACGCCTGCTGGACGCGGGCTGCCAAGTGTTGATGCCCTGGGGCGCACCGATCGGCTCTGGCCAGGGCTTGATCAATCCGTTTGCGCTGCGCACGTTGCGCGCCCGGCTGCCGGGTGTGCCACTGGTGGTCGATGCCGGCCTTGGCGCGCCCAGTCACGCCGCGCAGGCCATGGAGTTTGGTTTTGATGCGGTGTTGCTTAATTCTGCCGTGAGCCAGTCGCTGGACCCGGTGCGCATGGCGCGCGCCTTTGGTCTGGCCATTGAGGCCGGGCGCGCGGCGTATCTGGCTGGCGTGATGGCGCCACAGGATATGGCCGTGGCCTCCACGCCCGTCAGCGGCCAGCCTTTCCTTATCGGTTGATCGACGGCCATGCGCACACCAGCCATGCCGGTGATCTGGAGCATCGCTGGCACCGACAGTGGCGGCGGTGCCGGTCTGGCGGCCGACCAACGCGCTGCTGATGCATTTGGTGTGCACCTGTGCCCGGTGGTGGCCGCCGTCACCGCGCAAAACACCACCACGGTGACACACATAGAGCCCATGCCAGCCGCGCTGCTCGAGGCGCAACTGGCCGCGCTGGCCGCCGACCTGCCGCCGCGCGTGATCAAGACCGGTCTGCTTGGTAGCGCCACCAATGCGCGCGTGCTGGCGCGCTGGGTTGACCGATTGCGTGCGCACGGTCCGGTGGCGCTGGTGCTGGACCCGGTGCTGCGCGCCAACACCGGTGCGGCTCTGGTGGACGAGCCCCTGCTACAGGTGTATCGCCAGGAGCTGTTGCCGCGCGCCAGCGTCATCACCCCCAACCAACGTGAAGTCACGGCTCTGCTGGCAGCCGACGCGCCGCAGGGCGTACCGGCGCAAGCGGCGGCCTTGCGCGCGCGCGGTGTGCAGGCGGTGGTCATTACCGGCGGCGACGCAGACACGCCCGGTCTGTCGCATGACTGGCTCGACACGCCACACGCGTGCGGCTGGTTGACACTGCCCCGGGTGGTCACCACGCACCAGCACGGCACCGGTTGCACTTTTGCCAGCGCACTGGCAGCGGCGTTGGCGCTGGGCTGGGTCGCGGCCGACGCCGTCGTGCTGGCCAAAATGGCCAGCACGCACGCGCTGCGCCACGCGAGCGCTGTCGGCCAGGGGGCTGGTCCCGTGCTGGCCTGTGCCGGCTTTGGCACCGACCCCACGCTGCTGCCGCATCTGTCGCTGGACGATCTGCCACCCGAGCGCTGGGCCACAGGCCTGCGCGGGTGCGCTCGCGCCCCCGGTGTGTATGCCATTGCCAACAGCGCCGAGCAGGTTGCGGCCGTGCTGCGCGCCACGCCCACGGTGGACACGATTCAGCTCCGTCTGAAGCGCCCGGCGGGTTCAAGCGACGCGGCGTGGAGCGCACAGTTGCAGGACGCGATCGTGCGCAGCCAGGGTGCGGCCGACGCTGCCCAGGTGCTGCTGGTCATCAACGACCACTGGCGCGCGGCGCTGGCGGCAGGCGCGCGTGCCTTGCATCTGGGGCAGGCTGATCTGCTGGCTCTGACGGCACCCGAACGGGCCGAGTTGCAGGCCGCGCGTGCGCAGGGGGTGCAGCTCGGCCTGAGCTCGCACAGCCTGTGGGAGCTGTGCCGTGCGGCGGGCCTACAGCCTGACCTGATCGCTTGCGGCCCGGTCTGGCCCACCACCACCAAAGACATGCCCTGGGTGCCACAGGGCCTGGACAACCTGGCCTGGTGGGCGCACATGGCCCCCGCGCCGGTGGTGGGTATTGGCGGCATTCTGGAGCCCGGCCAATTGCAGGCGGTGGCGGCCAGCGGCGCTGCGGGTGGCTGCGTGGTGCGGGGCCTGGGCGATGATCCGTCGCGCACCTTGCCGTCCTGGCTTGGCGCCTGGGACTTGGGCCGTCAGGGTGACCTTGGTACGCTTATCCCCCATCTGCCACACCCAACGCTGATTCACGACTGGTCAAGTCCAGGCGGTATGCCTGAGCCATCCAGCTCCAAAGTCTTCTGATATGGGCGTAGTGAATAAACCGATATCTGCTTTTCATCTATACTTCAATCATTGTTGAATCATTGAACTATGGATAAAACCACTGCTATCACGGTTTTTGAATCGCTCGCCTCCGGTGTGCGATTGGACGTTTTCCGGTTGCTGGTCAAGGCCGGCCCACCCGGACAGGTGGCCGGTGAAATCAGTGCCGCGCTGGCCTTGCCAGCCACCAACCTGTCGTTCCACCTGAAAGCGCTCACGCATGCCCAACTGGTGTCTGTCGTGCAAGAAGGGCGCTTTCTGCGCTACCGCGCGAACATGGCCTTGATGCAAGAGCTGGTGCATTACCTGACCGCCGAATGCTGCGCGGGCCACCCCGAGCAATGCGCACCGGTGGCACTCACGGCGCTGTGCAACTAAAACTTTTCTCAACCCCACTCGTAACCCGTCACACCCAACCATGAACATCCTGTTTCTGTGCACTGGTAATTCCTGCCGCTCGATCCTGGCCGAAGCCACTTTCAACCACCTGGCCCCGCCAGGCTGGCGCGCCATGAGCGCGGGCAGCCACCCCAGCGGCACCGTGCACCCGCGCTCGCTGGCCTTGCTGGCGCATGAGGGCATCGCTACCGATGGCTACCACAGCAAATCATGGGACAACTTGCCGCAAACGCCCGATATCGTGGTTACGGTGTGCGCCAATGCAGCGGGTGAAACCTGCCCGGCTTACCTGGGCCCGGTGCTGCGCACGCACTGGGGCGTGGCTGACCCGGCGCACGCCAGCGGCAGCGACGCTGAAATCGACGCGGCTTTTGGTAGCGCTTACCGCATACTGCGTGCACGCATCGAGGCCTTGCTGGCGCTGCCCCTGGCCGAGCTGCAAGCGAAACCGGAACGGCTCAAGACCGAACTGGATCACATTGGCACATTGATGCCAGTTTGTCCCGTTTTAACGTGAAAAACGCCGAACTTCGTCATTTCCCCCTGCGCGTGAATGACGGCTCAATTTCATCATTTGGGGCGGCTGTGCAGAGAGTTAACTTATCAAAGGAACCTGTCATGAAAAAACTTCAAGTATTCGACCCCGCCCTGTGCTGCAGCAGCGGCGTATGCGGCAGCGATGTCGATCAAAAACTGGTCGATTTTTCGGCCGACGCAGACTGGGCCAAACAACAGGGCGCGGTAATCGAGCGCTTCAACCTGGCGCAGCAACCGATGGCGTTTGCCGAGCATTCCGCCATCCGTGCCCTGCTGCAGCGCAGCGGTGACAGTGCCTTGCCGGCCACGTTGCTGGACGGCGAACTGGCGCTGGCCGGACGCTACCCGACCCGCGCCGAACTGGCGCGCTGGACCAACTTGCAACAGAGTGACACCTGTTGCACAGAATCTGACCGCCCGGCTACCACGACCACGGGGGGCGCTTGCTGCGGGGGCGGCAAGTGCTGCGGATGATGAAGTTTCTGCACCACCCACCGCGCTTTCTGTTCTTTACCGGTAAAGGCGGCGTGGGAAAAACATCGATTGCCTGCGCCACATCGATCCAACTTGCCACCCAGGGTAAGCGTGTGCTGCTGGTCAGCACAGACCCGGCCTCCAACGTGGGCCAGGTGTTTGGCATCACCATTGGCAACCAGATCACCGCCGTGACCGAGGTACCCAACCTGAGTGCACTCGAGATCGACCCGCAGGCCGCCGCGCAAGCCTACCGTGACCGTATCGTCAGGCCGGTGCGCGGCGTGTTGCCCGAATCCGTGCTGAAAGGCATCGAAGAGCAGCTCTCAGGTGCCTGCACCACCGAGATTGCCGCGTTTGACGAGTTCACGGCGCTGCTCATCGACGGTGCGCTCACGCAAGATTTCGACCACATCGTGTTCGACACCGCGCCCACCGGCCACACCATCCGCATGCTGCAGCTGCCCGGTGCCTGGAGCGGCTTTCTGGAAGACGGCAAGGGCGACGCCTCGTGCCTGGGCCCGCTGGCCGGTCTGGAAAAGCAGCGCACCCAGTACAAGGCGGCGGTCGATGCCCTGGCCGATCCACTAAAAACCCGTCTGGTGCTTGTCGCACGGGCTCAAGCAGCTACACTAAATGAAGCGACTCGCACCCACGGCGAGTTGGCTGGTATTGGGCTGACGCGCCAGCATCTGGTCATCAATGGCGTGTTTCCACCATCTGAAGCAGCGCACGACCCGCTGGCACTAGCCATTTTCCAGCGCGAGCAGGCCGCATTGGTCAACTTGCCGGAGGCGCTGCGCAGCCTGCCCACCGATCAGATCGAACTCAAGGCGTTCAACTTGTTTGGCCTGCCTGCCTTGAAACAGTTGCTGCAAACGCCAACCGTTGCAGGTGCAGCGATAGTGCAAGCCCCGGCGGGCCACGCCGCGCCCAGCACGTCGGATGAGCGCAAGGCATCCAGCCTGAGCTCGCTGGTCGAGACAATAGCCGCCGAAGGCCACGGCTTGGTGATGCTGATGGGCAAGGGCGGCGTGGGCAAAACCACGCTGGCCGCTGCTGTGGCGGTGGCGTTGGCTACACGCGGCCATGAGGTGCACCTGACCACCTCGGACCCCGCCGCGCACCTGACGGAAACGCTCAACGGCACACTGGCGCATTTAACGGTGAGCCGCATCGACCCGCATGAGGTGACCGAGGCTTACCGTGCGCAAGTGCTCGCCGTCAAGGGTGCCAAGCTCGACGCAGCCGGCCGCGCCGTGCTGGAAGAAGACCTGCGCTCGCCCTGCACCGAAGAAATTGCGGTGTTCCAGGCGTTCTCACGCGTGATCCGCGAAGCGGGCAAAAAGTTTGTCGTGATGGACACCGCGCCCACCGGTCACACGCTGCTGCTGCTCGACGCCACCGGTGCCTACCACCGCGACGTGGCGCGCCAGATGGGCGAGCATGCGCACTTCACCACCCCCATGATGCAGTTGCAAGACCCACGGCAAACCAAGGTGCTGATTGTCACGCTGGCCGAAACCACGCCGGTGCTGGAAGCCGCCAACTTGCAAGCTGACCTGCGCCGCGCCGGCATCGAACCCTGGGCCTGGGTTATCAACAACAGTGTGGCAGCAGCGCACCCCAGCGCCCCACTGCTGCAGACCCGCGCGTACAACGAACTGCGCGAGATCGATGCCGTGGCCACGCGTCATGCGCAGCGTTACGCGCTGGTGCCATTGCAACAGCATGAACCTGTGGGGGTGGCGCGCTTGTACGCTCTGTTGAGCGGGTAAGCCCACGCCTCTCACCCTGCGGCCACCCGCGCCGCCGAACTATGAAACTCTGCGGGACAGACCAAGAGTTGTGAAGCAATTTTGCTCTGTCCTCAACTGATTAGATTCGAGCCAATCCGTGAAAACTACCGCCCCTTCTACGAATAACATGAGCGTGTTCGAGCGCTACCTGACCGTGTGGGTCGGTTTGTGCATCGTCGCCGGTATCGGCCTGGGGCAGTTGCTGCCCGGCGTGTTCCAGGCCATCGGGCGCATGGAGGTGGCGCAGGTCAACCTGCCGGTGGGGGTGCTGATCTGGGTCATGATCATCCCGATGCTGGTCAAGGTGGACTTTGGTGCCTTGGGCGAGGTGCGCCAGCACGTCAAGGGCATTGGTGTGACGCTGTTTGTGAACTGGCTAGTCAAGCCGTTTTCCATGGCGTTTCTGGGCTGGCTGTTCATTCGCAACCTGTTGGCCCCCATGCTGCCCCCCGACCAGATCGACAGCTACATCGCCGGGCTGATTCTGCTGGCCGCCGCGCCCTGCACCGCCATGGTGTTTGTCTGGAGCCGCCTCACGAATGGCGACCCGTTGTTCACTTTAAGTCAGGTGGCGCTTAACGACAGCATCATGGTGCTGGCGTTTGCGCCGCTGGTGGCATTCTTGTTGGGGTTATCGAGCATTACAGTGCCTTGGGACACGCTGTTGATCTCGGTGGGGCTGTACATCATCATCCCGGTAGCCATTGCGCAATGGTGGCGCAAATCGCTGCTGGCCAAGGGCCAGGCAGCGTTCGACGCGGCCATGGAGCGCATCGGCCCGTGGTCGATCACCGCGCTGCTGGCCACGCTGGTGCTGCTGTTTGCGTTTCAGGGTGAGGCTATTCTGAAGCAGCCACTCATCATCGGCCTGCTGGCCGTGCCGATCCTGATTCAGGTGGCGTTCAATGCCAGTCTGGCCTACGTACTCAACCGCGCCGTGGGCGAAAAGCACTCAGTTGCCTGCCCGTCGGCGCTGATAGGCGCGTCCAATTTTTTCGAGCTGGCGGTGGCTGCGGCCATCAGTTTGTTTGGCTTTAATTCAGGCGCCGCACTGGCCACGGTGGTGGGTGTGCTGATTGAGGTTCCGGTGATGCTGGCGGTGGTGGCCATCGTCAATCGCAGCAAGGGGTGGTACGAGAGAGGATAAACGGTGGCTTGGAGTGCACGTTTCAAGCTAAATGAGTCGCCGATTCCACCATTTTTTCATCACCATGGGTAAATTCCCTGCCCCTTGGGGCGCGGATGTTCATTCCAAAGAATTTTTGACTTGGGGTTTAGAGGTTGGTGCTGATTGGCGGCTCACGTTGGTTGTCCGCAATGCAGCGTTAGCTAAACAAGCGGATTGCAACGACGCAATGCGCCCATCAGTGCCGACAGAAACGGGATATTTGTGATTTCCGCATCCCTTAGGCTTCACAATAAGCTCCAAGCGCCACCTTCACAAAGTGCTGCCCTTGATATCTTACGTTGCGCGTAATACGATCCACGCATGATCCAGTCGTTTAAGTGCAAGGAGACTCAGGCGCTCTTCGAAGGCAAGAGTCCTCGTCGGTTCAAGACTCTAGCCAAGGTCGCTGAGCGCAAGTTCGCGCAACTCGACGCCGCACAGACACTGGCATTCTTGAAGGCTCCTCCCGGCAATCACCTGGAAGCATTGAAAGACGATAGGAAGGGTCAGAACAGTATCCGCATCAATGACCAGTGGCGCATCTGCTGCGTATGGACGGAAGTTGGACCTACAGATGTCGAGATTGTGGATGACCACTAGAGGAAACAATATGGCAAGGCCAGTTAATCGTATGCGCCCCGTGCACCCTGGCGAAGTGTTACGTGAGGACTATCTCGCTCCACTTGGACTCAGCGTCAACGCGCTCTCCTTGGCGCTAGGCGTACCGGCGACCCGCATTCATGAAATCGTCAAGGAGCGCCGCGCCGTAACGGCGGACACGGCAGCACGTCTGGCCAAGCACTTTGGCGGTGATGCGACGTCATGGCTGGTCATGCAGGCCAACTACGACTTGAAAACCCTGCCAACCCTTCGAGAAATCGAGCGCGGGGTTGCTGTACGTGAGAAACTCGCTGCGTAGCGCGAGTGAAGTCCTTAGGGCGAAAGCCGTCAGCCAACTTGCCGAAAGGACCCATCCAAACCGGCCGTTCATCTCTGCCTCTACAGGTCAGCATGAGTTGATTTCAATAGCAGCCATCTCTGCAACGATTGGTCGATTCAGTGGTAATCCTCTTCCCGTTGGTGACGAATCGCACCGATGATGACGGTGCTGTCATCGACTATCTCATAAAGTGCCACATAGCCTGAGCGTCCAAAAGTGATCACGAGCTCTCGAATAAAAGGACTCTCCCCAACCTTGCGACAGGCAAATGGAGACGACCTCAAAAAGCCTATGCCCTCTTTGATGGCTTTTAGCGCCCTCTCGGGAATGTCAAGATCACCAGCCTCACTGTCCAGTTCACGTTGAAGCATGAAATCAAAAAGCCTCTCCAAATCTTCGTCGGCAACGGCACTGAATTGAACGGTATAGATCATCAATGGTGCTGAGACTGGGTTCGACGCGCAGCCGCCAGTTTGGCTTCAAGCTTGGCAACCACAACCTCCGCAGCAATGCCGCCACCAGCTCGCTTTGTTTCCTCGATGGCTGTGATGCCCCGACGCAGGAATTCAGCTTGATGTTTGCGCTTCAAAACCGTTTGACGTACGGCGCTTTCGACGAATTGTGAAAGCGATTCGCCTTGCTCAAGGACACCTTCAACTTCGATCCTGAACTCAGGTGCTACGCGAATGGGGGGGATGGTCGCAGTCTTCATCGCTGCATTGTATTGCGATTGCAATTCACGGCAAGAATAAATGACAGGCTTCCGTGGCCGATTCACATGGGTGGCAACGTCAACAACGGGCACCTTGCCAAAGCCTGCGAACAGCCGTTGACCAGCCGCGAAATTCATGAAATCTGCTCAACCGGAAGCAGGCATTGGTGGCCGTCCGCTGCATTGCAGCCACTCAAACTTTATGCAAGTCATGAATCGCTCCTGAGGCATGACCTTTGAATTTCTGTTTGCTTTGTCGTAACGACAAGGCGCCACACCGTACCCACTGGCAAAAAAATATTTAACCATGACACGTCAAGGGCTGCGTCTTTTTGCGCCTTGTGCCGTCTCCACTCGCATGCACACCACAACCCTGTCCCTCAAATCCTGGCCACAGCGCCAACCCCTGGCTTTTCTGGTGCTGGCCGCCGCTGTCTGGCTGGGCTTGTACCAGATGCTGATTCCGGCCTCTGAAGCACTGGTGGCCGCGCTGCCGGTGGATCGTGCCAGCCACCTGGGCGGTGCGCTGCAATTCTTTTTTTACGACACGCCCAAGGTCTTGCTGCTGCTCACCTGCATTGTGTTTGTGATGAGCATCGTGCACACCTTTGTGTCGCCCGAGCGCACCCGCGCCATGCTGGCGGGCAAGCCGCTGGGCGTGACGTTCTCTTTTCTGATCTCAGCGTCCATGGTCAATGAAGTGGCACTGGCGCTGCTGTTTGGCATGTTTGGTTGGAAGGTGGCGGCGCTCTACCTGGGCTTGTGCTTGAGTGTGGCCATCATCGCCGGGGTGGTGATTGGCAAACTGCATAAGGAGCGCTATCTGGAAGACTGGGTGTGCCGATGTACACCAATGCGGCGGGCATCATCCCGATTGTGGAAGCGCTGATCGACCAGGTGGCACAAGCCAAGGGCGTGGCTGTCAAGCTGGAAATGGTGGAGGAACTTCGTGTCATCATGGGCTATGGCGTGATGAGCACGACCGGCGTGGTCATCAACGGCAAGGTGGTGCACACCGGTGGCATCCCCAGCCGCGACAAGGTCGAAGGCTGGCTGGCTGCGGCCTGATATATTGAAGTCACTCGCAGGAACATCAACAATGCAACCGCAAAAAAAATTTCACCTGGTTTTCTCGTTCGTCATGGGCGCGATGATGATTTTTCTGATGACACTGGTCATCACGTTGGTGAACGTGGGCCCAAGCCCGGACTTTGTCGCGCGCTGGATAAAAGCCTTTGCCATTGCCCACGTGGTTGGCGTGCCGGTGATTTTCTTCATGGCGCCGCTGGCACGCAAGCTCACCGGGCGGCTGCTGGGCGTGAATCCGGGGTAAATTCAGCGCTGCAAGCCCATCGGCTTATCCGCACAACCCATGAGCGACGCACACCACCAGCACCACCACGCCCCAGCCAACTTCAACCGGGCCTTTGGGCTGGGCATCCTGCTCAACACCGGCTTTGTCGCCATCGAAGCGTTTTACGGCTGGCAGATCAATTCATTGGCCCTGCTGGCCGACGCTGGTCACAACCTGAGCGACGTAGCTGGACTGGTACTGGCCTGGGCCGGGGCACTGGCCGTCAAGATTGCCGCAAACGAGCGCCACACCTACGGCTTCAAGCGCGCCACCATCCTGGCGGCGTTTGCCAATGCGTTGCTGTTGTTGCTGGCCATGGGTGGCCTGGCATGGGAAGCCGTGGGCCGTCTGAGCGCGCCGCAAGCCGGATTGCAAGCCCAGGGTGTCACGATCATGGTGGTGGCGGGCCTTGGCATTGTCGTCAACGCCGCCACCGCCGGGTTGTTCATGCGTGGCAGCCAGGACGACCTGAACATTCGTGCAGCGTTCTTGCACATGGCCGCCGATGCACTGGTATCGGCCGGTGTGGTGCTCGCCGGGGCCTTGACGCTTTGGCTGGGCTGGGTCTGGCTTGACCCGGTGGTGAGCCTGCTGATCGCCGCTGTGATCTTGTGGAGCACCTGGGACTTGTTCAAACAATCGCTGCACCTGTTGTTTGACGGCGTGCCCGCCAGCGTGGATGTACCGGCGGTGCGCACGCTGCTGGCGGGTCTGCCCGGTGTGACTGGTGTGCACGACTTGCACGTCTGGGCCATGGGCACCAGCCACATCGCGCTGACGGCGCACCTGGTCACCGACAGCGGGGATAGTGCTGCACTGCTGCGCACCGCTGAACAAGAGTTGCACGAACATTTTGAAATCCGCCACGTGACGCTACAGCTTGAGACCCCTGCCTATGCGCAGGTGTGTGCTTTGCGGCCAGGCAATGGCTGTCAAAAAGAATAGCTGCTTGCGCTTGTCAAATAAGGGCTATAGCCTGTTTTTGTTCTTAAAACATTGAGCCTCTGAGACAACAACGTGGAACACGCCAGCCGCACATCCACGCACCTCATGCAGTTTTACAGCCCTTGCGGCGGCAGTCCGGGCTCGCTGACGGACTCGGCTGGCGCAGCGACCTGCACGGCATGGCGATCGCGAGATCAGGGGCCCTCGCCACTGCCCCTGATCAAGTCATAATCTGTCACACAAGCGGATTGAGGCAATCAGTCCCTTTGGGAGCTGCTTCCGCTTGACCACCACCCCAGCAACAGCATCCTGAATGTCAGTTAAAGAAGCCACCGCGCGCATCAAGATCAACAGGCTGCTCGAAGCGGCCGGCTGGCGGTTTTTCCAGGATGGCACTGCGCCCGCCAACATTCGCCTTGAACCCAGCGTCACGATCCAGTCAACCGACCTGGACGCGCTCGGCGTCAACTTCGAGAAAAGCACAAAAGGCTTTGTCGATTTTCTCTTGCTCGATGCCAGGGGCTTCCCGCTGCTCGTCCTCGAAGCCAAGGCAGAAGACAAAAATCCACTTGTCGGCAAAGAGCAGGCGCGCAAATACGCCAGATCTCAGAACTGCCGTTTCGTCATTCTTTCCAACGGCAACCTGCACTACTTCTGGGACCTCGAACGCGGCAACCCCTACGTCATCACCTCGTTTCCGACGCCGGACTCGGTCACCGGCTATCAGAAAGTCACGCCCAATCCGCAGCGACTGATCGAAGAGCGCGTCGGCGAGGACTACATCGTTCGCACCCAGCGCCCGAACTACGCGTCCGATGCCGCCTGGCAAAACCAGGCGGAGCGCCCCGGCTACATCCAGAGCAACAAGCTGTGCTTTCTTCGGCCCTATCAGCTCAAGGCCATCCACAGCCTGCAGGCCGCAGTCGGCAACGGCAAAGACCGTTTCCTGTTCGAAATGGCCACCGGCACCGGCAAAACGCTGACTGCCGCCGCAGTGATCAAACTGTTTCTCCGTTCGGGCAATGTGCGCCGTGTTTTGTTCCTTGTGGATCGTCTTGAGCTGGAGGACCAAGCCAAGAAGTCCTTCGCTGCCGTACTGTCGGCCGACTATCAGACGGTGATCTACAAGGAAAACCGAGACGACTGGCGCCGCGCCGAGATTGTTGTCACCACCGTGCAATCCCTGCTGTTCAACAACAAGTACCAGAAGCTGTTCTCGCCGACCGACTTCGATCTCGTCATCTCCGACGAAGCGCACCGGTCGATCGGCGGCAACGCCCGCGCGGTGTTCGACTACTTCATTGGCTACAAGCTGGGCCTTACCGCCACGCCGCGCGATTACCTGCGCCGCTTCGACAGCGCCAAGCCGGGCACGCGCGACCCGCGCGAGGCCGAGCGCCGCCTGTTGCAGGACACCTACCGCACCTTCGGCTGCGAAAACAGCCAGCCAACCTTCCGCTACTCCCTGCTTGATGGGGTAAAGGAAGGCTTCCTGATCAACCCGACCGTGGTGGACGCCCGCACCGAGATCACCACCACGCTGCTTTCCGAAGAGGGCTTTGTGGTCACGTTCACCGATGACACCGGTGAGGATCAGCAGCAGGCCTTCAAGCAGCGCGAATTCGAAAAGCGCTTTTTCGCCGACACCACCAACCAGCTCCTGTGCAAGACGTTTCTGGAAAACGCCCTGCGTGACCCAGTCAGCGGTGAGATCGGCAAGGCTATCATCTTCGCCGTCAGCCAGAACCACGCCGCGAAGCTGGCGCAAATCCTCAATCAGATGGCCGAGCGCATGTTCCCGGCCAAGTACCAGTCCGACTTCGCGGTGCAGATCACCTCCCAGATACCCGACGCCCAGCAGTTCACCATCAACTTCGCCAACAACAAGCTGCTCGGCTCCGGCAACTTCATCCCCGCCTACAAGACCAGCAAGGCGCGCATCTGCGTGACGGTTGGCATGATGACCACCGGCTACGACTGCACCGACATCCTCAACATGGGTCTCTTCCGCCCGATCTTTTCGCCCACCGACTTCATCCAGATCAAGGGACGCGGCACCCGCAAGCACGACTTCCGCGACGTGCTTTTCGACGACGCCCTCAAGGAAGGCGTGCAACAGCCCATCAAGACCGCCTTCAAACTGTTCGACTTCTTCGCCAACTGCGAGTACTTCGAGGAAGAATTCAATTACGACGAAGTGCTAAAGCTGCCGCCGCCCAGGTCCGCGCGCGGCGACGACGCAGGCGGGGGCGGCGAAGGCCCGGTGGTCGTGGGCGGCACCTACGAGCACCTCGGCGCCGACATCCTGGCTTCGATGCGTGTTGAGCAGATCACGGCCGAGGGCATGAAGATCGACCGCATGTTCTTCGAGAAGTTCGAAGACGTTATCCGCGCCAACGACACCGTGGCCTCTGCCGTGGAAGCCGGGCAGTGGGACCGCGTCATCGACTACGTGAACCGCGAAGTCTTCGACAAGCCCGAGGAGTTCTACACCCTCGACAAGCTGCGCAAAGCCGCCGCCGTGGACCGCCGCCTGACCCTGCGCGAAATCCTGGAAAAGATCTTCGGCCTCATCCCGCGCTTCAAGTCCAAGGACGAACTACTGGAAGAGGAATTCTCGAAGTTCGTCGCTGACCGCGTGCCCGTGCAGCCTGCGGCCATTCCGGCCATCAAGACCTATTTCAAGGCCTACGTCACCAGCAACCGGGTGCGCGACATCATCGACAGCAGGCAGTTCACCGATCTGGCCACCAACCCGTATTTCAGCACCCACGATTTCAGAGCCGTGCCCCAGCCGTACCGCACGCTCGTCCCAGAATACGTCAAGGACTATGTCGCCTTGAACCAGTTCGCAGCCTGAGCCATGCACCCATCCACGCAGTGTTTTAATTGTGGCGAATTCGCCATAGTTAAACCCCTCGAATTCGAGAGGTTTGGATTTTCTTTCCACCTGAATCCCGTTGAATTCGACGGGATTAAAGGGCATGCGACTTAACTGACAACACCATGAAACGCTTGAAGTAATGCTCGACACCACCACCAAACGCCGCATCGATACCGCGCGCGACATCCTTGTTGGCAAGGTGCCCGACCCCAAATCCCAGGTCGAGCAGATCACCATCGCCCTCATCTACAAGTTCATGGACGACATGGACGCCGAGAGTGAAGAACTTGGCGGCAAGCGCAAGTTTTTCACCGGCGACTTCGCACGCTACGGTTGGGCCAAACTCATGGACCGCAGTCTGGGCGGACACGAAATGCTGGGCCTCTACGGCGAAGGCATTGCCAAGATGCCCGAAAACCCAGGCATTCCCGCGCTGTTTCGCGAAATTTTCAAAAATGCCTACCTGCCTTACCGCGACCCCGAAACGCTCAAGGCCTTTCTCAAGATCATCGACGACTTTTCATACGACCACAGCGAGCGCCTCGGCGACGCCTTCGAGTATCTGCTCTCGGTGCTCGGCTCACAGGGCGATGCCGGCCAGTTCCGCACCCCGCGCCACATCATCGACTTCATGGTCGAAGTCCTCGCGCCACGGAAAGACGAGACCATCCTCGACCCCGCTTGCGGCACCGCCGGGTTCCTGATCTCCGCCTACAAGCACATCCTGCGCACCAATGCCGACGCCAAGGGCCACAGCACGCTCACCCCGGACGAAAAAGGCCGCCTTGCCAGAAACTTCAAGGGTTACGACATTTCGCCCGACATGGTGCGCCTCTCGCTGGTGAACCTGTACCTGCACGGCTTTACCGATCCGCACATCTTCGAGTACGACAGCCTCACCTACGAGGAGCGCTGGAACGAATTCGCCGACGTCATCCTCGCCAACCCGCCCTTTATGTCCCCGAAAGGCGGCATCAAACCGCACAAGCGTTTCTCCATCCAGGCCAAGCGCAGCGAAGTCCTGTTTGTCGATTACATGGCCGAGCACCTCACGCCCACCGGCCGCGCCGCCATCATCGTGCCCGAAGGCATCATCTTCCAGAGCCAGACCGCCTACAAAGAGCTGCGGAAAATGCTCGTCGAGAACTCCCTCGTCGCCGTGGTGTCGCTGCCGGCCGGGTGTTTCAATCCCTACTCCGGCGTCAAGACCAGCATCCTCATCCTCGACAAGTCCCTCGCCAAGGCGGCCGACACCATCGCTTTCTTCAAGGTCGAGAACGACGGCTACGGCCTCGGCGCACAGCGCCGCGCCATCGAGAAAAACGACCTGCCGCAGGTGCAGGCCGAGCTCGCCGCCTACCTGCACGCCCTGCGCAGCGGCGCGTCCACCGAGAACATCGTCGCCCTCACGTCCACCGCCCAGATCGTGCCGAAGGAAAAGATTGCAGCGAATGGTGACTACAACCTCAGCGGAGAACGGTATCGGGAAGGTGCGGCAAGTGTTGGGTTAGTGTGGCCCCTCGTTCCAATCGGTGATGTTTGCATCATCGAAAGAGGTGCCTCACCTCGACCAATCCACGACTTCATCACCGACGCGCCAGACGGCATAAATTGGATCAAGATCGGTGACGCAGAAGTTGGTGCGAAATACATCACCACAACGAAAGAGCGTGTCACTCCCGAAGGCGCAGCGAAATCGCGACGTGTAAAGCCGGGCGATTTCATCCTCTCGAATTCCATGAGCTTTGGGCGGCCTTACGTCATGGCGACCGATGGGTGTATTCATGACGGGTGGCTTCTTCTGCGCGATCAATCCCCTCTCTTAGATCAAGACTTCCTCTACAACATCTTGGGTTCAGACCGCGTTTTCGCACAGTTCAAACAGGCTGCGACAGGTGGCGTGGTCAACAACCTCAACAGCGAAATCGTTCGCCGAGTCCAAATCCCCCTGCCGCCGCCGGACGTGCAGAAGGAGATCGTGGCGGAGATCGAGGGCTACCAGAAAGTCATCAAAGGCGCCCGCGCCGTCCTCGATCACTACCGTCCCCACATCCCCATCCACCCCGACTGGCCGATGGTGGCACTCGGGGAAGCCTGCATTGTGAATCCCCGCAAGTCTGAAGTGGCTGACCTTGAGGGTTCCACAGTCGTGTCGTTTGTTCCAATGTCTGACATCGGCGAGCATGAGATGTTCTTCGCACCCAAAGACACGAAGCGATTGGACGAGGTGACTGCCAGCTACACATACTTCAAAGACGGTGATGTGCTTTTGGCGAAGGTGACGCCCTGTTTCGAGAACGGAAAGGCTGGTATTGCCCGGAACCTTTGTAACGGCATCGGTTTCGGTTCAAGCGAGTTCTATGTATTGAGGCCCACGGGTGATCTTCTCCCGCAGTGGGTGTTTATGTTTGCTGCAACGCCAGCCTTCCGGGTGTGGGCTACCCCGCAGATGACAGGCACCGGCGGTTTGCAGCGTGTTCCTCGTTCGGTTGTGGAGAGTTATGAAATCCCCCGCCCACCCCTCGTCACCCAGCAAGCCATCGTCGCCGAGATCGAAGCCGAGCAGGCGCTGGTCGCCGCCAACCGCGAACTGATCACCCGCTTCGAGAAAAAAATCCAGGCCACCCTCGCCCGCGTCTGGGACGAAAATGCCGCAGAATCTTTCGGAGAAAACCCATGATCCGGCAACTGGAAGTCAAAGGGCTGCGTGCCTTGCGCTATGTATCGGTCGAATTCGAGCCATTTCTGGTGATGGTGGGGCCGAATGCCTGCGGCAAAAGCACCTTGTTCGATGCCTTGCTGCTGGTGCGGGACATTCTGGCCAGTGGTCTGGATGCAGCGGTGTATGGCAATGCCCGCATGAACATCGCGCCACGTGCGGTTGATCCGCTGGATTTGACCTGGTTGCGCCAAGGAGGCGGGGTGGAAATCGCCGTGACTTTGGACTTACCAAGTGAGATTGTCGAGAAACTGGGGCAGCGTTACCGCTATGCGCGCTACGAGCTGGGCATACATACCGATGGTCGCCTGGGTTTTGATCATGAAACCCTGTGGCTATGCGACGAAATCAAGCAGCACGAGATTCCTCTGCAGGCGCAGTTCCCTTTCCCGGAAACTCCCCCGGAGCATATTGTTTTGTTACAGAACAAAAAAAGCCCGCCAGGTTGGCGCAAGGTCGTCAGCAAAGTGGTTGAAAGTGGCAACGACTATTTCCGTTCAGAAACGTCGGACTGGAACAATCTGTTTCGGCTTGGCCCAGCCAAGAGCGCGCTCGCCAATCTGCCGGAAGATGAACAGAAATTTCCCGCCGCAACCTGGGCCAAACGCGTGTTGATGGAAGGCATCCATCGCTTGATGCTCAATGCTGAAAAAATGCGCATGCCTTCTCCCGCAGGCTCCCCTGCCGATTTTTTACCGGACGGTTCGAACCTGCCATGGGTGGTACATGCGCTTGAAAATAAAAGCGGGGCGAAAACCAAGCAAGACTGGGTAGCGCATCTGGCAACCACGCTGGACGATCTGGACGATGTGCAAACTTGTGAAAAGCCTGAAGATCGTTCCCGCTATATCCAGTTGAAATACAAGAGCGGCTTGATCGCCCCTTCATGGGTGCTTTCCGATGGCACACTGCGTCTGCTTGCCTTGACGTTACTTGCCTATGCGCCAACCACGCCGAACGTGGTACTGATCGAAGAACCCGAAAACGGCATCCATCCAAAGGCGATGGAAACCGTCATGCAGTCGCTTTCATCTGTCTATGACGCTCAGGTCTTGTGCGCCACGCATTCTCCGGTGGTGCTCAGCTTGCTGCAATCAAAGCAGATTCTCTGCTTTGGCAAAACCGATGAAGGGGCGGTCGATATTGTTCGCGGCAACGAACATCCACGCTTGCGCGAGTGGCAGTCGGCACTGAATCTGGGTGAGCTGTTTGCAACGGGAGTGCTTGGATGAGGGATTGCCTATTTCTCGTGGCGGACAAGAATATGGAGGGAATGCTCAAGGGCTTTTTCTCGCGCGATGCTTTTCATCATGCCGTGGGGTGCGGGCATTTTGATTTCGATTTTCGTCAGGACATGGTGGTCGCTCATGGACAAAACGACCCGGGTCTATATACCCGTGCAAATGAATTTCTTCAGCCCTACGCCAATACTCATCGTCACGCAGTGGTCATTGTCGATGCCGAATGGGAAGGTTCGCCCGGTAAAGCTGCTATATCGCAACGGATCGGCGAGCATCTGGTTGATGCAGGTTGGTCGGACGATAAAGGCTGTGCCGTTGTCATTACCCCGGAACTGGAGAACTGGGTGTGGCAGGATAGCCCTCATGTGTGCTCGGCTTTGGGTTTTGACCGGTCATTCGCCGCACTTCGCACCACGCTAGAGGCCAAGGGTTTCTGGCAACCCGATGCTGCGAAACCTGATCGCCCGAAAGAGGCTGTCGAATGGGTGCTTCGTTACTCGAAAAAGGGGCGATCATCCTCAATCTATCAGCAACTGGCGACCCGGGTAACGGCAAAACGGTGTACTGACGAGGCTTTTCATGTGTTGAGAATCTCGCTTCTTCGCTGGTTTCCACCTGCCGGATAAGTGAAAAACGTCTCGAACGCAAGCATTTCCATTTCGAGGGACTCATCGCCTGCGACAACGCCAAGATCGGCATCTACGCCAAGCTGGTGGACGACCGCAACGAAACCGCCCACTTCAACGGTAACACCTTCTACAGCACCGAGGCGGCGCTGGACATCAAGATTACCGAAATCCTGCGCGTGGTGGCTGAGATACAAACCCACTCGAAGCCTGTCGTCAAGCACTGTTACCGCGAGTTCCTGCTGCAAAACCACGACCCCGACGAGCGCGAGTATGCCGATGCCGCAGACCGGATCCGCGGCCCTCTTTTGTTTTATCACCCCCCCGGGCGAGTTGCGGGCCGCCAGCGCTTGAGCAGCAAGGCGTTGCTCATCACGCTGACAGAGCTGGCCGCCATGGCCGCGCCAGCCAGCACCGGGTTCAGTACCCCAAAAGCCGCCAGCGGGATGCCGACCACGTTATAGATAAAAGCCCAGAACAGGTTCTGCCGGATCTTGGCCACTGTGCGGTGCGAGATGTCCAGCGCGGCCGCCACCAGCGCCAGGTCGCCGCGCATCAGCGTGATGCCCGCCGCGTGCATCGCCACATCGGCACCACCACCGGCGTTGGCCATGGCCATGCCCACGTCGGCTGCCGCCAAAGCCGGCGCGTCGTTGACACCGTCGCCCACCATCACCACGGTCTGGCCCGCTGTCTTGAGCCGGGCGATGTGCGCCGCCTTGTCGCCCGGCAGCACGTCGCTGATGACTTCATCCTGATCGGCGTGCAATCCCACACGCTCGGCCATGGCACGCGCGGCGGCGCGGTTGTCACCCGAGAGCATCAGCACCCGGATGCCCAGTTGGCGCAAGTGCGCGATGGCTGCTGCGGCACCCGGTTTGGGCTCGTCACCAAAGCCCATCAGCGCGACCACCCTTAGTCCGCTGGCACCGCGCCGGGCCAGCGCGGCCAGCGTGGCACCACGCTCTTGCAGCGTTGCTAGCGGTTCGGCCAATGCGCCCAGATCGCCCTGCAATTGCGCGATCCACGTTGGGCTGCCAATGAGGTACGCCACCCCGTCAACGTTGCCCTGCAACCCTTTGCCGGGGGTACTGACCACGTCGCTTACCGCTGGAAGCGGCAACGACTTCTCTTGTGCGTGCGCCACCACCGCACGCGCCAGAGGGTGGCTGCTGCCGCTTTGGATGGCCGCGGCCACCCGCAGCAAATCATCCTGATGGGCAGCGTCACCGGCCACAAAATCGGTCAGCCGCGCGTGGCCTACGGTCAGCGTGCCGGTTTTGTCAAACACCACCACCTGCGCCTTGTGCGCCAGCTCCAGCGCCTGCGCGTCCTTGATCAAAATGCCGTGCTGCGCCGCCACACCGGTACCGGCCATGATGGCCGCCGGCGTAGCCAGGCCGAGTGCGCAGGGGCAGGCAATCACCAGCACCGTGACGGCGTTGATGATGGCTACGTCCAGCGCGTGACCGCTGAGCCACCAGCCGAAGAAAGTCAGCAGCGCCAACACCAGCACCACCGGCACAAACACGGCGCTGACCTGGTCCACCAGCCGCTGGATCGGTGCCTTGGCGGCCTGCGCGTCTTCCACCAGCCGGATGATGTTGGCCAGCACGGTATCGACCCCGACGGCGCTGACACGCACGACCACGCGACCGTCGCCGTTGAGCGTGCCACCCGTTACCATGTCGCCCACCGTCTTGGGCACCGGCAAAGGCTCGCCTGTCAGCATTGATTCATCGACTTGCGTCTGGCCTTCCAGCACGCTGGCGTCCACCGCAAAGCGTTCACCCGGGCGCACCACCAGCTCGTCGCCCACCAGCACCTCGTCGATGGGTACATCGACTTCGCCATCCAGCCCCAGCAGGTGTGCCACATCCGGGCGCAGCGCGTGCAGCGCCCGGATGGCCGAGGTGGTTTGCCGCTTGGCGCGTGCTTCCAGCCATTTGCCCAGCAGCACCAGCGTGATGACCACGGCAGACGCTTCAAAGTACAGGTGCGGCATGGTGTCTGGTGCGGCGCTTAGCCACAGCCAGACCGACAAGGCCCAGCCCGAGCTGGTGCCCATGGCCACCAGCAAATCCATATTGCCCGATAGCGCCCGCGCGGCGTGCCAGCCCGCCTTGTAAAAACGCGCCCCCAGAAAGAACTGCACCGGTGTGGCCAGGGCAAACTGCAACCAGGCCGGCAACATCCAGTGCTGCCCGAACAGGTCGCCCAGCATTGGCAGCATCAAAGGGAACGACAGCGCCGCGCCCAAAGCGACCGGGCCAAAACCGGCCCAGGCTGATTCAGGCGCCGCATCAATGGCGGCGTTGGCCGCGACCGGCTCGTAGCCGGCATCGCGCACGGCGCGCTTCAGACGTGCTTCAACTTGGTCGGACGGGGTTACCAGAATGCGCGCGGATTCGGTGGCCAGGTTCACCGCCACCTCTTGTACGCCGGGCACTTTCTTCAAGGCACGTTCGGCGCGCGCCACGCACGACGCGCACGTCATGCCGTGGATGCCCAAGTCAATACGCAGGGGTGAGGTGGCAGCAACAGGGACATTCATGGGAGTTCATAATACGCGTTTTTCGATAACCCCATTTTCGGAGGATTTTGATGAAGCACACGTTCAACGTTCAAGGTATGACCTGCGAGCACTGCGAAAAAGCCGTGGTGCGCGCCATTCGCCAGCTCGACCGCGCCGCCGAGGTAGTGGCGGACCGCCTGCAAAACCGTGTCGAGGTCAATTCCAGCCTGGCACCGGAGGCGCTCAAGCAAGCCATTGCCGACGAAGGCTACACCGTGGCGGCCTGAGGCCTCTGGGATGATTGTGTCCGAGCTGGTACAAGAGGTCTGCGCGCTGTACCCGTCGCTGGCCCGGGTGCAGCCCGGGCTGGCAGAACTGGCGGCATCGGGCCATGCGCTGACACCGATGCAGGTACCTGCCGACACCGTGCTGTTCAGCGAAAACGCGGCCTGCCAGGGCTTTCCGCTGGTGCTGGAAGGCGAAATCAAGGTCTCGCGCCACTCGAACGACGGCCGTTCGCTGGAGCTGTACCGCGTCGGCCCGGGCGAGCTGTGTCTGGTCTCCAGCGCCTGCCTGTTTCGTTCCCAGCCTTTGTCAGCGCTGGGACGCACCACCCGCGCCACGCGGTTTTTGTTGATTACGCCCGACCTGTTCAAACACTGGATCGACACGCCTGATTTTCGCAACGACGTGCTCGGCCTGTTTGCCGAGCGCATGGCCGACCTGACGGCGCTGGTGGACGCAGTGGCGTTTCAAAGGCTCGACCGTCGCCTGGCTGCAGCGCTGTTGGGGCGTGGCCAGCAATTGCGCCTGACGCACCAGGCGCTGGCCGATGAATTGGGCACGGTGCGCGAGATCATCACGCGCCTGCTGCGCCGCTTTGAGCGCGAGGGCTGGGTGGCACTGGGGCGCGAGCAAATCACCATCGTCAACAGCGCGGCGCTGCGAGCGTTGGTCACGGCCCCGCTGTAGCGGCCAACAAGGGGGGCGGATAGCAACACCAAATAAGTCGGGTCAACTTTCGTCAACCTTCAGCAAGGTGGATAGATCGGCCCGCACGTAGCCATACCCGGCTTCGGCTGCCAGGGATTGCAGGTCATGTTCCAGTACGGTGCGGTCTTGCTGGCGCGCCCAGAACACCGGGCCGCCTTGCCAGCGCGGGAAACCATAGCCTTGCACCAGCACCACGTCGATGTCGCTGGCGCGGCTGGCAATGCCTTCGCTCAACAGCAGGGCCGCTTCGTTGACCATGGCGAGCAGGGCACGACGCTGGATTTCTTCAGGCACCAAACTGCGCCGGGTGATGCCGCGCTGCGCAGAGGCTTGTTCGATGGTCTGGCGCACCAGCGCATCGGTGGTTTTGACCTGCCTGCCGTCTTTGTAGGTGTAATAACCGGCATCGGTCTTGCGCCCCAGGCGCCCCGCTTCGCACAGGTGGTCCAGGATGGCCACGTAGCGCTCGCGCGGGTCGCGCGTGGCGGCTTGCGCCTTGCGCATGCGCCAGGCGATGTCCAGACCCGACAGGTCGGCCACGGCAAATGGGCCCATGGCAAAACCAAAGCCTTGCAAGGCGTTGTCCACGTCTTCGGGCCAGGCGCCGTCTTCGAGCATGAACTCGCATTGTTGGCGGTAGGCGTTGTAGATGCGGTTGCCAATAAAGCCGAAGGCGTTGCCGCTGAGCACCGGCAGCTTCTTTAATGTCTTGCCCAGCGCCATGCCGGTGGCCAGCACGTCGGCAGAAGTTTTTGCACCACACACCACTTCCAGCAGCTTCATCACATTGGCCGGGCTGAAGAAATGCAGGCCCAACACGTCTTGCGGGCGCTGGGTCACACCGGCAATGGCATCCACGTCCAGGTACGAGGTGTTGGTCGCCAGCACGGCACCGGCGCGGGCGTGCGTGTCGATCTGCTGGAACACCGCTTGCTTGACACCGATGTCTTCAAACACGGCCTCGATCACCAGGTCGGCACGCTTGAGCTGCGCCCAGTCGGTGGTCGGGGTCAGGCGTGCCTGGGCCGCAGCGGCGACAGCGGCTTTCATCTTGCCAGCGGTCACGCGGCTTTGATAATGGTCGTTCACACGTTGCTGGCCACGCTGCAGCGCTGCGTCGTCTTGCTCCAGCAGCAGCACCGACAGGCCCGCATCAAGCGCGCAAATGGCAATACCCGCGCCCATGGTGCCGGCACCAATGACGGCCACGGTGTGTACCGGGCGCGGCTCGGCTTGCAAGCTGGCGGGCAGTTTGCTGGCTTGGCGTTCGGCAAAAAACTGGTAGCGCAGGGCCTGGGCTGGCAGGCCCGACTGCAATTTCAGAAAAAGCGCGCGCTCGCGCGCCAGGCCGCTGGCCCAGTCGCCGCTGGCGGCCAGCAGCGCATCCAGCAGGGCGGTATAGGCTGGCTGTAGCTTTTGCCGGGGTGAGAGCTTGCTGCGCTGCTCGTTGACAAACGCTTGCACGGCAGCTGCATCGAGCTGGCGCTCACGCACACGCGGCAGCGGCGTGTTGCTGTTGGCCAGCTCCGTTGCGTGCGCTTGGGCCGCTTGCAGCAGATCGGTGGCAACCACCTGGTCGAGCAAACCCGATTCAGCCAGTTGTCGGGCGCTTTGCGGTACACCGCTTTGCATCAGCGTGTAGGCAACGCTCAGACCCGCCAAACGCGGCAGCGCCTGGGTGCCGCTGGCGCCGGGGATCAGGCCCAGGGTGATTTCGGGCAGGCCCAGTTTGGCCGATTCCAACGCCACGCGGCCGTGACAGGCCATGGCCAGCTCCAGCCCGCCACCCAGCGCCACGCCGCTGATCGCCGCGACCACAGGTTTGCTGCTGTCCTGGATGCGCGCCAGCAGCGTGGGCAGGATCGGTTCCTGGCGCTGCAAGGGGGTGCCGAATTCGCTCACATCAGCACCGGCCGAAAAGGCTTTGTCGGAGCCGATCAGCACAACGGCGCGCACCCCCTTATGGGCCTGAGCTTGTTCAAGGTCGCTGGCGATCTGCTGGCGCAGCGCCGCGCCCAGGCTGTTGACAGGAGGTCGGTTCAGCTTGATGATGGCGATGGAGTCTTGTAGTTCAAACATGGCAATTCCTGGCAATACTTAGGTTGGACCAACCATAACCGCTCAATGGGGGTCAGAGCCGTTCCGCTGCGCGGCCGGATCTGACCCCCATTGAGCTAGCGCTACCTGATCACACCGCTGATATTTCACGTTAGGCCTCAGCGACCAAAATACAAATCTTGCAACTGCGACAAACTGACTTCACCCGCCGGTTTGGAAAACACCACCTTGCCGCTTTGCATCAGATAAACCTGATCGGCCAGCGCCAACGCCATCTGGGTGTTTTGCTCCACCAGGATGATGCTGCGACCCTCGGCTTTGAGCTGCTTGAGCGTTTCAAACAACTCGTTCACGACCACCGGTGCCAGCCCGAGCGAGGGCTCGTCGATGATCAACAGCCGGGGGTCGGACATCAAGCCGCGTGCCATGGCCAGCATTTGCCCCTCACCGCCCGACAGGGTTCCAGCCAGCAAGTGACGGCGTTTGTGCAACGCTGGAAACATGGCGTAGGCGCGCTCGCAGTTGCGCTGTGCGTGCGCCCGGTGCTGCTTGGGGAAGGCGCCCATCATCAGGTTTTCTTCGATCGTCATGTCGCGAAAGATCATGCGCCCCTCAGGGATCATGACGACACCCAGATCGGCCATGTTCCAGGTGGCAGTGCCGTCGATCACCTTCTTTTCATAGACGATCTCGCCCTGGCTCAGCGGCAGCAGCCCCATGATGGCGCGCAGCAGCGTGGTCTTGCCAGCGCCGTTGGGGCCGATGATGGTGGTGAGCTGGCCCGCCCTGGCGCTGATGGAAACGTCCCACAGGACGTTGATGGCACCGTAGCCGGTGCGAATGTTATTGATGTCAAGCATGGCCGGCACCTGTATAACTCTTGATCACTTCAGGGTCGCGGAACACCGCATCGGGCGCGCCGTCGGCGATCAGTTCACCAAAATTCAGAACCACCACGCGCTGGCACAGCTGGGTAATGGTTTCAATGTCGTGTTCGATGATCAGAATGCCCACCTGGTAGCGCTCGTGCAGGTCCTTGAGCATGGCCATGAAACGCCGTTTGCCGTGCGTCTCGAGACCGGCCAGCACTTCGTCGAGCAGCAGCAGTTTGGGCTCGGTGGCCAGCGCTTTGGCCACTTCAAGCGCTTTGAGTTCGGTCAGCGCCAGCTCTTTGGCGGCGTTCTTTTCAGCGCGCTCTGCGAGCTTGGTAAACGCGAGAATCTCGTCGATCTTGCGCGAGTCAACCGCGCCGACACCAAAGCGCTGCGCCACCAGCAAGTTCTCGCGCACGGTGAGCTCATGCATCGGCTGCGGTATCTGGAACGTGCGCCCGATACCGATCCTGGCGCGTTGATGCAGGGGCGCGCGCAGCACGTCGGTGCCGTCGAACAGGATGCGCCCACTGGTGGGCCGCACCAACCCCGAGATGGCGTTGAACAGCGTGGTCTTGCCTGCACCGTTGGGCCCGACCAGCCCCACCACCTGCGCCGCGCCAATTGAAAAACTGACGCTATTGACGGCCATCAGACCGCCAAACCGGACTGACAAGTTGTCAAGACGCAGCATGATGCTGACTCCTCTTGCGCTGGCGCAGCAGCGGCAGCAGGCCACCCGGGCTGAGAATGATCATGGCTACCAGCAGCGCGCCCAAAATGAGTTGATGGCCGTTCGGAATGAGGTTCTTGAAGATCAGTTGATCCACCAGATAGACCGTCACCGCGCCGATCAACGGGCCCAGAATGGTGCGGTAACCGCCAAAAATGGCCGCCACAATCGGCAGCGTGACCCACAGGCCGTTGAAGGCGTAATCGGGCTCCAGAAAATTGATGTAGTGCACGTTGAACGCGCCCACCACGCCGGTCATGAACGCCGACACAAACAGCATCAGTGCCTTAAGCAGGGTGCTGTTCACACCCACCACGCGGGTCGCATCTTCGCTGTCGTGCATGGCGCGCAGCGCCAGGCCGTAATAGCTCGAGCGGATCCACTTGTAAGCCACGACAAAGATCAGCACCACGCTCAAAATGATCAGATAGCTGCCCAGTTTGCTGCCCAGGTCAAACCCAAAAAGCACAGGGAAACGCGGCACACTGGCCAGGCCACCGGCGCCGCCCGTGACCGACTCCCATTCGGTCGCCACAATCTTGAAAATGTGGGCGTAAGCCAGAATCGCCAAGGCAAAGTACGGGCCACGCAAACGCAACACCGGCAACATCACCAGCGACGCGGCAAAAGCCCCGACACCGCCCAGCACCATCGCCAGCGCCACCGGCACACCCGCTTTCATGGCCAGAATCGCTGAAACGTAGGCACCCACGCCAAAAAAAGCTGAATGACCAAAACTCACCATGCCGCCCATGTTGCCCAGCAGCGCCCAGGCCAGCGCAACACCACCAATCACCAGCGAAGCAATGATCAGGCTCATCACGTAATTGTTCTGCCCCAACGTAAGCGGGATGACGCCGTAGGCCAGCAGCAACCCAACCAGTGTTAAACGGCTTGATTTCATCCACGCCTCCGGGCGGCGCCAAACAAACCATTGGGCATGACAAACAACACCAGTAAAAACAGCGTCATCCCCGCCAGCTCTTGCAACGCCGAACTGGCCAGCGTGACGGTCAGCGATTCGGTGATGCCCAGCAACAGGGCACCCACCAAGACGCCGGGAATGGAGCCAATGCCAGCCAGCACCGTGATGATGAAGGCCTTGACCGTCAGCACGTGCCCGTAAGAGGGCTGGATCACGCCGTAGCTGTACAACGCCACGCCGGCAAAGGCGGCCAGCAGACCAGCCACGGCAAACGAGATGATTTCTGTCAGGCGCGGGTTGATGCCCATCAGTTTGGCGGCGTCGCGGTTGCTTGAGACGGCGCGCACGGCGCGGCCGTACCAACTGCGCGACAACCACCACCACAAGCCGGCCATCAGCACCACGCTGACGACAAAAAAGAGCAGCTCGCTGTGCATGCTGTACAGCGGCCCCACCACCACAGCGTCTTGCAACCAGGCGGAACTGGTGGTGTGGATGTCGGCGCCCCAGAGCAGCAGCACGCCATTGGTCAGGATGATGCCGATGCCGTAGGTCAGGATCAGGGTATTGATCTCGCGGTCGTTGCGGATCAGACTGATCAGCGCATACACCAGCATGGCCGACAGGCACACCACCCCCATGGCCAGTGGAATGGCCAGCACCGGATTGACGCCCAGGCGCGACTCCACCGTGTAGGCAATGTAGGCGGCCAGCAGCACCAGCTCACCATGCGCGAGGTTGATCACGCTCATGGTGCCAAACACCAGCGCCAGCCCGAGCGCAATCAGC
The DNA here is from genome assembly GCA_002786915.1 of Comamonadaceae bacterium CG12_big_fil_rev_8_21_14_0_65_59_15. GTDB lineage: Bacteria > Pseudomonadota > Gammaproteobacteria > Burkholderiales > Burkholderiaceae_C > Rhodoferax. Next base: position 15,007 of record PCUV01000067.1, on the reverse strand, counting down.
GCATAAGAGCCGCCCTGGAGCACGCCGGAGTAGAGCGCCTGGGCAATCAGTTCAAGCATGAATGCCGCGCCGGTTTACCAGGGAACACCAGGGAAGTTGATCTTGCCCGTGGCCGCGTCGGCAGGCCAGACGATGTTGATCTTGCCGGCCTGATGTTGGCCCATGCGGTGCACAAAGTTGGGGTTGTCGCCCTGCTCGTTAAAGACCACGTGTCCGATCAGCGTGTCGCGGCTGGTTTTGCTCAGTTCCTGCGCAATGCCACCTTTGCTGAGCGTTGCCTTGTCGGCGGCGCGGGCAATGGCTTCAAACAACAGCATCGACTGCACGTAGCCAAATTGCCCCAGGTAGTCGGGTTCCTTGTTGTACAGTTTTTTGTAGGTGTCGGCAAACAGTTTGCCGTCAGCCGTTTTGAACTCGGCCGGGAACGGCAGCAACGCAGTGCCATAGACCGACGGCATCAAGTCCGGAAACTCAGCCGCCATTTTGGGCGTGGCCAGTGACCAGACACCGACCATCGCCTTCACGTCGGGTTTGAGCACTTTGGCGGCACGCAAGATGCCAACGTAATCGTTTTCATAGCCGACCATCAGGATCACTTCAGACTTGTCCTGCAACTTGACCTTGTTGATGATCGGTTTGAAGTCGGTGATGGCTGGGTCAAAGGCGTGCGTGCCCACTTTCAGGCCTTTGCCTTCCAGCTCTTTTTGCACGTCTTTGGCCAGATCGCCGGTGGCTTGCTTGGTCAGGTAAATGATGGATACCGATTTGACCTTCATGTCGCCCAGCAATCCGACCACGGCCTTTTGATAACCCTGGGTGTTATTGATGCGAAAGAAGGTCTTGTAGCCGCGTTTGGTCAGGGCGTCATCCACGCCACCCGACGTGATGTAGGGCAGGCCGAGCTTGTTGGCCGCATCCGAGGCCGGCGCGATATTGTTGGAGCCATAACCGCCAGTGATCGCCACCACGCCCTGGCCAGCCAGCTTCTCGACCGCGGCAATGGCTTTGGCCGGTGCCGATTCGTCGTCGGCGGTGATGATCTTGATCTTGTGTTTGGCGTTGGTTTTATTGAACACCTCAACCGCCACCGAAATGCCCTCATTCATACCCGAGCCGACACGCGCCAGGTTGCCGGTGAGCGGAATTTCGGCACCGACCAGAAACTCTGCCGCCATGGCCGACTGGGCGCTCAGGGCGAGCGCTGTCACAGCCGTTAAACCGAGTTTTTGATAAAAAGCTTTCATCGTCTCTGTCTCCATTTTTTTGTGAGGCGTTTCACTGCCCCGGGGTTAAGAAATCTGCACTCATGCGCTGCGCCAGTTGTTGCAACTGGCCTTTCAAAATCTTGCCGGTCGCCGCGGCCGGCAAGGTGGGCATGAAAACAATCTGGCTGGGCAGCTTGTAGGGCGAAAGCCGTTGCGCCAGAAAACTGCGTAAGCTGGACTCGTCGAGTGGCTGGTCGGGCGCCAATTCAACAAAAGCGATCACCTCTTCATTGCCGTCGGCCACCTTGGTGCCGACAACGGCCGACTGGGTGACGGCGGCATGGGCGTTGATGGCGGCTTCGACCTCTACCGGATAGACGTTGAAGCCCGAGCGAATGATCAGCTCTTTGGTACGACCCACAATGAACAGCGCGCCGTCGGGTGCCTGGCGCGCCACGTCGCCGGTGTTGAGCCAGTCACCGGCGCGCATCGTCTGTGCTGTCAGTTCGGGTTCGCGGTAGTAGCCTTTCATCACATTCGGCCCACGCACCCATAATTCGCCGGGCTCACCCTGCGCCACATCGACCCCATTGGCATCAACCAGCCGTACCTCAATGCCGGGAATGGGGATGCCCACCGAGGTGTCGTGGCGCGGTTGTTCGGGTCGGGTCTGGCTGATGGTGGGCGACGTTTCGGTCATACCGTAGCCGTTGTGCAGCGGTTGGCCAAACAGGGCTTCTACCTTTTCCTTCAGGGTTTGATCCAGCGGTGAACCACCGGCATAAATGAAGCGCAGGGCGGAACCAGTCGGCGTGAAGCCTTGCCGGTCGTATTCAAGCAGCCGGGCGTACATGGCAGGCACACCTTGCATCATCGTGAGTCCCTGGTCTCGGATGGCGCTGATCATGGCTTGCGGCGAATATCTGGCTTCGATGAGCAGACAGGCACCGGCACAAAAAGTACCCAGCATGACCGACGCCAGGCCGTACACATGCGACATCGGCAACACCCCATACACCAGGTCATCTGGCTTGACCCCGCGCAGTTGCCCGGACACGGCGGCAATGAATAACAGATTACGGTGCGTCAACATGACGCCCTTGGGATGACCGGTGGTACCGGTGGTATAGATCAGCGCAGCGACCTGTTCACTGCCCAGGGCTGCCACGGGCTCAACCGTGCAACTGACGTTGAGCGGACTGGCCATCAGAGTGCCCACCAGGGGCAGGCAATGTTCCTGGGCGTCAAAGCGCAGCGCGTGCGCGGTGGCCTCGGGTGACACCGCAGTGGTGAAAAGCACGCGTCTGGCGGCGCAATGGTCGCGGATGTTTTGAATTTCGCTACCCGACAAACGTGCGTTGACATTCACCGCCCAGGCGTCGAGTTCCGCCAGGGCAAACAGCAGCGCCACCTGGGCCGCACAGTTCTCACCGACCACCATGACACGGTCACCGGGGCGCACCTGCAACTGCGTCAGCAAACGCTTGACCTCGTCGATGGCGGCTGCCAGTTGCTGGTAGTTCCAGTCAACGCCCGGCGCTTTGATCGCCGGGGCCAGCGGTGACGCCTGCGCCCAGCGCCGCGGCACCTCGCTCAGACGGTTGGGCAAATCTTCGAGTGGCACGACGTTGACCGGGTTCATTGCGCGCGGGCCTGCTTGATCAGGTTGCGCGCAATCACAAGCTGCTGAATCTGGCTGGTGCCCTCGTAGATGCGAAACAGCCGCACGTCGCGGTAAAAGCGCTCCGCCGCATAGTCGGCCACATAGCCCGCGCCGCCATGGATTTGTACCGACCGATCCGCCACCCGGCCGCACATTTCGGTGGCAAACAACTTGGCGCAGGAGGCCTCGGTGGAAACGTCCTGCCCGGCATCACGTCGCCGGGCGGCGTCGATCACCATGCAACGCGCTGCGTACATGTCGGCCTTGCTGTCGGCCAGCATGGCCTGAATCAACTGAAAGTCAGCAATCGGCTTGCCAAACTGGCGTCGCTGGCAGGCGTAGTGCAGCGCGTCGCTGAGCATACGTTCGGCCGCGCCCACCGACACTGCGGCAATGTGCAAGCGCCCCTTGTCCAGAACCTTCATGGCGGTTTTGAAACCGACACCCTCTTTGCCGCCAATCAGGTTGGCTGCCGGAACCCGGCAATTGTCAAAAATAACGTCGCAGGTATGGGCGCCTTTTTGCCCCATTTTTTTGTCAATTTTGCCAAGGGACAGGCCGGGCGTACCTTTTTCCACGATGAAGGCTGAAATGGCACCGGCGCCTTTCAGCGTGGCGTCGGTGCGTGCCATCACCGTGAAGATGCTGGCCTGCGGAGCGTTGGTGATGTAGCGCTTGGTGCCGTTGAGGAGGTAGCTGTCACCGTCACGTACGGCTGTGGTGCGCAGTGATGCGGCGTCCGAACCGGCGTCGGGTTCGGTCAGGGCGAATGAGCCAATGATTTCGCCTGTGGCCAGGCGCGGCAGATAGCGCTCTTTCTGCTCTTCGGTGCCGTCAATCACGATGCCTTGTGAGCCGATACCATTATTGGTGCCGATCAGCGAGCGGAACGCGGGGGAGGTCTTGGCAATTTCAAAGGCAAACAGCACCTCTTCTTCCATGCTCAGATTCAGTCCGCCGTAGGCTTCAGGAATCGACAGACCAAACAGGCCCAGCGAACGCATGTCGCTGACCACGTCGGGCGGGATCTGGTCGGTTTCGGCCACCTCTGCCTCCAGCGGTACCAGCCGCTCGCGGACAAAACGGCTCACACTGTTAAGCAACAGTTCCAGGGTTTCGGGGTCTCTGATCATCGGGTTCTCACAGTCTGAATTGAAGTTGTAAGCACAGTTCAGGCGATACCCAGATTGGCCTGTACCTTGTGCACCAGCTGAACCAGCTTGGGTCCAAGATCGTTTTGCAGCAAATCGGGGGGCAGAAGATGCGCTGGCCCGCCACAGTTGAACGCCATCTGCTTTTGCCCGATCGGGTCAATCAACGGCACACCGACGGCGTGCACATCTGTTTGCCAGTCTCCTGCGCTGACGCAAAAACCATGCTCCTGATAGTGACGCAGCGCCTGTTCGATGCCGGTTTTGACGCGCGGCCACAGTGATTGATCAGCAAGTCGAATTTGATCCAGCAGCTCGTCGCGCTCGTCCTGGGGTAAACCGCACAACAAGGCCTTGCCCATGGCAGTCGTTGCTATGGGAATCCGCGAGCCGATGTCAAGCCGCAGCGTCACTCGTGCGCTGCTCTGGCAGGTTTGCACATAGACCATGCGCAGCCGATCCCGAATGCCGATCGACACCGACGCCTGGGAGTATTCCGCCAGCTCTTGCATCGCCGGTCGTGCCACTTTGCGCAAATCCATCTGGCCCAACATGGCATAGCCCAGCGACAACACGCCTGAGGCCAATTGGTACTTGCCCTGCGTGTCCGAATAAGCCAGGTAACCCAATTTTTTGAGCGTGTAGATCAGGCGCGATACGGTGGGCTTGGGCAGATCGGTGCGCCGCGCCAGTTCAGCGTGACTCAAGTACACGTCGTTGGGCCGAAAGCAGCGCAAGATATCCAGCCCGCGCGCCAACGCCGTCACAAACTGGCGGTCTTTGCTTTCGTCGGCGCTGTCAAACGCCGGGCTGTTTTCTGTTGAGTCCATCCGGACGGGTCTCTTGGGAGTCAGTTTCAGGTTGATCGGGCCACTATATTTGCGAAACACTATTCCGCTTAGCGAACGGGCTGAAGTCTAGTTGCCGTTCCCGCCAGCCGCTGTCACGCTTGGGACATCGATTTTGAAATGGCGCCCGCCATTGGGCTGACCTGGCTCTTGCCGTGGGCCATTGCACATTGCGTTGACTTGGCGACCACACTATGATCGCACCACCCAATTCTTCATGGAGTACATGTGACGATCCTCGTAGCTTACGTTTCCCGCCCCGAAGGCCAGGCAGCCCTGGACAAAGGCATCGAAATTGCGCGCCGACGCAACGAACATCTGCTGGTGGTCAACGCCTCGCCTGGCGGCAATACCGAAGACCCCTCGGCGCTGGATGTTGAGGCATTTGAGCGCGTCGAACAGTTGTTGAAGGATTCTGGCCTGAACGCCCAGGTCAAGCAGTTTGTGCGTGGCAAAAGCGCAGTGGAAGAAATCCAGACACTGGTGGACACGCTGCCGGTGTCGGTGCTGGTGATTGGGCTGCGCAAGCGTTCGCCCGTGGGCAAGTTGATCATGGGCAGCGTGGCGCAAGAGCTGCTGTTGTCGGTGAGCTGTCCGGTGCTGGCGGTGAAGGCCAACACCTGATGAGTCGCTTATGCGTTGCCGCTGTCCCACTGTGGCAAACCGCTGGGTGACTTGCATCACCGACACAAGGGCGGGCGCGCGGGTGTAATACAGACGCTACAGTTTGACTTTACCTTTTCAGGAGTTATTCATGACATTAAATGTTGGCGGCATTGACCGTATTGCGCGTATCGTTTTGGGGCTGGTTCTGATCGGTCTGACGCTCACTGGCACCATTGGTGTCTGGGGCTGGCTGGGCGTGGTGCCACTGGCCACCGGTGCCATCGGCTGGTGTCCGCCGTATGCCATTTTTGGCTTTAGTACCTGTTCCATGAAGAAACAGTAATGCTATTGATAAAATAGCTTCTAGCGCCCTATTCTAGAGCTCTGGAAGCTATTTTTGCATGTAATCTTTTAAGCCGGGCGCGGCGTTTCACCGCCCAGCGCTTGCAGCAAAGCGGGCAGCAACTGGCGCAATTCGCCGGTGCTGATGGCCACGTCGGCGTCGAAGTCGTCTTCTTTGGTGTCGCCGCTGAGGCCCTCAAAAACACCATCCAGAAAAGCCAGTTTTTTCAGTTGCAGGCCTTCGGTCAGCACCAACGAAACCCGGTCTTGCCAGGTCAACGCCAGCCGGGTCGGCATCTTGCCGCCCTGCACGTGCTGCTGCACCTCGTCGGTATCCAGCCGGTGGCGCGCGTAGCGCACCAGCGCCTTGGACGCGTCGGTGGCCTTGAGCTCACATTCCTGGTCCACGCTGAAGCCTGCGGGCGCCTCCTGGCTGACCAGCCATTCGGCCATGGCGGTAGCCGGTGCCACCTGGGTGCTGACCAGTTGCAGCGTCAGGCCGGGCAGCGCTTGCACCAGCAGCGTCACCACTTCGTCCGCGCGCGCCTGGCTGGCGGCATCTAGCGCCAAGGTCTGCGCCTGCGGATCAATCCACACCAGCACCGACGCTTGTTTGGTGAACGCCTGTGGCAGCAATTCCAGACGGGTGTCGTCACGGATATCGCGGGTTTCTTTTTTGCCGGGTTTGCGCCCGGTGCTCGCTTCGATGTGCTCAATGCGCTCTTGTGCCTTGCGGTTCACCACCGACGCTGGCAAGACCTTGGTTTCGATCATCAGTTTGGCCAGCCATTGGCCGCCCACCACTTCCAGCAGCGCGCCGTGCGCCTGCCCCCGGGGTTCCACCCAGCCCGCAGACTTTTCCTGGCTGGCGCCACAGGCAACAAAACGCCCCGCTTGCAAGGCGCTATCCACCTGGATAGCAGTGGCGGCCCAGCCGGGTTCGATACGGTACAAAAGAATGTTTTTGAACACAATGACTTTCTTGAAGAGGGAGTTTGAAACAGCAAATGAATTCATCCAACTTTACACAGCGTTGATACTGCCACATGAAAGCGATACATCGCGGCCGGATACTTCTTGGCAAGCTGATGCCGCAGGTGGTGTCAGACAACCACAGAAAGGATTTTCGTATGAAAACAGGTCTCAAACTCACCCTGATTGGCACCTTGCTGGCCGTAGCGGGTCTGGCGTATTCCCAAGGCCCGATGGGTTGGCAACACGGTGGTCAATATGTCGGCATGCAAGGCATGCGTGGTATGCAGCAAGAACGCATGGGTGGGATTAACCCCACGCAGATGCAAGCCAGGTTCGACGCACGCAATGCCGAGCTGAAGGCGCAACTCAAGATCACGGCGGAACAGGAAGCCGCCTGGAACGCCTACACCGAGGCCATGAAACCGGCTGCCAGCATGATGAACTTTCAGCGCCCCGACCCGGCAGAAATGGCCAAGCTCACCACGCCGGAGCGGCTGGACAAGATGCAGCAGCTGCGCGCCCAACGCATGGGCGACATGTTCGCCGCCACGGACAAGCACGTGGCTGCTACAAAAGCTCTGTATGCAGCGTTGACGCCCGAGCAACAAAAAACGTTTGACGCAGCTGCGTTGCCAGGCGAGTGCGGTGCGGGGGGGCACCAGTACGGACCACGCCAACACATGTGGCAGCCCGCCTGACAGAGCGGGCAGAGCGCCCGTAGCAAGCCGTCTGGCCAACCGACCGGACGGCTTGTGGCAACATCAGGCCCTTGGTGGTGCAAACGGTTGCAGCCACCGGCTTATTCAGTTGCGAGGGTGTTGATATGTTCGGTTACACCGAAGAGCAGATCACGGCGTTTGGCATGACCTTTGGCGTGGGCGGACTGATGCTGTACATGCTGTTCATCATTGCCCAGCTGGCGTGGGAATCCAAAGCGGGCAAGTTCGGTTTTTTTGTGATGATGCTGGGCCTGGCCTTTGGCATGGTCGGTTTTGTCGCCAAGTACCTCATTCAGTACTTCATGGGCATAAAATAATTGATAGCAGCTTATGCATTCTGCATAAGCGTTTCAGGCCCCTAACACCCTGTTTTTACCGGCGCGCTTGGCCAAATACATAGCCTGGTCGGCACGCTTGATGGCGTCCGGGCCGGCCTCACCTGGTGCCAGTTGCGCTACGCCAGCGCTGAAGGTGATCAAGACCTTTTCGGTGCCCGCCAAAAAGAAGCGTTTGGTCAGTTCGCGTTGCAAGCGCACCATGGCCTCAATGCCATTGTCCAACACGGTATCCGGCATCAGGATGACGAATTCTTCGCCGCCGTAGCGTGCCAGCGTATCCTGCGGTCGCATCACCTCGCGGGTGACTTCAGCCAAATGCGTCAAGGCCGCGTCGCCCGTGGCGTGCCCCAGGCTGTCGTTGAGCTTTTTGAAGTTGTCGATATCGAGCAGTGCCACCGACAGGGGTGAGTCTTGCCGTTTGACTTTGGACACTTCGCGCTTGACCGCTTCGTCCAGTCCCTGGCGATTGAGCGCACCGGTCAGCGGGTCGTGCCGCGCTTGCGCACTGACACGGTCCAGATCCTGGTGCAGCTTGGCGATTTCAGCCTCGGTGGCCTCTGCGCGCCGTTTCATGCCCTGCAACTCGTCGCGCGCGCTTTGGCTGTCTTGCGCCATGGATCGGGTGGCGCTGACCATTTCTTTGAGCACCGGTGCGATGTCCTGAATCGACTTAGCTTGTTCGAGCTGGCGCGCGCTCGACTCAAGTTGCGTATGGAATGTGCCGGTGGAAGTGGATATGGTGGCGAGCCGCTCGATGAAAGTCGCCAACATCTGGCGCATTTCTTCTTGCGCCTGCACCATGCGTGCCTTGGCCTCGGTCTGCTTGAAGATCACGTCTTTCAGGCGCTGCTCTACGTCGTCGAGCCGGCGCAGCGTCAGCGGGGGCTCGCACACCGCCATCAACGCGTCCACCTGACCTTTGAGCCAGTTATCGTCCAGACTCAATTGGCTGATGTTTTCGATCACCAAATGCAATAGCTTGAGCAGCACGCTCTTGATTTCAGCCTGATCTTCGGCGGCAAACGACAGGCGCTGGCTGTACTGGGCCATCATCTGCTTGACGCCAACCGCATCACAGGCCGGGTTGCGCAGGGCTTTGACCAGACTTTCGGTTAGCTCCGAAAACCGTTCGTCTTCGTGCCCGAAGGCCGGCGTGGCGTATTCGATCAGCCGCGCAATCTGACCAAAAAATTCAGCGGTGAGCGCCGGTGCGCTGATGGCATGGGCAGCAGGGTCAGGTTTGACTTCAACCGCGTTGATCACAGGCGCAGCGGCATCCGGCGCACCGTCCACCATGGATGCAGGCTTGCTGGGTACAGGTGCAGGCGGGCTGAAACCGCCATACGCCATCAGCGCGTTTTTCACACCTTCCCAGTTGCGCTTGTTGATAGCCGAATCAAGCAGGCCTTTTTGCTTTTGCTGGCCGGGCGTTTTAGTCGGCAGCGCGGCTGAAATTTCCTGCAACCGCTCGAGAGGGAAAGGCGGATCAATGGGCAGTCCGGCAATTTCGCTATAAATGCGCTGGTAGTTCAGCGGCGTGGGTGCCAGCTTTTGCGCCGTGAGCTTCTTGAGTGTTTCGCGCGCAAATTCAAACGGTGTCTTGTCGGTCATGGCTTGTCCCTCAATACGTCAGCATGGCGTGTGTCAACCCGTGGCAGGCTACACGTCGATGTTGCCCGCCTGTAGCGCGTTGGTTTCGATGAACTCGCGCCGCGGTTCCACCTCGTCGCCCATCAGCATGGTGAACACCTTGTCGGCTTCAATCGCGTCGTCGATCTGTACCCGCAGCAGCGTGCGTACCGCCGGGTCCATGGTGGTTTCCCACAACTGTTCGGGGTTCATTTCACCCAGCCCTTTGTAGCGCTGGCGACTGGTGGTGCGCTCGGCCTCGGCGGTCAGCCAGGCCATGGCTTCGCGGAAATCGCCCACTTTTTGCTCTTTCTGGCGCTCGCCTTCGCCGCGCGTGACACGGGCGCCAGAACCCAGCAGGCCGCGCAAGGTGGTGGCGGTTTCGCTCAGCATCGCGTAGTCGGCACCATGCACAAAGTCTTGCGTCAACACGCTGCTCTTAATGTTGCCGTGCAGCCTGCGGCTGATGCGCAAGATGGGTTTGTCACTGCGCGCATCGTATTCGCCGGCGACTTCAGCATCGGGCAAAAATGCCTGCAACGCCAGCGCCGAACGCTCAGCGTCGGCCACGGTGTCAAGGTTGAGCGCCGCACCGTCGGCAATGGCGCGCAACGCGCTTGCATCCAAAAAGTGAGCTAGACGCGCAATCACTGCCTGGGCTAGCTGATGTTTTTTTGCCAGGGTGGCGAGTGTGTCGCCGCTCAGCACCGTGGGGTTGTCGCCGCCGGTATGCACGCTGGCGCCCACCAAGGCGATGCGCAGCAAAAAGCTGTCCAAGTCGGTCTGGCCTTGCAGGTACAGCTCTTCGCGCCCGGACTTGACCTTGTAGAGCGGCGGCTGCGCAATGTAAATGTGACCGCGCTCCACCAGCTCGGACATCTGGCGGTAGAAAAACGTCAACAGCAGCGTGCGGATGTGCGCGCCGTCCACGTCGGCATCGGTCATGATGATGATGCGGTGGTAGCGCAGCTTGGCCACGTCAAAGTCGTCGTTGCCGGTGCTGCCGCCGGCCTTGCCAATGCCGGTGCCAAGCGCCGTAATCAGCGTCAGGATTTCATTGCTGGTCAAGAGCTTTTCGTAGCGCGCTTTTTCCACGTTCAGGATCTTGCCGCGCAAGGGCAGAATGGCCTGGAACTTGCGGTCACGCCCCTGCTTGGCGCTGCCACCGGCGGAGTCGCCCTCCACAATGTAAATCTCGCACAGTGCCGGGTCTTTTTCCTGGCAGTCGGCCAGCTTGCCGGGCAGGCCCATGCCGTCCAGAACCCCTTTGCGCCGCGTCAGGTCGCGCGCCTTGCGCGCTGCCTCGCGCGCCCGTGCGGCTTCGACGATCTTGCCCACGATGATCTTGGCATCCGCCGGGCGCTCTTGCAGGTAGTCCCACAGCAATTTGCTGACGATGTCTTCCACCGGGCCGCGCACTTCCGAGCTGACCAGCTTGTCCTTGGTCTGGCTGCTGAACTTGGGCTCGGGCACCTTGACACTGAGCACACAGGTCAGGCCTTCGCGCATGTCGTCACCGGTCACCTCGACCTTGGCTTTTTTGGCCAGATCGTTGTCGTCGATGTATTTGTTGATGACGCGCGTCATGCCGGCGCGCAGGCCAGTCAGGTGCGTGCCGCCGTCGCGCTGCGGGATGTTGTTGGTAAAGCACAGCACCTGCTCGTTGTAGCCGCTGTTCCACTGCATTGCCACTTCAACGCCGATGTTGGTGTTCTGGTCACTTTCGCGGTCGCCCAGCGCATGAAAGATATTCGGGTTGAGGACGGTCTTGCCCTTGTTGATGAAGTTGACAAAGCCGCGCACACCGTCGGCGCCAGAAAAATCGTCTTCCTTGCCGCTGCGTTCGTCTTTCAGGCGGATGCGCACGCCGTTGTTCAGAAAACTCAGCTCGCGCAGGCGCTTGGCCAGCACGTCGTAGTGGAAGTCGTTGTTTTCTTTAAAGATGTCGGTGTCGGGCAAAAAGTGCACCTCGGTGCCGCGGCGTTCGGTCTCACCGGTGATCTTCATGGGCGAAATTTCAACACCATCCACCACCTCGACCAGCCGGTTTTGCACAAACCCCTTGCTGAATTCCAGCACATGCACCTTGCCTTCACGGCGCACCGTCAGACGCAGCATTTTGGACAGCGCGTTGACGCAAGATACGCCCACGCCGTGCAGGCCGCCTGATACTTTGTAGCTGTTTTGGTTGAACTTGCCCCCGGCGTGCAGCTCGGTCAGGGCGATCTCAGACGCGCTGCGCTTGGGCTCGTGCTTGTCGTCCAGCTTGACACCCGTAGGGATGCCGCGGCCGTTGTCCACGACACTCACCGAGTTGTCCGGGTGGATGGTGACCAGAATGTCGTCACAGTGACCCGCCAGCGCCTCGTCGATCGAGTTGTCAACCACCTCAAACACCAAGTGGTGCAAGCCGGTGCCGTCACTGGTGTCGCCGATGTACATACCCGGGCGCTTGCGCACCGCTTCCAGGCCTTCCAGAATTTGGATCGACGATTCGCCATACGCTTCGGAGGCGCCCGCCTGATGCGCGTCGATGGTGGGCTGAAAGTTGGAACTGTCCACACCGCTGGTGCCGGTGTTGACAGTGTGTTCGGGGGGCAACGTCGGTTCGGGTTGCTGGTTTTCTTCGGTCATGAAATCGCTCTTGGTAAAAGGTGCCGTCGTTGAAGGGGTGGGCGCGAAAGTGTGGGCGTGAAAGTGTGGGCTGGTGCCACTGCAAGTGGCCCACGTCAGGCCCGTGCCGGTCTAGATGCGCATCGGCATCACGACGTATTTGAAATGGTCCACCTCAGGGATGGTCAGCAGCGCCGAGCTGCTGCCGTCGGAGAGCTCAATCTTGATCATCTCTTGCGACATGTTGGACAGCGCGTCGATCAGGTAGGTGACGTTAAAGCCAATTTCGATGCTGTCGCCGTTGTAGTCAACGTCGAGTTCGTCTACCGCTTCTTCCTGCTCGGCGTTGTTGGATGCCACGCGCAGCGTGCCGGGGTCGAGGTTAAGGCGCACGCCCTTGAACTTTTCGCTGGTGAGGATGGCAGTGCGTTGCAGCGTGGCCAGCAGGGCGGCGCGACCCAGCGTGACGCTGTTGTGGTGGTTGCGCGGAATCACCCGGTTGTAGTCAGGGAACTTGCCTTCAACCAGCTTGGACACAAACTCCATGCCGCCAAAGCTGAACTTGGCCTGGTTGTTGGCAAACTGCATCTCGATGGCGCCATCGGCGTCTGACAACAGCCGTTGCAGCTCCAGCACCGTCTTGCGCGGCAAGATGACTTCTTGCTTGGGAACTTCCACGTCCAGCGTGGCGCTGGCAAAGGCCAGCCGGTGTCCGTCGGTGGCCACCAGGCTGAGCTGCTGGCCTTCTGCCACAAACAAGATACCGTTCAGGTAATAACGGATGTCGTGCACCGCCATGGCAAACGACACCTGGCTCAGCAAGGACTTGAGCGCTTTTTGCGGTACGCTGAAGGCCGGGCCAAAATTGGCCGACTCTTGTACCAGCGGAAAGTCTTCTGCGGGAAGACTTTGCAGCGTGAATTTACTCTTGCCGCCCTTGAGGATCAGCTTGGCTGCGCTCGATTCAAGGGATACCGTCTGTTCCGGCGGCAGGGTGCGCAGAATATCAATCAGCTTGCGTGCGCCTACGGTGGTGGTGAAGTCGCCGTCGTCGCCGCCCAGCTCCGCGCTGGTGCGAATCTGGATCTCCAGGTCGCTGGTGGTCAGCTGCACCTGCGTGCCCGTCTTGCGGATCATGATGTTGGCCAGAATGGGTAGCGTGTGGCGCCGCTCGACGATGCCAGCCACGGCTTGCAGCACGGCCAACACTTTGGCCTGGGTGTCTTTGATCACGATCATGGTGTTGTCTCTCGCTAGGTGTTCGGTGGAAAGGTCGCCTGGGCAGCAGGCATTTTCCCACTCATTTGGTTGATTTCGATGGTAAGTTTCAGCCTTTGAGCGTCTGCTCCAGCACGTGCAATTGCTGGTTGAGTTCGGTCATTTGCTGGCGTTCGGCACCAATTTTGCGCACCGCGTGCAAAACGGTGGTGTGGTCGCGCCCGCCAAACAGCTCGCCGATTTCGGGCAAACTTTTTTGCGTGAGCTCTTTGGCCAGGTACATGGCAATCTGGCGTGGCCGCGCAATGCTGGCCGGGCGCTTCTTGGAATACATGTCGGCGACCTTGATCTTGTAGTAGTCGGCCACCGTTTTCTGGATGTTCTCCACAGAAATTTGCCGGTTCTGAATCGACAGCAGATCGCGCAGCGCTTCGCGCGCCAGCAGGATCGAAATATCTTTCTGGTTGAAACGCGAATACGCCAGTATCTTGCGCAACGCGCCTTCAAGCTCGCGCACGTTGGAGCGCACGTTTTTGGCCACAAAAAAGGCCACCTCTTCCGGCATGATGACACCTTCGGCGTGTGCCTTGTTGATCAGGATCGCCACGCGCATCTCCAGCTCGGGCGGCTCAATGGCCACCGTCAAGCCCGAATCAAAGCGCGACACCAACCGCTCCGAGATGTCGGTCAGGCCCTTGGGATAAGTGTCGCTGGTCATCACGATGTGCGATTTGCGCGCCAGCAAGGCCTCAAAGGCGTTGAAAAACTCTTCTTGCGTGCGCTCCTTGTTGGCAAAAAACTGCACGTCGTCGATCAGCAGCAAGTCTAGCGAGTGGTAATGTTCCTTGAACTCGTCAAAGGTCTTGCGCTGGTACGCCTTGACCACGTCGGTCACAAATTGCTCAGCGTGGATGTAAAGAATCTTGGCGTCCGGCCGGTCAGCCAGCAACTTGTTACCCACCGCGTGCATCAGGTGCGTTTTACCCAGGCCCACGCCACCGTAAATGAACAGCGGGTTGTACAAATGCCCCGGCATGCCCGCCACGTGCATGGCAGCTGCACGCGCCATGCGGTTGGCGCTGCCTTCTACCAGGGTGTCAAAAGTGAGCGCCGTGTTCAGTCGGTTCTTGAATGGTTCGGGCGTGGCCGCTTGTGCTGTTGACAAGGGGGCCACAGCAGGCTCAAACCCCTGGAATCGGTCTGTCGCCAAGGCTCTGGGGGCCGGCTCACGCGCGGCCAAGGCCAGTTCAATAGCCACCGGTTGGCCGGTGAGGCGTTCCATCAGCGCTGACAGCCGGGCGCTGTACTGCGCGCGGATCCAGTCCATCTTGAACCGGTTGGCGACAAACAGCGTTACTTTGGACAGATCGTCAGCCACCTGTGCAGACAGCGGTTTGATCCAGGTCTGAAACTGTTGCTCGGGCATTTCCTGCGCCAGTTGATCAATGCAAGACTGCCAAAAATCAGGCGTGGAAGTGTCGTTAAAGGCGGCGTTAGAAGCGGGGGTTCCCTGGCTCATGAGGCGTTCAGCTTGGTGTGGATAATTCTGTTTGGCTGGACACCACATTCTAATTTATCAAAGCTTTATCCACACCCCGGGTCAACCCCTATTAGTCCGTTCCGCCAAAACAGTTACAAAATGAAATCGATGGATTTTTCAGACTGGCTAGGCGAGAGGAGGCGACATAGCTGTAGCTATG
>PCUV01000099.1 GCA_002786915.1 Comamonadaceae bacterium CG12_big_fil_rev_8_21_14_0_65_59_15 | reverse complement strand
CGCCGGTGATGGGCGCGGTGGCCTTCATCATGGCCGAGACCATCAACGTGCCGTATGTGACCATCGTCAAGGCGGCGCTGATTCCGGCCATTCTTTACTTTTTGACCGCGTTCTGGATGGTGCACCTGGAAGCCGGACGCAAGGGTTTGCTGGGCCTGTCCAAAGCTGAATGCCCAGATCCGTGGGCAGCAGTCAAACTGCGCTGGCATTTGCTACTGCCGCTCATTGGCCTGGTGGTGCTGCTGTTTTCGGGTTACACGCCGCTGTTTTCGGGCACGGTGGGCTTGGCGCTGACCGTGATTCTTATTTTTGGTGCGGCGGTCATGACGGGGGTGGCGCAAACGGGTTTGCGCGTGGTGTTCTGGCTGCTGCTGGGGCTGGCGTGCGCCGGGTTTTTCCAGTTTGGCGTAGGCACATTTTTTGTGTTGACCGCGCTGCTGGTAGCCCTGACCTACGCCCGTCATGTGGGGGCAGATGCACGCCAACTGGCGGTCAAGGCACTGGCCGATGGTGCGCGCCACGCGCTGCCGGTGGCCATTGCCTGCGCGCTGGTGGGCGTGATCATTGGCATGATCAACCTGACCGGCGTGGCCGCTGAGCTGGGCGGGCGCATCATCGCCGTAGGCGAAAGCAGTCTGTTTTTGGCGCTGCTGCTGACCATGCTGATCTGCCTGGTGCTGGGCATGGGCATCCCGACCATCCCCAACTACATCATCACCAGCTCGCTGGCTGCACCGGTGCTGCTCAAGTTGGGCGTGCCGCTGATCGTGTCGCACATGTTCGTGTTTTACTTTGGCATCATGGCCGACCTGACGCCGCCGGTGGCGCTGGCCGCATTTGCTGCCGCACCCATTGCCGGTGCCAGCGGGCTGGCCATCAGCTTTCAAGCGATCCGGGTGGCGATTGCCGGCTTTGTGGTGCCCTTTATCGCGGTCTATAGCCCGGCGCTGATGCTGCAGGGTGACGACTGGGGCGCTACCGCCTATGTGGTGTTCAAGGCGCTGATCGCCATCGGGCTGTGGGGCGCCGGCGCGATCGGATTTTTGTGGACACCTCTGAATTGGGCCGAGCGCATCGTGGCAGTGCTGGCCGCCAGCTTGCTGGTGGTGGCGTTGCCGCTGACCGACGAGCTTGGCTTTGCCGCCGTGGTACTGTTTGTGGTGTGGCATGGGTGGCGCAGCCGCCGTGCTAAGGCCGTTGGTGCCTGAGCCCGTCACGCACCCATTCCATCGACCGCATCACCCCTCAACATGCGCCCGATTTTGCCGCCCTCACCATGCCAGCGCTGGGCGTTTGCCTAAGTTTGGTGGCTGCCCTGGAGGCGGCACCCCTCGGCCCCAGCACCTTTGTACCCACCACTACCTTCACGCTGGCGTGGACGCATTCCATTGAAAAAGTGCGCTGGGAAGAAGACTACCAGGTGGAGCTGGACCCCGCCACCACGCTGCCCCGGCTGCACGCCACCGCCGCGCGCATCAAAGGCTCGGGCGCGGGCATGGAGCCGCCAGCGGACGCCGTGCTGCGCGGCGGCTGGTACCACTACACCCCGGCCATCGCGCACCCCGCCGCGTTGCGACTGACGCGCTCGGAATTCACACCAGACTACGACTGGTGCGTAGCGGGGGAATGTCACAAAATGTCAAAGTTAATAGCTAGTGACGCAGGACTGACAAACGTTATAGCCTGTTTTAGTTACTAACAATTCATGTGCTGTGGATGAATTGTCCGTTCCCCTTTTGGGGGAAGGTTGGGATGGGGGCTTGCCTGCGATTGAAGAAAGTCAACAAAACCAGCCCCCACCGTCCCCCAAAGGCGGGAGAGAGCAATTCAGAAAACACCACTTCCGGGCCGTATGCAGCCCTGTCAGCCCCACAAGTCCAGCGGCGGGTCGGTCACCACGGCGCGCAAGATGTCTGAGCGCGAAATGAATCCGGTCACCCGGCCCGAATCGTCCACCACCGGCAGCCCCGGCAAGCCGGAATCCAGCAACACCCGCGCCACACGCCGAATGTCGGACTCTGGCGCCACGCTGGGCACCGGCGTCCACATGATGTCTTGCACGTTTTGCTGCATCAGCGCACGCCACACCAGCGCATGGCTGTCGGGCGACGGCAAACGATCGGCTTTCATCAAATCAGCGCGCGTGAGCAAGCCCACCAACAAGCCCTGCGCATTCACCACCGGCGCTTGTCCCACCGCCTTGTCGGCCAGTAAATGCCAGGCTTGCAACACCGTGGCGCTGTTGGGCAAGGTGATCGCCTGGCTGCTCATCAGGTCGGCCACGGTCGATAACGGTTGACGCTCATGCGTGACCACCTGGGCATAGGCAGCCATCGCGTTCTGGTTGGCATCCACCTTGGCCGGCTGAGCTTGGGCTTGCGGCAAAAAGACCCCAGTGTCGTCATCGGCCAGGTCGCGCCCGTCGCGCGCCACCGGCTGGGCACGCCTGCTGCGTGCCAGCGCCCCCACACCGCCGACCTGCTGCAACTGCTCCATGCTGCCGCGAAACAGTTGACCTGTCATGCCATAGACCGAGAACATGGTTCATTCTCCTTATTGCGCAAGCGCTACCCGCTACTATTTTCGCAGTGCACTGGCGGTCATGATAACGCCTGTTGTCAGCGCGCTTTTCAACATACAGAATGGCGACAGGGCATGTGCAGCGTGTGCGCCAGCACGGCGCAGTCAACGTACGTGAACTTGCAACTGCGCTGGAGCGTGATTACAAGAACGTGCATCAGGATGTGACCATGCTGGAGTCCGCTGGATTATTGCTGCGTGACGGCAGAAAACTGACGGCACCGTGGGATGAGCTGCAGGCCAATGTTTCGTTGATGGCAGAAATATAAAACACCACGAAGCCCGCTGCATCTGCCGCTGTGGCTGAATGACAAATAGGCTTGTAGCGCCCGTACAACTTGCCTGAGCAGCTATTGAATTGATATTGATATTGATTTTGACAGTGCTACAGCATCCAAATACAACCAAGGTCGGTCATGATTTGACACCGGTTTGCGGTTGGTAACGACTCATTGCGCACATCAGCGCGGCCGCACAGTTCAGGCTATTTTTGCTTGCCCCCTGGGTTCGCCTGCGCTTGCGGCCCCGGGCCCATCAGGTCTTGCAGTGACTGTGCCGTCAAAATGGCCTCGACCCAGGCCAGTAGCTGATCTTCTGTGGCATGGGTGAGCTGCGCTTGCGCCCAATCTGGCACGGGACCAAAGCGCAGTTGCAACTGAAGACTGACTGCGCGGATCAAGCCGCTTTGCCGACCCTCTTGCCGACCCTCTTGCCGACCCTCTTGCCGACCTTGCCTCAGGCCTTTGTCAGTGGCTTCATCAAACCAGCGTTCAATTGTTTGTTCCAACATGGTGTCTGCCTCCAGTAAATCGTTGATGGCGTCAAGCTCGGTCATGTTTGCTTGGGGTACCTTGCGACGCAACAGTATTTTCAACCAAATCGTCAGGGTGCGCCGCAAGGGTTTCATTTGCGGGTCTTGCAGCAGGGCATTTAAGGCCTTGATGATGTCAAAGATGTCACTCGGGGTGCGGCTGCGCTCCAGCCGGAACAAGGCTTCAGCCAGGTTGCGCACTTGTGCCAGCGGGTGCAGCTTGAGCCGGGCTTCGTCCACCAGGTGGTAGCGCAGGTGCGGGCGATAGGTTTGCAGGCCCGGCAGGCTGGGGCCAAAGCAGTGGGCCACGTCGGTGGGGGCCTTCCAGGGCGTGTGGCCGTTGTAAAGCACGAGGGGCACCACGGCGGGCAGGTGGCCGTCTTGCAGCTCGCCCTGGCGCACCAGGTGTTGTGCCAGCAGGCCCACATAGACCATCATGCGCAGGGCCATCCATGGGTCGGGTTCGCTCTGAAATTCAAGGATCAGATAGACCCAAACCCATTGGTCACCCACCTTGAGCCGCCAGACCATGTCGTCGTGGCGCTGGCGCTCGGACTCACTGACGTAGCTGGCATTGATGCGCTCCAGCGTGTTGAAGTCGGCTTGTTTGACCCAGGCACCGGGCAGGTAGTCCAGCAGCAGGTCGCGCACCATCTCGGGGTGCGAGAACAGCAGCTTGTAGCCGGTGTCGTGGGGGGGTGGTGCTCATGGTGCGTCGGGAATGAAGGCCAAGTTATACCTGAAAAAAACCGACTATGGCTTATTCACCCAGAACCCCATGCCCGCGCCCAGCAGCTTGTTGTTTGCGGCAAAGTCCAGATAGCCCTTGCTGGCGGTGTAGTCCAACAGGGCCGTGCCGCCCTGACCGTCCAGGCTGGGGCGTAAGAATACCACTTGGATGCCGGGTTGTCCCAAGCCCCACAGCGGGTAATGATCGATTTGTATCAACGATCAATACCTCTATGTCTTGACAAGTTCAGGATGTGTTTGCGCTAGGTGCTGACGCAATAACTTGCGCAATTGGACGGCTTTTGCTACGCATTCAGCCACCATATCAGGGGTGACAACATCCCCGGTGTAATCATTGCCATTGCGCTTACGCCGCAAAGCATCCAACACCACCCAGGTGGGGTTATCCACCCCCAGAGTTAAAGGCAAAGACTGAATCAGCGTGACATGATGTCCGGGCTCACTGGTAGAGGGTCGGTAACCACTGGCCATCATGGCGGTCAAGGCGCATTGCATGACCGCTTTGTAGGCCGCATCAAAACGGGTTTCGTCGCTGACGGAGCACACCGCCGCATCCGCCAAATTACGGTCTATTGCCAACAGCAAGCGCAACACTTCGGCACCCGTCGGCGAATGGCCTTTGAGCTTACCGATGCGCAATAAGTTTTGCAAAGTCATCGTCACTTCCAATCAACCAGATTTTTGGGTTAACGGCCACGTTACAGGCAAAACCGTCACCCTCATCATATTTACGCACAAAGTCCTGAACTGACATGGGCGTTGGGTTAACTTCGCGCCCCAGCACATTTTGCACGCTGGCAAACGCCAGGGCCATATCTGCAAAACCTGCCTGGCCCAGGACCATCACATCCACATCACTGCCAACACGCTCGGTGCTACTGGCCACTGATCCGTAAACGAAAGCCAGCGTCACCCGTTCACCCAAGGGCAGCAATGCGTCACGCAACACGTCAGCAACGCCCGCCGTTTTGCGCAACAAACCTGCCAGTTCGGCAAAAACCGGGCACTGCACATTGGCTTGGTAATGCACCTGCCGCCCCACTTCTTGGCGCACCAATAACCCCAGATCGTACAAAGCAGCCAACTCCCTATGCAAGGAGCCCGGCGATGCCCCGGTTACACGCGCCAAGGCACGCACATGCAAAGACTTTTCAGGGTGCAGGAACAAGGCACTCAGCACGCCAGAACGCGTTTGACCAAGAAGAAAGTGGGCGATAGATGTCATGTTCTTAAAAATGCTTCAATTGTAGCAATAATGAGAACAAAACTACTGCTACGGCTTATTCACCCAAAACCCCATGCCTGCGCCCAGCAGCTTGTTGTTTGCGGCAAAGTCCAGCTAGCCCTTGCCAGCGGTGTAGTCCAACAGGGCCGTGCCGCCCTGGCCCTGGAAGTAGCACTACCTTGTACCGAAAACAGCCGTCCCGTAATTGCGTGTTCCGTCGATGGCAGCAACCAGCAATTGCGTTTTGCCATTCGCCAATGGTGAGGCAATCGCCATGCCTGACCCGGAAACCCCTGGCAGCGCGCAAGGCGATGAGCCGAACTTCAGAGTCACGTTGAACACATTTTTACCCGATGCACGCGGTGCAAACGCGCCACTGAAATGACACCCCAAACTTGAGGTCGCCGCAAAAGTGCCGTTCGACAAGATGTTCACGGCAATCGTTTCGCCACCCAATCCAGAAGCCGACCAAGCACCTGCAATGGTGGACAGTGCTGCAGGCTTGTTGTAGTCATACAGTGAGCCAGCGATAGGACCACCGGAAAAACTAAGCGAACCGCCCGCGCTGGAAATAGTTCCACTGACGGTTTTTGCGGTACTGTTGTAGGTGGCATTCACGGTGCCGGCCAATGCCGGTGCATAGCCAAAGTCTTTCAAGTTGGCAGAAGTGAAGCTACCGCTATTTGCCACACCTGCACCTTGAGCAACACCGCGCACGTAAAACACCGAGGTGGACTGTGTGCCATACATAGACCAATACTCGCCATTTTCAAGTATCAGCATCTGAAACGCGCTGCTCACCGCACCCGTCAAGGTACCGGCATACACGCCCTCTGCACCCACTAACGCAGGTGTGCTTGGGGTGGTTGTACTGATGTTGACCCAAAAGCCATCTATAGCGGCCAGTGCGCTGGTAAATGGCAAATAGCCCTTCCCTGCGATATAACTGGCAAGCTGCCCATTGGCTTCAAGTGTGGGCGCGTAAAACTGCCAGGCTGAACTTGCTGCGTTCCAACTCCAAAGCGTACTGATTGACTTGTTGGCTGCGACAAGACTGCTGCTTAACCCCGCATTGAGCTGCGATGGTGTCTTTTCGTCAGCGCTGGCCATCAGGTTCCAGCCGGTCACCAACTGGCTGGCCCCCAGGTAAAACGGCGCACCAGAAAACGCAGGCACGATCGTTTTGGCTTTGGCACTGACGTTCACCCAGAAGCCTTCACCGGGGTTGATGGCGCTGAGCACAGCGTAGTTTTTGCCGGTCGCATAGGTTTGCAGTGCCGCCGCTGATAGCGTGGGGGTAAAAAACTGCCAGCCCATCGCAGTGGCATCCCACTTCCAGACCGTGTTGACGATGGCTTTGTCGGCAAACACCGCATCGACGGCCACGGGTTGGTCACTGGCATTGCCCAGCAGGTTCCAGCCCGGCAACAGGGCGATACCGGTTTGCGCAATGGTGATGGTTTGCGTGGCTTGCGGGGCAGCGTTGTAGTTGGCGTTACCGGCCTGGTTGGCGGCAATGGTGCAAGTGCCAGCGGCGGCCAGGGCGGTTACCGTGCTGCCGTTGGTTCCCGACACGGTGCAGATCGTCGGGGTGGTGCTGGTGAAAGTGACTGCGTTGCCCGATGCGCCACCGGTTGCCGACACTGTGCCGGCGCCGCCAACGGCCATCACGGGGGCAGAACCAAAGCTGATTAACTGGCTGCCTTGCACCGGCGTGACGCTATTGGACGCGGTCGATGCGGCGCTGTCGCCCGCGCCATTGGTTGCCACCACGGTAAAGGTGTAAGGCGTGCCGTTGGTCAAGCCGGTGACGGTATGGGTCAACGCGGTGGTGCCTGCTTGGCTGTCAACACCACCCGCCGGGGTTGACGTCACCGTATAGCCGGTGACTACGCTACCACCATTGTTGAGTGAACCTGCAAAGCTGATCGTAGCCGGGTGTGATTCAAACTGATGTGGAGTTATTCTCGCCCCATCCATGCAGCAAAGGAGCCCAGACATGACTGAACCATTAATG
>PCUV01000008.1 GCA_002786915.1 Comamonadaceae bacterium CG12_big_fil_rev_8_21_14_0_65_59_15 | reverse complement strand
AGATGCACCTACTTTTGAGATCATCACAACGCCCAATCAGACACAAAAACGTGCCCTTGATTTGATCAATCAGATTAAACCGTAGACAGAACGTAGAACCTGGCTTGACGCGGGTTTCATTGGGGAAATGCGCTTTTTTGGGGGAGGAACTTCAGGCTAAGCCAGCTAGAGAGAACCGGCAACCGAACGGCAAACAGAGCCGAATAAATCGCAGACAGAAGAAAGGACTTAGAAGCCTTCGCCGCTAAGTCCTTGATTCATATGGTCGGTGTGAAAGGATTCGAACCTTCGACCCCTTGCACCCCATGCTACCTCTTGTATTTCCAGTGAAGTTCACAGCAATCTGAAAATAAGAATTTTTTACATACAAATCAAGCACTTAGATAGAAGTCTAAATTTCCAGTAGTCCAATACAGGCCAAAGCGCTACACTCTGAGCCACCCGAATGGTGGGGGCAATAGTGGGGGCAATTTGACATGGCACAGATCACAGTGAAAGCTCTTGAGGCGCTGCGCGGATCAGATCACGGCAAGCGTTTGCCGGATGGCGGGTCCATGTTTGGCATGGTGCGCGCCACGCCTGACACAAAGAATCCGGTCAGCGTCGATTTCCAATGGCGCTACAAACTCAACGGCAAAACCCGTCAGGTTCGCATTGGCTCCTGGCCCAAAATCACGCTGAAGGCCATGCGCGACGAGCGCGACCGGCTGGCCGTAGAAGTCAAGTCGGGCATTGACCCCGTGCAGCGCAAAGCGACCGCAAAACTGAAAATCGAAGTCGACCAGGTCGAGGCTCACAACAACCAACTTGACCGGCTTGAACTTATTGCTGAAAAGCAGGCGCGCTTGACTGTCAGGCAGTTGTTCAACCTTTGGCGCGACCTGGCTCTGAAGCAACGCAGCGACGGCGGCTCAGAGGCGCAACGTGCGTTTGAGCGGGACGTGTTCCCCATCATTGGTGACGTGGCCGTGGCCGATGTCAAGAAGGCCCACATTCAGAACATCGTTGACACCATGATGGCGCGCGACGTGGTGCGCATGACCAAGCGGGTGCTGTCAGACCTGCGGCAAATGTTTGGCTTTGCCCTCGACCGGGACTATGTGGAGGCCGACCCGACGGCGCGCATCAAGAAAGCCAAGATCGGTCCAGACGGTGAGCGTGACCGGGTGCTGGGCGAAGCGGAATTGATCGACTTCTTCAAAAAGCTGCCAGTGTCCGGCCTGGCCGAAACGTCGCAATGCGCCCTGCTGCTGCAAATGGCGACCATCACCCGCATTGGTGAAACCGTGGCGGCACGCTGGGAGCATGTCGATTTTGAGCGGCGGCTATGGGTGCTGCCCGACACCAAGAACGGCAAATCACATCAGGTGTGGCTCAGTGACTTTGCGTTGCATCAGCTTGAGCGCTTACGCGAGATTAGCGGCGCAACCGAGTGGGTTTTTCCAAACGCCAAGCTGAACGGCCCGCTGGATTCCAAGACCGTCACCAAGCAAGTGGCTGACCGGCAGCGCACGGACGCGCCGATGTCCGGCAGGACAAAGCAGATTGATGCGTTGCATCTGGCGGGCGGTCACTGGCGGCCGCATGACTTGCGCCGCACGGGAGCCAGCGCGATGGCCGAGCTGGGTGCGCTGCCCGATGTGATCGAGAAGTGCCTCAACCACACCGAAGAAAACAAGATGAAGCGGATTTACCAGCGGGCCACCTATGAAGGGCCAATGCGTGATGCGTGGCGGCTGTGGGGTGAACGGCTCAACCTGTTGGCCAACAAGCCCGCCAACGTGGTGATGTTGCGCGCGGCCTGATGCTCACTTCAAGTCAAAAACCACTATTGGTAGTGTCGATGTGCATCTCAACAACTACCGGTAGCGTTTTCGTGTTGTTCTATGGACATTTACATGCTATAAACGCACCGCCTGGACTACTGGATATAAACCCATTCGGGTTTATCGGGGTCCGCACTTGAGGGCACAGCAATTATGGCCAGCGTCAACAAAGTAATTTTGATCGGAAATCTCGGACGTGATCCCGAAGTTCGATACCTTCCTTCCTGCGAAACCTTTAACTACAACTACAAGCAGCCCAATGGCCGTGAACATGCGCCCACCCTCAGCATCACCGATGACATGCCCGAAGCGGGCGGCGGCGGCACGGCAGCTGGTGTGACTGACGGCCCTGATGTCGCTGCAAGCGATGACGACGAAGGTGGCGAAGGCGACGGCGACCCTGATCGACAAGCCCAACTTAAACAAACCCCTCAAAAACCAACCCCCAGCGGTAAACACCGCAACGTCACCGCAACGGCTGGCGCTCTCCCTCCTCCCCAAAATCCTGATATTGCTTTGTGGCGACTGCCCACAGTGTTGGCGCACGTCCCGGTTAGCCGATCCCATTGGTGGGCAGGCGTGGCTTCTGGCCGCTACCCGGCACCCGTCAAGCTATCCACCCGCTGCGTCGCCTGGCGCAGTGCGGATATTCGCGCCCTGATTGCTTCTTTCTAAACGAGGTGCGACATGACAAGCACCTCAAACGGCTCAACGCCGGGAATAAACACGCCTGAAAACGATCTGCCAGTTGTTGCCGATCCATCGAACCAAACCGATTTAACCGATGAAACCTGTTTGCCGACAAGCAACGGCGAATTTCTAAGCGCCATTTTTCAAGGACTGGCCGAGCCGTCACGGCCGTTCGTGCTGGGCTTTGCGGGCAAACCCAAAGACCGCAAGGCCTGGGGCGGCGAGGCGTGGCGCGCCGACAAGAGCAACACCGATAACCCAGCCTTCAATTGGTATTTCAGCCTGGCCACCTACCAACCGGCCGACGATGGCTACCACCGACGGGAAAAAGACTGCGCAGCGGCTTACGGTGTGATGCTGGACGACCTGGGCACCAAGGCTTTGCCGCTTGCCCGGCTGGATGCCTGCCCGCCTTCGTATGTGATCGAAACCAGCGACGGCAATTTTCAAGCGGGGTATCTGTTCACGGAACCCGTAGCCGATTTCGACAGCATCAAGGACTTGAATCAGAGCATGGTCGAAGCGGGTTTGTGTGACCCCGGCGCCAAGTCACCCACCACGCGTTATGGCCGCCTGCCTTTTGCCAGCAATGGCAAGTCAGACCCGGCATTTCAGTGCAAGCTGACGGAGTGGCACCCGGCGCGGCGCTATACAGTGGCGGAAATCGTGGACAGACTTGCGCTTGCACCACCGAAGGCAAAGGCGAGCCGCAAAGCCACACATGGGCGCAAAGCGGGTGCGATTGACCGCAATGCCGAAGACGGCGTTTACATCCCCCGGCCGGCTGAAAACGAGGTCATCGGCGCACTCAAGCAGCGCGGCCTTTACAAGCAACCGCTGGGGAGTGGCAAACACGACGTGACTTGCCCCTGGGTGCATGAGCACACCGACCAGATCGACCACGGCAGCGCCTATTCAGAGCCGACTGACCTTTACCCGATTGGCTGGTTCAAGTGCCAACATGGGCACGGCGACAAGTACCGGACCGGCGCGCTGCTGGAGTTCCTGGGGGTCACGTTCACGGCCGCAAAGCACAAACCCACCATCAAGGCCGAAGCGGGCAATATTGGCAGCATTGCCGACGCGGGCGAACGCGAGTTGGCGGCCACCAAGCGTTATTACCAGCGCGGCGGCCTGATCGTGTCGATCACCACTGATCCAGAAAGCCGGGAAACAGCCATCAAGCCCGTGTCACAAGCAGCGCTTTTGCGGGCCTTGTCCGGTTGTGCGATCTGGACGCGGTACGACTCGCGCAGCGACAACGATGTCGTGATTGACCCACCACCAAAGCACGTCAACGTGCTGTTTGACTCTGAGGCTTACACCCACTTGCCAGCACTGACGGGAATTGCCCGGCAACCGCACTTACGACCAGACGGCACGCTGGTGCGGGATGCTGGTTTTGATGCGCCTACCGGCTTGTTCGGGGTCTTTGATGCCCGCCGGTTCAATGTGCCTGACTCACCCACCAAAGCGCAAGCGGTGCAGGCATTGCATGAGTTGTGTGAGTTGTTGACGGAGTTTGAATTCGGCAACGGCCATGCGCAAGCGGCGGCCGTTGCGGGCATCTTGACCGCCAGCATTCGGCCAAGTCTGACCACCGCGCCCATGTTCCACATCAAAGCGCCTCAGATTGCATCAGGCAAGAGCTATCTGAGCGGGATCATGGCCACCTTTGCGAGTCCGACCAGCCCCTCAGCAGTGGCGTTTCCGACCAGTGATGAAGAATGCCAGAAGTTGCTTCTGGCAACCTTGCTGGCCGCGCCGGGTGCCGTGGTTTTCGACAACCTGACCACCGACTTGATCCCATTCAAGAGCCTGTGTTCTGCGTTGACTGAAGAACACTTGACCGGGCGCATCCTGGGCTTGAGTAAAACCGCCACCGTGGGCACGCGGGCACTGTTCCTCAGTTCGGGCAACAACGTGGACGCGGTGCGGGACATGGCCCGGCGCTGCATCACCATTGCCCTTGACCCGCAGGTCGAGACACCCGCCACGCGCCAATTCAAGGGCGACCCGCTGGCAACTGTTCGTGGTGCCCGCGAGCGTTATGTCTCGCTGGCGCTGACGGTCATTCGGGCCTGGATCGTTGCGGGCGGCCCCGTCACCGCCTGCAAGCCCTTGGCCAGCTTCGGGCAGTGGAGCAATTGGGTTCGGCAGCCGCTGCTGTGGCTGGGCATGGCAGACCCTGCTGAATGCGTGTTCGCCCAATTGGCGCAAGACCCCGACCGTGAGACATTGGGCAGACTGCTGCACGCATGGAAAACCACGTTTGGCAACATGCCCACCATGATTCGGGAGGCGGTTGACAAAGCGGTCAGTGGGTTTGGCACAGAGGAATTGCGCGAGGTTCTGCGGGAAATAGCCGACGAGCGCGGCGAAATCAACCGCCGCCGACTGGGCAAGTGGATTGCCCGCAAACAAGGTGTGATCGTTGATGGATGGCGATTTGAGCGCGCCAGTGGCACCACATCGGCCGAGCGCTGGCACGTCAGGCCGGTCGCGTCGGTTTCATCGGTTACGTTGGTTTCACCCCCCGAGCTTGCCCAAAGTGTCAATGAAATCTGTGAGGTTGAGCTTTGAACGCGGCCGCGCTGATTCGGCAGGCGCAGGCATCAGGCATCGAACTGCGCCTGGTTGACGGCAAGGTCAAGGCCATTGGCCCGCGCGAGGCCGTGGCGCGCTTGATCGAGCCATTGCGGCAACACCGCGCGGCGTTGACCCATGCCCTGCAAGTTGAGCCGGTGGCGGAATTGCCTGTTGACGCGCCAACTGACCCCGCCGACTGGCACGCACTGGACGCGGCGTACAACGGCCACCATTTCAATTGCCCGACCTGCATTGCTGCTGGGCGTGGCAGCCGGTACGGCTTGCGCTGTGGAACTGGTGCGGCGCTGTGGCGCGCGTACTCGGAATCGTGATAGTGAAGTCCCCAGCGCTACGGGCTAGACCAAGACGCGCCACGGGGTATAGTTTGATTGAAATTTTACGAATCCTATTAATGCAAAACCTTTTCTCAGAATTAACCGCACTTTTGACCACCGATGACCGTCTGGTGGCCGACGGCAAGCTCATGAAAAATAAGGTGATTGAGCTCGCCCTGAACTTGGATCCGTTGTTGTTGCGTCTGCTATTGAAGCAGCCCACCTTGCGCCGTCACTTCTTTGTGGACGTAGATCAGATCCAAGTGTTCGACAAGGTGAAGTTCCAGCGCTTCGTCAGCAACAAATCGTTCCTGCCGGATAGCTTCACGGCCTTCAAAAACAAAATCGGGCTAACTGTGGGCGGTGAGTACCTAACTGATAGCAAAGAAGTCGTGCTGGCCTGGCCCTACAAGGACTGCGTTTTGGAAGGTGGCCAAGACCGGGCGGAGGCAAGACGCAAAGAAATTTTTTGGAACGAAACCCTGGCCCCAGACCAGATAGACCGCCTTTTGGCTCCCAAGGCGTTGGTGAACATACGCCGCTACGCCAAGACGGGTGAAGTGCCCGTCGGCACCTTCACCACGGCGGACAACCTCCTTATCAAAGGCAACAATCTGCTTGCCCTGCACACTGTCAAACGTATGTTTGCCGGGCAGGTGCGGCTTATTTTCATTGACCCGCCCTTCAATACCGACAATGACAGCTTCCAGTACAACGACACGTTTTCACAATCTACGTGGTTTACCTTTCTTCGCAATCGCCTAGAGGTGGCGAAGCAGCTTCTGGCACCCAACGGGTCCATATTCGTGCATATTGACCACGACAACAACCATCCCGTGAAAATGCTCCTGGATGAAATTTTTGGACGGGCAAACTTCCGCAATGAAATCATCCTGCCAGGTCGGGCCGTCAAGGGACTGCAAAAACAGTTTGCCACCATCAAGAAATTACAGGTCCGCCACGACACCTTGTTTTGGTTCACAAAAAACGAGGAAACCAGCTTCAAAACTCATTGGGTGGATAAGCACGACGTGGGCAACACAGAAGGCCACTGGCACCACGCATGGAGCACAGAAGAACGTAAAACCATGCAATACGAGTTGCTGGACACCAAAATAACCAAAGGTCAGTGGGTATGGGGTGAACCCCGCGCATTGCAAGCGGTAGCGAATTTCGACCGCTTTTTGGCAGAAGGTGGCGGCCGTACTCTGGCCGAATACTGGCGCGACACCGGCCAGGCCCTATCCTTCATTCGACGTTCGCCAGACGACGGCAAACCCCAATACTGGCGTGCACCTGCTGATATTCGTTTGGCTGACACCGTGTGGAACGGTGTACCCATTGCCAACAGCGACCACGGTTTCAAGACTGCCAAAAACGAAAAATACCTGGCTGAAGTTCTGCGATTGGCCTCCGAAGGAGGTGACTTGATCATGGATTTTTTTGGTGGCTCCGGCTCCACCATGGCAACCGCTCACAAAATGGGGCGTCGCTGGATTGGTGTGGAGCAACTGGACTACGCCGAAACCACAACAGCGGCACGCCTAGCATCAGTGTTGGCGGGGGATACATTGGGCATAAGTGCCCAGGTCAACTGGCAAGGTGGCGGCGAATTTGTGTACTGCGAATTGGCCAAAGCCAACCAAACCTTTGTTGACAGCATCACGGCGGCCACCACCACAAAACAATTGGCGACGATTTGGCACACGATGCAGGAAAAGGCCTTCCTTTCCTATCAGGTTGACGTGGCCAGCATCAACGCCAGCGTGCATGATTTCAATGCTCTGCCCATAGAGGACCAAAAGCGGTTCCTGATTGAGGTGCTGGACAAAAACCTGCTGTACGTCCCCCTGTCAGAAATGGATGACAAGACCTACGGCATCAGTGAAACCGACAAAGCCTTAAATCGTGCTTTTTTCCGTTTGGGTGCGGCATGAGTGCGGTTAAGGACTTGAACGAAATCCTAAGCTTAGAGCTGGGAAAGCGCCACATCGAGGGAACCCACCTGCCCGCTTGCATCACTGCGAATTTGAACCCACGCTTTCCGCTGCGACCGTACCAGGAACGGGCCTTCAAGTTCTTCGTGAACTACTGGGAAGAGGCCTTTGACGGCAAGCTGGGTATTCCGGTCGATCGTGACCGGTCATTCTGGTTTGTCGTGACCGGCGATTCCGGTTCATCGTGACCGCCCATTCCGGCCGATCG
>PCUV01000063.1 GCA_002786915.1 Comamonadaceae bacterium CG12_big_fil_rev_8_21_14_0_65_59_15 | reverse complement strand
GCGTCCTATATAAATCAATGACTTACGATAGACAGCGGGGGTCGAAAGCGCTTATTACGCGAAACTTACGTTAAAGTCCGGTTAGCGCAAAGCCGCAGTTCGCGGCGGTAGCAATTCGCGGCTGCCGCCGCTCCTACCGAAATTAATTGGGGTCAGACCCCAATTACCCTATAGCTGTAAGTTGGGACGCTGGTTCGTT
The DNA here is from genome assembly GCA_002786915.1 of Comamonadaceae bacterium CG12_big_fil_rev_8_21_14_0_65_59_15. Classification (GTDB taxonomy): domain Bacteria; phylum Pseudomonadota; class Gammaproteobacteria; order Burkholderiales; family Burkholderiaceae_C; genus Rhodoferax. Next base: position 7,454 of record PCUV01000063.1, on the reverse strand, counting down.
ATAGCCCCCCATCAACGGATGCTCGTCACGCCAAGGGCGGCTCCGTGCGGAAAAAGCATTCCGGGAGGATGGCACCAGAGATGTATTCGACCGAGCGTTGCGCCACTTTGTGCCGCGCGAACAGCTCGCGCCAAGTTTTGACCACATCCACCATCTTGTCGATGATCTGCTGAGCGTCATCAAACTTGAGGCCAAAGCTGCCGCAGTCCGATAGAAGGTTGTAGATGCTCGCCACACGGCCATAGCGCCCGGTCTCAAGCGCAAGGTCTCGCCGCTCCAAGGACAGGAGCGGAGTCGGCACGATGTCGTAGGCAGGAGACAGCCGCCAGCCGCCTGTGGTGCGTAGCATGGCGTGATTGCGCGGGTGGTCGTCATTGTTGGTGACCATCGCGTTGAAGACCATTCGGCGAAACAGCTCCAGTCGGTCAGCATCGGGCTTGGCGGACCAGCGGCGGATTTCGTCGGCCAGCAGCAAATACGACCAACGCTCGCGGCCGGTGTAGCCATCCTCAGCGTCCAGCACGGTGAGCCCCGACACCAGGCCATGGCGCGCATAGGCGTTGGCATCCGGGTTCCATTCCCTATCAAAGCGCAGCAGCATCAACGCCTCTGCCTTGCCGACCGACGCCATCCGTGTGCCACACACCTGCAAGCCGGCCGCGCGGGCGAGTTCGAGCGTCGCGTACTCGACGCGTTGCATGTTGTGCTTGTCTGCCTTTTCGGGAAGCTTGGCCAAATAGAGGCGGTGTTCGTCTTCGACCGTGACTTTGGGGCGGGCACCCCCCATGCTGGTGCCAGGTTCCAGACTCTCCAGTACCTCGTGTGGCAGCTTGCCTGTCTCTTCAAGCTGCTCAGCCGCCTGGATCAGGGTTTCGAGTTGATGTGTGCGGTTGAATGGCCGTGCGGCACCCGCAGGCTGCACCGACAGGCCAAAGCGCAAGTTGCCAGCCGCGTCATCAGGGCCATTGAGCAAGTAATCCATTTCGGATAGTGCCACCTCTTCTCGCTCCAGGCGAGCCTGGATGACTCGGCGGCCCCATGCGTCCGGACTCGCATCGCGCAAAGCGCCCGGTATGCCCTTGAGTTTGGTGAACTGCATCGGCTTTTCGGTCAGCTTGAGATGGTAGGGGTCAAGCTCGACGACGTTTTGCCGCGCAAGATAGCGCTTGCCATAGGTAAAGGTGCCTTGGAACGCATCCGCACCCACTTCATTGACGCGCAAAGAGGCGCAGGGCACCCACTCAAACGTGCCTGGCAGCTGGGTGTAAACATAGCACAAGGCTTCGTTGTTGGCCATGTTGCGCTTTAATTAGAAGTCGTTGTCAGCAACAGCCGCGCGCACGCGCTGGGGCCGGGAGGCTGCTTCAAGAATTTTTCCATGGTCGTCGGTGTCCGGATTGGCAACACCGCCCAGGGTGTCCAGGAGCCCGAGTTTCCAGAGCACACTCAGGAACGTCCCCAGGGCGATGCCGGGCTCGCCGTGCTCGATGCGGAACAGGGTGCGTCGGCCAATGCCGCAGGTCTGCGCCAGGTCCTCTGTGCTCATGCGCCGGCGCACGCGCGCAATACGCACGCGCTGGCCAAGCTCCGCAAGGTGATTTAGCACTTCACGCGGAAGTTGCCAGGTTGACATTTGGGCCATATTTGACGCATTAAATTTTATAATGGGCCATATTAGACCAATGCTCAATATTTTGTCAAGGCGATGCGTCATTTTTTTGACCCCTGAATTAATTGGGGTCAGACCCCGATTAATTTGCGGGAGCGGCGGTAGCCGCGATTCGCGTCTGCCGACGCTCCTACCCGGCTGGTAGCGTTTCTACCTCAAACCCGACCACGCTGCGGCTGGTTTTGCTGAATTCAATGCCGATCAGGTGCACCGGTTGTGCGTCGGCCAGGTAGGCGTTGGCGTAGCCTTTTTGCTTGATCTGTGCCAGCGCCCGGCCCTCAGGCACCAGCTCGACCACCTTGAATTCAAACAGGTAGATGTGGCCGTTAAAGCGCACCGCCATGTCCAGGCGGCCGGCATTGCTGCTTTCTTCGGTGTGGACTTCCAGCCCCAGCGCGGCAAAGTAGCTGTAGAACACGCTGGCGTAATAGCCTTCGTAACGGGCGATCGGGTTGTTGCTGAACCACTCAAACGGGATGCTGGCAAAAAAGGCGGTGAACAGGGCTTGCAGGCCGGCAAAGTCGTTGGCCAGCAGCAAGCGGTAGAGTTTGCCAATGTGCGGGCCGGGCACAAACGGGTCACCACTCAAGGCCTGCAACAAACTGTCGTTCAAACTGGCCTGCACCTCGTAGTTGGGGTATTTCAGGGTGAACTCTTGCCGCCCGGGAATGCTCCAGACGCTGGCAATGGTCAGGTAGCCGGCTTGAAACAGCAGCGCCTCCGAGCTGATTTGCTCCACGTCAAACGCCGACAACAGGGTTTCCGCCGCCACCAAGCTGCCCAACCGGGGGGTGAAGATGTGGCGCTGGGTGAGCAGCTCAATCAAAAATGTGGGGGTGCCGGTTTCAAACCAGTAGGGTTTGAACTGGCGCTCCCGAAACAGCAGCAGCAGGTCAAACGGGTTATAGACGCTCTCCCCCAGCCAGTTGTAGCCGTTGTACCAGCGCCTGATCTCGGCGCGATCCAGTCCGTCGAGTTCGGGCGCAAAGACGCTGTCCACATCGGCATCGGTGTAGCCGCAAATGGATGAATAGGCGCCAGACACCGTGATGTCGCGCAGGTTGTTCAAGCCAGAAAACAAGCTCACCTTGCTGAATTTGCTTACCCCCGTGAGCATGGCGAATTTGATGTGCGCATCGGCTGCCTTGAGCACCGCATACAGGTTGCGCAGTGCCTCGCGCATGTCACGCGCCTCGTCCGGGCGGCTGAGGCTGTCCAGAATGGGCTTGTCGTATTCGTCAATCAGAACCACCACGCGTTGGCCGGTCGCGGCATGGGTTTCGGAAATCAGCTCGGACAATACGCCGGCCACGCTTTGGTTGACGCAGGTCACGCCCAGGCGCTTTTGCTCTTGCGCCAGCATCTCGCGCACGCGCTGGTCCAGCCCCGCCACGCCGCCACGCACGCCTTCGGTAAAGCTGATGCGGATCACCGGGTAGCGCTGGCTCCAGTCCCATTGGTCGTGGCAATACAAGCCGGCAAACAAGGCCTGGTTGCCGGCAAACAGTTCGGCGATGGTGTCGATCAGTAGGCTTTTGCCAAAGCGGCGCGGGCGGCTCAAGAAGTAGTGCTTGCCTTCTTGCACCAGTTGCAAAATGAGTTTTGTTTTGTCAACGTAATAGCAGTCATCTTCGCGGATTTCGCGAAAGGTCTGAATGCCGATGGGAAGTTTTTTGCGGGTCATGGCGTGTCAGCGGCTGCTGCCTACCCCTGGCGGCATTTCAAATTCGACTGGCGGTGCGGTCGTGGCTGGCACGGGTGGGGCCACAGGTGCGGCTGGTACCGCTGGCACGGGGGTCGCGCCAAACGGCACCATCGGCACCAGACCCGACGCGTTGCCTTGATTCGCGGCAGGGGCACTGCCCTGAATCATGCCCGGATTGATCTGTCGGGGCTGCACCTGCACTGGCCGCGGCGGCTGCACCACGGGCTGCGGCATGGCTGCCCCCTGCCCGGCACCGCCTTGCTGACCGCTTTCAGGGCCAAAGTTGAATTCGAGCAAATCGTCCGTGGGGCGGTGCAGGTTGCGCACAATGCGTGGCGTGATCGACAGCAAAATTTCTTTGCGCGCGCCTTTGATGGTCTGGCTGCTGAACAGGTTACCCAGCACCGGCACGTCGCCCAGGCCGGGCAGGCGGTTGCTGGTGTTGGACTCGTCGGTGCTCAGCAGGCCGGCCAGCACCTGGGTTTCGCCGTCGCGCAAGGTGAGTGTGGTGGCGGCGTTGCGCGTGCCCACCTGGTAGGCTGTGGTGCCGGAGTTGATCACGGTGGTGGTGATGGAGCTGACTTCAAGATTGGTTTTGATGATGACGTCGTCGTCAAGCTGGATCGACGGCTCAAATTCAAGTTTGATGCCCACATCAAGGTAGCTGACTGACGAGCTGGTGGCCCCGGTGGTGGTGCCAGGGTAGGTGGTGGAGGTAATCACCGGCACCTTGTCACCAATGTGGAACTTGGCCTTTTCGCGGTTGCGCACGCGAATGCGCGGGTTGGCCAGAATGTTGATGTCGCCCAACTGGCGTTTCAGGTTCAGCACGATGCTCGGGTCCAGCCCGGTGACGTTGATGGTGGTGTCGTTGATGGCGCGCAGCGCGTTGAGCGTGATCGGGCTGGCAATGCCAAACGCCACCTGGTCGGGGAACTTGATGCCCAGGTTGTTGTCGGTGCTGTGGTTGTATTCCAGAATCTCGACTTCAAGCATCACCTCCGGCTCTGGCTGGTCATGTGCTGCTATTATTTTTTCAGCCATGGCAACTTGCTCGGGGGTGTCGCGGATGACGATCAAATTACGCTTGTCGTCGGTGTAGAGGTCTTTCACCTTGAGCACGGTCTTGAGCAAAATGGAAAGTTGCTTGACGTCGGCATTGGCGACAAAAAAGTTGCGCACCGTCAGGTCCTGGTACTCTTTGACCTTGTCGGGTCGCGCCGGATAGACCAGCAGGGTATTGGCGTTGACCACGCGCGTGGCCAGGCCGTTGGAGTGGGTGATTTGCGCCAGCGCTTCGTCAAACGCTACCTCGCGCAGCAGCACGGTGACGCGCGTGTCTTGCTTCACGTCACGGTCAAACACCACGTTGATGCCGGTGCTGCTGGCCAGCGCGTCAAACACCATTTTGAGCGTGGCGTCGCGGAACACCATCGACACCGGTTTGCGCAACGCCGGGCTCAGGCTGGGCTGGCTGCTGGTGCGCCCAGCTTTGTCGTCGAGCGTGCGCAGTGCCTGGCGCGCGGCCGTGTGGCTAGGCGCTTCACCCAGCAACTTGGTGAATTTGGCGCGCGCTTCCTGGTCGCGCCCGGTGGCAGCGGCGCGGCTGGCGTCGTCAAACAGGCGCTGTTGGCGCTTGGCGGTTTCAATGGCTTGCAAGCCCTCCTGGGCGCGCTCGTTGGTGGGGCTGAGCAACACCACGCGCTGGTAAATATCAGCCGCTTTGGCAGGCTGTTTGTCGCGCAGCTCGGCGGCTTCGGTCAGCAGCACGCTGATGGCACGTTCACGCGTGGTCTTGACGGCGCTGCTGTATTCGGCATTGCCGGGGGCCTGCTGGCTGGCGGTGTAAAAACTCGACAGCGCCGGTTCCCACTGGCGCGCGGCAAGCTGCTCTTGGCCGCGCTTGAAGGCGTCTTGCCCGGTGGCGCAGCCAACCAATATCGATAGCAGGCTCAACAGCAGGCCCATCAGGCCAAGGCGATAACTCATGGGACGGTTCCAATCTGCAGGGTGTGCTCTTGCCCGGTCGGGGTATGGCGAAAGACCAGTTGTTGGTCGGTCATGGCGGCGAGTTGCCAGTCGTCACCCACGGCCTGGCCCACTTTGGCGATGCTGACCTGGTCTTTCTCGTCGGCCAGAAAGGCGTGGCTATTATCGCCAGCGATCAGGTGGCCAATGTATTTGAGCTTGAACACCGGCTGGGCTGGACCAGCTGCTACAACGGGCGGGGCGACGGCGACAACTGGCGCTGGCGCGCCAAACAAGTCGGTGATGGGCAACGTTGACTCGGCGCGCGTCGGCCACTGCAACGGCAGCACGGGTGCCGGGGCCGTCGGCTTGCCCGGTGCGCGCCTTGCCGTGGCTTGGACGGCCACCTGGGGCGCGGGCGCGTCCTGGCTGACCTGCCAGGTGGCCCACAGCGTGAGCAACAGGCCCGCCGCCAACAGCAGGCGCCGACGTTTGATCGGGTTCATGGCGGCTTTCATGGCGGCGAAAACAACACCAGCCGCACCTGCGCGCGCACCCCGACGCTGCCTGCGGGGCGGCTCAGCTCAATCGACTCGATCGCCAGTGCCTCGTCTTGTTTCATCAGTTCACGTAAAAATTGCCGGATCGCGGGGTAACCGCCGCTTAAGTCAGCCTGCACTTCGTGGCGCACCACAAGGCCAGATACGCTATTTTTGTGATAGCTGGCTTTGCGCACCACAACTGCCTGATCAGCCGCTATTTTATGTATGCGTTCAATGCGCTCTTGCGCCGATGGTACCTGCGCCAGACGCGCCAGAATGCCTTGCAGACGTTCCTGTGGCGCGGCCACCGGTGCCGCGCGGGTGGCGCTGGCGATGCGATGCGCCTGCACACTTTGCTCCAACTGGCGCATCTGCGCCGCCTGCGGTGGCAGCCAGCGGTATTCCACCCAGGCTTGCAGCGCCAGCATGGCGACCACCGCCAGCGTCATGGCAGCGGCAAAACCGGGCATGGGCCAGGGCAGCTTCATCGTGCGGTATTCCAATGTGCGGTGACCACGGCACGCAACACGCCCGCGTTGTCGGGCAACGCCTCAGAGGCCAGCATCACTTCAAACAGCGCCTCTTGCTGCATCAGGTTTTGCACCAGCGCGGCCACGTTGGCAAAGTCGGGGCTGCTTACGCTGATGCTGACCACGCCGTCGGCTGCGTGTGGCGTCACGGCATCGACCGTAACGCGCGGCGGTCGCGCGGCTTCAATGGCTTGCAGCAAAGCGTCCCACGGCACGGCCAGACCGTTCAACATGGCTTGGGCGCTGCTGGCAAGTTTGCCCTGTTCGACGCTGAACGCGACCGGGCTGGCGTGCGCGCCCTTGCTTTGCCACTGCTGCTGGCGCGCCTGCAACGCCGCGCGCTCACCTTGCAACGACTGCCAACGCCAGGCCGCACCGCCCAGTTGCACGCCAAAGACCAGCGCCAGCGCAGCAATCACCACCTGCCTGCGCCGCGCCCGCTGGGGCCGGTTCAAGGCAAAGTCAAGGTCAGCAAGATGCTTCATGCGGCGTGTGGCAAAAGGGTTTGTTGCTGCAGGCGCCAGACCCAGGTGCTGGACAGCTCCGCGCTGGCGCAGACGCGCGACGACCAGCCCGCGTCAAGCAGGTTTTTGCGCACAGCAGGCAGGTCATGGGCAGCATCCCAATCGATGATAACCAGGGCACGGCAAGCGTCGCCACGGCGGGCGGCTTGGCGCGCCAGTTGCAGCGGCCACTGCTGCGCCAGGCCATCCACACTGGCCGAATCGCCCGCGCCCGACACCACCAGCAGATCCTGTAGCGTGCCGTGTTGCAGGCGCATCAGCACGACATGGCTGCGCGCCAGCAGCGCCAGCCAGCACGCGCCGGGCTCGCTTGCCAGGGGCGTGCCGAGCAACACGCCCAGCGACTGGGCGCTGGCCAGCACGCAGCCGCGTTGTGCCAGCCCGTTGTGCAAAGCGTCCAGCGCGGCAGCGGGCCAGGCCAACGCGACCAGGCGCGTGTCGTGCTGGCTCCAGCAACAGCGCCAACCGGTCATCAGGTCACCGTAAGTCTTGCGGTAATGGCTGGCCAGCAGGGCG
>PCUV01000094.1:30263-169134 GCA_002786915.1 Comamonadaceae bacterium CG12_big_fil_rev_8_21_14_0_65_59_15 | reverse complement strand
GGTATTGGCTGGCCAGCTGCCGCAGCAAAGGGGTGATAGTGCGTTCAATCATGGGGTCATGTTAGCAAAAAACCTGCAATATGAAGATTAAATTTTCACATTGCAGGTTTTTTTGAAAACCGAAGTGAGGCCTACGCGGCCATGCCGCAAGCGGGGGCAAGATACTGGGCGGTGGCATGGTCGGCACCCACGCGGGCGACATGATTGGTGAAGTGGCGCTGGCCATCGAGATGGGCGCAGATGCCATCGACATTGGCAAGACCATCCACCCGCACCCGACGTTGGGCGAATCCATTGGAATGGCGGCAGAGATTGCGCACGGCAGTTGCACCGATGTGTCACCGGCGCGCAAGTAACGCCAGATTACCGCTTCAAATCAAAGCCCGAATCTTGACCGGTTCGGGCTTTTTGCTGTCTGACACCTCACAACGCTCTTGCACCTGCTGGGCGATTGTTTCAGTGTGATCATAAGACAACGCCTTACGCCCTTGAGCAACAATCGCCGCGCTTGCGCAAGCCAGAGCGTAACGGTTTTGAGCTGTGCGCTGCGTACCAACGCTGGCGTGCACCGGATAATCTGCCCCCATGGCTTCTGCATTTGAACGTTCTCTACCCTTGCGGCGCTGGCTGCACGTGTTTGCCGGTTTTGACGGAGCGCTGGCGTTTGCGGTTTTTTTGTTGACGTGTGCTGGTTTGCTGACAATGTATTCGTCGGGCTACGACCACGGCACGCGTTTTGAAGACCATGCGCGCAACATGTTGCTTGCCGGGTTCATCATGTTTGTGGCGGCACATATTCCGCCGCAACGCCTGTTGGCGATGGCGCTGCCGCTCTATACCGTGGGCGTGGCGTTGCTGGTTGCGGTAGCGGTTGTTGGCGTGACGCGCAAGGGCGCGCAGCGTTGGCTAAACATTGGCGTGGTCATCCAGCCCAGCGAGATATTGAAGATTGCCATGCCCCTGATGCTGGCGTGGTGGTTTCAAAAGCGCGAGGGGCAATTGCGCGCCCCGGATTTTTTGGTGGCAGGCGTCTTGCTGGCGCTACCGGTGGGGTTGATCATGAAACAGCCCGATTTGGGTACGGCGTTGCTGGTGCTGGCGGCGGGCTTGTCGGTGATGTTTTTTGCCGGACTAAGCTGGAAGCTGATTGGGCCTCCGCTGCTGCTGGGCTTGGTGGGCGTGACGCTGCTGGTGGTGATGGAGCCGCAGTTGTGTGCCGACGGAGTGCGCTGGCCGATATTGCGAGACTACCAGCAGCAGCGTGTTTGTACGCTGCTTGACCCGGCGCGCGACCCGTTGGGTAAGGGGTTTCACATCATTCAGGGCATGATTGCCATTGGCTCAGGCGGTTTTTGGGGCAAGGGCTTCATGCAGGGCACGCAGACACATCTGGAATTTATTCCCGAGCGCACCACCGACTTTATTTTTGCCGCGTTTTCGGAAGAGTTCGGGCTGTTTGGCAATCTGCTGCTGATTGCCTTATTCCTGTTTTTGGTGCTGCGCGCACTGGCCATTGCGCTGGAAGCGCCGACCCTGTTCACCCGGCTGCTGGCGGGGGCGATAGCGATGATCTTTTTTTGCTACGCGTTTGTGAACATGGGCATGGTCAGCGGCATTTTGCCAGTGGTGGGTGTGCCGCTGCCGTTTATCAGCTATGGCGGCACTGCCATGGTAACCCTCGGCCTGGGGCTGGGTATTTTGATGTCGATCGCCAAGTCAAAGCGGCTGGTGCAATCCTGATACTTTGCGGGACAGACCAACATTTGCGCAGCAAATTTGCTCTGTCCTCAACACTTTTTCGGATGTTGGCTGTTCACTTTGCGGCGGCAGACCAACATTTGCGCAGCAAATTTGCTCTGTCCTCAACACTTTTTCGGATGTTGGCTGTTCACTCAATTTTTTGCTGCCCACTGGCGCAGCCACGCTTGCAGCGCGTCGGCAGGCAGCGGTTTGCAAAACAGGTACCCCTGAACTTCGTCGCAATCCAACTGGCGCAAAACATCCAGTTGCGCCTGGGTTTCAACTCCTTCTGCGATGGTTGACAAGCCCAGGCTGCGCGCCAGGCTGATGATGGCGCGCACAATGGCCAGATCGTCCGCGTCGTGGGTAATGTCTTGCACAAATGACTTGTCAATCTTGAGCTGGTTGGCCTTGAAGCGTTTGAGGTAGCTCAGCGACGAATAGCCGGTACCAAAGTCGTCGATCGACAACTGCACTCCGCGCTGGTGCAATTGCTCCATGGTAATGGTGGCGTTGGCTGGGTCTTGCTGCGCCACGCTTTCGGTCAGCTCAAGCTTGAGCACCCCGGCTGGCACAGCCTCTTCAGCCAGGATGCTGGCAACGCGCTGTACCAGATGCGGTTGCCGGAACTGCACCGCCGACAAATTGACCGCCACCGTCATGGCGGGCAGCGCCGCCAGAGCCCAGGCGCTGGCCTGTTGCATGGCGCTGCGCAAGACCCATTCGCCGATCGGCAAAATCTGGCCATTGCCCTCCGCGATGGGGATGAATTCCACCGGTGAGATGCTGCCCAGCTCCGGGTGCGTCCAGCGCAGCAGCGCTTCTACCCCCACCACCTGACCGGTGCGCAGCGACACCTGGGGCTGGTAGTGCAGATGCAACTGCGCACGCTCGAGCGCGCGGCGCAGGTCGTTGTCGAGCAACAAGGCACGCGCTGCGTCGGCTTGCATCGAGTTGATGTAGAACTGGAATCCATTGCGGCCACTGTTTTTGGCGCGGTACATGGCTGCGTCGGCGTGCTGTAGCAGGGTGTCGGCATCGACGCCGTCGTCGGGGTAGATCGCCACGCCGATCGACGGTGTCATGCTCAGGTCGTGCCCGGCCAAAGTGATCGGCTGGCTGATGGCTTGCAACAGCTTGTTGGCCACACGCACGCTGCCGCGGGCGCTGGTGTCGGGCAGCAGCAGGATGAATTCGTCACCGCCAAGCCGCGCCACGGTATCCTGCGTTCGCACCGTGGCCTGCATGCGCAGCGCGGCCTGCACCAGCAACTGGTCGCCGACGCGGTGTCCGAGCGTGTCGTTGACGTTTTTAAAGTGATCCAGATCCAGGAACATCACGCAGAGTTGCTCCTGGCGGCGCTCGGCTTGCGCTACCGCCTGATGGATGCGTTCATGCAGCAGGGTACGGTTGGGCAGGCCAGTCAGGCTGTCAAAGTAGGCCAGTTGGTGCACGTGCTGCCCGGCCTCGACACGGTCAGTGATGTCGTGCGAGATAACGATGAAACTGCTGTTCTGACCTGCTGCTGGTGACTTGCGCGCCACCGACAGCTCAAACCAGCGCGCACCGGTGGGCAACGATAGTTCAAGCTGCTTGCCGTACGACACCCCGTCGCGCATGGCGTCTTGCAGGGCCTGCAACACGGTCTGCGCGGCCGCTTCTGGCAACACGTCGTGCACGGTTTTGCCGATCAGCGACTCAACCGGCATCATGACCAAACTGCTGCGCGGCGCGTGGTAGGTGATGAAGCGGCCGTCCAAATCGATTTCAAACAACTGGTCCGGGATGGCTTGCAATGTGGCCGCTAATTGCATCTGTGAGGTCTGGATGTCACGGGTACGGGCCACAACCTGCTGCTCCAGGTTGACCTTGGAGGCGAATTGGCGCATCTGCAATTTAGCCAGGTAAGCCAGCACCAGAGACGCCAGCAGCCCCCACATCAGACGCGCCGCCAGCCGCATCGGGTTGTCCCAACCATTGCTGGGGGCAACGCTCAGGGTCCAGGCGCCATTGGGCACGGTAAAGCTCTTGTCCACCGGTTCGGTCAATGGCTCTGGGCCAGACTCGGCGATCACCTGGGTTTGTCCGCTTTCGGGGTTGACGCGCCACAGCCGATACGCCAGGTTGCGCTGTGCAAGGTCTGGCAGATGTGCCGCAGCCAGCGCTTGCGGCAGGCGCAGCACTACGTTGGTGAAGCCCCAGAACACCGGCTGTTGCGTGTCATCCGCAAGGAAAATGGGCATCCGCGCGACCAGTCCCAGACCGCCCTGACGCAGCGGCAACGGCCCGGCCAGCGTCAATTTGCCGCTGGCGCGGGCCAATTGGGTTTCGGCGCGCATGACCGGGTCTTTGAGCAGGTCCAGGCCAATGGCTTTTTCGTTGCCAGCCAGCGGCACGGCGTTGCTGATGACGCCGCCTGGCGCCAGGATCAGGATCGACACCCCGGGGTAGTACGCCAACATGGTCTCTGCGGTTGCATCAAAATTGTTGATGTGGCCGTGGGTTTGTTGCACCAGCGTTGCCAGGGCATAGACGGCAGTCAGCGCCCGATCCAGATTGTTCTGGATCGCGCTGGCGTGGTCACTGGCCTGGGTGTAGATCTGATTGCGCTGCGCTTGCCGGTCGTTGGCTTGCATTTGCCAGACCACGGCGCTACTGACCAGCAAGCCCAGCGCCAGCGTGATCGATGCGACCCAGTTTGGGCGCAGCCTGACGAACAGTTGCATGTAGGGTGGCAAAACGGCGGTTTGCGTTGAACCTTGCATGGGCTCAACGCTACCACGAAAAATCTGACTGCCGCCTAAAATCGACACATGATCACATCTGAACCCACCCTGGTACGTATTGGCGTTGCCACATCCCGGTTACTGACCCCGTTTGGCCTGGACACTTCACATCTGGCGCGTGCGCTGGATCAGATCAAGTCACATCAGGTTGATGAAGCCGACCTGTATTTTCAGACCACCCGCAGCGAGGGTTGGAGCCTGGAAGAGGGCATTGTGAAAACCGGTTCGTTCAGTATCGATCAAGGTGTTGGTGTGCGCGCTGTCAGCGGTGAGAAAACGGCGTTTGCCTATTCCGACGATATTTCCTGGGGATCGTTGCTCGATGCGGCCAAGACGGTGCGCTCGATTGGCGCCGTAGCCCAGAGCAGACGAGTGCGCATAGCTTCCAGAAAAATAGCCAGATCGCGTTCGCTTTACCCTGACCAAGACCCGATCGCCAGCCTGGATAGCAGCGCCAAGGTGGCCCTGTTGGAAAAAGTGGAACGCCTGGCACGCGCCAAAGACCCGCGCGTGGCGCAGGTCATGGCCGGGCTGGCCGCTGAGCACGACGTGGTGTTGGTGGCGCGCGCCGACGGCATCCTGGCGGCCGATGTGCGCCCACTGGTGCGCCTCTCGGTCACGGTGTTTGCCGAACAGAATGGCCGCCGCGAGATGGGCAGCGCCGGTGGCGGCGGGCGTTTTGGCTTTGCCTACTTTGACGACGCGGTGATTCAGCGTTATGTGGATGAAGCGGTGAACGCAGCGTTGACCAATCTGGAGGCCCGCCCCGCCCCGGCGGGCGAAATGACGGTGGTACTCGGCCCGGGCTGGCCGGGCATTTTGTTGCACGAGGCGATTGGCCATGGGCTCGAAGGCGACTTCAACCGCAAGGGCTCGAGCGCGTTCAGCGGGCGTGTTGGCCAACGCGTGGCGGCCAAGGGTGTCACGGTGCTGGACGACGGCACCATCGCCGATCGGCGCGGTTCGCTCAACGTCGATGACGAAGGCAACGCCAGCCAGCGCACCGTGCTGATAGAAGACGGCATCCTCAAAGGCTACTTGCAAGACGCCATGAATGCGCGCCTGATGGGCGTGGCGCCCAGCGGCAATGGGCGGCGCGAAAGCTACGCCAACGTGCCGATTCCGCGCATGACCAACACCTATATGCTGGGCGGTGACAAAAGCCCGCAAGAGATCGTGGCCAGCATCAAAAAAGGCCTGTACGCGACCAACTTTGGCGGCGGCCAGGTGGACATTACCAGCGGCAAGTTTGTTTTCTCAACCAGTCAGGCGTATTGGGTGGAAAACGGCAAGATTCAATATCCGGTGAAAGGCGCGACGCTGGTGGGCAGCGGGCCGGAATGCCTGAAGCGCGTGAGCATGATCGGCAACGACATGCAGCTTGACAGCGGTGTCGGCACCTGCGGCAAAGAAGGCCAGAGTGTGCCGGTAGGGGTGGGTCAGCCGACGCTGCGGCTCGACGGGCTGACGGTAGGTGGCACAGCCTGATCCGTACTGTTTTTTCTATTCATGTTCTATTCAATTACTATTCAATATTGATCTAACGCATTGAATTCAATAGAATGTTAAAAAAACAATTCTATTCACTTCAAGCTTGGATGCCATGCCCGCCAGCGCCGCCCTGATCCCCTTTTTGCAGTTGCAGGGCGCGGCCTCGTCGGCGCAAATTCAGGCCGCGCTGCGCATCAGCCAGCCTACCGCTTCACGGCTGCTCAAGCAGCATGACGACCAGATTATTGTGTGCGGCCAGGGCAAACGCACGCGTTATGCGCTGGCCGAACCGATTGGCCAGGCCGCCGCACAGCAACCCATCTGGCAGATCGATGAAACGGGTGTTGCCAGACGCATTGGCACGCTGAGCTGGTTGGCAGGGTCACAAATGCAGGTGCAGGCAGACGACTTTGATGCGTTTTTTCAGGCCAGCGCACAAGCCTTGTTGCCGTGGTATGTGTCGCCGCTGCGTGCGCAAGGTTTTTTGGGGCGCGTGTTGGCGCAGCAGTTGGGCACGCTGGGCCTGCCCGCCAACCCCGAGACGTGGGATACCCGTTTTGCCTTGATGGCGGCGCTGCATACCCATGATGCCCCGGGCGCGCTTTTGCTGGGGGCAGATTCTGCCGTGCCCCCGCAGCCGCCGCCGTGCTTGCCGGCAGACCAGCCCGAGGCGGCGCTGGATGCGCTGGCGGCCAACATTGCACAAACACTGCCAGCAGGCTCATCGGCAGCAGGCGAACAACCCAAGTTTCTGGCCTTGAATAGCCAGCAGGAACCCGTGTTGGTGAAATTCTCGCCCCCCGTGGGCACGCCCTATGGTGAGCGCTGGCGAGATCTTTTGTGCGCAGAGGTGTTGTGCAACGAGGTGTTGCAAGCGCATGGTTTTGCCGTGGCGCAGAGCCAGATCGTGCAGTCTGCCAGCCGCACTTACCTGATCAGTCGGCGTTTTGACCGTGTAGGCAAGCGTGGTCGCAAACATGTGGTGTCGATCGGTGCGGCGCACGCCGGGTTTGTCAAAGAGCCCTATGCCAACTGGGCGGCCACGGCAGATGCGCTGGCACGGCGCGGCAAACTGGGCGCGCATGAGGCGACGCAATTGCAGACCTTGCTGCAATTTGGCCACCTGATTGGCAACACTGACATGCACAGTGGCAACGCTTCGTTGTTTGTGGCGGGCGCGTCACTCAAGGAAATCAATCAAGGTAACTTGAGCCTGGCACCGGTTTATGACATGCTGCCGATGCGCTACAAGCCCGACCTGCTGTTGGGCATGCCAGACTACGCGCCGTTCGACGTTGACTCCATGCGTGCCGACCCCGGCACCCGCACCATGGCACGCGCGTTTTGGCAAAGATTGTCGGCACACCCATTGGTCAGCGCCGCGCTACAGGACGTGGCCCAGAGCATGGCCCGACGACTGTGCTAAAGTCTTGGCCCATGAAGTCAGCCGTTTTTTTCTTTGGTTATTTTTGGTTCTCAAGCGCCACCGGCGGTAGAGAGTTCTGAACGTACCTGAAAAAAACGTCCTGACCTTCCAAAAACCGCCGGCAACCCCGGCGGTTTTTTTATGTGTTTTTTGGCTTGCAACTGAAAGGATGCCGTTGATGACTACCAAAGTAAACGTGGACCAGGATGCCTGGGGCGCCGGTGTACTTACCCCCGTGACCGACCGCACCGGTCAGACCGACAACCAGCGCATCAAGGACATCACCGTGTTACCCCCACCAGAGCATTTGATCCGGTTCTTTCCGATCTCGGGCACACCGGTCGAAAAGATGATCAGCACCACGCGGCGCAACATCCGCCAGATCATGACCGGCAAAGACGACCGTTTGCTGGTCATCATTGGCCCGTGCTCCATTCACGACCCGGCCGCGGCCATGGACTACGCGCGCCGCCTGGCGGTGCAACGCCAGAAGTACGCCGACACGCTGGAGATCGTGATGCGCGTCTATTTTGAGAAACCGCGCACCACGGTGGGCTGGAAAGGGCTGATCAACGACCCGTATCTGGACGAGTCGTTCCGTATCGACGAAGGGCTGCGCATTGCGCGCCAGTTGCTGATTGAAATCAACCGCCTGGGGCTACCTGCGGGCAGCGAATTTTTGGATGTGATTTCTCCGCAGTACCTGGGCGACCTGATCAGCTGGGGCGCCATTGGTGCGCGCACCACCGAAAGCCAGGTGCACCGCGAACTGGCCTCTGGCCTGTCGGCGCCGATTGGCTTCAAGAACGGCACCGACGGCAACATCAAGATCGCCACCGACGCCATTCAGGCCGCAGCCGGTGGGCATCACTTTTTGTCAGTGCACAAGAGCGGGCGGGTGGCCATTGTGCAGACCAACGGCAACCGCGACTGCCACGTAATTCTGCGCGGCGGCAAGGTGCCCAACTTTGACGCTGCCAGCGTGCGCACGGCCTGCGACGAACTGGCCCGCGCCAAACTGCCCGCCACGCTGATGGTGGACTGCAGCCACGCCAACAGCAACAAGCAGCACGAGCGCCAGCTGGACGTGGCGCGCGACATTGCGGCACAGGTGCGTGTCGGCTCGCGTCAGGTGTTTGGTGTGATGGTGGAAAGCCACCTGAACGCGGGCGCGCAAAAATTCACGCCCGGCAAGGACAAGACCGACAAGCTGGAATACGGCAAAAGCATTACCGACGCGTGTCTGGGTTGGGACGATTCGATGGCCTGCCTGGACGTGCTGTCACAAGCAGTGGCTGCACGGCGCAGCCAGGCGGCCTGAAGCCGCAGGCGCCCCAGTGCGATCTAAACACGCTGGGGGCGCCGCCGCTATCTGCACCCCCGTCCACCTTGAATGCCGTACCCTGACCACCGCAGCCGCTTCAGAGACCTGATTGCCCGCATCACCCAATCCACGGGCCAGCGCGTGGTCATCTTGGTGGATGAATACGACAAACCCATTCTGGACCGCATTGAAGACCCGGCCATTGCGCTGCAAATCCGCGAGGCACTGAAAGACTCTTACTCGGTCATCAAGGACGGCGACGCGTACGTCAAATTTGCCTTTTTGACCGGCGTGTCCAAATTCAGCAAAGAGGCGCGCAACGTGGTGGCGTTTGAGGTGCAGCGGGTAAAAGCGTAAAGACGGGGGCAGACCTCAGGCAGCCTGTGGTTTGCGCTGTTTTTGCAGCATCTCAAACAAAAATTCTGGTGCCAAATCAGCGCCATTGGCCCAGGCCACGGTGCGCATCACGGGGTGCTGGCTGGACGTGGCAAACAGTGTCGGGTCGCGCAAAGCGCCAAACACATCGCCTTCAAGTTCATCGGTGAGATTGACTTCGCCAGATTGACCGCTGTTAAAACCCAAAAACAGCCGGTAACCAGGTAGCGGCATGACTTCAGTGGTATGCAAAATCATGGTGTTCGCGCCAGTTCATGTAGATGACGATGCCAAAGAAGCGGGAGATTTCAGGCATGTTAAAGCTGTTTTGCGTGCTGGAAATTGCACTATAGCTGAACAAAATAATACCTGGCGCGCATCAAGGTGCTTGGGCCACTACTGTGTTTTGGCAAGCGTGCCACACTGCCAAAATCAATATCAATTCAATAGCTGCTCAGGCATGGTGAACGAAGGCTAAAAGCCTATTTGTCATTCAGCCACAGCGGCAGATGCAGCGGGCGCTGACGGGGCTGTATCGGGGCCGCTTTTCGCGCGGGGCTAAACTAGGCTCAGTGTCCTGAATTCTGTCATGTTGACATCAAAGTGAGGTGAGTATGAACAGGCAATTGATACAACGCATGGAACAAACCATGAGCCAACTGCCACCACAATACCAGTCGGAATGGCTGGACTTTGGTGATTTTCTGGCAGCTAAAGTGCAGACTCATCAAACGTCGTCAAGTCGTGTCGAGGACGCGCGGCTACTGGTGCGTGAAATGGTGAATTCACCAGCCAAAGGCCGGTTGGGGCCACCCTTTCTTGATTTGTCCGGCTTTAAATTTAACCGGGAAGAAGCCAATGAGCGCTAAAGCGGTGTTTCTTGACACAAACATCGTCATCTACGCGTATAGCGTTGACCAAGCTCAAAAATGCCAAATTGCCCGCGCACTGATTGAGGCTGGTAACGCTGTCATCAGTGCCCAGGTGCTCAACGAGTATTGCAACTCGACGCGCAAAAAATACCCCCAAATGTTTGACCGTGTGGAAGAAACTTTGCACGAACTGTTGGCGGTACTACAGGTGCGCGATTTGATGCCCTCGACAAGTTTGCACGCTGTGCAGTTGACACGGCGCTATGGCTACTCGTATTACGACAGTTTGATCGTGGCTTCGGCGATAGAGGCCGAGTGCAGCGTTCTGGTCAGCGAAGACATGCAAAACGGCATGCTGATTGATGATCGTTTACGCATCATCAACCCTTTTCTGCCCCTGAATTAATCCAGGATGGGCGCATCAAGCCAATGATGTTATCCACCCGCAGCGGCCGATTCAGCGGGCTCTGACGCCGTCGGATCAGCGCCAGTGGATGCTGTGTCTGCCACCACCGCAGCGGGCTCCAGGCGCTGGCGCACACGTTCAAACAACTCAAAAATGGTCAGACCCAGGCCGGTGGCGATCACCTCGATGGCGTTCAGGGTTGGGTTGGCCTGGCCGTTTTCGATGCGGCTCAGATAGGTTTGGTAAAAACCGCAGCGCTCACTGAACACCACCTGCGTCAAGCCCTTTTCTTGCCGCAGGGCGCGCACACATTGGCCAAAGGTAAGGTTCAGGGTTTGATTCACAGCGGGTGACTATCCCGAATACCCTCTTATTCGCATACACACTAATTCGCATATTTTGCGAAATAAAAAGCATAGAATGTTTACCAGCAAGTTGACATCGGCCGAGCGAGCCGTTTCGTTGAAAAGCCTGTTCGGGTGGCGCACAGGTCAAAAAAATAACAGACCACCCAATGCAACCACGGGGGAGCCCCACCATGCAGCGCAGTCCATCGACAGCCGGACTTTTTTCAATCTACGCAGCGGGCCGCACCACCACCTGGCTCGTGGCCGGGCGGCTGATGGCGCTGCTGCGCTGGCTGGCGCTGGCTGGCGCTGGCTTTTGTTTTGGTCGGCAGCGTCAGCCCGGCGCTGGCGGCTAAAACTTATTCGGACAATGGGGACGGTACGGTCACGGACCCGACTACCGGTCTGGTATGGATGCGGTGCTCGATGGGGCAGACGTGGGATGGGGTCAATTCGACTTGCACCGGGACGGCCAGCACCTATACCTTTGACCAGGCCAATGCGCTGACGGGGACGGTGACATTTGCGGGGCAGAGTGATTGGCGGGTGCCCAATATCCGGGAGTTGCAGACGATTGTCAATAGAGATGCTTTTGACCCATCCATAGACCGTAGCGCATTTCCTGCAACATCGAGTTCGTTTTTTTGGTCTAGTACCAATCTGAGCTACGACTTAAGCAGTGCTTGGTTTGTATTCTTCTACGATGGATATGCGTTCGGTGGCAACCGAATTGATTACCACGAAGTCAGGCTTGTTCGTGGTGGAAAGACAGTTGGTTCATTGCTTGCAATTTCACCATTGGCTAGTGATTATGTTGATCATGGCGATGGTACGGTTACCCATACCCCAACTCATTTGATGTGGAAAAAGTGTGCAGAGGGACTATCCTGGACCGGGGGTGCTTGTAGTGGTGTAGCGATAGACGCCAGCGCAGACACAGCTGCTGCCTATACCGGTACTTTTAGTGGACGGAACGATTGGCGGATCCCGACAGAGGCTGAGCTATTGAGCCTGGTCGATTACAGCGTTAATTACCCCGCAATCAATTCCAGTTTCTTTCCTGGCACAAGCAGTCATAGTTTCTGGTCTGGCTCAAGTCACGCGAACAGTGGGTCCTTTCAAGATTGGAGTGTCAATTTTGGGGATGGAAGCGCTAAACCAGCCAACCGCTACAGCGGGGGCAGCTTGAGGTTGGTTCGTGACACGCAGTTTGATGGTTCACCATCAATTGGTGGTGCTGAACAGATCATCGGTTTGATCGGTTTTTCTTCGAACACGCTAGCTGTTGGCAGCGTAACTACAGTCACCGCAAGTGGTGGCGCATCGGGAAATTTGGTCACATTTGGAAGCACAACACCGACGATTTGTGCCGTTTCTGGAGATACCGTGACTGGCCTAGCTTTCGGTACATGCACCATCAGCGCAAATCAGGCAGGCAATGCAAACTATGTAGCAGCCGCTGAAGTGACACAAACCATTGCAGTAGCGAAATTGTCCCAAAGTATCAGCATTGGCACTGCTCCCATAGTCACCGTTGGCGGATCGGGTACTTTAAGTGCCATTGCTTCATCTGGATTGCCGGTTGCCTTTGCCGTCACTACGCCTACGGTTTGCTCGGTTTCAGATACAACCGTGACGGGGCTTACTACAGGCACCTGCACTTTAACTGCGATCCAGACTGGAGACGCCAGTTTTGCGGCAGCCCCGCAGGTGACATACAACATAGCGATCGGGAAGGTAGGGGCGCCCCTCTTACAAGGTTGGAACTTGCTGGGTAATGCTACTGATCAAACAGTAACAGTTGGTGCGCTTTTTTCGGACACTGCCCAAATTACCACCGTTTGGAAGTGGGATGCCACAAAGTCAAGCTGGCTTTTTTTCTCACCCTCACTGAATGCAGTAGATTTCACTACTGTCCGGTCAAAAGTCGAACAAAATCAATTGGTTAGAGGTGGGTGTTGGTTGGTTTTGCAAGTCATCGGGCTGCAAGGCGCATGAAACCTGGGTTTTCTCGAAAACCGAGACCGACAAAATCTGTAGACAAGTGTAGAGCGAGGATTTCAGTTGGAGCTCCTTTTTGACAATGGCGATCAAAACATAGGTGGCGATGGCGCACCAAACTTGCGTCTTCACCGCGTTCTCGCTGGTACCCAAAAACTTCTTGATGCGCAGATGCTGCTTGATCCACTTGAAGAACAATTCCACCTGCCAGCGATTCTTATAAAGCTGGGCAATCACCGGTGCAGGCAGCGTCGTGTTGTTGGTCAAAAAGATCAGCGTCTTACCCGTGGGATCCTTGTATCGCACCCGGCGCAAATGCTCAGGATAGTCTTTGGCCGCCTTGATGCCATTGAGCGCCACCGACTGATCACACACCACGCCAGTGCCCTTATCCACCTTGTTGGAGTACACGCGTCGTGCGTTGAAGTTGGACTTGGCGCGTGTCACAAAAAAGGCACCTGCCTGATGCATCGAGAACAGCCTGGCAAAGTCCAGATAGCCGCGATCCATGATGTAGAAAGCCCCAGCCTCAAGTGGCAAGATATCGAGCACATTGACATCACCCATCTTGCCATCGCTGATGTGAATGAAGCTAGGGATGCTGCCGCGCAAGTCCAACAGCGTATGCAGCTTGATGGCCGCCTTGGTCGTGCGAAACGGTGCCCAACCAAACAGACTCAGGCACAAGTCAATCGTGCTGGAATCCAGCGCGTACACCTTGCCAGCGATGTTGACATCCAATCCCAGCGGTTCATCGGCATAGAGCTTGTTGGCGCGGCGAATCAGCACCGCTGCAAAGTCAGCCCAGATGCGCCAATCGCGTCGTTCGTTGGCATCGGCCAAAGTGGTTCGACGCACTGCTTGACGCAGACCCATACCGTAGAGCTTGGTCGCATTGGCGCTCAACGTGGCCTCAATATCGCGCAGCGATTCGCGCCAGGTGAGCTGCGCATAGGCCATGATGCGGAAATGCTCGGTGCTGGAAAGAGTAGAAACCCGCGCGTCCCCCGAGTAGCGAGCCACGATCCGAGAGAAGCTGGTCCAGGGCACGAAGTCCATGACTTGCGCGAAAAGCGTCTTTCCAGAATTCACAATACTTTCCCAAAGTTGTCAACCTAGGGAAACTACCAGTAAAAGCGTTCATAAAATTCAAATCGACACCAAACTTTTTCGACCGCAAACCCGCATGACTATTGGGTTTGCGTCAAATCAGAACCGTGTTCACCGGACAGTAGTGAGTAGATTTGCAAATTTACGCTGATGGAAAAGGATACGGTGTACTGAGCGTGGTTGCCCCAGGTGAGGGTTTCTGGGTCAATGCTAAGACTGCGACCACATTGACGGCAATGTCTGGTGCGCCGTTTAACTTAAGCTCTGCAAATCTTGTAAAAGGTTGGAATTTGGTTGCTACTGGCGATGAAATTACGCCCACAGTACTTAGTAGCAATTTGGCCAACAGCTTAAAGATGTCCAAACAATCCATTAGCACTGTGTGGGCATGGGATGCTCCCAGTTCGACTTGGAAGTTTTTCGCACCCAAGCTAGAAGCGCAGGGCGGCACAATTCTGTCAAACTACATCATCAGTAAGGGGTATAAAGCTTTCAGTACCGCCATTGCCGCAACTGAGGGTTTCTGGATGAATGTTGTTCTAGACATTGTTCCTCAAACCATCAGTTTTGGTAATGCACCCACTGTTACCGTAGGTGGTGCTGGCAATGTGAGTGCAACTGCCTCATCGGGGCTGACTGTTACCTTTGCCAGCTCAACGCCGACTATTTGTAGCGTTTCTGGCGCAACCGTTACAGGCTTGGCAGCTGGAACTTGCACCATTACTGCTAACCAAGCAGGCAACACCAGCTACTCTGCGGCATCGCAGTTGACGCAAAACATTACTGTTGGCAAGTCAGCTCAAACCATCAGTTTTGGTAATGCACCTACTGTTACTGTTGGTGGTTCTGGCACCGTGAGTGCAACTGCCTCTTCGGGGCTCACTGTTACCTTCGCCAGCTCAACGCCAACTGTTTGTAGCGTTTCTGGCAAAACCGTTACAGGCCTGGCAGCTGGAACTTGCACCATTACTGCTAACCAAGCAGGCAACACCAGCTACTCTGCGGCATCGCAGTTGACGCAGAATATTACTGTTGGTACTGGAGCGAGTATCAATACCCTTCCAATGGAAGGATTTTGGACTGGAACGTCATCTACTGGCACGCAGGTTCAACTTGCAATACTTGAAAATGGAGAAACTTTTGGTTTCTATTTTTATCAAGGTCAGCTAGCTGGGGCTTTGTACGGAAATACTAAGAATAGCGGGACAAATCTGTCAGGAACAGGTTTTGATTTCTACAACGCAACGATTCATCCAGGCTCGTATTCTGGAACTTTCTCATCTAAAAATACTATTTACGTTGCGACATCGCTGGGTACAACATTTACTGGTAGCTATAGTGCTGAATACAACCAGCCTGCCACACTTGCAACCATAGCTGGCACCTATGCAGGTTACGGTTTGACGGGGTGGACTTATGCGCAGTCAGTGCCCATCACAATCGCAAGCAACGGCAGTATTTCTGGTAGTGTTACTGTTGGGGGCTATAGTTGCTCGTTCTCGGGAACTGCAAGTCAGCGCGCATCTGGTAAAAATGTATTTAATGTTCAGATCACACACACTGGTAATGGCTGTGCTCTAGGAAATGGCACAAAAACGTATGGCATTGCGTACTACAACAGCAGTGCTCGTCTGCTGGTGACTATGGCGCTAAACAGTGCAAAAACAGATGGCCTCATGTATCTTGGGGTCCGTTGAAAATCAGACTTTGTTTAACTACGCCGCCGGCAAGGGCTACCTGGACTTTGCCAGCACCGGCAAGCTGCTGGGCGCGGGGCTGGGGTTCTGGGTCAACAGGCCCTGATTTTTTCTAAGACAAATTGGCTGCTAGCGCTTGTACAGCAAGCGATAGCAGCTACTAAAAGCGAAGTATTGTGATGAGCCAATCGGACCCACCGCAGCGGGCATCAGGCGTTGGGGCACACATGGGCCAAAGGTGAGGTTAAGGCCATGGCATCTTGATCACCTACCCGCTGGCTCCCCTTTTTTATGTTGACGGTACTTTTGCGCTAGTATGGCGCACCCGAAAAAAATCATGAACCAACAAGCTTTTATTGTCGGCACTGCCGAAGTTGCCATGCCACCTGCCAACAGCAAAGTTGACACAGTGCAGTCGCGTCCGCTCAATGAAAAAATGGATGCATTGACAAAACATATTCAAAGCAGCGGCAAATTCACATTTGATGCTTCACACGCCAGACTGGTTGAAGCCATGAAACACCCCAAGGCTCGCACCTGATCATTGGCTTTTGACCTTTCGGTTTTGTCTATGGTCACTGGCAAATCCAGGCCAATAGTGCAAGTCACCCAGATGCTGGGCAAAGTTCTTCAGGAAGACGGTTTTGATCCGCAAGAGTTTGCCCAGTATTTTGCAGGCTGGAAAGCGCTAGGCCCTGCATTTGAGTTTGCAGACTTTTACTTTGGCAAAGATGGTTATTTCAACCAACCAAGGCGTGCCGGGCGACTCGTGTTACGACACGTTCACTTGCCACCTGAAAACAGTTCGCTTGACGCGGCAAGGTGGGCATTGGCAGCAAAGCGGCAAGGCAAAAAAACCAGTGACACTTTTCTCATCTATGCATTTGACCCGCTGCATGGTTTTTTGTTGATTGATATTGTCAAAGAGCCCAATGGTCACCTTGTTGCCATGATGGACACGACACGTTCGGTTGAATTGATGAACTTGTACGCTGACATTGCAGAGGCTTTCATTCACAGTGGTTTGGTTCTGGTTTAGCGTGCCAAAGCCAAAACGACCGTGCCCGCGTTTTCTGGTGCGCCGTTTTACCTGGGGGACAGCCAGTTGCTGACCGGCTGGAACCTGATGGCCACGGCCGACAACGCAAGTGGTACTTTTATTCCCCTAGCCTGGACGGTCAGGGCGGCACGGCGCTGTTGGACTACGCCGCCGGCAAGGGCTACCTTGACTTTGCCGCCACCGGCAAGCTGCTGGGCGCGGGCATGGGGTTCTGGGTCAACAGGCCCTGATTTTTTCTAAGACAAATTGGCTTCTAGCGCTTGTGCAGCAAGCGCTAGAAGCTACTAAAAAAGTAGTATTGTCAAGTTCCGCAGATTGTTTTTCAACCCGTGGCCGCAGTTCAGCCAATAAAGTCTCTGGCGCAACTTCATGTTCATGGCAGACTCGCAGCGGGGACCATCCAAGATGATTCCTCATTCGCAGACACGCCCACTCGAGTGATTTTACAATTCGGCTTTCAACCAGGCGGGGTGAAACATGCAGAACGTATCCATGACTGAAGCCAAGCGAGGACTCTCGCACTTGGCGCAACAGGGACAGTCGTTCAGCCTGACCAAACGCGGTCAGGCCGTGGCTACAGTGCGCATTTTTGGCGTAGCCCCCTTTGATGCATACAAGGCGCAAGCGGCCGCTCTGGCAATGGCCGAACTGGCCAACAAAATGAAGCCATCCAAGCGCAACGGCGCAACAGGTGTCATCCGGGCGCTGCGTGATGTCTGATCAGCGCGTCGTTGTGGATTCGGGCTATCTGCTCGAAGCCATCATGCCGACCACAGCGGGTTTACAAAGCCAAGCGCTGAAACTGATCGGTGAAATAGGCAGCGGCCGTACCCGCGCCGTGGTGCCGTGGATTTTTTTTGCCGAAATCGCTGCCGGCTGCGCCAAGGGCGTGCGCTCCAGACGGGTGCACGATGAGGATGCACAGGAATTCATGCGACTGCTGGTAGATTTGGGCATTGACGTTGATATGCGCATGGATGGTGCGCTGTCGATGTACCAAAACGCCATGCGTTTTCACGCGCAAGCCTACGACTCGATTTATATCGCGCTGGCCGAATCCATGGATTTACCTGTTGCCACGGTCGATTCAGGCATGAAAACCGCTGTTCGATCTGTCAAGATGGATTTGTACTGAGGAACCAAAGAAAAAGACCACGCTACCGCAGCGCCATCAACCCGGGCGAAGGCTTCTGGGTAAACGTCAGCGCCAAAGCCAAAACCACCGTGCCCGCCGCAATCAACCTGGTCACCCTGTGGGCCTGGGACAACCCGCTGAGCAGGTGGTACTTTTATTCCCCCAGTCTGGACGGCCAGGGCGGCACGGCGCTGTTGGACTACACCGCTGGCAAGAGCTAGCTGGACTTTGCCGCCACCGGCAAGCTACTGGGCGCGGGGCTGGGGTTCTGGGTCAACAAGCCCTGATTTTTTACAAAATAAATATGCTGCTAGCGCTTGTGCAGCAAGCGCAAGCAGCTATTTTTGTTGTAGTGCCTGTAGCAGCTTGGCGTGCACCCCGCCAAAGCCGCCGTTGCTCATGCAGACGATGTGGTCACCCGCGCGGGCAGCGCGCGTGACAGCGTTCACCAACGCGTCGAGCTGGTCAAACACCTGCGCCTTGTCGCCCATGGGTGCCAGCGCTTGCGCCGCATCCCAGCCCAGCCCGGCGCTGTGGCAAAACGACAGGTCGGCACTTTCCAGACTCCAGGGCAATTGCGCCTTCATGGTGCCCAGCTTCATGGTGTTGGAGCGCGGCTCGAACACCGCCAGAATGCGCTCCCCGGCCTTGAGCGTGCGGCGCAGGCCGTCCAGCGTGGTGCGGATGGCGGTGGGGTGGTGCGCAAAGTCGTCATACACCGTGATGCCTGCCACCGTGCCACGGTTTTCCATGCGGCGCTTGACGTTGTCAAAACTGGCCAGCGCCTGCGCCGCTACCGACGGCGCCACGCCCAGATGGTCGGCCGCAGCGATGGCGGCCAAGGCGTTGAGCTGGTTGTGCTGTCCCGTCAGATTCCAGCGCACGTGCCCCACGCGTTGCCCTTGGTGCAGCACGTCAAAGTCGTGGGCCTCACCAACCGCCGCAAAGTCACTGACCGCCGCGCCAAAGCTGCGCACCTCGCTCCAACACCCCATGTGCAGCACGCGCACCAGCGACTCTTCCAGCCCGTTGACGATCACGCGGCCGCTGCCATGTGGGCCTTTGCCAGGTACGGTACGCACCAAATGGTGAAACTGGCGCTCGATGGCCGCCAGATCGTCAAAGATGTCGGCGTGGTCAAACTCCAGGTTGTTCAGCACGGCAGTGCGTGGGCGGTAGTGCACAAATTTGCTGCGCTTGTCAAAAAATGCCGTGTCGTACTCGTCGGCTTCGATCACAAAAGCGCGGCCCTGCCCCAACCGGGCCGACACGCCAAAGTTCAGCGGCACGCCGCCCACCAAAAAACCCGGCTGCAGCCCAGCGGCCTCCAAAATCCAGCTGGTCATGGCGGTGGTGGTGGTTTTGCCGTGCGTGCCGGCGATGGCCACCACATGACGGCCCTGCAAAATGTGTTCAGCCAGCCATTGCGGGCCGCTGGTATAGGGCACACCGGCGTCCAGAATGGCCTCCATCAACGGGAATTTGGCGCTGCCGTCGGCCAGATGCGCGCGGCTGACCACGTTGCCCACCACATACACATCCGGTTGCAACGCCAATTGATCCGCACCAAACCCTTCGATCAGGTCAATGCCCAGCGCGCGCAACTGGTCGCTCATGGGGGGATACACACCCGCGTCGCAGCCGGTCACCTTGTGACCGGCCTCGCGTGCCAATGCGGCCAAGCCGCCCATAAAAGTGCCGCAAATACCCAGAATATGAATGTGCATGAAAGCATTTTAGAGAAACAAGGCAAAATCTTTGCAATGAGTGATCTGAAAGATGAAATTGCCGCCCAGGCGGCGCGCTTGGTGGTGGAAGAAGGGCTGGGTTATGGCCCCGCCAAGCAGCGTGCCGCGCGTGCGCTAGGGCTGGGTCACACGCGGGCATTGCCAGACAATGCGCAACTGGAACTCGCAGTGATAGACTACCTGGCCACGTTTTGCGGTGACACGCAGCCCGGTGAACTGCACGCGCTGCGCACCCTGGCGCTACAGTGGATGGAGCGACTGGCGGAATTTCGGCCGCATCTGTGCGGGGCGGTGTGGCGGGGAACAGCCACACATTTGTCGGATATTCACCTCGAATTGTTTTGTGATGACAGCAAATCAGCGGAGATAGCCTTGATTGACCAAAAAATTGCCTACACCGTGCACAGTGCACGGGGATTGCACGGGCACCCGGTGGATAGCTTGAGCGTGCACGCGTTTTGCGCACCGTTGAACGAAGACGTGGGCGTGCACCTGATGCTGTATGACCATGATGACGTGCGTGGCGCGCTCAAGCCCGATGCGTCTGGGCGCGCGCCACGCGGCGATGCGCAGGCGTTGCGCCGGTTGATGCTACAGGAGGCATGAATTCCATGGCATCCTATCGCTCGCGTCGAGGTTGTTTGGCCGTCGCCGGGGGCTTGATGCTGGCAGGTGTGGGGGCAGGCCTTGCGTGGCGGCGGTCAAGTCGGCAATCGGCCGCCTTGTCGGCCACTGAGGCAGATTTCTGGCGACAGCAATTCAAGCAGCTCGACGAATCCACTTTGTCGATGGCGCTGTTTCGCGGCAAGCCGTTGCTGGTAAATTTTTGGGCCACCTGGTGCCCGCCTTGTGTTGAGGAATTGCCGCTTCTGGATGCCTTTTTCCGTCAAAATAAAGCTAACGGTTGGCAAGTGATTGGTTTGGCGGTAGATCAGATGGCGCCTGTGGCACGGTTTTTAGGTCAGCGTCCGCTTTCCTTTCCCGTCGCCTTGGCTGGCTTTGGTGGAATTGAGTTGGGACGTTCGCTGGGTAACCTGAATGGAGGTTTGCCGTTTTCAGTGGTGTTTGACGCATCTGGAGCACTCGTCTATCGCAAGCTCGGCAAGCTTTCCAGTGTCGATTTGCAAGGTATCGACCGGCAGTTGGCGGCAGCAGTTTGATAGACTTTTTGGATTAAAATAAGGTTAATTAGATTAAATTATCTGAAAAATAGAACCAGTTGCTGAAATTTCGCAGAAGTTCTCTTTTTTGGACATCACGTTGGAGAACCCGCTATGGACTTGAGAAAACTGAAAACCCTGATTGATCTGGTGTCAGAGTCAAACGTTTCCGAACTGGAAATCACCGAAGCTGAAGGCAAAGTTCGGATCGTCAAAGCCAGTGCCACTGCCGCACCGCACTACACGACTGCGCAAACCGCCCTGGCATCTGCGCCAGCTCCGATCATACCTGTGGCAGCGACGCCGGTGGCTGATGCGGCTACCACGCTGGCAGCCGATACCGGCCATGTCACCAAGTCGCCGATGGTGGGCACTTTTTACCGCGCTGCCTCGCCAGGCGCGAAATCGTTTGTCGAGTTGGGTGACACGGTGGCCGAAGGCCAGACGCTGTGCATCATCGAGGCGATGAAGATTTTGAACGAGATTGAGGCCGATAAGGCTGGCAAGGTACGCAAAATTCTGGCCGAGAACGGGCAGGCGGTGGAATACGGCCAGCCGCTGTTCATCATCGACTAAGGCCAGGGCGAATCGCATGTTCAAAAAGATACTGGTCGCCAACCGGGGCGAAATTGCGTTGCGCATCCAGCGCGCGTGCCGTGAACTGGGTGTCAGGGCGGTGATGGTGTATTCCGAAGCCGATCGTGACGCCAAATACGTCAAGTTGGCAGAAGAGGCCGTGTGCATCGGGCCGGCCGCGTCGGCCCTGAGTTACCTGAATATGCCAGCCATCATCTCAGCCGCCGAGGTGACCGACGCGGAGGCGATCCATCCGGGCTACGGTTTTCTGAGTGAAAACGCGGACTTTGCCGAGCGGGTGGAGCGCAGTGGCTTCCAGTTCATTGGCCCCACGCCCGAGTCGATCCGCATCATGGGCGACAAGGTGTCGGCCAAGCAGGCCATGATCAAGGCAGGGGTGCCCTGCGTGCCTGGTTCTGAGGGTGAATTGCCTGACGACCCAGCGCAGGTGCGACGCATCGCCAAGTCGATTGGCTACCCGGTCATCATCAAGGCTGCGGGCGGCGGTGGCGGACGCGGCATGCGCGTGGTGCACACCGAAGCCGCGTTGATCAACGCCGTAGCGATGACCAAAAGCGAGGCTGGGGCGGCGTTCAACAACCCGGCCGTCTATCTGGAAAAATTCTTGCAAAACCCACGCCACATCGAAATTCAGATTCTTGCTGACAAATACAAGAATGCGGTCTATTTGGGCGAGCGCGACTGCTCCATGCAACGCCGCCACCAGAAGGTGATCGAGGAAGCACCCGCGCCCGGCATTTTGCGCAAATTGATTGACCGTGTAGGGGATCGCTGTGTGGCCGCTTGCAAGCGCATTGGCTACCGGGGTGCAGGCACGTTCGAATTTTTGTACGAAGACGGCGAGTTTTACTTTATCGAGATGAACACGCGGGTGCAGGTGGAGCATCCGGTCACGGAGCTGACCACCGGTATTGATATTGTCAAGACACAGATCATGGTGGCAGCGGGCGAAAAGTTGCCGTTTTCACAACGCCAGATCCAGATCAGGGGGCACGCCATAGAGTGCCGACTGAACGCCGAAGATGCCTTCAAGTGCATTCCGTCACCGGGGCGCATCACCATGTGGCACCCGCCCGGTGGCCCGGGGGTGCGGGTCGATTCTCACATCTACACAAACTACTTTGTGCCACCCAATTACGACTCGATGATCGGCAAAATCATCGTGCACGGGGATACGCGTGAGCAGGCGTTGGCGCGTATGCGTACCGCCTTGGGAGAGACGGTCATCGAAGGCATCCATTCCAACCTGGCGCTGCACCGTGAGTTGATGGTGGACGCCAAGTTCATGGAAGGTGGTGCCAATATCCATTACCTTGAAAGCTGGCTGGCTGATCACGCCCGCTAGCAAACTTTGATTACCATGTTTGAATTGCGCCTGATGAGCCCCGAGCGGCTGGTCGAAACCGTGAGCGACGCGTTGCAAGAGCTCGACGCATTGAGTGTCAGCGTGGAAGACGCCGACGCACAGACCGACGCCGAGCAAGCGTTGTTTGGCGAGCCGGGTATGCCACTGCCCAAAGAGGGCTGGCAGCGCTCTCGCCTGACCGCCTTGTTTGAAAAAAGTGAGCAAGCGCAGCACGCCCTGGAGGTGTTGCAGGCACAAGATTTTTTTATTGGCTGCGAGGTGTTGGGAACACAACCGGTGCCAGAACAGGATTGGGTGCGACTGACCCAGTCGCAATTTGCACCGGTGCAGGTCACGCCAGAGTTCTGGATTGTTCCCACCTGGCATGAGCCGCCAGCCGCAGCGCAGGTGGTGATCCGGCTCGACCCTGGGCTGGCTTTTGGCACCGGTACCCACCCGACCACACGCATGTGTTTGCGTTGGATCGCGCGTCACGGCAGCAGCGCTGCGCTAGGGCGTGTGCTGGACTACGGTTGTGGTTCGGGCATTCTGGCCATTGGTGCGGCCAAATTCGGCGCGCAACAGGTGGACGCGGTGGATATCGACGATGCGGCAGTGTCTTCTGCCGTTTTGAATGCGCAGGCCAACCATGTGAATATGCAGACCGGCCGACCGGATCTGGCCCAAGCAGCGTATCAGACCGTGCTGGCCAATATTCTGGCAACACCCCTGAAAGTGCTGGCGCCGTTGTTGTGGTCGCATGTGGCACTGCACGGGCATCTGGTGTTGGCAGGCATTCTGGAGCGCCAGGCTGCCGAGCTGCAACAAGCCTATGCCCCCTACTGTCGTCTGGCGGTGGCGGACACCGAAGACGGCTGGATTTTGATGACCGCGCAACGCGCCTGACGGGCCCTTGCTTTGACGGGCAACATCTGAACACCCCATGAGTTTGTTGACCCGTTGCCCGGCTTGCAGCACGATCTACCGTGTGGTGCCAGATCAGTTGCGCATCTCCCAGGGCTGGGTCAAGTGTGGTCAGTGCGGTGACATTTTTGACGCCACACAGCATCTGGTGCAGAGCGAACAGGTGTCGTTGCCAGCGGCGCAGTCCCCGCCGGTTGACGAGACCCTGCCTGATCTTGCTCTGCCACCAGACAAATCGACTGAAGGCGTGGTACACCCGGGTGCGACTGTCGTAGTCGATACGCCGACAGGTATCTCAGAGGAAACGCTGGCAGACGATCAGACTGAGGTGCAGGCGCAGGTACAAACAACAGCCCAGGCAGAAGCAGCACCGCTGAAGTCTGCGTCGTCCACGGGAGTGCCACCTCTCGCCAAAGACAGTTTTTCCAACGATGCGCCCCCGATGATGGGTCCCCTGCGTGAGTCAGCGATCGCCCCGGAACCAGACGCAGACCCGGAGCCTGCTCTGGCAGCAGTGGCCCATGAGGCGGATCCATTGCTGGCCGATATATCGTTCTTGCGCGATGCCAGCCGGGCAGACCGGTGGCGGCGTCCGTGGGTTCGCGCGCTGCTGCTTGTGCTGGCCACCTTACTGGCTGGCTTGCTGCTTGCCCAGGGGGTTTATCAGCAACGTCATGTCTTGGCGGCGCGATGGCCAGAATTTGAACCAGCACTGACAGTGGCATGCGACGTGATCGGGTGCAAGCTGGAACCGGTACAGCGCATCGATGCTGTGCTGATCGACGCTGCAACGTTCAGTCAACTTGGCGACGGACGTTTTCTTCTGAGCTGCGTGCTTAAAAATACTGCGGAACTGCCGCTGGCGGTGCCCAGTATTGAATTGACGTTGACCGATCTACCGGATCGCACGGTCGTGCGTCGCGTGTTTTCTGCGGGTGAACTTGACCCAGGCGTCAAGACCCTGTTGCCTCGAGCCGAATGGCGTGTCAGTGCACCTCTGGCGTTGACGTTGCCTGTCGCTGCGTCGCCGGTGGTCGGCTATCGGGTACGTATTTTTTATCCCTGAAAAAAAGCCTGCTGCCCTTCGGCAGCAGGCTTGGCGCAGACTGTAAAAATCTGCAACGCTCAGGGCTTGACGCCGGTCGGGAAAGGCCAGGCAGCCTGAGGGTTGAGCTTGGTCTGTGCAGCCGGGGCAGGCTTGGCAGCAGGCGCTTTGGCAGCAGGCGCTTTGGCAGCGGGCTTTTTGGGTGACACCTTTTTGGCAGCTGCTTTTTTCGCAGGAGCCTTTTTGGCGGGAGCCGCTTTCTTAGCTGCAGCTTTTTTGGCAGACGCTTTCTTTGCTGGAGCAGCCTTCTTGGCGGGCGCTGCTTTTTTAGCAGGAGCCTTCTTCGCCGGAGCAGCTTTTTTCGCTGGGGCTTTCTTTGCTGGAGCAGCTTTTTTGGCCGGAGCAGCTTTTTTGGCCGGAGCAGCTTTTTTGGCCGGAGCAGCTTTTTTCGCCGGAGCGGCTTTTTTCGCCGGAGCGGCTTTTTTGGCGGGCGCTGCCTTTTTGGCAGGAGCCTTCTTCGCCGGTGCTGCCTTCTTTGCCGGAGCTACTTTCTTAGCGGGTGCCGCTTTTTTAGCAGCGGGTTTTTTTGCAGTTGCCATTCAAATCTCCTTGATCAAGGTGCTAAGAGCACTTGGTGCACATGAGCGTGCCACAAGCGATTCAAGTTGTTGGGAATCTGCCCAGCACCTTGAATGGGGTTGCCCAGTGGCGCAGGCTGCTTGCGCAGACAGATGCACTGTGCGTTTATTTGGTGGATCAGCATCAATCGTTAGTCCCATGACAGGGCACCACCGGACTGGTACTCAATGACGCGGGTCTCAAAAAAATTGCGTTCTTTCTTGAGGTCGATCATTTCGCTCATCCACGGAAACGGGTTTTCTTCATTGGGGAACAACGCGTCCAAGCCAATCTGCGTGGCGCGGCGATTGGCGATATAGCGCAGGTAACCCTTGAACATGGAGGCATTCATGCCAAGCACCCCCCGCGGCATGGTGTCTTCGGCATAGCGGTATTCCAGGTCTACGGCGGTTTCAAACAAAGACTTGATTTCGGCTTTAAAAGCTGGCGTCCACAGTAACGGGTTTTCTAACTTCAGCTGGTTGATGAGGTCAATGCCAAAGTTGCAGTGCATCGATTCGTCGCGCAGGATGTATTGGTACTGCTCGGCTGCACCCGTCATCTTGTTTTGCCGGCCCAGCGCCAGGATCTGGGTAAAGCCGACATAGAAGAACAAGCCCTCCATCAGGCAGGCAAACACAATCAGCGACTTCAATAACGTCTGGTCAGCCTCGGGGGTGCCAGTGTGAAAAGCCGGGTCCATGATGGCTTCGATGAATGGCAACAAAAATTCGTCTTTGTCGCGGATCGAAGTCACCTCATGGTAAGCGCTAAAGATCTCACCTTCATCAAGCCCCAGAGATTCGACGATGTACTGGTAAGCATGCGTATGGATGGCTTCTTCAAACGCCTGGCGCAGCAAAAATTGGCGGCACTCCGGCGCTGTGATATGACGGTAGGTACCCAGCACGATGTTGTTGGCGGCCAGTGAATCTGCGGTCACAAAAAAACCAAGATTGCGTTTGACAATGCGCCGCTCGTCTTCGGTCAAGCCTTGCGGGTTCTTCCAAAGGGCGATGTCGCGTGTCATGTTGACTTCTTGCGGCATCCAGTGGTTGGCACAACTGGAAAGGTATTTTTCCCACGCCCACTTGTACTTGAAGGGCACCAGTTGATTGACATCGGTCTTGCCGTTGATGATGCGCTTGTCTGCTGCGTTGACACGGCGCGATGACGGCGCGACAACTTTGGCCGCATTGGCAATGGGAGATTGACGGATAGTGCGTAATGCCTCGGAAGTGGCAGGTGCAGAAAGTGCAGAGAGGTTGGCGCTGCGCTCGGCCAGTGGGGTTGCTGGCAAGCTGTGAAGGGAAAGCAAACTGGCAGTGGATGAGGCTTCGTCGTCCCAGGTCAACATAGTATTTTCCGATGCGCGAATTATGAGGTGCTATGAAAAAAATTGAAAGACTTTTTTGCGTCAGAAATGATGAAGTGCCTTGCAGTGTTGCGCATCAGCACAGCATCATTTCCCTGCACGCGTCAATCACTGACACGATTCGCAGGTGGGGTCATCCACACCGCAAAATTTGATGTCAGTGGCAGGCATGGCAGACAGCTGTTCACGTGCGGCAGCAGCAGCTGCGTCGAGTGCGCTCATGCCACCTGTGTGGGTGGTACCACCGGATGCCACCGCGTTAAGGCGACCTGCAGTCACCGTGGATTTTTCTGCGTGCGTGGCCGACTGGGTACGCAGGTAGTAGGTGGTCTTGAGCCCGCGCAACCAAGCCAGTTTGTAGGTGTCGTCAAGCTTCTTGCCCGAGGCACCTGCCATGTAGATGTTGAGTGACTGCCCCTGGTCGATCCACTTCTGGCGCCGTGCTGCAGCCTCCACCAGCCAACGTGTTTCTACTTCAAAAGCTGTAGCATAAAGCGCTTTGATGTCGGCCGGTACGCGGTCAATGGGCTGCAATGAGCCGTCAAAATGTTTGAGGTCCATCACCATCACGTCATCCCACAGCCCCAAGCGCTTGAGGTCGCGCACCAGGTAAGTGTTGATGATGGTGAACTCCCCAGACAAATTGGACTTGACCGACAGGTTGCCAAAGCACGGTTCGATGGAGGCATCGACGCCAATAATGTTGGAAATGGTGGCGGTGGGAGCAATGGCGACGCAGTTGGAGTTGCGCATGCCGTGCGCTGCGATCTGTCCGCGCAAGGCGTCCCAGTCGAGCTTGCTTGAGCGGTCCACCTCCACATAGCCACCGCGCTCGCGCGTCAGCAGGTCCAGCGTGTCTTGTGGCAACACGCCTTGGTCCCACAGCGATCCACGGTAACTGCTGTAGCGACCACGCTCTCGTGCCAGTTCGGTGGAAGCCTGGTAGGCGTAGTAGCAGGTGGCCTCCATCGATTCGTCGGCAAAAGCCACGGCCGCGTCGCTGGCGTAGGGAATGCGCAGCTCATACAGGCAGTCCTGAAAAGCCATCAGACCCAGCCCGACCGGACGATGGCGCATGTTGGAGTCGCGTGCCTTTTTAACCGCGTAGTAATTGATGTCGATGACGTTGTCGAGCATGCGCATGGCCGTGGTGATGGTCTTTTGCAGCTTGGCGTGATCGATGCCGCCGTCTTTGAGGTGGCGCAACAGGTTGACCGAACCCAGGTTGCACACCGCCGTTTCGGTCTTGCTGGTGTTGAGCGTGATTTCGGTGCACAGGTTGCTGGAGTGCACCACCCCCACATGCTGCTGCGGCGAGCGCACATTGCAGGCGTCCTTGAACGTGATCCACGGATGCCCGGTTTCAAACAACATGGTCAACATCTTGCGCCACAGGTCGGTTGCCGCCACAGTCTTGAACGGGTTGATTTCACCGCGTGCGGCTTGGGCTTCGTAGGCCACATAAGCCTGTTCGAACGCAGTGCCAAATTTATCGTGCAGGTCGGGCACGCTGTCTGGGGAGAAAAGTGTCCACTGTCCTTTTTCCATCACGCGGCGCATGAACAGATCCGGAACCCAGTTGGCGGTGTTCATGTCGTGCGTGCGGCGGCGGTCGTCGCCGGTGTTTTTGCGCAGCTCCAGAAATTCCTCGATGTCCAGATGCCACGTTTCCAGATAGGTGCACACCGCACCCTTGCGCTTACCACCCTGGTTCACGGCAACCGCCGTGTCATTGACCACCTTGAGGAAGGGCACCACGCCTTGCGATTCACCGTTGGTGCCTTTGATGTGAGCGCCCAGCGCGCGCACCTGGCTCCAATCATTGCCCAGCCCGCCCGCATACTTGGACAGCAAGGCGTTTTCCTTGATGGCTTCGTAGATGCCGTCCAGATCGTCGGGCACAGTGGTCAGATAGCAACTCGACAACTGCGAACGTAGCGTGCCGCTGTTGAACAGCGTAGGCGTGCTTGACATGAAGTCAAAGCTGGACAACACCTCGTAAAACTCGATGGCACGCGCCTCACGGTCAATTTCGTTCAGCGCCAGGCCCATCGCCACGCGCATGAAAAAGATTTGAGGCAGTTCGATGCGCGTCTTGCCTACATGCAAAAAGTAGCGGTCGTACAGTGTTTGCAGCCCCAGGTAGTCAAACTGTATATCTCGTTCTGCCTTGAGCGCTAGAGCCAGGCGTGGCAGGTCAAACTGTAGCAGGCGGCTGTCCAGCAGTTCGTGTTCGACACCGCGGGCCATCGCTTGCGGAAAATAGTCAACATAGGCTTGTGCCATGTCAGCCTGTGTCACGTCCTGCCCCAGTACCTCGGCGCAGATGGTGTGAAACAGCAGCCGGGCCGTCGCGTAGGTGTAGTTGGGGTCTTTTTCGATCAGGGTGCGCGCGGACAAGACCGCTGCCTTGTAGACCTCTCCCATGGGAATGCCGTCGTACAGGTTGCGCAGCGTTTCCGCCAGGATCGGCGCGGGGGCGACGTCTGCACCCAGACCATGGCAGGCGCTGGCCATGATGCCGGACAAACGTGCCATATCCAGTGGGATGCGCTGACCGCCCTGCGTCACGTGCAACGGGGGCGTGGCAGCACTTTCAGAGACCACCTTGCGGCTGCGTTCCTGCGCACGTTGCTCGCGGTACAACACGTAGGCGCGTGCGATTTCATGATGACCACCCCGCATCAGGCCCAACTCTACCTGGTCTTGCACGTCTTCAATGTGAAAGGTGCCCCCCGATGGACGCGAGCGCATCAGTGCACGCACCACGGTTTGCGTGAGTTCTTCAACCACTTCACGCACGCTGGCAGACGCTGCACCTTGCGTGCCGTGCACCGCCAAAAACGCCTTCATCAATGCAACGGCAATCTTGTTGGGCTCAAACGGCACCACAGCGCCATTGCGACGGATGATCTGGTACTGAGCCAGGCTGTCTGCGCTGGTGGACACAGCCGCAGCGGCACCTGTAGGGACTGCCCAGCGCGGCACGTTGGAAGCGGTCACAGTGGCAGAATTTTGCATGGATTTCCTCTCTTGAAAAGACGTACTCAGGGGCGATGATGGATGGTGTTGACGCGTCGCTGCCCAACGTCTGGCAGCGAAGGTTAACACTATATATGGTGTCTTGTTCTTGGTAGAAACACTAGCAGTAGTGTTTTTTAACAAAACCCCCAAAGCACGGCCCCGCCTGCGGCCAGCGGCCCATGCGTGCGCGCCAAAGCACAGCCAGGCAAGCGATGCGCGCCGTCAGCTCAACCCACAAAAGTGGCCCGAACGGGCCGTTCAGGCGCCGCTGTGGTAGCGCGTCAGGCGCTCAACTTCGTTTTTGGAGCCCATGAAAACAGCCACACGCTGGTGCAGTTGCGTGGGCACGATGTCCATGATGCGCTGTGTGCCATCGCTGGCAGAGCCGCCGGCCTGTTCGATCAACCAGCTCATGGGGTTGGCCTCGTACATCAGGCGCAACTTGCCTGGTTTGCCGGGTTCGCGCCGGTCCCACGGGTACATGAACACGCCGCCACGGCTCAGGATGCGATGCACGTCGGCCACCATGCTCCCGACCCAGCGCATATTGAAGTCTTTGCCGCGCGGGCCGTCCTTGCCCTGCAGGCATTCGCTCACATAGCGTTGTGCCGGTTCCGCCCAATGGCGCTGATTGCTCATGTTGATGGCAAATTCCCGGGTGTCTTCTGGCACCTTCAGGTTTTCTTCGGTCAGGATGAACGAGCCCTGTTCGCGGTCCAGCGTGAATACCGTCACGCCGTCGCCCACGGTTAGCACCAGCGTGGTTTGCGGGCCGAAAACGCAGTAGCCAGCGGCCACCTGCTTGGTGCCGGCTTGCAGAAAATCCTGCTCCGACACGCCACTGCCTTCAGGCTTGTGCAGCACGCTGAAGATGGTGCCGATGCTCACGTTCACATCAATGTTGGAAGAACCATCCAGCGGGTCAAACATCAGCAGGTATTCGCCT
This sequence comes from Comamonadaceae bacterium CG12_big_fil_rev_8_21_14_0_65_59_15, assembly GCA_002786915.1. GTDB lineage: Bacteria > Pseudomonadota > Gammaproteobacteria > Burkholderiales > Burkholderiaceae_C > Rhodoferax. Next base: position 138,582 of record PCUV01000094.1, on the reverse strand, counting down.
TGCGGGTAGCGGTTGGGCACCACGTAAATACCCTCCATTTCCTCGGATGCCATGGCCGCCAGGTGGCCACCCCATTCGTTGGCTTCGATGAGCACCTCGTTGGCAATGATGTCGAGCTTTTTCTGCATCTCGCCCTGCACGTTTTCGCTGCCAGCGCTGCCCATCACGTCGCCCAGCGCGCCCTTGTTGACGGATTGGCTGATGCGCTTGCAGGCGCGCGCCACCACCTCCAGCAGCAGACGCAGTTGCGACGGAATGTGGCCTTTCAGGCGTTGTTGTTCAACCAGGTAGCGGGTCAGGGAAATGCGTTTCATGGGTGTCCTTGGTAAAGGTTAATCGGCCAGCGCGCGGCTGACCACCTCGCGCACGTCGTTGCTCAGATCAGCCTTGGCGGCGACACGTTTGAGGGCTTCCTGCGCAGCGTTGCGGTAGGGCTCGGTCAGTTTTTTCCAACGGTCCAGCGCACGCGCCAGTCGCGCCGCCACTTGCGGGTTGATGGCATCCAGCGCCAGTACCTGGTCGGCCCAGAACACGTAGCCTGCGGCATCGGCGCGGTGGAAAGCACCCGGGTTGGCGCTGCAATAGCTGAAGATCACGCTGCGCGCGCGGTTCGGGTTCTTCAGGTTGAAGTCGGGGTGCTTCATCAGCGCCCGCACGGCTGGCAGCACGTGCCCGGCGCGGTCGGTCGCTCCGGCTTGCAGCGCAAACCATTTGTCCAGCACCAGTTCTTCGGCCTTGAACATCGCATGGAAGCGTTCCAGCGCCGGTTTGGCCAGGGCGTGACCACTGTGCACCAGTGCACTCAGGGCGGCGAAACGGTCCGTCATGTTGTCAGCGTCCTTGAAGCGTTGGTAAGCCTTGCCAGGCCAGACCGTGTCGCCGGTTTGCAGAGCATCCAGGCAAAGCATGGACAGCGCCAAGCCAGCCAGCGCGCGGCGGCCGCTGGACAAGGTGTCGGGGCGGTAGCCGCCGTTGTTGCTGTGCGCATCAAAGGCCCACTGCCAGTCTGCAGCGAGTTCGCTGGCCAGTTGCGCGCGCATGGCCTCACGTACGGCGTGGATGCGCTGCGGGTTCACCTCATCGAGTTGTTCGGCGATGTAGGTCTCAGACGGCAGCGTCAGCACCAGTTCTTTGAACGCTGCGTCCAGCGTGGGGTGGCGCAGCACCGAGCGCATGGCCGCGATGTAGGCGTCATCCAGGCCATCTGCCCCTGTGGTGATTGCATCAGCAGCTATTGAAGCCATAGCGCTTCGCAAGGCCAGGCGTTGCCCGGCCTCCCAGCGATTGAAGGGGTCGGGGTCGTTGGCCAGCAGGATCAGCAACTGCGCGTCGGTGTAGTCGAAGTCCAGAATGACCGGGGCGCTGAAGCCACGCAGGATGGAGGGCACAGGCTCTTCTGCCACGTTCTCAAAGGTGACGGATTCAGTGGCCTGCGTCATGACGAACAGATGGCTGTCGTTCGCCCCTACCAGCGCACCCTGCAATTGCAGGGGCAAGGCAGCGCCGCTGTGCGCGCCGACCAGGCCCAGATGGATCGGGATGACGAACGGCTCTTTGCTGTCCTGGCCGGGTGTGGGCGCGCAGCTTTGTGCAAAGGTCAGGGTGTAGGTCTTGGCCAGCGCGTCGTACAGGCCACTGGCTGCCACCCGCGGGGTGCCCGCCTGGCTGTACCAGCGCTTGAACTGTGGCAGCAATTTGACCAGGGCCGAGTCGGGGTTGGCGTCGGCAATGGCTTGCGCGAAGTCGTCACAGGTCACGGCGTGGCCGTCGTGGCGGGCAAAGTACAGCGTGATGCCTTTGGCAAAACCGCTGCGTCCCACCAGGGTTTGCATCATGCGCACCACCTCGGCGCCTTTTTCGTAAATGGTGACGGTGTAGAAATTGTTGATTTCAATGTAACTGTCGGGGCGCACCGGGTGCGCCATGGGGCCCGCGTCTTCGGGAAACTGGGCGGTGCGCAGCACGCGCACGTCTTCGATGCGCTTGACCGCGCGTGCCGATGCGTCGGCGCACAGGTCCATGCTGAATTCCTGGTCACGGAACACCGTCAGGCCTTCTTTCAGGCTCAGCTGGAACCAGTCGCGGCAGGTGATGCGGTCGCCCGTCCAGTTGTGAAAGTATTCGTGCCCGACCACGCTCTCGATGTTGGCAAAGTCCACATCGGTGGCGGTGGCCTGATTGGCCAGCACGTACTTGGTGTTGAAGACGTTCAGGCCCTTGTTTTCCATCGCGCCCATGTTGAAGTCGCTGGTGGCCACGATCATGAAGCGATCCAGGTCCAGCGCCAAGCCAAAGCGCGCTTCGTCCCAGATGATGGCGTTGATGAGCGAAGCCATGGCGTGCTCGGTTTTGTCCATGTCACCCGGGCGCACATACACCTGCAACAGATGCTCTTTGCCGTTGCGTGCGGTGATGCGCTGCTCGCGCGCCACCAGCTGGCCCGCCACCAGCGCGAACAGGTAGCAGGGCTTTTTGAACGGATCGACCCAGGTGGCAAAGTGGCGACCGTCTTCCAGCTCACCGCTGTCTGCCAGGTTGCCGTTACTGAGCAGCACCGGGTATTTTTGTTTGTCGGCGCGCAGCGTGACGGTGAACATGGCCATCACGTCGGGGCGGTCCAGGTAGTAAGTGATGCGCCTGAAGCCCTCCGCCTCGCACTGGGTAAAGAACGAGTCATTGCTGACGTACAGGCCCATCAACTTGGTGTTTTTGATGGGGGCGCAGGTGGTAAAGATTTCCAGCTCAAACGGCGCGTCGCCCTCGGGCAATTTTTCCAGCACCAATTGACTGCCGTCCATCTTGAACGAGGTGCCCGCGCCATTGACCAGCACGCGCGCCAGGTTCAGCTCGTCGCCGTCCAGGCGCAGCGGCTGTGCGGGCACATCCGGGTTGCGTCGCAGCGTCATCTTGTTGAGCACACGCGTCTTGGCCGGGTCCAGATCAAACGTCAGAGCGACGGTGTCGATCCAGTAGGCCGGGGCTTGGTAGTCCGCGCGGCGCACCACGCTGGGCGCACCGGTTGAATCAGGCAATTGCAACATTGAGAGTCTCCAGAAATTTTGATGCCAATAAATTGAGGTAATTGTCGGTCGCTGTCAGATCGTGTGAAGTGACTTGGCCGATGGTGCCTACGGCGCTTTGCCTGTCGAAAACCATCGCATGGGTCATCACACGCCCTGCTTCAGCGAGGCTTCAATGAAGGCGTCCAGATCACCGTCGAGCACTTTCTGCGTGGCCGAGGTCTCGTAGTTGGTGCGCAGGTCTTTGATGCGGCTGTTGTCGAGCACGTAGCTGCGAATCTGGTGCCCCCATCCGACGTCGGTCTTGCTGTCTTCGAGCTTCTGCTGCTCCTCTTGTTGCTTGCGTAACTCATAGTCGTAGAGGCGGCTGCGCAGGCGCTTCCAGGCCACGTCGCGGTTGCTGTGCTGGCTGCGCCCGTCCTGGCACTGCACCACGATGCCGGTGGGAAGGTGCGTCATGCGCACCGCAGAGTCGGTCTTGTTGATGTGCTGGCCACCGGCCCCGCTGGCGCGGAAGGTGTCAATGCGCACGTCGGCCGGATTGATGTCGATCTCGATCGTGTCGTCGATCTCGGGATAGACAAACACGCTGGCAAAGCTGGTGTGGCGCCCGCCCGACGAGTCAAATGGCGATTTGCGCACCAAGCGGTGCACACCGGTTTCGGTACGCAGCAGACCAAAGGCGTAATCACCTTCCACCTTGAAACTGGCCCCCTTGATGCCGGCCGTGTCGCCCGGGGTTTCGTCTTCGATCTCGGTTTTGAAGCCCTTGCGCTCGCAGTAGCGCAGGTACTGGCGCAACAACATGCTGGCCCAGTCGCAGGCTTCGGTGCCACCCGCGCCCGACTGAATATCGACAAAACAGTTCAGCGGGTCGGCCGGGTTGTTGAACATGCGCCGGAATTCGAGGTCTTTGACGATGCCCTCCAACCGTGCGGCATCGGCCTCGATGGTGAGCAGACCCGCCTCGTCGCCATCGTCGCGGCTCATCTCGAACAATTCGGTGCTGTCCGACAGGTCGCGCTGCAAGCTGTCGATGGTGACGACCACGCCGTCGAGCAGCTTTTTTTCTTTGCCCAGCTCCTGCGCGCGTTTCGGGTCGTTCCAGACCGTGGGGTCTTCCAGGCTGGCGTTGACGGTTCTTAGCCTTTCAAACTTGGCATCGTAGTCAAAGATACCCCCGAAGATCGAGGGTACGTGCGCTCAGATCCGTGAGCTGGTTGCCAAGGGCGTTGATACGTTCTGCTTCCATGAGAAAAATCCTGTTCTTTGGGTGCGACAAATAAACGCGAATTTTCTCATGGCAACAAATTACAGGAACTTTTCGATCAACATGGCCAGCAACTCGGGTTGGTCATGGTGCAGCATGTGGCTGCATTCGGGCAGGCGCTGCAGCGTCACTGCGGGCACCGCCTTGAGTCGCCCGTGAAATTCTTCCAGCGTGTATTTGCCACGCCACCACTGCGCCATGCTGTCGTCGCTGGCTTCGACCATCAACATGGGCGCGCTGATGTGGGCAAACACCGCCAGCATTTCATCCACGCGGTAGAGCTGGGGGTTGATGATCTTGTGCGCCGCCTCGCCCAAAATCGTCCACTGCCCGGGCGAAGTTTCGGCCGACCAGTGCGCCGCCAGCCAGTGCGCCTTGTCGTGCGATAGGCGCGGGTTGGTCTTGATCAGGCGCTGCGCCACAGCGCTCAGCGAATCGTAGTGCTTGAGCGCCAGTTCGCCCCGGCGCATTTGCTGCAGTTCATTGAGCCATTGCGTATAGCGCGTCGGTGCCTGCTCTGGGCGGGTGGCGGGCAGGCCAAAACCTTCCAGATTGATCAGGCGTCGCACCCGCTGTGGCCGCGCAGCGGCGTACAGCATGGCCACGTTGCCGCCCATGCTGTGGCCCACCAGGTGCACGGGTGTGTCGGCGCAGTAGTGGTCCAGCAGCGCATCGAGGTCGGCCAGGTAGTCGGCAAACCAGAAGTTGTCGGTACCGCCTGATTGCGTCAGACCGAAACCGCGCCAGTCGGGGGCAATGATGAAATGGTCTTGCTGGAGGGCGTCCACCATGAACTGGTAACTGGCGGCCACATCCATCCAGCCATGCACCAGCACCATCGGTATCTGCCCGCTCTGAGGCTGACCCCACTCCCGGACGTGGTAGTTCAGGCCCCGGATAGGGACAAACACGCTGGTTGAGGCACGTTTTATTGAGTACATTCGGGCGATCATACGAAAGCCTGCCATGTCTCTCAGTCAAGCCTGTGACAGCGCATCTGCACCAGCGCAGTCATCCCCCTCTGTCCAGCCCGGAACGCTGGCCTGGAATTTGCCATCCACGTACCAGGCGCTGCACAGCGGTTTTGCGTGGCAGGTTCCAAGGGTTTTCAACATCGCCCAAGCCTGTTGCGGGCGCTGGGCAGCCTTGCCTGATGCTTCTGAAAAAATAGCTGTATGCGCTTATTCCTCAAAGGACGAACGCCATTTTTATACCTATGCCCAGTTGCAGTCGCAGGCCAATCGCCTGTCCAATGTGTTGGCAGGCATGGGCGTGGCGCGCGGTGACCGGGTGGCCATCGTGCTGCCGCAGCGCTTTGAAACAGCGGTGGCGTATATCGCCGTGCTGCAACTGGGCGCGGTGGCGATGCCGCTGTCACAGTTGTTTGGCCCCGAGGCGCTGGAATTTCGCTTGCACGACAGCGCGGCGGTGGTGGCCATTGGCGACGAACAAACGCTGCCCGGCCTGGCTTCGGTGCGTGTGCGCACGCCCAGCGTGCGCGAGGTGATCGGCATCGGCGCGCCCGACGCATTGCAAGGGTTGGCGGACCAGCATTTTGAAAGCGTTTTGGCGCAGGCCAGCGATCAATTTGAGCTCGTGGCGACCGCTTGTGATGACCCGGCCATCCTGATCTACACCAGCGGCACCACGGGCAACCCCAAGGGGGCGCTGATTCCACACCGCGCGCTGATCGGCAACCTGACCGGTTTTTTATGCAGTCAGAACCTTTTTGGTTTGATACAAAATCAGCCGCTAGCCCCTATGGATTTAGTGCAAGCTTCTGTTGTTTTGCAAGTGGCGCAAAACCAGGATGTCCATAGCCTGCCGCCGTCGAGGGCCGTGTTCTGGAGCCCGGCGGACTGGGCCTGGACCGGCGGCTTGATGGACGCGCTGCTGCCCACGCTGTACTTTGGCCGCCCCATCGTGGCTTTCAGTGGCCGCTTTGGCCCACAGGTAGCGCTGGAGCTGATGCGCGACTGCGGTGTCACACATACCTTTCTGTTCCCCACCGCGCTCAAGGCCATGATGAAAGCCTACCCAGGCGCAGCCGGGCAGACCGTGCAGCAGCAATTTGGCTTGCAACTAGAGGCCATCATGAGCGCAGGCGAGGCGGTGGGCGACGCGGTGTTTGACTACTGCCGCGCCCAGCTTGGTGTCACTGTGAATGAGATGTTTGGTCAGACTGAGATCAATTACATCGTGGGCAACTGCGCCCCGGTCTGGCTGCCCAAGCCCGGTAGTATGGGCATGGGCTACCCCGGCCACCGGCTGGCGGTGATCGATGATGCGGGCATGGAGTGCGCCCCCAACGTGGTCGGCGAGGTGGCCGTGCACCGATTGGACGTGCACGGCGCGCCCGACCCGATTTTCTTTTTGGGCTATTGGCGCAACGAACACGCCACCCAAGACAAGTACACCGGCGACTGGTGCCGCACCGGTGATTTGGCGCGGCGTGACGCGCAGGGCTACCTGTGGTACCAGGGGCGCAGCGACGACGTGTTCAAGGTGGCGGGTTACCGCATCGGCCCGGGGGAGATTGAAAACTGCCTGGTCAAGCACCCGGCGGTGGCCAACGCGGCGGTGGTGCCCAAGCCCGACCGTGAGCGCGGCGCCGTGGTCAAGGCGTACGTGGTGCTTGCTTCTGACTTTGTAACTGCTCGCCCACACGATGCAAGCGCCAGAGCCACTTTTGATGCACAACTACTGGGTGAGCTGCAAGCCCACGTCAAGGGCCAGTTGGCGCCCTATGAATACCCCAAAGAGATCGAGTTTGTCGATGCACTGCCCATGACCACCACCGGCAAGGTGCAGCGGCGCGTGCTGCGCCTGCAAGAGCAGGCGCGCGCTGAATCGGGTGCCTTGTGAGGCTTGAATTTGAGCGCTTTGGGTACTGATCGACAGATGTATCATTCGCCGCTTCCCGTCAACGCACCCTGACCCCAATGGCTCACACCCTCCTGATCGTGGACGACAGCAAAGTGTCGCGCATGATGATCAAAAACAAGGTCTCCCAACTCCAGCCCGGCTGGACCGTGCTGGAAGCTGGCACCGGTGACGAGGCAGTGGCCATGGTGCGCGCTACCCCACCCGACTTCATTACCATGGACGTCAACATGCCGGGCATCAATGGCTTTGAGGCCGTGGCGCAGATCCGCCAGTTCAACAGCACCAGCAAAATTGCCATGCTGACGGCCAACATCCAGGAAAGCAGCCGAGTCAAGGCCTCGGACCTGAACGTGACCTTTGTCCAGAAGCCAGCGACAGAACCCGCCATTCGTCAGGCCATCGATTATTTTCTGGCGGCGGCATGACCCTGACTGAACTTGAATCGATGCACTCACCGAGGTCTTCAACGTCGGTGTCGGTCAGGCAGCCAACGCGCTGAGTCAATTGGCTGGGGCCACGGTGGGCCTGAGTGTGCCGCACGTTGAAATGGTTACCAAATTGGGCGTATCCGATGCACTCACCGGGCAGGGTGCAGACCGTATCTGCGCCGTCAGGCAAGAGTTTTCGGGGGTGCTCAATACAGAAGCGGTGCTGATGTTTCCGGTGCAGCAAAGCCTACAGCTGGTACAGATGATGGTTGGCGACGACGTGCCGCTGGAGCAGCTCGGTGAAATGGAGCAAGAGGCATTGGCTGAAATCGGCAACATCCTGCTCAATTCTGTGGTGTCTGGCGTGGCTGACGTGCTCAAGCTACGGTTTGAAGGTTCTCTGCCCTGTGTCGAGCTGGGGCCCGTGCAAGATGTCTTGTGCGCGCAGGGTCAGATGACCGACCAGGTGCTGAGCGTCCAAATCGACTTCGCCATCGACGCGCTGCAAATTCAGGGTTATTTGGTGTTTTTGCTCGACGTGGCGTCTGTGGCGTCGCTCAAGGCCACGGTGCAGCAATTTCTGGGGACCCTGTCATGAGTGGGCCTGTGATGTCTGCCCCACCCCGTGATTGCCCCCCTTGGTCAGCTTGGGTGCTTGAGCGCCTGCAAATGGGCTTGTTGGTGCTGGACGCGCAAGGGGACGTGGTGTTTGCCAACCAGTGGCTGCTCACGCACACAAAGCTCGCCGCCGACGCGGTGCTGAGCAAAAACCTGATGGAGGTTTTTCCACAGCTCAAAGACAGCGCGTTTGCACATGCTCTGGCGCAGTCCATCAAAAGCGGATTCCCCACGCTGTTGTCGCAAACGCTGCACCCCTCGCCGTTTCCGCTGTATTTGCCCTCGTCACAGCGTGGGCAAGACAAATTGCTGCGCCAGTCCATCCGCATCATGCCGGCAGGCGGGCTGGTGGCCGACACCATGGACCAGCGCTACACCTTCATCCAGATCAACGACGTCACGCAGTCTGTGATGCGTGAGCGACTGCTCAAAGCGCAGGCCGTACGACTCAAAAACATGGCGCAGGTTGATGTGCTCACTGGCCTGGGTAACCGGCGCAGACGCGACGATGTGTTGCCCACAGCGCTGCGCGCATCGGGCAAGACGGCACAACCCCTGTCGGTGATCATGTTCGACATCGACTACTTCAAGCAATTCAACGACATCTACGGGCACCTGGCGGGCGATGAATGCCTGCGCCAGGTGGCGCAGGTGCTGCGCGACGTGTTTCGCCGCCCGCAGGACATGGTGGCGCGCTTTGGAGGCGAAGAATTCGTCGCGGTGTTGCCGGAAACCGACGGGCAAGCAGCGCAGGCGCTGGCTGAACAAGTTTTGCAGCAAATGCGCGCGCTGGGCATCGCGCACAGCGGCAGCTGCACGGCCGCTGTCGTCACCATCAGTGCCGGCGTTGCGGTGTACGACCCCGCTGGTGGGCAAACCCCAGATCGCTTGGTGCTGGCCGCCGACCAGGCACTGTATGCTGCCAAAAGCGCGGGACGCAACCAGGTGTGTGGGCCGCAGTAGTTGGGCATGTGGGCAAGCGCTGGCTAGCTTGCGGGTATGTAGGGCCTGTTAGGCAGAATTAGCAGGCAGCTTTTAAACTGCACCCCCGTCAACCACTTTTGCTGTGTCAGTATGAAAACCATTCAACTCGGTCCAAGCGATCTTTACGTTACCCCCATCTGCCTGGGCACCATGACCTTTGGTGAACAGGTCGATGAAGCAACTTCTTACAAAATTCTGGACCGCTCGCTCGAGCGAGGCGTCAACTTCATCGACACGGCCGAGATGTACGCCGTGCCCCCGCGCGCAGAAACCTTCAACGCCACCGAAAAAATCATCGGCAACTGGCTGGCCCAACGCCCCGGCGCACGCCAAAAACTGGTGCTTGCGACCAAGGTAGCAGGGCCGTCGCGCGGTATGCCCTGGATTCGCGGTGGCAGCGGCGATTTGACTGGCGCAGACATCATCGCCGCGTGCGAGGGTAGCTTGCAGCGCCTGAAAACCGACGTGATCGACCTGTACCAGATTCACTGGCCGGTGCGCAGTGTGCCAGCGTTTGGCGGTATTTATTACCAACCCAAGGAAGACCAGGGCACATCGATCCACGCGCAACTGCAAGCCTTGGGCTCGCTGGTGAAAGCGGGCAAGGTGCGTGCCGTGGGTCTGTCCAACGAAACGCCCTACGGCGTGCATGAATTTGTGCGCTTGGCCGAGCAGCATGGTCTGCCGCGCGTGGCCACGGTGCAAAACCCCTACTGCCTGGTCAACCGCAGTGTAGAAAACGCGCTGGACGAAACACTGCACCGCTTGCAGGTGTCGCTGCTGGCGTATTCACCGCTGGCGTTTGGCTTGCTCAGTGGCAAGTACGACGCGCAAGGCCTGATGGGTGCAGATGTATCGGACCAGGCGCGGCTGAAGAAGTTTGAGTCTTCCCGCAAGCAGCGCTGGGGCCGGCCACTGGCACTGGTTGCTGCCAAGCGCTACAACCAGTTGGCACGCGACCACGGTCTGACACCCACGCAACTGGCGCTGGCTTTTTGCTACACCCAGTGGCGCGTGGCCAGCACCATCATCGGGGTCACCTCGGTGGCCCAACTGGACGAAGACATCGACGCCTGGGGCACCGTCCTGAACGACGAGGTGCTACAGGCTATCGACGCGATCCGCTGGGACATGCGTGACCCGGCGCAGTAAGCCACCGGTTACCAGCGCGTCGGGATCAGGTTATAGCGTCGTGCCTTCACAGCACCAACAGGGCAGCAGCGCCGCATGGCCACCTTGATCCCCGCGTTAGGCGCGTGCACCGCGCGCATGATGCGTGGTGAGCGGCGGGTGGCCGAGCGGCTGCAAGACAAGCTCGACGACGACTACCTGCTGTGGTACGACGTGCCGGTGGGGCCGCTACAGTCGCACCCTGACTTTGTGGTGATGCACCCGCGCCGGGGCCTGTTGATTCTGGAAGTCAAAGACTGGAAGCTTGCCACCATTGCGAAGGTGGACAAACAAACCTGGACCCTCGTGCCAGGTGGCGTGCCCAAGAGCGTCATCAATCCGTTGGAGCAAGCGCGGCAATACGCGCACCAGGTGGTGGACGCCCTCAAACGCGACGCCCAACTGACGCACGCAGACGGCCCGCACCAGGGCAACCTGACTTTTCCCTGGAGCTATGGCGTGGTGCTGACCAACATCACACGCAAGCAGTTCACCAGCGCCGAGTTGCACCACGCCATGGAGTCGCAGCGCGTGCTATGCAGCGACGAGATGACCGAAGCGGTTGACGCCGAAGACCTGCAAAGCCGACTGTGGGGCATGTTCCCGTACATGATGCGCGGCGTCCTGACGCTGCCCATGCTGGAGCGTGTGCGCTGGATATTGTTTCCGCAGGTGCGCTTACCAGAGCAGGGAACACTCTTTGCCGCAGACGACGCGCTCGCTGACGTGCCCGACATGATGCGCGTGATGGACTTGCAGCAGGAACAGCTGGCGCGGTCTCTGGGCGTGGGCCACCGCGTGATTCATGGCGTAGCCGGCTCGGGCAAGACCATGATTCTGGGCTACCGCGCCGAGTACCTTGCCAGGGCAAGCACCGCAAACAGCAAACCCATCCTGATCCTGTGCTTTAACGAGCCGTTGGGTGTCAAGCTGCACGGTGTGATGGACGCCAAGGGCCTGAGTGAGCGCGTGCACGTGCGCCACTTTCATAAATGGTGCCATGAACAAATCAAGGCATTTGGCCAGACGTTGCCTGCGCAGGGCACTCACTTTTTTGAAGAGCTGGTGGATGCGGTCATCCGCGGTGTGGAGCGCAAACAGATCCCCAGCGGTCAATACCAGGCGGTGCTGATTGACGAAGGCCACGACTTTGCCCCCGAGTGGCTCAAGCTGGTGGTACAGATGGTGGACCCGGCCAGCAACAGCCTGCTGGTGCTGTTTGACGACGCGCAAAGCATTTACCAACGCCACACCGCGTGTAATGCTGCGCGGCCGTTCAGCTTCAAGAGTGTGGGCATTCAGGCGCAGGGCCGCACCACCGTGCTGAAAATCAACTACCGCAACACGCAACAGATACTGCAAACAGCCAGCCTGGTGGCCGCTGACTTGCTCAGTGGCGCAGACCAAGGTGACGACGACATTGTGCTACTGCAACCCGTCAGTTGCGGGCGCGCCGGGCCAGCGCCGCTGTTGATTTGCCTGCCCACCCTGCAAGAAGAAGCGTGGGCCATGGCCGACCATTTGCGCCTGGCGCATGAGCAAGGCCACGCCTGGGGCGACATGGCGGTGCTGTGTGCCGACTGGAAAACGCGCGACCTGTGCGCGCAGGTGCTACACCAGCGCGGCCTGCCGCTGGAAAACCGCGTGGTCACCGGCGACTTTGACCCGGACAGCGACAAGATCAAGGTGATGACCATGCACGCCAGCAAGGGCCTGGAGTTTGCCCTGGTCGCCTTGCCCGGTGTGGGCCACATGCCTGCCCCTGATGAGGACGAAAAGGAAGCAGCACGTCTGTTTTATGTGGCGGCCACGCGGGCCACACACAGTCTGGTGATTGGGGTGGGGGGCGATGGCGCGCTGGGCAAGCAGCTGCGCTTGGTGAACTGTGACTGAACCCCCTGCGCCGCCCACACCCAATGCGGTGTATCGTTTGCGTGCCGCACGTCTGGCGCGCGCGGTCAAGCCGTTTCGCACTCGGGGCGGCCCGGCCGAGCGCTGTCCGGTGTGCCGGGTGCTGCCCAGCCACTGCCTGTGCGCCTTGCGTCCGCAGGTGGTTACGCATGCGGGCATGTGCTTGTTGATGGCAGATATTGAGTCGCTCAAGCCCAGCAACACTGGCTGGCTGATTGCTGACGTGGTGGCCGACACCTTTGCGTTTGACTGGGCGCGCACAAGCGTGCATCCGCGTCTGCTGTCCTTGTTGGCCGAGCCGCAGTGGCAGCCCTATGTGGTGTTCCCTGGTGAATATGTCACCCCGGATCGGGTGGTGCACGCACTGTTGCCCACTGCCTGCGTCACGCCTGACCGTGTCCGCCCTGACCCGTGCCGCCCGCTCAAACGCCCGTTGTTTGTGCTGCTCGACGGCACCTGGGCCGAGGCGGGCAAGATGTTTCGCAAAAGCCCGTACCTGAACCATTTGCCGGTGCTGAGCCTACAGCCCGATCAGGTGTCCAACTACCGCCTGCGCCGCTCCATCCACAGCAACCACTTTTGCACCTCTGAGGTGGGTGCGCTGTGCCTGGCGCTGGCCGGCGAGGTGCGCGCTGCCGAGGTGCTGGCGGCTTACCTCGACGTGTTCACCTACCACTACCTACAGGCCAAAAACCAGCAGCCACTGGACTGGGCCAGCCCCGCGCACCTGCGGCTCAGACAGGCGTGCGCGCGGGTGGACAGCGTGTCAACAGGAGCCGAAAACGTTATGATGAAGGCTCCAATTAGCTACTTTTGATATAGCTTCATACGCTTGATTTTTAAGGGCTAGACCTCTTTTTATCCATACATTGAATGAACCAGTCCCGTCTGGCGCTTGACGCCCGCGCCGTCACCCTGATGCTGGTGCTGTGTGCCCTCTGGGGGCTGCAACAAGTCGTCCTCAAGGCCACCGCCGCAGACATTGCGCCGGTGATGCAGATTGCATTGCGCTCGGGTGTGGCGGCGCTGCTGGTGGCGCTGATGATGCTGTGGCGCCGCCAGCCGATGAATCTGCGCGACGGTACGCTGGGCGCGGGTCTCGTCGTTGGCGTGTTGTTTGCGCTCGAGTTCACGTTCGTCGCCGAAGGCTTGCGCCACACCAGCGCGTCGCACATGGTGGTTTTTTTGTACACCGCACCGGTGTTTGCCGCGCTGGGGCTGGCCTGGCGTTTGCCCGCCGAGCGGCTGGGTTGGTTGCAGTGGAGCGGTATTGCGCTGGCGTTTGGTGGCATTGCCTACACGTTTCTGGGGCGCGGTGTGCCGGTGGGCAACAGTGCGCAGGCGATGTTGTGGGGCGATTTTCTGGGTTTGCTGGCCGCGCTGGCGTGGGCTGCCACAACGGTGGTGGTGCGCACGTCTCGCCTGTCGGGCGCGCCCGCTACCCAGACGCTGCAATACCAGTTGGTAGGTGCTTTTGTGTTGCTGCTGGGTGTGGCCGTGGTCACCGGACAGTCGCGGGTGAACTGGACGTCGGCCGTGTGGGCCAGCCTGGCGTTTCATTCGCTGGTGGTGTCGTTTGCCAGTTTTCTGGTGTGGTTCTGGCTGCTGCGCACCTATCTGGCCACGCGCCTGGGTGTGTTTTCTTTTCTGACGCCGCTGTTTGGCGTGGTGTTTGGCACCTGGTTGTTGCATGAACCATTGGAAGCGAGCTTTCTGATCGGTGCGCTGGCCGTGTTGCTGGGCATTGTGCTGGTCAGCGGTGCCAGCGGGGTCTTGCAGTGGTGGAGGCGGCGCGCCACAATGCACTGAATCAGAAAGCCCCTGCCATGTTCAGCCGACCTGCTTGCAAAGTTGACTCCACCGAAAACCATGATCCCCGACTGGTCAGTCAGCTCACACGTAATACCTTTGCCATGGTGCTTGCCGGTGGACGCGGTAGCCGCCTGCACCAATTGACCGACTGGCGAAGCAAGCCCGCCGTGCCGTTTGGCGGCAAGTTTCGCATCATCGATTTCACCTTGTCCAATTGCGTCAATTCTGGCGTGCGCCGCGTCGGGGTCGCCACCCAGTACAAGGCGCAAAGCCTGATCCGCCATCTACAGTTGGGTTGGAGCTTTCTGGACGGTCGCCTGGGCGAGTTCATCGAGATCATGCCTGCGCAACAGCAGGTGGACGAATCGCAGTGGTACCAAGGCACGGCAGATGCCGTGTTCCAGAACCTGCGGGAGATCCGCCACGCCCACCCAGACTACGTGCTGGTGCTCTCGGGCGATCACATCTACCGCATGGACTACGGCCGACTTTTGGTTGGGCATGTGCGTTGTCGGGCAGATTTGTCGGTGGCTTGCCTAGAGGTACCTCTTGAAGATGCCAGGAGTTTTGGCGCGATGCAGGTCGATGAGACTGGACGTATCGTTGACTTTGAAGAAAAGCCTGCCCACCCCAAACCGTTACCGGGTCAGCCTGATCGCGCGCTGGTCAGCATGGGTATTTATGTGTTCAACGCGCGATTCCTGTTTGAGCAACTCCGGCGCGATGCCGACGACCCCAAGTCAAGCCACGACTTTGGGCGCGACGTGATACCGCACTGCGTGCGGCGCTACCACAGTTGCGCCCAAAATTTCAACGACAGTTGCGTGCAAGACGCCGACAAGTCTGTCTACTGGCGCGACGTGGGCACGCTGGACGCTTACTGGGAAGCCAATATGGACCTCGTGCAGGTGACGCCGCAACTCAACCTGTATGACAACAAGTGGCCGATCTGGACCTGGCAGCCGCAGGAGCCACCCGCCAAGTTTGTGTTTGACGACGACGGACGCCGCGGCGCGGCAGTTGATTCCATGGTGGCCGGGGGCTGCATTGTCAGTGGCGCGCAGGTGCGTCGTTCTGTGCTGTTTCATGGCGTGCGGGTGCACAGTTATTCGCAAGTGGAAGACTCCATCCTGTTGCCCGAGGTGCAAGTTGGTCGGCATTGTGTGCTGAAAAAATGCATTGTTGACCGCGAATGCGTGTTGCCAGAAGGTACGCAGATCGGGGTAGATGCAGCGCAGGATCGGGCGCGTTTTTACGTGACCGCCTCCGGCCTGACGCTGGTAACACGCACCATGCTGGGTCAGGACGTTGAGGTCATCCGATAACAAACCATGACAAGATTTTTGGCTGTTGGTCTGCATCGGCGGCCAACACCGTATAGACTGATCGCACCCATCGACACAAACTGCAAGGAGATAACGTATGACCGCTTCAGCCCTGACCACTTTCCGCTTTCCAGAAAACACCTGCATCCCGCAAGCGCAGCCCAAGGGCGCAGAAGGTGTCACGCTAACCTCCCCTGCGCTAGACGTGATGACCGACCTGGCGCAGGTGCGCGCCGCCACCATTGACCCGCAGACGTCGCTGGATAAAGCGGAGCAGGCGATGATCCAGCAGGGCGTGCGATCGCTCTTTGTAGTGGCGGAGTTTCCGTGTGTGGAAGGCTTGGTTACCGCCGCTGATCTACTGGGCGACAAGCCCATGCGGCTGGTCAACCAGCGTCACATCCAACGCAGTGAGTTGATGGTGGCCGACGTGATGACGCATCTGAGCGCGCTGGATGCGCTGGACTACACCGAGCTCAAAGACGCGACGGTGGCCGAGGTGATTGCTACCTTCAAGAAAGTGGGCGGTGCCACCCATTTGCTGGTGGTGCAAACGGCCACCGAACAAGGCCCGGCGCGCATCCGCGGGGTGATTTCCATCACGCAGATTGAGCGCCAGTTGGGGCGTGCACTGATGGAGTTGTCAGTAGCCTGAGTTCATTGGGTGCGCAGCCACTTGAAAAAACTTGCCAAGCGTCAGCGCGAGGCCTCCAGAAATACGTCGATGTGGCTCACCAGGCCGTTGCAGCCGTCTTCAATGATGTCGAGCACCTGTTCAAAGTCTTTGGGTTGCCCGTAATAAGGGTCGGGCACGTCTTGCAAGGTGCTGGCGCTGCAATACTCGGTAAACAGGTGCAGCTTGTCCTGAAACCTGGCGGGGCAGCGCAGGCGGAGCGTGACGAGGTTGCTCTCGTCCATCGCCACGATCAGGTCAAAAAACTCAAACTCTGCCGCCTGCAGCAGGTGCGAGCGCATCCCTGACAGGTCAAAGTCGCGCCGCATGGCGTGCTTTTGCGCGTGGTAGTCGATCGGCTCGCCGGTATTGAGGTCGTGCGTGGCCACCGACGCCACCAGCACGTCTTGCGCCAGGCCATGCTGTCTGAGCTTGTGGCGCAGCACACCTTCAGCGGTCGGGCTGCGGCATTGGTTATCGGTACAAACAAACAGAACGGAATAATGGCTCATGGCTGGGGTGCACGCCGGTTTGACGGTAGCATCGTGAAATATGTTGTCGAAGATCGGAATCTGATTCATGCGCGCCACGATGCCCCCGAAGGTAACGCCCGCCAGGGATTGGCTCGCCACGCTGAAAGTGTATCTTGAGCCCGCCTCGGTACGCATGTTGCTGCTGGGGTTTTCTGCCGGGTTGCCGCTGCTGCTGGTGCTGGGCACGCTGAGCTTCTGGCTGCGCGAGGCGGGCATTGACCGCACCACCATTGGCTACCTGAGCTGGGTGGGCCTGGCCTACGCCTTCAAATGGGCCTGGGCGCCGCTGGTGGACCGCCTGCCACTTCCTTTGCTCACGCGTTGGCTGGGGCGCAGGCGCAGCTGGCTGCTGCTGTCGCAACTGGCCATCATGGTGGGGCTGGTGGCCATGAGCTTCAACGACCCGCAGGTGGCCCTGACCCCGGTGGTGTGGGGCGCACTGGCAGTGGCCTTTGGCTCGGCCACGCAAGACATTGCGCTGGACGCGTTTCGCATCGAGTCGGCCGACGTGGACCGCCAGGCGGCGCTGGCCGCGTCGTACCAGACCGGTTACCGCCTGGCCATGATCTGGGCCGGTGCCGGTGTGCTGTGGCTGGCGGCGCGCGCCAGCGTGGTGGGCGTGGCGGGTTACCAGCACGGGGCCTGGCACACCGCGTATCTGGTCATGGCCGCCAGCATGTCACTGGGGGTGTTGACGGTGCTGTTCTCACCCGAGCCGTTGCGTCGCGCACAGCCACCGGCGAAAAATGCGCTGGATTGGTTGCGCGGCGCGCTGGTAGAACCGTTTGCCGACTTTCTGCGGCGCTACGGCTGGCATGCCGCGCTGATCCTGGCGCTGATCGCCACCTACCGCATCAGCGACGTGGTGATGGGCATCATGGCGAATCCGTTTTACGTGGACATGGGCTACACCAAAGACGAAGTGGCGGCGGTGACCAAGGTGTTTGGCGTGCTCATGACGCTGGTGGGCGCGTTTGTGGGTGGTGCGCTGGCGATGCGGTTTGGCGTGATGCGCGTGCTGATGCTCGGCGCCGTGCTCAGTGCGGGCAGCAACCTGCTGTTTGCGGCACTGAGCACCTGGGGGCACGACCTGACCGGGCTGATTTTTGTCATTTCGGCCGACAACCTGTCCAGTGGCATTGCCTCGGCCGCGTTCATCGCCTACCTGTCGAGCCTGACCAACGTCAATTATTCGGCCACGCAGTACGCGTTGTTCAGTTCCATGATGCTGCTGCTGCCCAAGTTTCTGGCGGGTTATTCCGGGCGCTATGTGGACAGCTTTGGTTACCAGAATTTCTTTACCGCCACCGCTTGCCTGGGCGTGCCGGTGCTCTGGCTGGTGTGGCGCGCTTCAAGGATAAAAATGGCCTCTAGTGCAGATCAGTAAAGCGCTGACAGCTATGTTATATGAAGCAAGTTTTGACGTTGAATTTACCCAACTTTACCCGCGCGACAAGCAACAGTCGTGCGCGCCGACTAGACTGACACCATGAACCAAGCCCTGTTGATGATCGAAGACGACGCCCGACTGGCGGGCATGGTGCGTGAATTTCTGGGGCAGTCTGGCTATGCCGTGAGCCACGCCGCCGACGCGCAAAGTGGACTCACGATGCTGCAACAGCAACCCGTGGCACTGGTCATTCTGGACCTGATGCTGCCCGACATGGATGGCCTGGAAGTGTGCCGGCGCATCCGTGCGCTGCCTGGTGCGCTGGGCACCACGCCGGTGCTGATGCTCACCGCCAAGGGTGACCCGATGGACCGCATCATTGGCCTGGAAATGGGCGCTGACGATTACCTGCCCAAACCGTTTGAGCCGCGCGAGCTGCTGGCGCGCATCCGCGCGGTGCTGCGCCGCCAGGGCGACAACGCGCCCGCTGCAGCGGCCAACGTGCTGCGCTTTGGCAGCCTCGAAATTGACCGCGACGCGCGCGTGGTGAGCGTGGCCGGCGCCGCGTGCGACCTCACCTCGTACCAGTTTGACCTGCTGGTGGCGCTGGCCGAGCGCGCTGGGCGCGTGCTCTCGCGCGAGCAGATCATGGAAGCCGTGCGCGGGCGCGAGCTGGAGGCGTTTGACCGATCCATCGACGTGCACATGGGGCGCATCCGCGCCGCCATCGAGTTTGATGCCAAAGCGCCCAAACGCATCCTGACGGTGCGCGGCGTGGGCTATGTGTTTGCGCGCCAGCAAGATTGAAACCTGAAACTTTGCGGGACAGATCAAGAAACTTTTAGCTTTGCGGGAAAGATCAAGAATTGCGCAGCAATTTTGCTCTGTCCCCAACACTTCAGAATTTGCTCTGTCCTCAACACCTCAGTAAGCTTTAACCCGCTGCGCACGTTGGGTATCCGACTCCGCGAATGTTCCCCGGCTCGGGCGGCGCCCGAGCCTCCTCCTTTATTTCGCTGCGTCAGACACCCAACGCACGAAGCTGGTCGATAACGGGCAACTTCATTGATTTGGGGAATGTGGTTTTCTTGGGTAAAAAATATGTTTAACAAACTCTATGTCCGCATCTGGCTGGCCGTGGTGCTGGCGGTGGCGGTGCTGATCTTGCTGGTAGGCTGGATCTGGCGTCTGGCGGCCGACCCGCCGCTGCGTGACGTTGTCTTGCGCAATGAGGCCGGGCAGGTCATCGGGCGTGGCCACCCGCGCATCCCACTAACCGAAGAAGCCATGCAAGAGCGCATGCTGCTGCGTGCCCAACGCCAGGCGCGGCGCGCGGACAGGCTGCCAGACGATTCTTTTGCACAGGCGCCAGACCCCAACGCGTCGGCCGCAACGCCTTTGAATGAGCAGGCAGGTGCCACGGATCGGTTGCCCGTTCCGGGTGCTCCAGAGTTTGAGGTACGCATGCACGACGGCCAGACCATGCGCATGCACCTGACGCGTGCACCTGCTTCCGTCTGGAGCCGTCCGCCGTTTGGTTTTGCCTGGATGCTGGTCTGGGTGGGGCTGGCGGTGGCGCTGGCCACCTATCCGATCGTGCGCACGCTCACGCGTCGGCTGGAGCGCCTGCAAGACGGCGTGCAACGCTGGGGTGCGGGCGACCTGTCCACGCGCGTTCCTGATACCGGCTCGGATGAGGTGGCTTTTTTGGCCAAACGCTTCAACCAGGCCGCTGAGCGCGTGCAGTCGCTGGTGCAGTCGCGCGACGCGCTGCTGGCGTCGCAAAAGTCACTGTTGGCCAACGCCTCGCACGAGCTGCGCTCGCCGTTGACGCGCATCCGCATGGGGCTGGAGCTGCTGGGGCCAGACGCCTCGCCCGCGTTCAAGGCCGAAATTGCGCGCAACATTGCCGAGCTGGACCAGTTGATTGAAGAAATCCTGCTGGCCAGCAGACTCGACGCGCGCGAAACTGATCTGGGCACGGTCGAGGCGGTGGACCTGATCGGGCTGGCGGCCGAGGAATGTGCCCGTGTGGGGGCCGAGCTGGAATTGCCTGCGGTGCCCGACGGCCAGACGCCAGCGCAAGAACTGGTGGTGCAGGGCGTGGCCAAGCTGTTGCGCCGCGCGGTGCGCAACCTGCTGGAGAACGCGCGCCGCTACGCCGCAGGAGAGATCACCCTGACGCTGGCCGTTAACGCGCCTCACGTTCAGTTGCGGGTCTGTGACCGGGGCCCTGGCGTGCCAGAGCATTTGCGCGAACGCATCTTTGAGCCGTTTTACCGTTTGCCGGGTGCCACCGAGCGCGACGGCGGCGTCGGCCTGGGGTTGGCGCTGGTGAAGTCGATCGCGCAGCGCCACGGGGGGCGGGCGTTTTGCGAAAACCGGCCGGATGGCGGGGCCTGTTTTGTGCTTGAGCTGACCAAAGCCTGACGTTTTGGCGCTTGTGGTACTGCCAAACGACCATTTATTTACAAAAAAGTACGCAAAATCCCCCGAACGGGGGATACCCAAGCCCGCATTGAACCGATAAAGTCCTAGACAGCTGCTGTCACAGTCTCTGAAGCAAAAACATTTGGGCGAATCGGTTCGACGCAGTTTTTGGGTCATCGTGAAGTTTCCAACGACGTTCCTCTCCTCGAGGAACTTTATAAGCCATCCTTTTTGGGTGGCTTTTTTTTTGACTTCAATAGGACACTCTGCATAACTCCCTGCGAGTTGTGGCAGCACGGCCTCGGGCGGTCTGCGGCGTTGCATTTTTTGCCAATAGCTACGGCTATTGGCTGCAAAACGCGCCTTGCATCCCATCCCGATCCGTACTACCACACTCTCGCCAGAGTTATGCAGAGTGTCCTACAATCCGCGCCATTCCGAGGAGCGTTGCAGCTCTCGCCAAGCGACAAGATGCTGGTGCAGAGTGAGGCTCGGAACCCGCTCGGGCCGCACGGCCTGGCGTTTCACAACGGCGCTCACCCACAGTGTCTGGTGCGGTGAGTCTCTTTCAGCATGTCGCATCGTCACGGTGGTTGTTGTTGTCAACTTCTGGAGTGAACCATGCGCGCAGTCGCCAAAAAATCTGTCCAATCTTCTACCCCGGCCACCCCCGCTGCCGATTACGTCATTGCCGACATCGGTCTGGCCGACTGGGGCCGCAAAGAGCTCAACATTGCCGAGACCGAAATGCCCGGTCTGATGGCGATTCGCGAAGAATTCGCCAAGAGCCAGCCGCTCAAGGGCGCGCGCATTACCGGCAGCCTGCACATGACGATTCAGACCGCCGTGCTGATCGAAACCCTGAAAGCGCTGGGCGCGCAGGTGCGCTGGGCCTCGTGCAACATCTTTTCCACGCAAGACCACGCCGCTGCGGCGATTGCCGCTGGCGGCACACCGGTGTTTGCTGTCAAGGGCGAGTCGCTGGCCGATTACTGGGACTACACGCACCGCATTTTTGAGTTTGGTGGCAAAAAGGGCACGGCGCTTGAGGGCCCGAACATGATTCTGGACGATGGCGGCGATGCCACCTTGTTGATGCACCTGGGCACCAAGGCCGAAAAGAACCCCAAGCTGCTCGACAAGCCCAGCAGCGAAGAAGAAGTGTGCCTGTTCAATGCCATCAAGGCCAAGCTCAAGGTGGACCCCTCCTGGTACAGCCGCCGCATCAAGAACATCATCGGCGTGACCGAAGAAACCACCACCGGCGTGCACCGCCTGAACGACATGAGCGCCAAGGGCGACCTGAAACTGCGCGCCATCAACGTCAACGACTCGGTCACCAAGAGCAAATTTGACAACCTCTACGGTTGCCGCGAATCGCTGGTGGACGGCATCAAGCGCGCCACCGACGTGATGATCGCAGGCAAGGTGGCGCTGGTGGCGGGCTACGGTGACGTGGGCAAGGGCTGCGCCCAGGCGTTGCGTGCCCTGTCTGCCCAGGTGTGGGTGACCGAAGTGGACCCGATCAACGCCTTGCAAGCGGCCATGGAAGGCTTCAAGGTCGTGACGATGGAATACGCCGCTGACAAGGCCGATATTTTTGTCACTGCCACTGGCAACCTGAATGTGGTTACCTACAAGCACATGGCGGCCATGAAAGACCAGTCAATAGTCTGCAACATCGGTCACTTTGACAATGAGATTGACGTGGCCTCCCTGTCCAAATGCAAGTGGGAAGAGATCAAGCCGCAGGTGGACCATGTGATCTTTCCGGCCAAGGGCAAGACACCTCCCAAGCGCATTATTTTGCTGGCCAAGGGCCGCCTGGTGAACCTGGGTTGCGGCACCGGTCACCCCAGCTTTGTCATGAGCTCAAGCTTTGCCAACCAGACCATTGCGCAGATCGAACTGTTCACCAAGTCCAAAGACTACAAAGTGGGCAAGGTGTATGTGCTGCCCAAGCATCTGGACGAAAAAGTGGCGCGCCTGCACCTGAAAAAAGTGGGCGCGCAACTGAGCCAGTTGACCCCCGAGCAGGCCGCCTACATTGGCGTGTCGGTGGACGGCCCGTACAAGACGGATGCCTACCGCTACTAACTGCCACGACTGCACAGCCGCCCCCAATGATGAAATTGCCCCGTCATTCCTGCGCACATCCCTGTCATTCCCGTCATTCCCGCGCAGGCGGGAATCCAGGGGTTGCTCAGATGCTGGATTCCCGCCTACGCGGGAATGACGAAGCTCGGCGTTTTTCTCGCTAAGAAACAGATGCGCATTGACCAACTGCTGGTGCAGCGCGGCCTGGCCAGCACCCGTAGCCAGGCGCAACGCCTGATCGCTGGCGGCGTGCTGTGGCAGCAGGGCGACGCCTGGCGGCGCGTGACCAAGAATGGCGACGACGTGCCCGCCGATGCGCCGCTGGAACTACAAGACGATGCCGAGGCGCGTTACGTGTCGCGCGGCGGGCTCAAGCTGGAGGCCGCGCTGAAACAGACCGGGCTGGACGTGCGGGGCTGGCAGTGTCTGGATGTCGGCCAGAGCACGGGCGGCTTCACCGATTGCCTGTTGCAACACGGTGCGCGTTTGGTCGTCGGTGTCGATGTGGGCAGTGCCCAGTTGCACCCCAAGCTGCGCGCCGACGCGCGTGTGCTGTGTGTCGAAGGGGTCAATGCGCGTGCACTGGACGCCTCTGATTTGATAGCTGCTTATGCAGACCACGCGGTGGCTGATGGTCAGTTTGATCATCAAGATTCAGCAACCAAAGAAGCCGCTGGCTGGGCGCCTGAATTCGATCTGATCGTGGCCGACCTGTCCTTTATCTCGCAAACGCTGGTGCTGCCAGCGGTGCTGCCGTTGCTCAAAGGCGGTGGCCGACTGCTGACGCTGGTGAAGCCGCAGTTTGAACTGCAACCCGGCCAGGTGGGCAAGGGCGGCATTGTCAAAGACACCGCTCTGTACCTGATCGTAGAGCAGCGCTTGCGAGAGGCCTGCGCCGCCCTGGGTTTGAAGGTCACCCATTGGTTTGATTCGCCCATCACCGGGGGTGACGGCAACCGGGAGTTTTTTATCTGCGCGCAGAGAAAGAGTGATGGAGCTTGATGGGATGCTGGAAATATATGTTTGTATATAGAATTCAGCATGGCAGCCGAAAAAATTCTTGAATGGTATGCAAAAGGCAGCTAAAGCCCAGATGAATGACACAACGTTTTTGCGCAGTAGCGGCAATGTTTTTGCCGAACTGGGGCTGGCACAATCCGAAGAGATCAAGACCAAGTTGGTCTTGGCCATGCGCTTAAACGAACGCATCAAGGCACTGCATTTGAAGCAATCAGAGATTGGGGCACGGCTGGGTCTGGCGCAACCCAATGTGTCAGCGCTGCTGAACTATCGGCTTGATAACTTTTCGTCAGAAAAACTGCTGGAATTTTTCAATGCGATCGGCTATGACGTTGATTTCTTGATTCGTCCCACCGCCGGATCGCAACGTGGCACCACACAGGTTTTGATGGCGGCCTGAGCTTAATAAATAAGCCGACTTGCCCATTGGCATTTGCAGCAATAGATCGGTTTAGCCAGTAAATTCCATCCGCTTCATGAAACGCATCTTCATCAGCAGCGTTCATAAAGAGTTTGCGCTTGAGCGTGCGGCGCTGGCTGACTATGTGCGTACCGACCCGTTGTTGCGGCGTTTTTTTGAGCCGTTCTTATTCGAGGAACTGCCAGCTATTGACCAGCAAGCCAGTACCGCTTACCTGGCACAGGTAGCCAGTTGCGATATTTATCTGGGTCTGTTTGGCGACAGCTATGGTTTTGAAGATGCCCAAGGCGTTTCCCCCACCGAGCACGAATTCAACCGCGCCACCCATCTGCACAAAGCCCGGCTGATCTACGTGAAAGGCGAAACTGACCACGCCAAACACCCCAAAATGCAAGCGCTGATTCAGCATGCCAGCAGCCAGGTAGTGCGCCGGCGTTTCCAAACCAGCGCCGACCTGCATCCCGCTGTGTATGCCTCGTTGGTGGACTACCTGCAAGCGCATGAGTTGCTACGCTTTATCCCGTTTGATGCCAGCGCCTGCCGTGATGCTACCCAGGCCGACCTGTCCACCGAGAAGATACAGAGCTTTTTGCGCACTGCACGCAGCGCGCGCAACTTCCCATTGGCTGAGGATGCAGTGCCCCAAACGGTGCTGACGCAACTGCGCCTGCTCAGAAACGATGTCCCCACCCACGCCGCCGTGCTGCTGTTTGGCAAAGAGCCGCAGCGCTTTATCTACAACGCAGAGGTCAAGTGCGCCCACTTTCACGGCACCCAGCGGCAAAAGCCCATTCCGTTCTACCAAGTCTATAAAGGCACGCTGTTTGAGCTGGTGGACCAGGCCGTGAACTTTGTGCTGTCCAAAATCAACCTGGCCGTAGGTACGCGCGCGTTCAGTGCCCAAGCGCCCACCGCCTATGAAATTCCCCCTGAAGTGGTGTCTGAAGCCATCGTCAATGCCATTGCCCACCGCGAATACACCAGCACTGCCAGTGTGCAGGTGATGCTGTTTGCTGATCGGCTCGAAGTCTGGAACCCGGGTGGCCTTCCACCCGGTTTGAGCTTGCAGTCACTGCGCCAACCACACGGCTCGTACCCCGCCAACCCCTTGATTGCCGAACCGCTGTACCTGGCCAAATACATCGAGCGCATGGGCACGGGCACCGGCGACATGATCGCGCGCTGCACCGCGCACGGTTTGCCTGAGCCCACTTTTGGTGTGACCGACGGCTTTGTGACCACCATCTGGCGCAAGCCAGAACTGGCGCTGGCGCATGTGGGCGGGGAGATTAATCAAGTAACAGAGCAAGTAACAGAGCAAGTAACAGAGCAAGTAACAGAGCAAGTAAGTCAGCTTATAAATGCAGTCGTCGGTGAAATGAGCAGGGCTGACCTGATGACCGCTGTTGGGTTGAAGTCGCGCGTCAATTTTTTCAAAAACTACATTGAACCGGCGCTCGCAGCGGGGCTGATTGAGCGAACGCTACCGGACTCGCCCAATAGTCCGACGCAAAAATATCGGCTGACAGCCAAAGGGCAAGGTCAAGCGCAAACCACAAGCGCGCAGTGACCTTGTTCCACTAATGGTTAAATTTTTTGGAGTTTCATCATGACAGCATCGCCCCGTTTCCCCATCAGCGTCGAATTTTTCCCACCCAAAACCCCCGAAGGCGTGGACAAGTTGCGCGCGGTGCGCCAGCAGTTGTACGCGCTCAAGCCGGAGTTTTGCTCGGTCACCTTTGGTGCCGGCGGCTCCACGCAAGAGGGCACGTTCAGTACCGTGGCGGCTATTCTGAGTGAGGGCGTGGCTGCCGCGTCGCACATCTCTTGCATCGGCGCCACGCACGAGCGGGTGCGTGAACAGCTCGCCACGCTGCAAACCATGGGCGTGCGCCGTCTGGTGGCTTTGCGCGGTGATTTGCCCAGCGGTTTTGGTACCGGTGGCGAGTTTCACTACGCCAGCGACCTGGTCGCCTTTATCCGGGCCGAAACGGGCGACACCTTTCACATTGAGGTGGCGGCTTACCCCGAGATGCATCCGCAGGCCAAGTCACCCGAGAGCGATGTGAAAGCCTTTGCCGCCAAGGTGCAGGCGGGGGCTGATTCGGCCATCACGCAATACTTTTACAACCCCGACGCGTACTTCAGGTTCATTGAAGATGCCGATGCGCTTGGAGTGCGCGTGCCGGTGGTGCCGGGCATCATGCCGATTGCAAGCTCTAGTCAGTTGATGCGTTTCAGCGATGCCTGTGGAGCCGAGATTCCGCGCTGGATCCGGTTGCGCCTGCAAAGCTTGGGTGACGACAGCGCCAGCATCAAAGCCTTTGGGCTGGATGTGGTGACCAGCTTGTGCGAGCAATTGCGCGCCGGTGGTGCGCCGGGCTTGCATTTCTACACCATGAACCAGAGCGCGGCGGTGCTGGAAATCTGCAAACGGCTCGGCGTTTGATATTACTTCAATAGCTGCTAGCGCTTGATTGATAAGGGCTTGAGATAATTTGTTCCAATTGGTCTGGTGCGCCGAGCACGCGCGACGCGATGGTGCCGTTTTGGCTGTCCGAATTGCAGCGGTTGCAGGTCTTTACGAACGGCTGGTCACCGGGAGTCCAATTCGGTACTCTTCGTTAGAAACTGCATTCTGTAAATGGCTTGACATGGCTCGAATGCATCAATCAGCTTTCCTCAAATTGAATGCTGTGCAGTCTTCATGTTGCCAGAGTTCGCTTTTAGCCATTCTTTCAAAGCAGCATCAATTCGACTTTGCCAGCCGTTCCCTGTGGCCCTGAATGCGGCAGACACCTCAGGTGACAGTCGAATGGTTGTTGGCACCTTGGGGGCGGCTTTGAACGAACCCACCGGCCGCCCAACTCGACGCGCCATGATTTCACTGGGCGTTGTTACCCGGCCAAACTCACCTCGGTTCATCTGGTCAATAGACTCCAGCAAACCGCGCTCAAATTCGGCGACATCCGGGTCAACCCCGTTCCAGAATTCTGCGGGGATTGGGGCATTTTTAGGCATTGAGTCTCTCCTTCAATTTCAATAAAAACTCGGGACGTACATTGTCAAGTTTGGACTTGGCGTAAATCCATAAAAGCACCACCTCACCGTTGGCAAGCTGGTTGAAATAAATCACCCTGGCACCACCGCTTTTGCCCATTCCTTCACGCCGCCACCGAACTTTACGCAAACCTCCCGCACCAGGAATCACGTCACCGACCAAAGGGTTCGCCGCAATTGAGTCAATAAACTCGGTGCGCTCACAGTCAGTTAGGATCGTTGCTACCAAACTTTGAAACAGTACGGTTTCTCTGACTGAGTAAAGTGGTTGATGCATTGTTTAATTGTAATAGCAAATAATTATTTGCGTTGCACTTGATGCATCAACTTGCCAATAGAAACATCAATGACTGGTAGCCGGTAGGCCAATCAATAAGCTCAATGACAACCATCAGTCTCAAGCCGACTTTTCCCCTTCCGCCGCCCGCTTGGTGCGACGTGATCCGGCATCAGAGGTTGCTTTTTTAACGAATTTTCCCTCAATCCCTTTTAAAATAAGCGTAAGCAGCTATTTATGAGATAGCAACTCGCAGAGAGCTGGGCGACATCCACTACCTCCCGTAAACGTCTTCAAAACGCACGATATCGTCTTCGCCCAGGTAGCTGCCGGACTGCACCTCGATCATTTCCAGCGGCACCCGGCCCGGGTTTTCCAGCCGGTGCGTGGTGCCCAGCGGAATGAAGGTGGATTCGTTTTCTGACAACAAAAAAGTTTCGTCGCCCTTGGTCACGCGCGCGGTGCCGCTCACCACAATCCAGTGCTCGGCGCGGTGGTGGTGCATCTGCAAGCTGAGCGTGCCGCCGGGCTTGACCACAATGCGTTTGACCTGAAAGCGCGCGCCCGCATCGATGCCGTCGTACCAACCCCAAGGCCGGAACACCTTGCGGTGGATGCTGCCTTCGCTGCGGCCTTTGGCCTTGAGCGTATCGACAATTTTCTTCACGTCTTGCGTGTGGTCCTTATGCGCGACCAGCACCGCATCGGCAGTTTCCACCACCACCAGATCGCTCACGCCGACGCAGGCCACCAAGCGGCCGTCGGACAGCGCCAGCGTGTTTTCACAGCCTTGCAACAGTACGTCGCCCTGCGCTACGTTGCCGCTGGCATCTTTGGGCAACACTTGCCAGAGCGCGTCCCAGGCCCCTACGTCAGACCAGCCCGCGCTCAAAGGCAGCACCACGCCCGGCGGCAAACCGGCTGTGGCGTGCATACCGGCCAGGCGCTCCATTACCGCGTAGTCGATCGAGTCGCTCGGGCAGGCGGCAAAAGCGTCTTTGCCCACGCGGACAAAGTCACCATCGGCCTGGCCCGCTTGCCAGGCGCTTTGGCACGCCGTCAGGATATCGGCACGGCACTTGCCCAGCGTGGCCAGCCAGACCGAGGCGCGCAACATGAACAGGCCGCTGTTCCACAGGTAGTTGCCCGCGTCCAGATAGCTCTGCGCGGTGGCCAGGTCGGGTTTTTCAACAAAACGTGCAATCAACCGCGCTGCGCCCAGTTGGCCGGTGGCATCTTTGTCAGCGCGCGCCTGGATGTAGCCGTAGCCGGTTTCGGGTGCGTCGGGTGTGATGCCAAAAGTCACCACGGCGCCACCGTTGGCCAGTTCGGCCCCCTGGCTCACCGTGGCCTGGAACGCCGCCACGTCGGTGATCACATGGTCGGCCGGCATCACCAGCAGCACCGGGTCTGTGCCATTTTTGATAGCTGCCAGTGCAGCAAGGGTAAGAGCTGGCGCCGTATTTCTTCCACAAGGCTCGAGCACGATGGTGCCGGTTTGATTAAGCTGGCGCAACTGTTCGGCAATCACAAAACGGTATTCCTCGTTGCATACCACCATGGTCGGTGCGAGCGCCACCCCGGCAATGCCTTCAACCCGGCGCACGGTGGCCTGCAACAGCGAGTCGTGCCCCATCAGGCTGAGCAGTTGCTTGGGGTATTTTTCGCGCGACAGCGGCCACAGGCGGGTACCGGAGCCGCCCGACAGAATTACGGGTTGCAGCAAGATGGGGGAGCGATCATCAGACATGGATCAACCAAGAAGTTAAGGTGAATCAGGCGCGGGCATCGCCCCAGCGCAGCTGGGCGGTTTCGTCACCACGGTACAGCGTGTGGCCGGTGCGGTCTACGCAGTAAGTGGGCGAGACGATCATTTCAGAAAACCGCATGTCGGCGGCGATGCGGGTGTACTCAAACAAAATGCTGCGCTCCACCGTGGCACCGCTGCGCACGTGGCTGCCGTGGCCGATCCAGCTCGGGCCGATGATGCGTGCGCCGGGCTCAATGCGCACGCTCGACCCAATATACACCGGGCCCTCGATGGTGACCTCGTCCCACGCCACACGCGTGTTCAGCCCAACCCAGATGCCGGGTTTGAGCTCACGCCCGGGCATGTTCATCTGCGCCACCTCACCGCGCAGCACGCGCTGCAGCACGGTCCAGTAGTCGCTGACGCGGCCGATGTCGATCCAGTTGAAAAAGCGCTTTTGCGCAAAGAACGGCCGGTGCTGTTCTACCAGTTGCGGAAACAGCTGCGAGCCAATGTCGTACACCTGACGCGGTGGGATCAGGTCGATCACCTCGGGTTCAAAGATGTAGATGCCGGTGCTGGCCGCCGTGGATTTGGCTTGCTCGGGTTGCGGCTTTTCCTGGAACGATTCGATCTGCCCCATCTCGTTGGCCACCACGATGCCGTAGTTTTGCACCTCTTGCAGTGGCACGTCCAGCGTCACGACGCTGGCCAGTGCCCCTTTGGTCTTGTGCTCGTGCAGCGCCGCGCCAATGTCCAGGTCAATGATCGCGTCGCCGCACAGCACCAGCGTGGTGTCGTCAAAGAAGCCGCTGAAGTCCTGGATACGGCGCATGCCACCGGCCGATCCCAGCGGCCGGGGCACGATCTCGCCCTGATCCAGCGCGCCTTCGTAGGCGTAACCAATCTGCACGCCCCAGCGGTGCCCGTCGCCAAAATACTGCTCGATCTTGTGGTGGTTGAACGCCACGTTGACCATAATCTCGGTGACGCCGTAGCAGGCCAGGTGTTCGATCAGGTATTCCATCACCGGCTTGCCCAGGATCGGGATCATCGGCTTGGGGATGTCTTTGGTCAGGGGCCGTACCCGGGTGCCTTGCCCGGCGGCCAGAATCATGCCTTTAGCCATAGTGACTTTCTCTTTTTGATTGCAAAAACGCAGCTCCCACAAACGCAAATGTTGATGCGCTCAACTATACCCGTTGGGATGGCTGCTTTGCCAGTTCCAGGCGTCGCGGCACATGGCGGCCAGGTCGCGTTCGGCGTGCCAGCCCAGCAGCTGGCGCGCGTAGCCGGGGTCGGCGTAGCACGCGGCCACGTCGCCGCTGCGCCGTGGTGAGATGCGGTAAGGCACGGGGCGGCCACTGGCGGCTTCAAAGGCTTTCACCATGTCGAGCACGCTGTAACCGGTGCCGGTGCCCAGGTTGACGGTCAGGCACTGGGCTTGGTTGGCCAGTGTGTTGAGCGCGGCCAGGTGCCCCAGCGCCAGGTCCACCACGTGGATGTAGTCGCGCACACCGGTGCCGTCGGGTGTGGGGTAGTCGTTGCCCCACACGTTCAAAAATTTGCGCCGCCCGACCGCCACCTGCGCCACAAAAGGCAGCAGGTTGTTGGGCACGCCCTGCGGGTCTTCCCCGATGAGCCCGCTGGCGTGCGCGCCCACCGGGTTGAAGTAGCGCAACACGCCGATACGCCAAGCCGTGTCGCTGCGTTGCAGGTCACGTAGCATGAGCTCGATGCTCAGCTTGGTCTGGCCGTAGGGGTTGGTGGCCGACAGTGGGTGGTCTTCAGTCAGGGGCAGGCGCTGCGGGTCGCCATACACGGTGGCCGATGAGCTGAACACCAGCGTCTTGACGTTGCAGTCGGTCATGGCTTGCAGCAGACGCACGGTGCCGACCACGTTGTTGTCGTAATAGTGCAGCGGCTGCGCTACCGATTCACCCACCGCCTTCAGGCCAGCAAAGTGAATCACCGCGCTGGGTTGGCTGGCTTGCAGTGCTGCCGTCAGCGCGGTGCGGTCGCGGATGTCGCCTTCGATGAAGTGCAGCGGTTTGCCGGTGATACGCTGCACCCGCACCAGCGCTTCGCGTTGGCTGTTGCACAGGTTGTCATAGACGGTGACCGTGTGGCCCGCGTTCAGCAGCTCGACACAGGTGTGTGAACCGATATAACCGGCGCCGCCGGTAACGAAAATCATGGTCATGAAACCCAGCAGGATGGTGAAGCGACGAGTTTACCGGGGCCACACCGTGGCCCGGCATGACACGGGGACTTTCAAGTCAAGTTCAGGCGTAGCGCTTGCTGCGCAGGTTGTTTTTCATCTCGCGCAACAGCGGCTGCAGCTTGTCACCGCCAATGCGCAGCGCCACGCAGGTGGCCAGAATGTCGATGATCATCAGGTGCAGCAGGCGCGACACCATGGGGCTGTAGCGGTCGTAGCCCTCGGGGTGGTCGGCTGCCAGGTGGATGTGCCCGGCGCTGGCCAGCGGCGAGCCGCTGGCGGTGATGACGATGGTGGTGGCGCCGTTCTTGCGCGCAATGTCGCAAGAGTCCATCAGGTCACGCGTGCGGCCCGAATTGCTGATCACCAGCACGCAGTCGCCCGGCTGCAACAGCGACGCGCTCATCACTTGCATATGGCCGTCGCTGTACGCCACGCCGTTGATGCCCAGCCGAAAGAATTTGTGCTGCGCGTCCTGTGCTACCACGCCGGAGTTGCCGACGCCAAAAAACTCGATGCGCCGACCCGCCTTGTAGGCGCGCACCAGCGCATCGACGGCCTTGTCAATGGCGCTGGCTGAGGCGTCGTTGCGGTACTTCAAAAAAGCCGCCACCGTGTTGTCGATGACCTTGACCATGATGTCACTGGTCTTGTCGTCGGCATCGACGCTGCGGTGGATAAAGGGCACGCCCTCACTCACGCTGCCCGCCAGCTTGAGCTTGAAGTCGCTCAGGCCGTCGTAGCCCACGCTGCGGCAAAACCGCACCACGGTGGGTTTGCTCACGTGCGCGCGGTCGGCCAGTTCGCTCACGGGCTGCAGCGCAAAACTGCGCGGATCGGCCAGCACCAGCTTGGCCACGCGCTGCTCGGCCGGGGCCAGCGAGGGCAAAGAGGCTTTGATTCGGTCAAGCATGGCTGCCGCAGCGCCGGGCCGCCCCAAGCAAGGCACGGCCCCCTCGGGGGGCAGCGCAGTACACGAAGTGACAAGCGTGGGGGCGCATTAGCATTCTTCGCTCCAGCAATAACCATCGCGGGCGATCAGCGCACTGGTGGCGCTGGGACCCCAGGTGCCCGCAGCGTAGGGTCGCGGGCCTTGGGTGTCGGCCTGCCAATGGGTCAGGATGGGTTCCACCCAGCGCCAGGCTTCTTCCTGTTCGTCGCTGCGCACAAACAGGTTCAGTCGGCCCTCAATCACGTCCAGCAGCAGCCGCTCATACGCGCCCACACGCTCCTGGCCAAAGCGCTTGTCAAAGTCCAGATCAAGCTGTACCGGTGCCAGATGGTTGGAATGTTGGCGCTTGTCTTGCGCTTGCGCCAGCAGGTGCAACTCCAGCCCGTCGCGCGGTTGCAGGGTGATGACGAGCCGGTTCACAGCACCCGCCTGGCTGTTGAAAATGGCGTGCGGCGCGGGCCTAAAGTTGACCACGATGCGCGCGTCGCGTCCGGCCAGGCGCTTGCCGGTGCGGATGTAAAACGGCACGTCGGCCCAACGCCAGTTCTGGATTTCGGTGCGCAGCGCGACAAAGGTTTCGGTGTGGCTGGTGGGGTTCACGCCCAGCTCGTCTCGGTAACCAGGTACCGGCGTGCCGGTGATGTTGCCCGCCGTGTACTGGCCGCGAATCACGTCTTGCGCCAGCGCTTCGGCGCTCCAGGGTTTGAGCGAGCGCAGCACCTTGAGTTTTTCGTCGCGGATGGCATCGGCGTGCGCGTTCACGGGCGGCTCCATGCCGATGGCGCACAGCAGTTGCAGCGCGTGGTTTTGCACCATGTCGCGCAGCGCGCCGGTGGTTTCGTAAAAAGCGCCGCGCTTTTCCACCCCCAGCTCTTCAGCGATGGTGATCTGGATGTTGGCAATGTGTTCGCGCCGCCACAGTGGTTCAAACAGCGCGTTGCCAAAGCGCAGCGCAAACAGGTTTTGCACCGAGGGCTTGCCCAGGTAATGGTCGATGCGGTAAATCTGGTGCTCGGTAAACACCTGACCCACGGCATGGTTGATGGTCCGGTTGCTGGCCAGGTCGTGACCCAGCGGTTTTTCCAGCACGATGCGCGTCTGCGGTGTGTTCAGCCCGGCGGCAGCAAGCTGTTCCACGATGGTGGTAAACAGCGTGGGCGCAGTGGCCAGGTACATCACCACGGTGTCGGCCTGGCGCTGCGCCAGTTTGTCGCGCAAATAGGCGTAGTGCTCGGGCTTGGACAAATCCATGCTGACAAATTCAAGCAACTGCGCAAAGCGATCAAACTCCTGCGCGCTGGGCCGCTTGGCCAGATCGACCTGGTCAAAACGAGCCTGGATTTGCGCGCGGTAACGCTCATCGCTCAGGTCATCACGACCCACGCCAATGATGCGCGCACCTTCGGGGAGCGTGCCATGTTTGTGCGCCTGAAACAGCGCGGGCATCAGCTTGCGCCACGTCAGGTCGCCGGTGCCGCCAAAAAGTACCAAGTCAAAACTCATGTGGGATCAAAGAGTAGGTGTCCGGCCGACGGTGGCCAGGCGGTACTGTAACTTAGTTTCATCAAAATAGCCCAATCATGTAACTGCCTGGCAACTTCAACGCCTTGCAGGTTTGATAATCACGCCATGAACCAACTTGATGCCCTCAAACAATTCACCACCGTGGTGGCCGACACCGGTGACTTTCGGCAAATGGAGGCGTTCCAGCCGCAGGACGCCACCACCAACCCGTCGCTGATTTTCAAGGCGGTGCAAAAGCCCGAGTACCGCTCACTGCTCGATGACACCGTAGCCCGTTACCGGGGCCGCGCACTGGACGAGCTGACCGACCGCCTGCTGGTGCGTTTTGGCTGCGAGATTTTGTCCATCGTGCCGGGGCGGGTCTCCACCGAAGTGGACGCGCGTCTGAGCTTTGACGCCAGTGCCAGCGTGACCCGCGCCGAGCGCCTGATCGAACTCTACCAGGCGCAGGGCATCCATATTGA
The DNA here is from genome assembly GCA_002786915.1 of Comamonadaceae bacterium CG12_big_fil_rev_8_21_14_0_65_59_15. Lineage (GTDB taxonomy): Bacteria > Pseudomonadota > Gammaproteobacteria > Burkholderiales > Burkholderiaceae_C > Rhodoferax. The sequence goes on along the minus strand of PCUV01000094.1, from coordinate 104,346 downwards.
CCGCGTGCTGATTAAGGTCGCCGCCACCTGGGAGGGCATTGCCGCCGCAGCCGAGTTGGAGCGCCGTGGTATCTGCACCAACCTGACGCTGCTGTTTGCTTTTTGCCAGGCGGTGGCGTGCGGCCAGGCCAAGGTGCAACTGATCTCACCGTTTGTTGGCCGCATTTACGACTGGTACAAAAAATCAGCCGGTGCGGCGTGGGTCGAGGCCGACCACGCGGGTGCACAAGACCCCGGCGTGCAGTCGGTGACACAAATCTTCAACTACTACAAAAAATTTGGTATTGCCACCGAGGTGATGGGCGCGAGCTTTCGCAACGTGGGCCAGATCACCGCGCTGGCGGGCTGCGACCTGCTCACCATCAGCCCTGATCTGCTGGCGCAACTGGCTGCCAGCAAAGTACCACTGCCGCGCGCCTTGGACGCGCAGGCGGCGCAACGGCTGGATTTGCCACGCTTGCACTACGACGAGGCTGGTTTTAGGCTGGCGCTGAACCAGGACGCCATGGCCACCGAAAAACTGGCCGAAGGTATTCGCGCTTTTTGCGCCGACGCTGGTCGGCTCGACCAATTGCTGCTGGCTGCTTGAGGAGGACACTGTATGAACCGAATCCGTTGTGACCAGACCCCCGCTTGGGGCCAATTGCGCGCTGCGTTTGACGCCACGGGCCGCGCTTTTGATGTGCGCGGTGCGTTTGCAGCGGACCCAGGGCGTTTTGAAGCGTTCAGCCAAAGCGCACCGCATGTGTTTGCCGACCTGTCCAAAAACCGCATTGACGCTGCGACCGAGCAACTGCTGCTGACGCTGGCGCAGCAGACCGGCCTGCAAGCGCACCGTGATGCGATGTTTGCGGGCGAAAAAATCAACACCACCGAAGGCCGCCAGGTGATGCATTGGTTGTTAAGAAATCCGCCTGTAGCCCTTACAGAAAAACCGGCATCAGCTCTGCAAAATGTAGCGTCTGAGCTGCCGCAGGTGCACACCACGCTGGATGCAATGCTGGCCTATGCGGACGCTGTGCGCGCCGACGACGCCATCACCGACGTGGTCAACATTGGCATTGGCGGCTCTGACCTGGGCCCGCAAATGGCGGTGCTGGCGTTGGACGCTTTTGCGGTACCGGGCAAGCGCTTTCACTTTGTGTCCAACGTGGACGGTCACGAATTGGCGGCGGTGTTGAACAAGTTACGGCCACAGAGCACCCTGTTTCTGATTGCCAGCAAAACTTTCACCACACTGGAGACCATGACCAACGCGCACAGCGCCAAGGATTGGTTTGAGGCAAACGGCGGGCGCGACATTGCGCGCCACTTCGCGGCACTCACCACCAACGTGGCCGCCGCCAAGGCGTTTGGCATCAGCACCACGTTTGGCTTTTGGGACTGGGTGGGTGGGCGCTATTCGGTCTGGTCGGCTATTGGCTTGCCGCTGGCCATCGCCATCGGGTCGCAGGGTTTCCGGCAATTTCTGGCCGGTGCGCATGATATGGATGAGCACTTTCGCAGCGCGCCACTGGCGCGTAACCTGCCGGTGCGCCTGGGGTTGCTGGACGTGTGGTACCGCAACTTTCACGGCTTTACCAGCCGCAGTGTTGCGCCTTACCATGCAGCGCTCAAGCGCTACCCGGCGTACCTGCAACAGCTGGAGATGGAAAGCAACGGCAAGCGCGTGGACGCCACGGGTGCGGCTTTGCCGTTTTCGACCGCACCAGTGGTGTGGGGCGAGCCCGGCACCAATGGCCAGCACGCCTACTTTCAGATGCTGCACCAGGGCACGGACGTGGTGCCGGTGGAGTTTGTTGCGGTCAAGACGCCGCGCCACCAACTGGGTGAGCACCATGACCAGTTGCTGGCCAACGCACTGGCGCAGGCGCAGGCGCTGATGCTGGGTAAAGCAGATCAGGGGGGGCACAAGCACTTTACCGGCAACCGGCCCAGCACGTTCTTGCTGCTCGACGATCTGAGCCCCACCACGCTGGGCGCACTGATCGCCCTGCAGGAGCATCGCGTGTTTGTCAGCGGCAGTGTGTGGGGCATCAACAGCTTTGACCAGTGGGGCGTGGAGCTGGGCAAAGTGCTGGCCAAAGACGTGGTGCAGCGTCTGGCCAGCGGGGACGTCACTGGTCTGGACGCGTCCACCGCCGGATTGCTGGCGCGCTTGCGCGCTTAATCAGCGACCCATTTGCGTTTGATGTTGGACGCCAAGCATCCGTTGATCAAGCTGCTCCAGACGGTGTGTCTGGCGCTGGTAGGGGTGTTGGCGCTGGGCGTGGCCACACCCATCATCAACGCGGGTGATTCGGTCACCTATGCAGCGCTGTCGCAGCACATGGTGCAAAGCGGGGACTGGACGCGGCTGGTGCTTGATGGTGCTGACTGGTTGGACAAGCCGCACTTCCCATTCTGGGTGACTGCAGCGTCATTTTGGTTACTGGGGGTGAACGCCCTAGCCTATGTGTTGCCAGGGCTGTTGTTTGTGCTTCTGGGCGGCTGGTCCACCTGGCGGCTGGCCCGTGAGTTGGATGGTGGCCCACATGCTGACTTGGTGGCCTGGTTGGCGCTGGTGATCTACCTGTCGGTGTTTCAGATCATGGATAACGCCAACGGCATCAAGGCCGAGGCTTATTTATTGGGCTGCATCATGACTGCCACGTTGCACTGGTGGCGGCTGGATCAGCATGGTCGACTGCGCGATCTGGTTTGGGGTGCATTTTTTGCCGCACTGGCGCTCATGACCAAGGGCCTGTTCACCCTGGTCACCATCGCGTCCGGGTTGGTGCTGGTGTGGATGTGGCAACGGCGTTGGTCCAACTTCTTGCACTGGCGTTGGTGGCTCGTACTGTTGTTGACCTTGGTGTTCAGTGGCCCGGAGCTGTGGGCTTTGTACGTGCAGTTTGACGCACATCCGGACCAACTGGTTTGGGGACGTACAGGGGTTTCGGGCATCCGTTTTTTCTTGTGGGACAGTCAATTCGGGCGTTTTTTTAATAGTGGCCCCATCACCAATCCCGGGGCTGCGTCGTATTTTTTTGTGATTGTTTTTTTGTGGGCTTTTTTGCCTTGGGTGGGTGTGGCGGTGATGGCTGTAGCGCGTGAATGGCGGGTGTTCAAACGGCGCACACCCGCGCAACGCACGGTCACGGTTTTTCTGGCCGGCAGCTTTGGCGTGACGTTTGCATTGTTTTCCTTGTCCAGCTTCCAGCTCGACTACTACACCGTGATCGTGTATCCCTTCGCGGCCATTTTTTGTGCGCGCGATCTGACCGAACGCTGGCTGGCTGACCCTGCTTGGCCCGGTCTGCACGCGGTGCAGCTCATGATGAGTGCGCTGTTGCTGGCACTCACTCTCTGGTGTGGCATCTCAGTGAGGTGGCCGCTGGCGCTGGCCACACTCGCAGGCGTGGGTGTGATGGCCATGCTGGGGGCGCGCGTCGTGGCACTGCCACTGCGGCGCGTGTTAGTGTGGCCGGTGCTGTCGGTGGCCGTGCTGTACGGTTTCTTGACGATCACGCTGACCGTGACTTACCGTGAAAAAAGCCTGGCCTACAACGCTGCCTTGTTGCTACGACACCAGCCCCCGGCCGAGGTGTTGGTGCTGGCGCTGGACGAGACCACCGCCCGAGAGCTGGCGCTCTACACCGGCTGGCCCACGCGCAGCGTCACCCGCGTGCAAGACTTGCCCAACGCATCGGGGAATGCCTGCTACCTGCTGGTGCGCGCAGCGCAATGGCCCGCGCTGGCGCAGCAAGACTGGCAGGCGCTGGGCCAGGGCCGCTGGGTGGTGCACAAAACCGGCACCCTGCCGCGTCTGCTGCAACTGGCACGCGACGATAGTCTGCTCGAAGACATCCGTTTGCTGCGCTGTGCGAAGGAGTCTGGATGAACGTCGTGTCCGACCGGGGCGCGAAGCCGCTGTTTGAGATGGTGGTGCCTACGGCGCGGCAACGGGGGGTGCCGCCAAAAACAGGGACGGTTTATCCTACGCAAGTGCCAGCAATAAAGACGGGACTCTGATGGCTTGTCCCCAAATAACATGCACAGTTGGCTCATCAGATTTGGGCGTACTGCGTTGTTGGGAATTGCTTGTGCAGCAGAGTTGCACGGTGCGCTCTGCGGCCAGCATTCATCCCAACTCCAGCGGTCAAATGCGCTGTTCACATCATGGAAAAGCTCTAAAACTTGATGTTCGCCAAAGTTTTTAAAAGCCAGTGGGCAGCCTCCAGCGCTACCGTCCCACCTCATCGACCAGGGTGCGAAAGTCGTCCATGTCTTCAAAACTACGATAGACGCTGGCAAAGCGCACATAGGCCACTTTATCGAGCTTTTTCAGCTCCCGCATCACCAGCTCGCCAATACGGGTGGACAGAACTTCGCGAAGACCTAAGCTCAGCAATTTTTCTTCGATACGCTCCACCGCGTTGTCCACCTGCTCGGTGCTGACCGGGCGCTTGCGCAGCGCCAGGTTCATCGACGCGCGCAGTTTGGCACGCTCGTAGTCAATGCGCCGGCCGTCTTTTTTGACAATCGCCGGAAAGTTGACCTCCGGCCGCTCGTAAGTAGTAAAGCGCTTGTCGCATGACGCACAGCGGCGCCTGCGGCGAATAAAACCCCCGTCGTCAGACTCCCGCGTTTCCACCACCTGGGTGTCTGGGTGACTGCAAAAGGGGCACTTCATTTGGGGTTAACCATACACCGGGAACCGCTGTGTCAGCGCATGCACCTTGGCGCGCACGGCAGCGATGTTGGCCTCGTCGCGCGGGTTGTCCAGCACGTCGGCGATCAGGTGGGCGGTTTGGCGGGCTTCTTCGTCCTTGAAGCCGCGCGTGGTCATGGCGGGGGTGCCCACGCGCACGCCGCTGGTCACCATGGGTTTTTCGGGGTCGTTGGGGATGGCGTTCTTGTTGATGGTCATATGCGCTGCACCCAGCACGGCCTCGGCCTCTTTGCCGGTGATGTGTTTGGAGCGCAAATCGACCAGCATCACGTGGCTTTCCGTGCGGCCACTGACGATGCGCAGGCCGCGCGCGGTGAGTGTTTCTGCCACGATACGCGCGTTGGTCACCACTTGTTGCTGGTACAGCTTGAACTCGGGTTGCAGCGCTTCCTTGAAAGCCACCGCCTTGGCAGCAATCACGTGCATCAGCGGGCCGCCTTGCAGGCCGGGGAAGATGGCGCTGTTGATGGCACGCTCGTGCTGGGCTTTCATCAAGATGATGCCGCCACGCGGGCCACGCAGGCTTTTGTGCGTGGTGCTGGTCACGATGTCGGCGTGCGGCACCGGGTTGGGGTAGACGCCCGCAGCCACCAGCCCGGCGTAGTGCGCCATGTCCACCATGAAGATCGCACCCACGTCTTTCGCCACTTTGGCGAAGCGTTCAAAATCTATAGCCAAAGAATAAGCGCTGGCACCGGCGATGATCAGTTTTGGCTTGCATTCGTGGGCCTTGCGCTCCATCGCGTCGTAGTCGATCTCTTCGCGCTCGTTCAGGCCGTAGCTCACCACGTTGAACCATTTGCCGCTCATGTTCAGCGCCATGCCGTGCGTTAAGTGGCCGCCTTCGGCCAGGCTCATGCCCATAAGGGTGTCGCCGGGCTTCAAAAACGCCAAAAAGACGGCCTCGTTGGCGGATGCGCCGCAATGCGGCTGAACATTGGCGGCTTCGGCGCCAAAAATCTGCTTAACGCGGTCGATGGCCAATTGCTCAGCAATGTCCACAAACTCGCAGCCGCCGTAATAGCGTTTGCCGGGGTAGCCTTCGGCGTATTTGTTGGTGAGCTGCGTGCCCTGCGCGGCCATGACGGCGGGAGAGGCGTAGTTTTCGCTGGCAATCAGCTCGATGTGGTCTTGCTGGCGCTGATTTTCAGCTTGGATGGCGGCAAACAGCTCGGGGTCGGTTTGCTCGATGAGAATGTTGCGGTTGAACATGGCAGTCCTTAAAGACATTGGGCCTGTGCTTCAAACCAGCGGGGTCGTGGCTTGAGTCCAGGGCTGCCCAGGCGAACGGCTGATCGCGCAGCCCAAACAGGCTATGCGGCACGCTCCCCCGTGGTGCTCCCACTTCAGCACCCCCCGGTTTTGCAGTCGGGGTTGCCTATCGCCAGTCGCGTGCGGAGCAGATTTTAACTGAAGGGCTCAGTTCAACGCCACGGTGGCTGTATTGGCGGCAGCCACGTCGGCCGGTGCGGCCGGTTCAGTCAGGTTGGGTAGCGCAGGTTCGCGCGTGGTCATGACTGGCGGCGTGTACACGGGCTCCTTGAAGCCCCGTGCCACACGCTGCAGGCGGGCATACTCGGCCAGCACTTTGGCGCCGTAGCCACCGTCGTCTTCCATGTTGGCAGCGCCCACGTAGTATTTCAGGCCACCTTCCAGCGATCCGGCGTTGCGAATGCATTCTTGCAGCACCTTGGCGCCCACGCGCAGGTTGGCCAGCGGGTCGAATGCGGCAAATTTGCCACCAAAGCTTTCGTATTTGTCGCTGTGCACACGGGTCATCACCTGCATCAGGCCTTGGGCACCAACGTGGCTTTGGGCAAAGGGGTTAAAGCCCGATTCAATGGCCATCACCGCCAGAATCAGCGTCGGGTCGAGCTTGATGCGTGCGCCCATGTCATACGCCTCGGCCACCAATGCGCTCAGCGGCTCAGGGGCGATGCGGTACTTCTTGCTCAGCCACAGCGCCACGTTGGCTTGCTGCTTGGGCAAATCCTGCGGGTCGGCGGTGGTGGCGCGTTCGCTGGCGATGGGGTCGCTGACCAGGCCGGTCAACTCAAACTGGCGTTCTTGCAGCCAGCCAAACAGTTTGATTTCGCCCACCTGGCGCAACTCTGGGCGCGCAAACAGGGCAATAGCGATAAAGAGAACAGTCACGCCGATCAGGGCGACACTGTTGTGGGTAAGATCGAAAAGGCCTTTGGCCAACGCGCTACTGGCGCGTCGCAGGCTCATGGATAAGTTCGTAGATGCTGACATAGCTTCTCCTTCTTGCGCGTGGGTTCAAAAAAGCAGCGGGTTGGCCGCAATTTCAAAAGCTCGCCTGGGTTGTTACGCTATCAATATCCTGCGCTTTCTTCAGTGGTGATGCAGAAACATGATGTTGCCGGGGTCGGCAGCGGACTAGGGTATTCCCTGATCGAGATCAAGGTGGAGCGGATTCTAGGGGGATAGTTTATGCATAGTCAACCATATCAAAGCAATTTGTTATATCGTTAAAAGCTTGAATCACCTCATCAGAGCGACCGATCCGGACAACTTTTCGCTGCAAAATAGCACGCCATGATGCTGTCATCTCCTATGAAAAACACGTTTTTGGATCATTCCTGGGTACGCCGCCTGCGCTGGGTCGTGGGCGGGGTTGCGGTGCTGTGGCTGCTGGGTTGGTTGGCTGTGCCGCCCTTGCTGAAATCTCAGCTGCAGTCGCGCCTGGGCGAGCAATTGGGCCGAACGGTGACGGTGGGGCAGGTGGACTTCAAACCCTGGACGCTTGAGCTGACCTTGCAGGACGTGGCGGTGGCGCACGCCGGAGATGCCGCGCCCCAGGCGTCGTTTCAGCGCCTCTATATAGATATGGAACTTCAGTCTGTTTTGCGCCTGGCACCCGTGGTCGATGCGCTACAGCTCGATGGCCTGCAACTGAACCTGACGCACACCGGCGACGGCCACTACGATGTGGACGACGTGCTGGCGCGTTTTGCCGCCCAACCTAGTCAGCCGACAGCTTCACCGGTGCACTTCGCCCTGTACAACCTGGTGATGACCAATGCTGCGCTGGTCTTTATCGATGCACCCCGCAACAGTGTGCATCGCCTGAGCAAGCTGAATCTGAGCGTGCCGTTTTTGAGCAACCTCGACTCCAAGCGCGACGTTCAGGTGCAGCCCCGGCTGGCGTTTGACCTCAATGGCAGCCAGTTTGACTCCAGTGCCAGCGCCACACCGTTTGCACAAACGCGCCAGGCCGACGCACAGCTGACCGTCAAGGCATTGGATTTGGCCCCGTACCTGCCGTACTGGCCCGCCAGTTTGCCAGTGCGCTTGCAATCGGCGGTGCTGGACGCCGATCTGAAACTTTCGTTTGAGCAGCAGGAACGGCCATTGGTCAAGCTCAGTGGGCAAGTGAGCGCCAGCGGTGTTCGGATGACGCAGGTGGTGCGTCACAGCGGTCAGGCTGTAGACGCGCCGCCAGAATTACTGGCGTTTGATCGCCTGAATGTGGTGCTGGCCGATATGCAGCCGCTGGCGCAGCAAATTGGGCTGCAACGGGTGGAACTGTTACAACCTCATCTGTTGTTGCACCGCAACAAATCGGGTGTTCTGAACCTGCAAGCCTTGGCTGGATCGAGTGCAGTGCCCAAAAACACTCTTAAAAACAAAGCTGCCAGCGAAGACAAAAAGGGGGTTACAGACCAAAAAGATGCAACAAGTGCAGACATCGCCCCGTTAGCGCCCACTTGGCAGGTGCGGGTCGATGAGGTGGCCGTAGCCGGTGCCGAGGTGGTTTGGGTCGATGAAGCGGCTGCCCAACCGGTGCGTCTGAGCGTGGTACCGCTGACGCTGAATGCGCGCGCCTTGTCCTGGCCGGTTGCGCAGGCCGTGCCGTTTGACGGCTCGGCGCGGCTTGCCGGTGCCAGCCTGAGCTTCAAGGGGCAAGCTACGGATGCTCGGGCCGACGCCACCTTGCAATTGACCGGGCTGCCTTTGAGTGTGGCGGCACCCTACCTGGCCAGCGTGTTGACACCCCGTCTTGACGGTGCGCTGGCGACCGATCTGGCGCTGCACTGGGCGGCGGCCACAGCCGGGCAGGGCGCACAGACCCGCGTGCAGATTCCCAGCCTGGCGTTGGACAAGCTGGCCCTGCAGGGCGCAGCCAAGACTCCGCTGGCCAGCATCCAGCGGCTGACGGTGCAAGACGCGGTAGTGGATGTGCCCAAGCAGTCGGTGCAACTGGGGCGTGTGCAGGTCAGCCAGCCGCGCACCACACTCAGCCGCTCGTCCGGTGGCCGCTGGATGTTTGAAGATTGGCTCAAACCCGTACCACCCGGCAAGTCAGAGGCGACCAGCACGGCATCTGTCCACCCCCCCCGACCTTGGTCGATCAGCTTGAAAGAAGTGGCGTTAAGCGGTGGCGCGCTCGCATTTCGAGACGCCTCGGTGATGCCGAACGTGGCACTGAATGTTGTGGGCTTGGTCCTGAAGGTGAATCATTTTTCGACAGTTGGGCATCAGCCCTTTGCTATCACCGCGTTGGCGCACGTGGGCAGCGGGGCCACCGAGCCTGGCACGCTGTCCTGGCGGGGTAGCGTGGCCCTGAGCCCGCTGGCCGTCCAGGGTGACCTGAAGGCGGTGCGATTGCCCCTGCACGCGGCGTCTGCCTACCTGAACGACAAGCTCAACGTATCGATCCTGCGCGCCGACACCAGCTATTACGGCAAGCTGCAACTGGCACAGCGCGCTGGTGCCCTGGCCGTGGAGGTGCGCGGCGACGCGCGGCTGGACGACTTGCAGGTGCAGACGCTGGCGCAGGCCAAACCGTTCCAACCCGCCGAAGATCTGCTCAACTGGAAAAGCCTGAGCCTGAGCGGCTTGAACGTGGTGCTGACGCCCGGCGCTGCTCCCAAGGTGGACGTGGCGGGCACGGTCTTGAGTGACTTTTTTGCCAAGGTGGTTATCGATCCGACCGGGCGACTGAACCTGCAAGACATGCTTAAACCTCAGGCCCCCGCTGCGACCGTCGCTGTGGCGCAGGCCGGTGCGGGCGCCGCATCAGGTGCCGTGTCAGCCACTGTGCCCGCAGCGACCTTGGCTGGTGCATCCGCTCCCGCAACGACAGCCGTCAGCGCGTCGCCCCAGCCGTTGATCCATTTTGGCCCGGTCAGTCTGGTGGGCGGGCGTGTCAACTTTACCGACCGCTTTATCCAGCCCAATTACGCAGCGGACCTGACCGAACTGGTGGGCAAGCTCAGCGCGTTTTCTTCCGCGCCGGTCAACGGTACGCTGGAGTTGGCCGACCTGGAATTGCGCGGCCGCGCGCAGGGCACGGCCAGTCTGGAAGTGTTGGGCAAGATCAACCCGCTGGTGCAGCCGGTGGCGCTGGACATCAGCGGCAAGGTGCGTGACCTAGAGCTGGCGCCGTTGTCCACCTACTCGGCGCGCTACGCGGGCTATGGCATCGAGCGTGGCAAGCTCAGCGTGGATGTCACTTACAAGGTGCAACCCGACGGCCAGCTTAGCGCCAACAACAAGGTGGTGCTTAACCAGCTCAAGTTTGGCGACGCCATCCCCAACGCGGTCAACACGCTGCCGGTCAAGCTGGCGGTGGCGCTGCTGGCCGACCGCAACGGGGTGATCGACATTGATCTGCCGATCAGTGGCTCGCTCAACGACCCGCAGTTCCGCCTGTTGCCGCTGGTGTTCAAGGTGATCGGCAACCTGATCGTCAAGGCCATCACGGCACCGTTCAGCCTGCTGGCCAATGCCTTTGGCGGCGGCGGCGACGAGCTCAGCAGCGTGCCGTTTGACGCCGGTTCTGCCGTGTTGACCGACGCCGCCAAGGCCAGCCTGGGCAAAGTGGCCAAGGCGCTGCAAGACCGCCCGGCGCTGAAAATGACCGTGGTGGGCACGGCCAGCCTACAGGCTGAGCGCGACGCTTATAAACGTGCGCAGTTGCAAACGCTGGTACACAACGAGAAGCGGCGCGGCCTGGGTGCCGCTGTAGCGCAGGCAGCGCAAGGGCAACCCGTCGTGCCACAGGTCACGCCGCAGGAGTACCCGGCGCTGCTCAAGGTGGTCTATAAGCGCGCGGATTTTCCCAAACCGCGCAACCTGATTGGCCTGGCCAAAGACCTCCCCGTGCCCGAGATGGAAGCCTTGCTGCTGAGCCATCTGGACGCCACCGAGGCGACCATGCAGGCGCTGGCCTTGCAGCGTGGCGTGGCCGTGCGCGACCACCTGGCCAGCCAGAAGTTGCCCATGGAGCGCCTGTTTTTGGGCGCTGTCAAAGTTGTCACCCCGGATGTCAAGTGGCAGCCGCACGCCGAGCTTCATTTGGCGGCGCAATGAGCCGCCAGCGCTGCGGGTTGGTGCTGCTGCGTCTGAAACAGCGCAGGGTGCATGTGTATTTGAAAACATCGATGCACGGCGCGGCGACTGGATCAGTCGCCGCGCCGTACCTGGAAATCGTTGGTTTTTGCCTTGAACTGATGACCCCCAATGACTCCATTCCAAAAGCCGGATGTCAAGTGGATGCCCCAGAATTTTGCTCCGATACACCACTTCGAATCGCACCCCGATGCAATTGTTTTTGGCATGGGCTGCAAACCCGGCGAAAATAGCTGCCCTATTCCCGCTGCCCATGGCGGATATTCATTTATTTGTTTGCGCTCATTCGATGTTTCCCTTTTCCAAAAACCAACCGGCCGCCCCCTTAAACGATGCTCCTGTGGTGGGGACGCCCGCGCACGACGCGCATCCGCTGGACGCGATAGCCCACGGCGCATTTTCAGCACCGACTTCGGGCGAGCGCATGGCCTGCATCCGTGCCTGGCTGGCCAGTGACCCAAGCGTTGAACACATGCAGCAAGTCTTCAAGGAGCTCAGTGGCAAAGACAAGGGCGCGGCCAAGTTGCTGCGCGAGCGTCTTGATGAAATCAAGCGTAGCAAGCAACAGGCATCCATCGCTCAGGACTGGGCCGACAAGGCCCGTGCCTTGCTGGCGCTGCCAAAACTCAATCTGGCCGATGCGCTGGCTTGGCAGCGTGATGCGGCCAAGGCGGGTGCCCCCTTAAGCAAGGAACCGTTAGCAGAACTTAAAAGCCAACTGATGGAGCGCGTGCGTGCCATCGAAGATTTGCAACACCGCGTGCAGGTGCAGCGCGAAGCGGCCGTGCTGGTGGCGCAGCGCATCGAGGTGCTGTCCACCAAACCGTGGCGCGACGCGCAGGCGGTGCAGGTGGCCCTGGCCGACGACGTGTCCCATTGGCAGACCGAAGCTGCTGCGTTGGCCGCCGATGCCAATTGGCCCAGTGTCGATGTCAAATTTCCGCCGCTGTTGCAGGCGTCGCAGGCGCAACTGGCGTTGGTGTGGGAGGCGTTTGAGGGTGCGCTGGCGCAGACCATCAAGGCATCGGAAGACGCTAGCGCGCCGCTGCCGCCAGTGCCGGTCTGGGCCGATGAATTGCGCCTGGCGCGTGGCATAGCACTCGAGCCTGCGCCCAAGCCCGCCAAAACGCCGGTGGACCCTGAAGTCAAGGCCCGCGCCACGGCTAGCGTGAGCGATGCGCTGTCGGTGCTGGAAAAGGAAGTTGCCCAAGGTCACGGCAAGGCTAGCGCGGGTGCCGCCAATGCCCTGCGCAACGCGCTCAAGGAGTTTGGTCGGCTGATCGACGACAAGCTGGAAAACCAGGCGCACGCCGCACTGGCCGCCGCGGGCGAGCTCGAAGGCTGGCAGCGTTGGCGTGCCGACCAGTTGCGTGAAGAACTGGTGGTCAAGGCTGAAGGCTTGCTCAAGCGCCCAGACGGGCAGGCGATCGGCGGGCGCAAGATGCAGGAAACGCTGCGCCAGCTGCGTGAACAGTGGAAGCAGACCGATCAAGGCGGTATTCCCAACCATGCGCTGTGGAAGCGTTTTGATGACGCGTGCAATGAAGCGCACAAGGTGGTCGAGGCCTGGCTGGACAAACTCAAGGCCGAAACCGCCGAGCACCGCGCGCAAAGGCTGGCGCTGATCGATGAAGTCAAGGCTTGGGCTGCGGCCAACCGCAGTGCGCTGGACGACGACTGGAAGGGCTTTAACCGCGTGCTGTACCAGTTTGGCGACCGTTGGCGTGCCTGTGGTCACGTGGGTGAAAAAATGTTTGCCGAGTTGCAGCCGCTGTGGAAGGCGGCCATCGACGAGGCGGCGGCTCCTCTGGAGGCGTTGCAAAAAGACAGCCTGGCGGTGCGTCACTTGATGATCGAAGAAGCCCGCGCGTTGGGCGCGCAAGACAACCTGCGCATCGACGCGGTCAAGGCCTTGCAGCAACGCTGGCAGGCCGAAGCGCACCGCGTGCCGGTGGAGCGGCGCCAGGAGCAAAAGCTGTGGGACGCGTTTCGCAAGCCGATCGATGAGGCTTTCCAGCGCAAGAGTGCCGAGCGCGAGCGCGCGCAAAGCGCCCTGAACGCCATCGACCAGGGCGTGCTGAACGCATCTAAGGCGCTACAGACGGCCAACGCGTCGGGTGATGCACAGGCCATTCGCAGCGCCATGGCTGCACTCGAGGCAGCACTGCGTGGCCAAGCACAGGCCCAGGCGGTCGTTGCAGCCAGTGCTCAGACTTCTGAAGAAAAAGAACTTGTAGCCCAAGCGCAGCAAGCGCAAGAAGCGACTAACAATGAAGCAGCTAGTGATGTGGCACAGGCTGCCGCGCCCAGCACACCAAGTTCTGAGGGTAGCGCCGACACACCAGCGGCAGCGCATGTCAACGTAGCCATTGACAGCGCTACGCCTGCCGCCAGCGCGCCTGCGCAATCCGTGCCCGCGCGCAAGCCGGTGGTGGCGATGCGCGGTGATGACCGGCCCGGTATGCGCCGGGAAGTCGTCGCAGCACCGCGCAGCGGCAAGTTTGGCGACCGCGCAGACGGCGCACGCAAACCCGGGCGCGACATGGCGCGCGACGCTGGGCGGCGCGACGATCGCGGTCTGGTCATGGGCGAACGTGCGCTGGCACCCCGTCTGGGCGATGCGGCTTTTCGCGCCCAGCGCGACGCGCTGGAGCAGGCGCAGTTTGCACTGCGCAAGCTGGCCGCGCAGGCACATGGTGAGGCGTTGACGCAGTTGTTGACGGCCTGGGAAAAACGTGACGCCAGCGCCGTGCCCGGCGTGCAGGAGTTGGGCGCGCGGGTCAGTCCGGCCACCCGTGCGGGTTGGCTCAAGGCCATTTCTGCCGCGTCCACCGGTGATGCGGGTACCGCGCTGCTGCGCCTGGAAATGGCCGCCGAGGTGCCCACACCGGCGGAACACCTGAGCGAGCGGCGCATGTTGCAGTTGCAGTTGCTCACCCGGCGTAACGACCCCGCGCCGCGTGAAACCTGGGGTCAGGACAGCGCCACGGTGATGGCCGGTGCGTTTGCCGCAGCGGCGGCACGCCGCCTGCAAAACGCGCTCAAGGTGTTACTCAAGCCTTGACGTCGTCAGGTTGATGCGCTGCGGTGCCTGTGCGCGCTGCAGCCGCAGCACCTGTAGCCTCGGCGGCAGGGCGCTGGCGTCCCAGTCGCTGAGCACGCGGCGCTGGTACGTGTGACCATCGGCGCTGTGCAGCGTGTGGTCGGCCGGCAAATGGGTGTGGCCGTGGATCAGCGTGGTGGCATCGTATTCTTGCAGCCAGTGCAGCGCAGCGCTGCGGTCCACATCGGCATAAGCTGCACCGCTGGCTTTGCGGGCCCGGCTTTGCGCACGCAAATCACGCGCCACGGCCTGGCGTTGCGAAAGCGACTGGGCCAGAAAGTCTTGTTGCCACGACGCAGAGCGCACCAGGGCGCGGAACTGCTGGTAGTCGGTATCGTCCAGGCACAGTGCATCGCCGTGCGACAGCAGCCAGCGCTGCGCGTCAAACACCAGCACGGTGGGGTCGTCCAGCAACGTCATGCTGCAGGCGCTGGCAAACGTCGAGCCCAATAGAAAGTCGCGGTTGCCGTGCATAAAGTACAGCGCCAGGCGTTGCGACGCTTGTGCCAGTACCCGCTGGCATTGCAGCTCAAAGCACGGGGCATCGTTGGCCCCCGCTGCACCTTGCAGGGCAACGGTGTCGTCGCCCACCCAGACCTCAAACAGGTCACCCAGGATTAACACCGCGTCGGCTGGGGTGTGCGCCAGATAGCGTTGCCAAGCCTGAAAAGTCTTGGGCTGGCTGGCTTGCAGGTGCAGGTCTGAAATGAAATCAACGCAGCGCCAGTGCGCCGGTGCCTTCAGCTCAGGCGTCTGCCGGCAGGTACGTTTCAGAGGGCAACCGCCTTTTCAATCACCACGTCTTCGACCGGCACGTCGTCGTGGTAACCCTTGCGACCGGTTTTGACGCCCTTGATCTTGTCCACCACGTCGGTGCCGACCACCACTTTGCCAAACACCGCGTAGCCCCAACCCTGCTGGCTCGGTGCCGTGTGGTTCAGGAAACTGTTGTCGGTGACGTTGATGAAGAACTGCGCGGTGGCCGAATGTGGGTCACCGGTGCGCGCCATGGCCACGCTGTATTTGACATTTTTCAGACCGTTGTTGGCTTCGTTGGTGATCGGTGTGTCGGTACTTTTTTGACCCATGCCGGGTTCCATGCCGCCACCCTGGATCATGAAGTTGGGAATGACACGGTGAAAAATCGTGTTGTTGTAATGCCCCTTGTTCACGTAGCTCAAAAAGTTGGCCACCGACTTGGGGGCCTTGTCCTGATCAAGCTCCAGCGTGATGGTGCCGTAGTTGGCAATATGCAGTTCGACTTGTGGGTTGCTCATGATTTATTTCACCAGAGTTGCGGATTGGATGAGTACGGCTGTCTTGGGAACGTCGGTGGGAAAGGGACCGCCCGAGCCCGTGGGGGTGGACTTGATTTTTTCGACCACGTCCATGCCGGAGATGACGCGGCCAAACACGGTGTAGCCAAACAGCTTGTTGGCGTTCAACAACTCTGCGCGCGGCACATTGCGGTAGGTTTCGCCCTGGTACTGAAACTCGGGCACCGGGTCACCGGGTGGAATCAGCACGGGGTCTAGAAAGCCGTTGGCCTTGACGTTGATGAAAAACTGAGCCGTGGCCGACTGTGGATCGCTGGTGCGCGCCATGGCCAGCGTGCCGGGCACGTTGCGCGGGCCGCCTTTTTCAAGCGCCTGTCGGCCTTCGTGCTCAACCGGCGCGCGCGTTGGCTTTTGCACATAGTTGGCGTCAAAACCGCCGCCCTGGATCATGAAGTTGCCAATCACACGGTGAAAGATGGTGCCGTCATAGTGCTTGTCTTTCACATACTGCAAAAAGTTGGCCACCGTCTTGGGCGCTTTCTCAGAGTACAGCTCAACCACGATGTCGCCCATACTGGTGGTCAGTTTGACCTGGCGAAGCTCTTCTGCCAGCGCCAAGGTTAAGACGCTATAAAGAGCCACACACGCAATCGAAGTGCGCGCCACTCTGGTCAATGACTTGTTGTTCATCCGATCACTCCTTCGTGAATAATTTTCCATTGATTCTGCTGCCGACTCCAGTATTGGCGCAGGGTGCTGCCACTGCGTTGGCCGGCCGCCACTTCACCAAAAGTGACCACCATGGTTTCGCTGGTATCGACCCAATGCAACAGCGACAGGTCTTTGATGGCCAGTTGGCGCCCCTGCACCGCTGCCACTTGGTTGCGCAGCTTGGGTAGCCACTCGGTCAAGGTCTTCCCGTTGTTGAAGTCGGGCGCGTAAAACTGGCTGAACTGGTTGACGTCCCCTGCGGATTTGGCCTTGAGCCAGGCATCCAAATGGGTTTTGAACTCCTGAAAACGGGGTTGCATACTTTGCGGCGGCACCCACTTGAGGCTGCGCGAGATCAGCACTGGCGTGGAGCGGACTTCCACCGTGCGCATGATTTGTTCCAGATCCGGGTTGGCCAGTGCCACACAGCCGTCGCTGGCCAACGGACGGCGCGAAAATTCGCCGGGGGGCGAGCCATGCAACCAGATACCACCACCGGTTTTGCCGCGTTTGAGGTCGAGCTCATTCGGGTAATTGATGGGCAGCGCACCAGCGCCGTAAAAATCTTTCAGGTTTTTCGCATCAAGTTTGCTGGTGACGAAATAAATGCCTAACGGCGTGCGCTGATCACCTTCCACCATTTTTTCAATGCCCAATTTCCCCACTGAGATGTAGTAGTCGGCCACCAGACTGAGTCCATTGCCCCGGTTCTCAAACAAATACAGACGCGAGCGGTCGGCATCAACGGCAATAGCGTGTTTGTTATAGCGCGAAAGCTGCACAAATTCTGCCGGCACCATGCCTGCGGGTGGCCGCTCGCGCAGGGCTTTGAGCCGCATGCGCGATTCATCTTGAAGCTCATTCAAGGCGCTGCTGACGTTTTTCAGTTGCTCCGCCGGGACATCACCAAACCGGTTGAGCGGGCGACTGCGCGCCGACAACAAGTCGCCATACACCAACTGAGCCAGAGCAAAAGTCGGGAACTCTGTAACGAGTTGCTCGGCTTTGAGCAAGGCGCGCGCCGTATCCGCTTTGCCGATCAGCTGGTAAATCTCGATCAGGCGTGCCTCAGCCAAACCTGCATTCGGCCCATTGAATGTGACATGGCGCACGGGTTTGGCCGCTGCTTTGGTCGCCTTCACGTGGTGGGAAATTTTTCCATGTTGAGCTGATTTGCCCCAAGCCTGGCCGGTACCAAGCCCCAGGCTGAATGCCAGCAGTCCAAAGGTCAGCAGGTTTTGTATCAAACGAGGCATGCGTGCTAACAACAAAATGGGACGACAACCCAAACTACAAAAGTCAACACCCTTAGCTTCCAGTGGATTCCCGACTGATCAGCCAATGCGAACCCTGTTTTTTTAGCTGGAGGGTTTTGCTGCTTGATACTGACAATTTGCCCCCCTTGTAGCTTTGGCGGAACTTGGCGATCGCTTCATTGCCAGTGACCTGGATGCGAAGCTCAGACACTTTGACGCTGATACGTGACTTGCCAGTAATGCGATCACGACGGTCTTTTTCCCAGGCACTGCGCGGTTGATTGTTGGGGGTGGCAAAGTTGCGGCTGTAGGCAGCCAAATAGGTTTCCATGTTTTTGTCAGACCAGGCCTGTGCCCAGGCCATGACGGCAGCTTCAACCTCTTTGCTGGCATCTGACTCGAGTGGTGTCGGTATTGGTTTAGCCACTGCGACCGGTGCTGATATGGCCGTTACAGGTTTGGCTGGCGTCGCCGACGATGTCGGCGCGGGTTTGTTAACGGTCACGGGTGTTGCCGGTGCTGGTGTGACGGTCGCCGTCGCCGTGCTGCTGACCGCAGCTGGCTTGGGGTTGGCTAAATTAGGTTTGAACACTTCACGAATCAACGCCAGCTTGGGCGGCAACGCGTGATTGCTGCTGTCAAGCTGCAATGCCTTGTTGTAGGCTTGGCTGGCCAAGCGGGCATACACATCGCCCATGTTTTCGTGCGCCGTGGCGTAGCTGGGGTTGGTGCGGATGGCCATTTCAAGCGCTGCACGGGCCTTGTCATATTGGCCCTGGCTGGCGTACAGCACGGCCAGGTTGTTGTACGGTTCAGGCAGCTCCGGATAGTCTTGGGTGAGCTTGGTGAAGGTGGCTACAGCTTCGTTTTGTTTGCCCAAGTTGCGCTGGATCACGCCTTTTAAAAAACGTAACTGCGGGTCAGTGGGTTTGCTGACCAATTGGCTATCTACTTGGGTCAGGGCCTCGGCAAATTTATTGTTTTTCACCAATTGGCTGATGTCAGCATAGCCATCAGCCTGGCTGGTCAAGGCAGTACAGGCAGCCGCTAAGGTAATCAGACGCAACGCTATTAAAACAACAGAACGGGTGAGTTTCATGGATTGATGCAGCTAAATACGGGAGGATACGGGTGGCGGTGGCGCGGCTTTATACTGGCGCGCATTGTAGCCCGAGGGGGTGGTTTTCGTACGTTCTACCGAAAGCGGCGGCGTGCACCTTGCCCCTGTCGCGTGGATGACCTCAGTGGCCGTCAGTCGGCCCGCTTCACCGTATCTGATTTGGCCCATGAGTTTACGCATTTTCAACACGCTGACACGGCAGATCGAGCCGTTTTCTTCACTCGAACCCGGGCATGTGCGCATGTACGTGTGCGGCATGACGGTGTACGACGTGTGCCATTTGGGTCATGCGCGGTCGATGATGGCGTTTGACGTGGTGCGCCGCTGGTTGGAAGCCAGCGGGTACCGGGTAACCCATGTGCGCAACGTGACCGACATTGACGACAAGATCATCAAGCGCGCGCTGGAAAATGGCGAGCCTATCCGGGCGCTGACCAGCCGCATGATCGACGCACTGCACCAGGATGCCGACGCGCTGGGCATGTTGCGGCCCACGCTGGAGCCGCACGCCACCGACCATGTGCCGGCCATGCTGGCGCTGATTGAGCGCTTGCAGGGCAAGGGTCTGGCCTACCAGGGGAGCGACGGCGACGTGCACTATGCGGTGCGCAAGTTTGCCGGCTACGGCAAGCTCAGCGGCAAATCGCTGGACGAATTGCGCGCGGGCGAGCGTGTGGCGGTAGCCGATGGCAAGGCCGACCCGCTGGATTTTGTGCTCTGGAAATCGGCCAAGCCCACGGAGCCGGCGGACGCCAAGTGGGACAGCGCCTACGGCCTGGGGCGACCGGGTTGGCACATTGAGTGTTCAGCGATGTGCGGCGAGTTGTTGGGGCAAACGGTGGATATTCACGGTGGCGGCGCTGACTTGCAGTTTCCGCACCATGAAAACGAGATTGCGCAAAGCGAGGGCGCCAATGGGGTGCCGCTGGCGCGCTGGTGGATGCATAACGGGTTTGTGACACGCGACAACGAAAAAATGTCCAAGAGCCTGGGCAATTTTTTCACCATCCGCGAAATTCTGGCGCGCTACGACGCTCAAACGCTGCGCTTTTTCATCCTGCGCGCGCATTACCGCAGCGCCCTGAATTACAGCGACGCGCATCTGGACGACGCGCGCCAGGCCTTGCGCCGCCTGTACACCACGCTGGACGCGGTACCGCCACAAAGCGCTCCGATTGATTGGACCAATCTGTACGCAGCGCGCTTCAAAGCTGCCATGGACGAAGACTTTGGCACGCCCGAAGCGGTGGCGGTGCTGTTTGATTTGGCGGGCGAAGTCAATCGCACACGTTCTGGCGCGCTGGCCGGTTTGTTGCAGGCGCTGGGCGGCTGCCTGGGCCTGCTACAGGAAGACGCCAAGACGTATTTGCAGGCGGGTGCCGGACTGGACGAGTCTGCCATTGCGGCGCTGATTGCAGAGCGCGCGGCGGCGAAGGCGGCCAAGAACTTTGCCCGAGCGGACCAAATTCGCCAGGAGCTGCTGGTGCGCGGCATTGCGCTCAAAGACACGGCAGTGGGCACGACGTGGGAGTCTGTGCAGTGAACGTTTTATATCAAATTGGCTTGCAGCCCTTATGAATCAAGCGCTTAAAGCTACTGAAAGTGCAGCGCCTTTGCTGACAGCACCAGCCTATTGGACGGACGCGTGCAAGCACCTGATGAAGAAAGACCGTGTCATGAAGCGCTTGATTCCGCGCTTTGGCGCAGCGTGCCTGCAAAGCCGTGGTGACGCGTTTGTAACGCTGGCGCGCAGCGTGGTGGGGCAACAGATTTCCGTCAAGGCGGCGCAAACCATCTGGGACCGCTTTGCCAGATTGCCGCAGGCGCTGACACCCCAGCAGGTGTTGCGCCTGAAAATTGACGACATGCGCGCTGCGGGCTTGAGCGCGCGCAAGGTGGAATACCTGGTGGACCTGGCGCTGCATTTTGATGGCGCGCGCGTGCATGTGGACGACTGGTCGCGCATGGATGACGAGGCGATCATTGCCGAACTGGTGGCGATCCGCGGTATTGGCCGCTGGACCGCCGAGATGTTTTTGATTTTTCACCTGATGCGCCCCAACGTGCTGCCGCTGGACGATGTGGGCCTGATCAACGGCATCAGCCAGTGCTATTTTTCGGGCGACGTGGTCAGCCGTAGCGACGCACGCGAGGTGGCGCAGGCTTGGGATCCTTACCGTACCGTTGCGACTTGGTATATTTGGCGCTCGTTGGACCCGCTACCGGTGGCTTACTAACTGCCGTGTCGGCGCAGCCGCCCCCAATGATGAAATTGACCCGTGATTACCGCGCGCATTCCAGTCATTCCCGCGCAGGCGTCAATGGCGAAGTGCGGCGTTTTTCACGTTAAACAGGAGCCCTGATGGCCAAGAAAACCTTTCTCGACTTTGAAACCCCGATTGCCGAGCTGGAAAACAAGATTGAAGAACTGCGCTATGTGCAGACCGAATCGGCAGTGGATATCTCGGCCGAAATCAATCAGTTGGCCAAAAAAAGCCAGCAGCTCACCAAAGACATCTACAGTGACCTGACACCGTGGCAAATCACCAAGATTGCGCGCCATGCCGAACGTCCCTACACGCTGGACTACGTCAACGAAATTTTTACCCACTTTGTTGAACTGCACGGTGACCGGCATTTTGCCGACGACCTGAGCATCATCGGCGGATTGGCGCGCTTCAACGGCACGCCGTGCATGGTGATTGGTCAGCAAAAAGGGCGCGACACCAAAGAGCGCGGCCTGCGCAACTTCGGCATGAGCAAGCCCGAGGGTTACCGCAAGGCGCTGCGCCTGATGAAGACCGCTGAAAAATTCAAGCTTCCGGTGTTTACTTTTGTTGACACACCCGGTGCTTACCCGGGTATCGACGCCGAAGAGCGCGGTCAGGCAGAAGCCATTGGGCGCAATATTTTCGAGATGGCGCAGCTCGAAGTGCCGATCATTGTCACTATCATTGGTGAAGGCGGCTCGGGTGGCGCACTGGCGATTTCGGTGGGCGATCAGCTGCTGATGCTGCAGTATTCGATTTACTCGGTGATCAGCCCCGAAGGTTGCGCCTCGATTCTCTGGAAAACCTCCGACAAAGCGCAGGAAGCTGCCGACGCATTGGGCATCACCGCGCACCGCCTGAAGGCGCTGGGCGTGATCGACAAGATCGTCAACGAGCCGGTGGGCGGCGCGCACCGCGACCCCAAGCAGATGGCCACTTTCCTCAAGCGCGCGCTTAACGATGCCTTCCGCCAGGTGAGCGACCTGAAGGTGAAAGAGCTGCTCGAACGCCGCTTTGAGCGTCTGCAAAGCTACGGCCGCTTCACCGATACCAAAGCCGTCAAATAATTGGAATAATTGGGGTCAGATTCCAATTATTTTTCTTGAAACTGCGGCGGCGTCGTGACACAGCCTTTTTCTCAGGCCGTGGCGGCATTTGAGCCCGCCTTGCCGCTGGCAGTGGCGTTCAGCGGCGGCGCGGATTCCACCGCGCTGCTACTGGCGTGTGTGCAAAAGTTGCCGGGGCAGGTCAGCGCCATCCACGTGCATCATGGCTTGCAGGAAGCCGCCGATGATTTTGCGCGCCATTGCCAACGAGTGTGTGATGCGTTGTCGGTGCCGCTTTCAGTGCAGCGGGTGGATGCGCACCACGCGTTGGGGCAGAGCCCGGAAGACGCAGCACGTCGTGCACGCTATCAGGCTTTTGAGACGCTGGCCCAATCAAACGGCGGGCAACATGGCTTTCAGTCCATCGCGATTGCGCAGCATGCTGACGACCAGGTGGAAACCATGCTGTTGGCATTGAGCCGTGGCGCCGGGTTGCCTGGCCTGAGTGCCATGCCAGCTTATTGGCGTCGTGGTGGCATCGATTACCACCGGCCGTTGTTGCAGGTCAGCGGTTCCGATATTCGCCAATGGCTGGTTGCGCAAGGCGTGGACTGGGTGGATGACCCCAGCAACAGCGACAAGCGCTTCACGCGCAACCGCATCCGCGCGCGCGTGATGCCGGTGCTGGTCGAAGGCTTCCCCCAGGCGCTTGATACCTTTGCGCGCAGTGCAGCGCACGCGGCGCAGGCGCAGGCGTTGCTAGACGAAGTGGCGGCGCAGGATTTGCAGCAGGTGGGTGCCCCACCGCTGATCCGCGCCCTACAGGTGCTAAGTCGGCCGCGGCTGGCCAATCTGTTGCGGCACTGGTTGCGCAGTCGCTTTCAGGTGGCCCCCACCCGCGCGCAACTCGACGAGTTGATGCGTCAGATTGACGCTTGCAGCACACGCGGCCATGCGCTGCATCTGAAGGTTGCCAACGGTTTTTGCGAACGCCGAGGCGACTGCCTGCATTGGTACAATCCCTAGGGATTTCCAAGAATGTCCCTGGCCTCTTAAACGTCTTACCTCTCTCTTTTTATGTCCCTGATTGTTCATAAATACGGCGGCACGTCGATGGGCTCGACCGAGCGCATCAGCAATGTCGCCAAGCGCGTGGCCAAATGGGCGCGTGCCGGCCACCAGATGGTGGTGGTGCCCAGCGCCATGAGCGGTGAAACCAACCGCCTGCTGGCGCTGGCCAAAGAGCTGGCGCCGGGTCAGCCAACCGATGCGTATTACCGGGAACTGGACATGCTCGCAGCCACTGGTGAGCAGGCCTCCAGCGCGCTACTGGCCATTGCCTTGCAGGCGCTGGGTCTGGAGGCTGTCAGCTACACCGGCTGGCAAGTACCGATCCGCACCGACAGCGCCTACACCAAGGCGCGCATTGAATCCATTGACGACGCGCGCGTGCGCGGCGACCTGGCGCTGGGCAAGGTGGTGATCGTGACCGGTTTTCAGGGCATTGACGACCAGGGTCACATCACCACGCTCGGGCGCGGTGGCTCCGACACCTCGGCGGTGGCGGTGGCCGCAGCCATGAAGGCCGACGAATGCCTGATCTACACCGACGTCGATGGGGTCTATACCACCGACCCGCGCATCGTACCCGAGGCTCGGCGCCTATCCACCGTCAGCTTTGAAGAAATGCTGGAAATGGCCTCCATGGGCTCCAAGGTGCTGCAAATCCGTTCGGTTGAATTTGCTGGTAAGTACAAGGTCAAGCTGCGTGTGCTTTCTAGCTTCACGCCGTGGGACATTGACATCAATGAAGAGGCCAAGTCTGGCACCCTGATCACTTTTGAGGAAGACGAAAACATGGAGCAAGCCATCGTTTCAGGCATCGCGTTCAGCCGCGACGAGACCAAAATTTCAGTGCTGGGCGTGCCCGACAAGCCCGGTATTGCGTACCAGATTCTGGGCGCCGTGGCCGACGCCAATGTCGAAGTGGACATGATCATCCAGAACATCAGCAAGGGCGGTAGCACCGACTTCAGCTTTACCGTCAACCACGGTGACTACGCCAAGACCATGGATTTGCTCAAGACCCAGGTGCTACCCAAGCTGGGCGCACAAGAGGTGGTGGGCGACACCAAGATTTGTAAGGTATCGATCGTCGGCATCGGCATGCGCAGCCACGTGGGTGTGGCCAGCACCATGTTCCGTGTGCTCAGCGAAGAGGGCATCAACATCCAGATGATTTCCACCAGCGAAATCAAGACCTCGGTGGTGATTGATGAGAAATACATGGAACTGGCCGTGAAGGCGCTGCACAAAGCCTTCAAGCTGGAGCAGGCAGCCGCCTGAAAAACCTGCCTGAGTCGTGACATAATCGCGGCTCTGATTTTTCAGGAAACGTGACCGAGTGGCCGAAGGTGCTCCCCTGCTAAGGGAGTATGGGGTGTAGAGCCTCATCGAGGGTTCGAATCCCTCCGTTTCCGCCAAATGCAGCCCCAAGTGATTGATTTACTTGCTGTTTTTTTGTGTCGTGAATTTCTACCCATGCTTTAACCCGCTCGGCAAATAAACAACAGTGCAAAATCTGGTTTGTTTTTTTGCTTTTTACTTGGGTCGGTTGGATGGAAAGTTAAGCTGTCAGTCTGCCCGGCGCAGGCTGGCGGTGTCAATATGCAGGGCGACCGGCTTGCTCAGGATGTTGAGCAAAATCATGGATCGGCTCTGGGCATCGGTGGTTTGGTAAATGGCTTCAAGCCCTGCAAACGGGCCGTCAGTGACGATGACTTTTTGCTCTGCCGTGAAGAGGGTTTGTGCCGGGCTGCCCTGTTCACGCGCACGGATCAGTTCAATCAGGTCGTTATCCACCTTGGTTGGCTGTCCACCAAACCGCACCATCTGGTGCACGCCCAGCGTGGATCGGATCGGTGCCCAGTTTTGGCCAAAGTCACGGGCGTCGAGTTGAATGAACAAATAGCGTGCAAACATCGGCTCGGTGACCCAGACGGTTTTGCGTTGGCGAATTTTTTGCAGTTTGAGCAGAGGCAGGTAACACTTAAAGTTTTGTCGTACGAGGTTTTCCAACGCCAATGTTTCCTGGCGCGGCTTGGTGTGGATCAGATACCAGTGCAGGGGCGCTGTCGCGGGCCCAACTGGCTCACCGCAGGCTGTCATTCACGCGTGGCTGGTTGACGGTTTGTCAGCACTACGCTGTAGCGTCAGTGCGCTAAAGCACCAGGCAAACTGGGTCAAGCGGGCGTACAACGACGAATAGGCCAAAGCAAACACCACCGCAGCTCCTGCCAGCATGGCCGTGTTTTGTGCAAACATCACTGCCCAAGTAGCCGGCAGCGCGACAAAGACCCAGCAGATTGGGCTGGTCATGCCATTTTTCAGGACGCCAGGCAAGCCCTTCCAGAGCGTGCTGACAATGCGCCGATAAATCAGGTGGTGCATGTGCAACTTATCGGGCTGACCCGGGTTGTGGCCTTCGCGGCGCCAGCGTCTCAATACGGAAAACATCACTTCCAACACCGGGTACAGCACCACCAAAAGACTGGTCCAGGCGTTAAGTTGCGGGTTGCGCATGGGCAGCAGCACAGCCAGCCAGGCGAGCATAAAACCCAGCAGATAGGCACCTCCATCGCCCAGAAAAAGTTTCCCCAGGGGCCAGTTGACAGCGCCAAAACCCAGCGCACAGGCGGCTACCACAAAACAAACGGTTGCCAGGGCCGAGTCACCGACGTTCAACGCAATCAGCCCCAGAGCACTCAGCATGATGGCCACGGCGCCGGCAGCCAGGCCATGAACACCGTCAATGATGTTGATGGCATTGGCGATGCCGCCTACTGCAAACGCGGTAAACAATACGGCCAGCGTCATCCACTGTAGCAGCCAGTCAAGCGGTGCAAAACCGGTGTTTTGCATCGCAATACCGGTCAGATAACAGGCCACGCCACCGCTGAACATGGTGGCCAGCAAACGGTTGCGCACGCTCACTTTTTTGGTAATGTCTTCGAGCAGGCCACAGGCAAAGGCCGGGATGCCCGCCAGCAGCATCACACGCAAGATGGCCTGCACGGCCGGGGGCGCTACCCACCAGCCCAGCAGCAGGCTCAGCGCAATGGCCACGCCGCCTATGCGGGGCGTGGCTTGCAAATGAATTTTTTGCACCCCAAAAGAACTGTCCATGCTGTACCGACCATGCCAGCCTTTGGTCAGAACCAGCGCCAGACTGCACACGAACGCAACAGAAAAAACGATCAACACTAGGCTCAAAACTCACCTCCATCAAAGTGGCTGACCGATTTATATTTTTTTTGATCAGCTGCACCGATTATCTATCAAGGGTAGAGTCTGAACCGGGCTTTTTTTAATTGCGCGTGGGCTGCCCGTAATGGTACTGCGTATAGCGGTAACGGCTATATTTGTA
The DNA here is from genome assembly GCA_002786915.1 of Comamonadaceae bacterium CG12_big_fil_rev_8_21_14_0_65_59_15. GTDB lineage: Bacteria > Pseudomonadota > Gammaproteobacteria > Burkholderiales > Burkholderiaceae_C > Rhodoferax. The sequence goes on along the minus strand of PCUV01000094.1, from coordinate 78,045 downwards.
GCCGTTGCCGTAGCCATAGCGTCGCTTGCTCACGTTCAGGTCGTTAAAAATGACACCCCGCACAGCCACGCCGGATTGGCTCAATCGCTTGCCGGACTCTTGCAACTCGCCCAGCGTACTCACCTCGGCGCGGGCCAGCAAGAACACGGTGCCGCACTGGGGTGCCAGCACCTGCGTGTCAGACACGGCCAGCACGGGGGGGGTATCGATCAGCACGATGTCATATTGACTTGACAGCGTTTGCAGGAGCGCCACGGTGTTGGGCGACATGAGCAGCTCAGCCGGGTTGGGTGGCATGCTGCCGGTGGTGATCATATCCACTTGGGCCGACACATTTTTGTGCAGTACCTGGGCCAGTGTTTGGCTGCCGGCAATGAGTTCGCTCAAGCCATGGCCGCGTTCCAGGCCAAATGACTTGTTGAGGTGGCCTTTGCGCATGTCGGCGTCGATCAGCAGCACACGCTTGCCGCCGGCGCCAAGCACGGCCGCAAAGTTGGCGCTGGTAAACGACTTGCCGATGCTGGGGGTGGGGCCGGTGATAAGGACCAGGTTGTTGGGGGCGTCCAGCATGGCAAATTGCAGCGCGGTGCGCAAACTGCGCAGACTCTCTATGCCCGGATCTTCCGGGCGCAGGTTTGCCAGCAGTTGTGTACTGCCTGTTTGGTTTTTGTGCTCTGCGGCCAGCTCTTCCTGGTCTTTGGAGTGCGGTACGGTGGCAAACACATGCAAGCCCAGATGCTGTTCAATATCGTCCGGGTTCCTGATGCCAGGGTGCAGGCTGTTGCGCAAGAACGCGAGCCCCAGGCCGCCGAGCAGGCCGAGCACACCGGCCAGCGCAACCACCATACTGCGTTTTGGTTTGATGGGTTGCTCGGGTACAGAGGCCACGTCAACAATGCGCACGTTACCCACTTTGCCCTCTTTGACCAGTCGCAACTGCTGAAAGCTGTTGAGCAAGGTGGTGTAGAGCTCGTTGTTGACCTTCACGTCCCGCATCAGGCGCAGCATGTCTTGCTCGACATTGGGGTAGGTTCTGGACTTGCTTTCCAGGACGCCAATTTGGGTGGTGATTTGTTTAAGCTGCGCGTCCAGGGTCTGCACGCTGGGGTGCTGCGCCGTAAAGCGCGATTCAAGCTCTTTGCGCCTTTGCTGTAGTTCGAGTTGTTTCAGGTGCAGATTGACCGACTGGTCAAGCATCACCTTGGCCTCGCCGCCCAGGTCAAAAACGCCGTTTCGGTTGCGAAACTGGTTGAATTTTCCCTCTGAAGATTCCAGTTCTTTACGCAGTTGCGGCAATTGGCTGCTGAGGAAATTGATGGATTTTTCGGCCTCCGCCGACTTGCGCTCAATGTTCTGGCGTACATACAGGGCGCCCACCTGTTGCAATATCTGGGAAATGCGAGCGGGGTCAGCACCCTCAAGACTGGCACGGATAACACCCGACTGCTTGCCTTGCTCGGCAATGGTGATGTCTTTTTGGAGCGCTTCTGTGACACCCAGGCGGGAGAGTTTGGTCAGGTAAAACTCGGCACCGGGCTGGCCAATGGCGTCCGCAACCAGCAGGTCTCCGGTTGCGCCTTCGTGCTTGAAAAGAAGGGCTTGCCCAGGGCGGCCCTGGCCCAGTTTGACACCATCAGGGCTAACCAAGTCGTAGCCTTGTGCTGTCAGGATGACCGAGTAGCGCACGCCTTCCAGCGCTTGCGGCACGACCAGATGGGCGACTTGCAACGACTCCGTACCGCTCACATAGCCGCCAAGACCCATGAAACCCGGTTCGGACGGCGTCGTGGCACGCCGCGCCAACCATCTACCAAACAATGGCAGGTACTTGGGTGTGATGTTCAGGTCAAGCTGCAGGTTGTCCACCGCTTGGCCAATCACCAGGCGTGAACGTAAAATTTCGATCTCGGCCGTGGCGGGCGATTTGATGTCAAACAAAGTACCGACGTCACCAAGCAGACCGCCTGCACCGCTTTTGCTGTCCTCTACCTGGATCAGCGTGTTGGATTCATAAATGGGGGTGGCAACATAAGCATAGGCACCGCCCAGGGCGATCACCACGGCAGTCACTGCGGCGATGAGCCAGCGTTGATCCAAGACAACGTCAAACAGGTCGAGCAGATTAATACTGTCTTCGTCGTCTTGCATCGACTGCATGGGCTGTAGTGCTTGGGGGGACGAAACAGGGGCGAGAGTAGAAGAGTTCATGCAAAAAACGGATGATGAAAGCGTTTGGATCAATGAGCGCTCAATTGGCGAATACGCGGTATCCAGTCGGCCACGCCCTGGGCAATTGCGGCGTAGGCTGACTCAAACGCGTCCACGGGCTGCTGGTAGGGGTCGGCCACGTCAAACTTGCCAAACTGGCCCAGGGTAAAGACCTTGCCACGCACGGCGGGGAACTGTTGCTCAAGTTGGCTTTTGTGTGACTGCTCCATGACCAGGATGAGTTCGGTTTGTTGGCACAAAAAGCTGGTCACTTGCTGCGCCCGGTGCGCCGTGATGTCTAGCCCGTGGGCGGCTGCAACCGCTATGGAAAGAGGGTCGGCAGGCTGACCCGCCAGCGCGGCCAAGCCGGCCGACCAGACGGTGTGCTGCGGCAGTTCGCGCGCCAGCAGGGCCTGCGCCAGCGGACTGCGGCAGATGTTGCCGATACACAGGGTCAGGATGCGCTGCATCAATTGATGGTGCTGCGTGCGGTGTTTACAGCCTGTGCGCTGGGCAAAATCAGACTGATGACCCGGTTCCAACGCACCACAGGCACTGGATCCACGTAAATGACGTCGCGCGCTTGCAGCTCAAAACCCTCTGCCAGAGCGTAAGCGGTGGGCGAGCGGGCATCCAGGTGATAGATCTCGGGCTGTTCGGTGTTGGCTGCGCGGATAACGAAGATTTGGCGTGGGTCGCCAGAGTTTTGGTTGACCCCGCCAGACTCGCCCAGCGCTTCGTTGAGGGTGAGATGCCCATTGCGCAAGGTTTGGGTGTTGGGGCGCAGCACCTCGCCCAGCACAAATACTTTGGCTTCCTCACGCCCAAGCACGCGCACCAGGTCACCACTGCCAAGCAGAATGTTGCTGGGATTGATGCCGCGCTCAGTGAGCTGGGGCAGGTTCACAAGTGCAGTCTTGCCGTTGCGGGTGATAGCAATAGAAGATCGGTCGGCCGCTGCGGAAAAACCGCCGGCGCGGCCAATGGCCTCTGGCAGGGTCATGGGGATGTCGTTCACGGCCTGCAGACCTGGCGTGCGTACTTCACCGTCAATATAAACCCGTCCGCTGCGGTACGACTGAATACGCACCGTGACTTGAGGATCTTTGATGTACTTGGTCAGGCGCTGGGTGAGCAGGTCACGCGCTTCGTATTCGTTCAGCCCCGCTAGCTTGACTGTACCCACGTAGGGAAACTGGATCAGGCCCTGGGGGCTGATGTTGTACCCGTTGCCAACGGCAGCGAGGCTACCGGCGTCAGTGGCCAAGCTGCCGGCGGCGGCAATCGTCAGCTCGGGGTGATCCCACACCACAATGTTGAGTACATCACCAGCGCCAATGACATAAGGCTTGGGCTGGTCAAACAGTTGCTTGACTGCAAGTGGGACATCAGCGTTGCGCTTGGCGCGCTGCTGGCGAATCAGGCTGGGGGTGATCAGGGTCAGCCGACCGGGCGGTGGGGTGTCTTGCGCGGCTGCTGGCTCCGTCGCGGCGCTACCAAAATAGGGGAATTGACTGAGTGACCAAGTGCTGGCGGCTTTCTCTGGTTCTGCCGCAGGTTTGCCCACATACATGCCGGGCGCGTAGGCGCAACCGCTCAGCACAATGGCCGCCAAAACCGGCCAAATGCCTACGCTTCGTTGCCGGGTGGCATTAATAAAACATTTGAAAAATAGCGACATGGACTGAATTACCACTGTGAGACGAGCTGTAACTACATGGACCCGCTAATGCGCACGGACGATAGCCAGTCAATGTAAGCGTCTGATTCTAACGGACAGCCCCACCGGATTGGGAAGCAGTGCTAGACGCAAATAGGCAAAAGGGGTAGGTGATGCAGTCGTCGGCAAGGCGTTGCTTCAGTCCAAAGCCAACCGCTGCTGCGTGCGTACCATGGTCTCAAACGCTTGCGCATCCACGCCCGGGCTGAACAGGAACCCCTGGAGCTGATCACAACCGAGCGCGCGCAAAAAACGCATCTGTTCGCGGGTTTCGATGCCTTCGGCCACAATCTCCTGGCGCAACTGCTGCGCCATGGTGACAATCGCGCGGGCAATCGCGCAGTCGTTCTGGTCAGCTGGGATGCCCATCACAAACGAGCGGTCAATTTTGAGCGTGTTGATCGGAAATTTCTTCAGGTAAGCCAAACTGGAATAACCGGTACCAAAGTCATCCATCGACAGCGCCAACCCCATGGCGACCAGCGCATTCATGATCTGGATGGCCGCTTCAGCCCCGCGCATGAGCAAGCTTTCAGTAATTTCAAGTTGCAGGCTTGCCGCGGGCAGCTGGTAGTGCTCCAGCACCGCTTGCATGCGGGTGGGCAACAGCGGGTCAAACTGCCGTGCCGACAGGTTCACGGAGATCAACGGCACCTCCAGACCGCTGCGCCTCCAAACGCTGATCTGTCGGCAGGCCTCTTGCAGCACCCAGTCGCCAAGGTCCAGAATCAGCCCGGTTTCTTCTGCCACTGGGATGAAAAAACCAGGCGCAATCATGCCTTTGGTGGGGTGCCGCCAGCGGATCAGCGCTTCGGCTCCCACGATCTTGCCGCTGCGCAGGCTCACCTTGGGCTGGTAATGCAACTGCAACTGCCGGTCCGCCAACGCCTGGCGCAACTCGCCTTCAAGTTGCCAGCGCTCCCGAGCCTTTTGGTCCATCTCCAGGCTGTAAAAAAGATAACCCGAATCTTCTTCCGTCTTGAGCCGCTTGACCGCAATATCGGCGTGGTGCAGCAGGGTGGCGACGTCGGTGCCATCTTCGGGGAAAACCGATATGCCGATGCTGGCACTGGTATGCACCTCGACACCCTCAATGTTGAACACTGGTTTGAGCGCTGTCAGCAACTTTTGCGCCACGATGCCGCTGTGCTCACGCTTGTGCACATCCAGCAAGGCCACCACAAACTCATCACCGCCAAAGCGTGACAGCACGTCTTCGTCGCGCAGCGCCTCACGCAGGCGTTGGCTAATTTGGCGCAGCAAGGCGTCGCCAAACTCGTGGCCAAAGGTGTCGTTGACGGCGTGAAAGCGCCGCAGGTTAAGCGCCAGTATGGCGCCGTAACCGTCATGGCGGCGCGCCGAGGCCAGTGCGACGTCCACCACCTGGTGAAAATGGGTGCGGTTGGGCAGCCCGGTGAGGCTGTCAAAATTTGTCAGATGCTGCATGCGCTCCTCGGCTGCGCGCAGGATGCTGATGTCAGAAAAAATGGAAAACGCATGCGTTACCTGGCCTGCGTCGTTGCGCACCGCACTGATCGACACCGACTGTGGAAACAGCTCGCCATTTTTGCGCTTGCCAATAATCTCGCCCTGCCAGGGCCCGCTGCCCAGCATGGCCGCGCGCACCTGGGCTCTGAAGTCAGCAGGGTGTACGCCAGAGCGCAGCAAATCTGCGGTTTGCCCCAAAGCCTCTTGCGCGGTGTAACCGGTGATGGTGGTAAAGGCGGCGTTCACCGACACGATGCGCTCGCACGCATCGGTGATCAAAATGCCCTGGTCGCTGTCTTCAATGATGCTGGAATGCAATTTTTGCCGGTCTTGCGGCGGCAGCGTCTGCGATACCTCTGACAATTGCGCCAGCAGCCCCAGCGGCTGCTGCGTATCGTCATGCAAGACCGAAAGCGTCAGCATGGCCTTGAAGTTTTCCCCAGACTTTTTGCGCCGCCACACCTCCATTACGCTGCCGCTTGTGCCGGGTTGAAGTTCTATCAATTCAGGATCATCCGCAGCCGAGTCGGCGGCGTACAAAAACAGCACATGTCGGCCGATCGCCTCTTGCGCGGTGTAGCCAAACAACGCTTGGGCAGCCAGGTTCCAACTGGTCAGGTAACCTGACATATCCATAGTCAGGATGGGTACCGGCAACTGCTCAATGATGCGCCAGGCATTCGGCCTGAGTTCTTGTGGCATTGATGTCATTGCTGCATCTCCCGGGCCATGTCGTGCATCCATTGGCAGGCACTCAGGCTAGCCAGGGTAAATTGCCCGGCGCTGATTTGTAGCTTTGCCAGCACAGGGGCCACACCGCAGGCATTGCGTTGTGCGGCAAGCTCCATTGCCAGCAACAGTTGGCCAACTGTGCCCTGGTGGCTGGTGACAGCCTTGACCAGCACCTCGCTCAACTGCAAGGGCTTGATCAGCTCTGCCAGCGGCGTACCAAACAAAACCCCCAGCAGTGAAAACATACCCGCCATGAAAGCCATGTCCTGGTCTGCACGGTCCAGACCACACTCTTTGGCCAGCAACTCCATCGTGCGGGCGCGCACGGTCACATTGGCCAACAGCATAGGTGCGCGAGGGTCGTCTGTGCGCGCCGCAAAAAGCATCAAATTCAGCCAGCGCCGCAACTGGTTGTGCCCAAGGATCAAAATCGCTTGTGAAAAGCTGGTAATGCGGCGGGTGGTTCCCATCCCCAAAGAATTCACCAGCCGCAACAAATGGTAGGAGAGTGCTGCATCCTGACGCAACACATCTTCAATGTCGCGCGTATCTGCATCGGCGTTGACCAGCTGCAACAACTTGAGCGCCAGCGTTCTCGATGCAGATGGCGACTGCGCAGAGCTTGGGGGTGCCAAATACCAGTTGCCGTCAATCCAGACAGCTTCGGGTGGTGGCTGCGGCTTGCCAGCGTCGTTGCACATACAAATGGATGCATCGTTGACAACAACGCAACCCGCAGCTTGCAGGTTGGCCAATACATTGGGTGCAAGGCCATTGGCTTGACTGGACGCCAGCAGGCACGCAAATTCAGCCGCAAAAGTCGCAAAATCAGGGTGCGTCGATAGGGTGTGCAGCGCCTCGACTGCGGCGTCTGAACAATCCAGCAAGACAGCACCTGGCGTCCCTTGGCGATGGGCCAAAAAATGAAATAAGACCGGCGCTGTTGTCGGATGCATGGGTACTTTTTGATCGTCAGAATTCAGACTGAATAGTAATGCATGTGGCGTAACGGGTTGCCCTTACCCGTGGGTATCCGTCCTCCTGGGAAACACAGGAACAAGCTGTAACGGTTTGCCATCTCGGCAGCACCGCGCGTTGGATGAGGCACACGCATGCGCCCACGCGGTCATCATCGGTGCGGCTTTTGGCAAAGGTTGACTCAAGGCTAGGAGGCGACCCGTGTCATACTTCGTGTCATGTGGCTGAATACTTTTTTCGTCCATCATGACAGCAAGTGCTGACCTGTCAGCCCGCCTGGTTTCTGCCGTGGAGGCCATGCCGGCTTTTCCTGGCACTGTAAGGCGTATTCTTACGCTCACGCGTGACGCTGCCTGCTCACCCAAAGATATGGTGCAAGTCATCCGCAATGACCCCGTCATGACTGTCAAGGTGTTGCGCGTGGTCAACTCTGCTTATTATGGACTGGACAAGCAAATCACCTCCATTGACCACGCGGTGCTGTTTCTGGGCTTCAATACCATCAAGAACCTGGCCCTGAGCCTGACGGCCATCAGCATGTTGCCCAGCAACCCGCTGGCCGGGTTTGACGGGCAGGGCTATTTGCAGCATTCGCTCTTGACCGCCGCGCTAGCGCGTCAATTGGCTCAGGCGCAGGAAAGCGGTGCGCTCTTGCCTGCGCTGCCACAGGTGGCGGCTGACCCGCATGACACCTTTATTGCGGGCTTGTTGCACGACTTTGGCAAAGTGGTTGTCGCGCAGTTCATGCCGGTAGAGTTTCGTCGTGCGCTGGAAGCCAGCTTGTGGCAGGAGCAACCGCTGCACCTGGCGTTGCACAACGTGCTGGGTGCAGACCATGCAGACGTGGGGGCCATGCTCGCTGAAAGATGGCGCTTCGCATCAGACCTGGTGCAAACCATTCGCCATCAGCACCACCCTGAGCAGTGGGACACCCCCATGACCGCGTGCGTCTTCGCGGCCAACCAGATCAGCAAGGCATGGGGGCAAGATTTTGGTGGTTATGTGGGCCCACCGCTGTGGCCCGCCTGCGTGGCAGCGCGCCTGGGGGGCGACCTGTCAACCGTGCGATCCGCGCTGGGAGACCCGGGCGAATTGCTGGCCGAGTCGGCTTTGCTGGCGCATTTGTAATCTGTTCCAAAATGCAACCGCTGCTGAAAACCTTTGCACCATGACACCGTTAACCACCACCGCTACTACTACTGCTGCTGTGTCACCCGAAACCGACCGCCCGACTGGCGCGTCTGGATTAGCCAGCAGTGGCGCGGTGTTGTGTGTCGATGACGAACCCAGCATCTTGTCGGCGCTGCGGCGCTTGTTTCGCGCCAATGGCCTGACGATTCAGGTGGCCACCAGCGGCGCTGAAGGCCTGGACTTGCTGGAGCAGCAGCCGTTTGACGTGGTGGTGTCCGACATGCGCATGCCGCAAATGGATGGCGTGGCCTTTCTGGAGCAAGTGCGCCAGCGTTGGCCTGACACCCTGCGTTTGCTGTTGACCGGTTATGCCGATGTCAACGCCATCATGGGTGCCATCAACCGGGGTGAGATTTACCGCTACATTGCCAAGCCCTGGGACGACAACGACATGGTGCTGATTGTGCGTGGCGCCCTGCAACAGTTCGCCATGGCGCAAGAGCAAAAGCGCTTGCAGACGGTGGTGGCCGAACAAAACGAGGCGCTCAAACAACTGAACCAGAGTCTCGAGCTCAAGGTGTGTGAGCGCACCGCAGAACTGCAACAGTCCAACGAACGGCTCAAGGGCAATTTCGTCACGTCGATCAAGGTGTTCACCAACCTGATCGAAATGCGCAACGCCAAGCTGGCCGGACACTCGCGCCGGGTGGCCGATCTGGCGCGGCGCGTTGCCCAGCGTCTGGCGTTGCCAGCGCGTCAGGTGCAGGAAATTTTTGTTGCTGGTTTGCTGCATGAAATTGGTAAGGTGGGTTTTGACGATGTGCTCTTGGACACCCCGGTCGTGACCATGAACACAACCCAGCTACAGGCCTATCGCACGCACCCCACGCGCGCGGTGCAGATGCTGATGCCGCTGGACGAGCTCAAGGGCGCGGCGGACATGATTGGCAGCCAGTTGGAGCGCTTTGACGGTGCCGGTTATCCGCAGCAGCTCAGCGGTGCGCTGATTCCCCTGGGGGCGCGCATTTTGAGCGCAACGTGTGATCTGGACAGCCTGCAAATTGGCATTCTGGGCCAAACCGAACTGTCGCTGGTCAAAGCGCTGGATGTTTTGCGCGACGGCAGTGGCAGGCGCTACGACCCACAGGTGGTGCAGGCCCTGCTGGGCGTGATTCACGATGAGCAGTCAGGTTTGCCGCAGGCATCTCCTGAAATGGATTGCCGGGTCAGTGATCTGGTGCCGGGCATGGTGTTGTCGCGCGACTTCATGACGCCCAATGGGCTGCTGATGCTGACCGCTGGCCATGTACTTGACGACGTTGTGATTGCCCGTATTCACAACTTTGAGCGCTCGCTGGGCGCGAGCCTGCGCGCCCAGATATGGCGCGCAGGCGCGCCGCCTGCGCAGGCGCCAAAGCAGCCATGAGCCACACCCACCCTGTGTCCCAGGCTGCATTGCTGCGCTGGATGCAGATGCTGCTAGCCTGCGACCGTATCCTGTTGCAGTCACAAGACCCGATGACGATGTACCAGGCCGTGTGCCGTTGCATGGTGGAGCACAGCGACATTGATCTGGCGTGTATCGGCACCATGGATCAAAACGACACCGCCGTCTGGCCGCAGGCGCATTACGGGCGTGGTCAGGATGACCTGGCCTTTGTCAAGACGCTTGCCAAACCTGATCCGCAGTACCAAGATGCCATACAGCAAGCGGTCGCCCACAGCACGCCTGTGTGGAACGATCACACAGCAACCGACCTCAGCGCTGCGCGTTCGGCGCCGAGTGACGCGACTCACTGGCGCTCCTGGGGCGTGTTGCCACTGGCGGTGCATGACCGGGTGATGGGGGTGCTGATGCTGCGCTCCTTGCTCCCTGGCCTGTTTGACGCGCAGGCGCAAAGTCTGCTACAGCAGTTGGGCACCAACCTGAACCAGGCGTTGGTGCACCAGACGCAAGAGCAGGCGCGCCGTGAGGTGGAGTTTGTGCTGGCCGAAAGCGAATCGCGCTACAGCTCGATTTTTGCCAACCATTGCATGCCTATGTTGCTGATTGACCCCGACACCGCGATGGTGGTTGACGCCAACATTCGCGCGGTTAATTTCTACGGTTATGACCAGCCGACCCTGCTCAAGTTGAAGGTCTCAGACATCAACATCCTGCCGCCAGATGTGATTCGCGCTGAGATGCAGGCGGCGGCCAAGTCGGGTAAAAACCACTTTGACTTCAGACACCGCCTAGCCAACGGTGACATCCGCGACGTAGAGGTCTTCAGCAGCCCGATCAGCTATGGTGGCCAGACCTACCTGCTGTCCACCATTCACGACATTACCCAGCGCAAGCGCGAGCAGGAGCGTGCAGAAAAAATGCAGTGGCTGGTGCAACGCTTCATTGACGAGATCCCGGGCACGGTGTTTCTTAAAGACAGCCAGTTGCGCCTGCTCATGGTCAATCGCTACCTGTGTGAGCAACTTGGCCAGCCGCGAGAAGCCGTGCTGGGCAAAACCGCGCGTGAGCTGTTTCCCAAGCCATTTGCCGACATCATCACCGACACGGACTTCCAGATGCTCACCGACGGTGGCCAGCGCACCTTTGAAGAGCACTACCAGGATCGGCACTTTGAAACACATATGTTTGTCATTGAAGACAACCAGGGTGAGCGCTTGTTGGGTGGGCTGAGTCTGGACGCCACCGACCGCTATGAGGCCAGCGAATTCACCACCGTGCTGCTGCAGATCAATGAGCTGGGCGGGATCTTGCCGGAGCGCGATTTTTTGACGCGGGGTCTGGAAATGGCCGAAAAGCTCACGCACAGCGAAATTGCCTTTTTGCACTTTGTCAACGAAGACCAGCAAACGCTGGAACTGGTGACCTGGAGCACCGGCGCGTTGCGCGGCTGCAGCGCCGCGTTTGACGCCCATTACCCAGTGGAACAGGCGGGCATCTGGGCCGACTGCGTGCGTCAGCGCAAGCCTGTCATGTTCAACGATTACGCCCACTACGCTGCCAAGCGGGGCTTGCCAGAAGGGCATGCACCACTGATACGCCTGATCTCGGTGCCGGTAATTGAAGGCGATTGCGTCAAGATGATCCTGGGCGTGGGCAACAAGCCCGCCGACTACACAGACCATGACGTGGATGCCTTGAGCCTGATCGGCAACGACCTGTGGCGCATTACGCGGCGTGCCCGCGCCGAAACCGCACTCAAAACCCAGTTGCAAGAAGTCACTGCGCTCAACACCCGGTTGGCCGACGCGCAGAGCCAGTTGGTGCAGTCTGAAAAAATGGCCTCGGTGGGGCAGTTGGCCGCCGGTGTGGCGCATGAAATCAACAACCCGGTGGGGTTTGTCAAATCCAACCTGGGCACGCTGGCGCAGTATGTGCAGGACATGCTTGTGATTTATAAGCAATATAAGGCTCTAGCCCAATCAGGGCAAGCGCCAACAGCTACTGATTTAAAATCAATTAAGGCGGCTGAGGCGCGTGCGGATATCGACTTTTTGCTGGAAGACCTGCCGCACCTGATCACCGAGTCGCAAGAGGGTGTGGAGCGCGTCAGCCACATCGTGCTCGACCTGAAGAATTTTTCGCGCAGCGGCGACACCCAATGGGCCTGGGCCGACCTGATGGCCGGTCTGGAAAGCACGCTCAACGTGGTCTGGAACCAGATCAAATACAAGGCTGAGCTGGTGCGTGATCTCACCCCCCTGCCGCAGGTCTATTGCGTGGCCTCGCAAATCAATCAGGTGCTGATGAATATATTGGTTAACGCCAGCCAGTCTATACAAGAGCACGGTCGCATCACGTTGCGCTCTGGGGTGCAGGGCGAGCAGGTCTGGATCGAAGTGCAAGACACCGGTTGCGGCATTGACCCCGAACACCTGGGCAAAATTTTTGAACCCTTTTTTACCACCAAGCCCAGCGGGCAGGGCACTGGGCTGGGCTTGTCGATCAGTGCCGACATCGTGCGCCGCCACCAGGGCCACATTGACGTGGATTCCACGCCTGGCAAAGGAACCCGCTTTCGCATCTGGCTGCCGGTTTTTCCTGCTGCGCAGCAAGAGCAGGCTGAGCAGGCAAACGCCGCCGCCTAGGCCGGACATTCACAGCATCTGAACTCTTCGCACGATTTGCAACGACACAATGCGCCCAAAGATAGCCATGGTGCCTGGCGTGGTCGCTACTTTGTCTTGAAGGTGTAGCTGCCGTCCCAGTCGGGCTCGGGCGGGTTCTGTACCAGTTGCGCGATGCGCTCCTGGTACAGGTGGTACAGCAGGCGCTGTGGGTTGCGTTGCTGCAAGGCGGCAAAGGCGGCCTGTGCCTGTACCCATTGCTGGCTGCGGTAGGCGGCCAGCGCCTGCTTGTAGTCTGCCAATTCCGCCTGATCCGCTGCGCTGACCTGGTCTGCTGGACCCAGTGGCTCGTAGATTTTTACCGGACGTTCTTTGCCTTTGACGCGTACACAATCTAGCTCCCTGAAGCTGAAGTCGGGCACGCGCGCCATGGTGAATTCACTGACCATCATCGACACGCCATAGACCCGGGTCAGGCTCTCCAGCCGCGAGCCCAAATTGACCGCGTCGCCCATGATGGTGTAGGCCAGGCGAAACTCTGATCCCATGTTGCCCACGGTCATGTCGCCGGTGTTCAGGCCGACACCCACCCTGATCGGTGGCCAGCCTTTTTGCTTGAAATGATCTTGCAACGACTCCAGCTTGGCAATCATCTCCAGGCCGGCCAGCAGCGCGTGGCGCGCATGGTCGGGGTCGGCCACCGGGGCGCCCCAAAACGCCATGATGGCATCTCCCATGTATTTGTCGATGGTGCCGCGGTGGTGGTGGATGACCTGCGTCATAGGAGTCAAAAACTCGTTCATCAACTGCGTCAGTTGCTTCGGGTCGAGCCCTTCGGAGATGGTGGTAAAGCCGCGTACATCCGAAAACAGCACGGTCAATTCACGGCTGCTGCCTTCCAGGCTGTAAGCGCCTGGGTCTTGCGCCATCTCATCGACCAGCTCGGGTGGCACATACTGACCAAACAGATGCGCCAGCATCCGTTTGCTGCGGGCATCGACAAAGAACCCGTACGACATATTGAGCACAAACAACGCAGCGATCAACACCAGGCCAGCGGCCAGTGGCACAATCAGTTGGCTGAATTGCCAAAAATACAGGTTCAATCCCAATAGGGCAGCCACGGTTGTCAGCGACAGCAGCGTGGCGTACAGCGGTGACAGCAGCGGCAGCGTCAGCGCCAGCATCAGCCCGGCCAGCAATAGCAGGATCAGTTCCAGACCCAGGGTATAGGCGGGACGCGCGCGGATCGATTGATCGATGATCGACGTGATCATGTTGGCGTGCACTTCGACCCCGGCGTACGATTCCTGCATCGGTGCGGTGCGCAGGTCCAGCAGGCCCGGCGCCGTGGTTCCGACCAAGACGATGGCGCCACGCAGCACGGACGCTTCGACCTTGCCCTGCAATACGTCGCTGGCTGACACATAGCGGTAACTGCCCTGTCGGCCGCGGTAAGGCACCAGCGCGGCCATATCGGCATCGACCGGAATCGTGCGCGGTCCGAGCTTGAGCGACTCCAGCCCGACCGAATTGCTGGCTTGGCCTTCATAAAGCAGCGCTACGCCGGGTTCGCGCAGCGCCAGCCGCGCCACTGCAAGGCTGAGGGTTTCGTACAAGGCGTTGTCGTGCATCTGTAGCAGCGAAACCCGGCGCACCACCCCGTCACTGTCGATCAGCGGGGAAGTGTTGAAAAAGCCGCCGGCGCTGGCCGCCTGTTGCAACTCGGGCAAATTGGCGGCGTAGCCGCTGGCCACCACCGCGCCCACGCTATTGGCATCAAAACTGCCAGCAGCCAGGGCGGGGGTGGGCAATTGGCCGACCGGCTTATTGGCTTGCAGGCCGTGCTGAAAGTAATAGCCCAGTACCACGCGCCGGTTTTTCAGGCTATTGGCAAAAATCTGGTCGTATTGCAGGCTCGGGCGCAACTGCGCCAGCGCGCCGGCAAATTGGCTGTCGTGCCGCAGTGCACCTTGCGCCATGGTTTCCAGACTGCGCAGCCCAGAGCTGTTATCACGCTCGGCAAACAACACGTCGAAGCCCAGCACATCAATCTGATATTTGTCAAACAGCAGATCAACCAGGTGTGCCAGCTGATGGCGTGGCCACGGCCAGTGGCCCATTTCAAGCAAACTTTTTTCGTCGATATCAACAATCACCACGCGCGGGTCAATACCGCCGGGCATGGTCCATTGCAGGCGTGCGTCGTAGGTGTAGTTTTCAAGCTGCTCAACAAAGCCCAGGCGCAGCACACCGATCGCATTGAGCAGCAGCAGCACCAGCACGGCCAGGCTCAAGCTGATGCGCATCCCATGGCGCCTGAGAAAACCGGTTTTTTTCATGCCTTATCCCACGTGTTCAGGAAAATACCGAAGTGACAGATTGACGTGTGCCGCCAAGGCGACATCATACGGCGACCTTTTGATCGGTTTAGCCTTTTTGCAGTTGGTTTGTGTGCGGGTAGTCACTTGGTCACTGACAAGTTTTTGCAAATCGTGCGAAGAATTTGGGCGTTGGAGATGTTTTGCTTCTCCCCCAGTTGGGGCGTAAGCAAGACCGGGTCCATCGTGTTCGGCCCAGGGATGCAGGGCGAGACGCCCGTCAACACCACCCGAACTTGATGGCGGCTTATTGGCCAGTGCACCGGTGAAATTTTAGATGTTGAAACCCGGCTTATCCGTTTTTCAGTACACGGTTTATCGCTTGCAGCGCCTCACGATCGGCGCCACCAACCAATGCGAGCAGCCTGATTTTTGCCAGTAAATAGACGTAGCGTGCTTGCGCCAGATCGCGCTGCACCAGCGTGCGCTGCTGCTGTGCATTCAGAATGTCGAGCAGCGTGCGGCTGCCCGCTTGAAACGATTTCTGATTGGACCGCACCAGTTGCTCTGCCGACACAAGCGCCTGCTCCAGGGCCTTGATCTTGGGGATGTTTTCGGTCACGCCCCGAAACTCTTTGTGCACGCGCAGTCCAAGGTCGCGCCGACCAGCCTCCAGCGTCTGTTCTGCACGCTCTAGCTCGGCAAGTGCCTGGCGCACCGAAGCATTCACGTAGCCACCTGAATACAGCGGAATGCTCAGCTGCAACCCGATCGAGTTATTGGTGTAGCGTGAGCTGGTGTTGGTAACGTTCTCGCTCTCGCTTTGCGTCCACTGCGCCACCGCGTCGAGTGTCGGATAGTGTCCCGCGCGCGCTTTTTCGATGTCTTTCCGAGCCACTGTGACCCGGGCCTGCAGCGCCAACAATTGCGGGCTGCTTTGCTCAGCTCGCGTAACCCAATGCTGCAACAGGTCAGGCTGGGGGTTTTCAAGCGTGAACCTGGGCACATCCAGCGTAGCGAGTTTGTCCAACGGCTGGCTCATGAGCGCTTGGACTTGCTGCAGGGTGTAGGCGATGTTTTGCCGAGCTTCAATCTCTTGCGCCGTGTTCATGTCGAGCCGTGCCTGCGCTTCATCAATATCGGTGCGCGTGCCTGAACCACCCGCCAGCGCCTTGCGCGCTGCGTCAAGTTGGGTGGTGTAAGCGATGCGTTGCGCCAATACCAGCGCCAACTGTTCGTGTGTCAGCATGGCTTCAAAATAAGCGCCACTTACCCGCACCGCCAAATTTTGAGTTTCTTGCGCAAATGTGGCTTCTGCGGCATCAACCTGCGCCTGCGCCTGATCGTATTGAGCTGTTAGTTGTGGGCGATACAGGGCTTGACGCAGCGTCAGCGACGTGTTGCTGCTCGGATACCCCAAGTGACTCACTTGTTCTTGCCCCAGAATATTTGTGCTTTTACTCTCAAGCTGGTTGAGGTTGCGCGACACATTGGCGCTCAGACTGGGCAACATTGGCGATTTGGCTAGCGGCAAGCGCTCACGCTCACCCATTGCCGTGGCTTTGGCCGCCAACAGCGTGGCATCCTGCTGTAGCGCCGCATCAAAAACCTGCAACAAATCCATCGGCTGCACCGCCAGCGAGTAACACAGCAGGCCAACGCCCGCCATCCACCGATGCGCCAGGTGGCTGCGCAGAGCGTGCTTTGTCGGCTGAAGTTTCATGGCGCTCACTCTTCTTTCATTGATGCCGCCATGCGCTTGGTCAGGGGCAACAGCAGATAGGTGAGCAGCGAGCGTTGCCCGGTGATAAAGATCACTTCCACCGGCATGCCCGGCTGGAGCTGGCGCTTGCCCAACTGCTGGTAACCCTCGGCCGTGACGCCTACCCGCGCCAGGTAATAGCTTACGTTGGTTTGCTGATCCAGCAGCAGATCACCTGAGACCGAGACGACCTTGCCCTGCACCACCAACTGCGGCGTGTGCGCAAATGAAGAAAACCGCACATCGACGGGCAGGCCTTGCTGCACACGGTCGATCAGGTGGGGTGCTACCCGTGCTTCAATCAGCAAAGCCTGATCTTGTGGAACGATATCCATCAGCTTTTGTCCGGGGCCGACCACGCCCCCCACAGTTTGAAACGCCAAGCCAACCACCTGACCGGTGGCCGGCGATCTGATTTCGATGCGGTTCAGATCGTCTTTGGCAGCACGGTATTTTTCGGCATCACCAGGAACTTCGCGACTGACCTCTGCCAACTGGGTTTCGACCTCTTTGCGATATTCCTGCTGCCGCAAAATGGCCCGCTGCTGTAGCTCTGTGATGCTGCGCCTGGCGCGTATCGTGTTGCCTTGCAGCTCGGCCATGGCGCTACGGGTATCGGCGCTCATGCGCTCAAGTTCAAGTTGGCGGTTGCGCGGTGCATAGCCCTCTTTGACCAGCTCACGGGTATGGTTGAGTTCTTCACCCAGCAGACTTAGCTGGTTCTTGCGGTTTTCCAGCATGCCTTCGTAGGACTGAAGCAAGCCCTGTTGCCCTTGAATGCTTTCCTGCATGGCTTGCAACTCGGCTTGCAACGCAGCGCGGCGTGCATGAAACAATTGCTCTTGCGTGTAAACCACCTCGCGTATCTGCGGGTCTTGCTGGCTGGCTTGAACCACATCAGGGTGAAAGCTGACCTTGCTTTGCCCACGTTGTTCGGCCAGCAAGCGCCCTTGCATCGCACGCAGACCCACATAGCGTTGGCGTACGGCTTCCAAGGCAGCACGCGCCACAGCTTCATCCAGCCGGATCAATAATTGACCTTCTTGCACCAGGTCGCCTTCACGCACCAACACCTGCTTGATCAAACCACCGCTCAAGTGCTGAACTGTCTTGCGCTTGGTGTCGATCGAGACCATACCTGCGCTGGGTACCCCTTCATCCAGTGGAGCCAAACTGGCCCATGCCAGGAACCCGCCCAAACCAAGCACCAACGCCCATAGCCCGATGCGCGCGGCGCGCCCGGTGTGCCTGGATAAAACCTGCGCATCACTGGGCGTATCGGGCGGCGAACTCTTTGAAAGGTCTTGGGTGTCCATGTCAGTCTGCACTCTTGGTCATCGGTCAATAGGGGTAGTGAGGGCTAAATTTAAGCCGCCACCATAGCTGCATTTGGCACGGGGGGCGAAGCGGGCCTGGCGGCTTGCATGGCCGCTAGGACACCATCGCGTGGCCCACTGGCAACCACTTGGCCGTCATGCAAAAGCAATAGCCGGTCGGCGATTGCCAACGCACCTGGTCGGTGCGTCATTAAAAAGATGGTGCAGCCTTTGGCCTTGAGTTGGGCCACCGCTTTGTACAAAGCAGCCTCACCGGCCTCGTCTAGGTTGGCGTTGGGCTCATCAAGCACCACGAGCTTGGGTTGACCATACAGCGCACGCGCCAGACCAATGCGCTGACGCTGGCCACCCGACAACAAATTGCCTGCTTCGCCAATGGGCGTGTCGTAGCCTTTGGGAAAACGCAAAATCATCTCGTGCAAGCCGACACTTTGAGCGGCCTCAATTACCAAAGTCGGGTTGACCTCTGCAAATCGGGCGATGTTTTCCGCAATCGTGCCTTCAAACAACTCGATGTCTTGTGGCAAATAGCCCACATAGGGGCCCAGTTCCATCCGGTTCCAGCCATCTATCGGCAAACCATCCATCAAAACCAGCCCACAGGCGCCAGGCCAAATACCCATCAACACGCGCGCCAAGGTGGATTTACCCGAACCCGATGGCCCCATCACGGCGGTCACACTTCCCACCGGTGCGGTCAGTTGGATATTTTTCAGAATCGGCTCTGCACGACCCGGCGCGGTGGCAAACACGTCTTGCAAACGCACATCACCTTTGGGTGCCACACGTTTGAGTGCCGGGTCGCGAGCGGGAAAGTCGAGCAACATTTGCTCAAGCCGGGCAAATGCATAGCGCATGCCAATGAACTGGCGCCAGCTTCCCAGCAGCGTGTCAATGGGTGCCAGCGCGCGCGTCATGAGCACGTTGGCAGCGATCATGCCGCCCGGTGTCAACTGCCCGTCGATCACCAGCAAAGCACCGGCTGCCAGCGAAAGCGATTGCTGGCTGTAACGGATGAACTTGCTGATGGCTGTGAGGCGGTGCGTCAACTGCTGGGCCGCGCTGCTTTTATCCAGATGCGTCTGGTGGCGCTGCGCCCAGCGGGTTTGCAGGTTTTGCAGCATGCCCATGGACTCCAGTACCTCGGCATTGCGCAACTTGCCCTGTAAAAACTGGGTCGCTTCAGCGCCAGCTTGGGTCGCCGCCTCTGCCGGAGCCAACGTATGGCGATGCCCGAACCAGGCCAGTGCGGCCTGAACCATGGCAAAAACAATACCCAGCGCTCCCAGCAACGGGTGCAGCATGAACAGCACAACCATATAAATGGGTACCCAGGGCGCATCAAAAAAAGCAAAAATACCGTTGCCGGTCAAAAACTGGCGGATTTGAATCAGATCACCAAAAGCGCGCGACGGACTGACACCCGCCTGGCTTAAATGGGCCTCGAAACTGGCATTGAACACCTGGGTTCCCAGCGCTTCATCCAGACGCACACCGGCACCGATTAGCACCCGCGAGCGCAGCCACTCGGCAAAGCCCATCACCGCAAACAGCAACAGGGTCAGCAGTGACATGGCCACCAGGGTGAGCTCGCTCTGGCTGGCAAGCACGCGGTCGTACACCTGCAGCATGTACAACGTGGGTGAGAGCATCAGCACGTTAGCCAGCATGCTGAAGATGCCGACGATCAGAAACTCGCGCCGAAAACGCCACAAAATGCGGGTCAGTGGACTGCGCTTGAAAAACTCAGGTGTTGGCATCGTGCTGGGGCTCCGGTCAGGCGCGAGCTGTGGCAGCTGCCTGGGGCGCACGCGCGTGAGCGGCTGCGTCGTTCAGGGCTTTGAGAACTTGATCGCGTGGGCCAAACAACTGTGCCTGACCATCGCGCAGCACCAGCATCTTGCTGGCCACTGCCAGTACACTGGTGCGATGCGTCATCACCACAAAGGTGGTGCCAGTGGCGGCACGCTGGACAATGGCTTGCGCCAGGGCTGCGTCGCCTTGCTCGTCCAGGCTCGAATTGGGCTCGTCGAGCACGACAAACGCCGGCTTGCCATACAAGGCCCGTGCCAACGCCACCCGCTGGCGCTGGCCACCCGAGAGCCTGGCACCGTCACGCCACACCTGGGTGTCGTAGCCCTGCGGCAGGGCGGTGATGAATTCGTGCAAGCCCACGGCCCTTGCAGCGGCCTGCACTTTTGCCGCATCTACCGTGCCAAAACGGGCGATGTTTTCTGCCAGACTGCCGTCCATCAAATCAACCCCTTGCGGCAAATAGCCCAGATGCGGACCCAACTCGGCCTTGCTCCAACTGAAAACATCCACGCCATCGAGTCGCACTTTGCCATTGGATGCTGGCCACAGACCCACAAGCAGTCGTGCCAACGTGGTCTTACCCGAGGCAGAAGGCCCCACCACGGCCAGCACATCGCCCGCTTGCAGGCTCATGTTCAAGCCTTTCAAAATAGCCACCTGCGAGCCTGGCGCAGCCGCCACCAGGTTTTCAACTTGCAGACTTCCGGCCGGCGCTGGCAAAGGCATGGCCGTTGGGCGCACCGGCACAGCAGCCAGCAAGTTGTCGAGCCTGGTGTAGGCGCCACGCGCATTCACCACGGTTTGCCACTGCAGCACAATTTGCAGCAACGGCGCCAACACTCGCCCGCCCAGAATCGAGGCCACAATCATGTAGGCACTGCCGCCAGTGAGCTGGTTGCGCAACAGCAGCCAGGCACCCAGCCCCAGCAACATCGAGCTCACGGTGTTTTGCAAAAATTTTGAAAGCGCCTGGTAAAACCCGGCATGCACAGAGGCTTGCGCTTGCAGCCCCAAAAACTCGCGCTGCTTGCTGATCCAGCGCTGGTGAATGTCACGCAACATGCCCATTGATTCGATCACCTGTGCGTTGCGCAAGGTGCCGTCGGCGTAGGCTTGCGCTGCCACCGCACTGCGATTGGCTGCCAGTAGCGGTGGCTGGGTACTGCGTTCGTTGAGCCAACCCACCCCCACCTGAAAGATGGCCGCTAGCACGGCAAACCAGCCCAGCACCGGATTAATCGCAAAGATCAGCAGCAAAAAGAGCAGCGCGACAGGTGCCTCCATAAACGCCAGCAGCACCGGGTTGAACAAAAAATCGCGCACCAACCGAAAGTCGTTCATGGGCTGTGCCGTGCCACCCGGCAGGCGTTTCAGGTTGGCTTCAAAAATGGCACTGAAAACGCGCCTGCCCAGCCGCTTGTCAAAGGTGTGTGAGGCCTGTAGCAAGACCTCGGAACGCACCCAATCGAGCACCTCCATCAACACATAGGCGGCCAGCACCAGCAGGGTTTCCATTGCCAGCGTCAGGTAGCTGCGGCTGTTGACCACCCGGTCATACACCTCCAGCATGTAGGCCGAAGGTGCCAGCACCAGCAAACTGGCAGCAACGCTAAACCAGAGCGCCTGCTTGAACTGCGGGCGCAGCTCGGCAATGGCTTGGCGGAGTTCGGTGGCGGGGGCTGACATGGTGGAAGAGTTTAGGCGCGAGACCTTGCTTACCAGGGCAATAAAATTTAGGGAAACGCAATTATTTATTGACGGCGCAAAATCAGATCATGTCACTCACCCCACCAATTGTTTACATCAAGGATACCGGAACCGTCAAGGGACGCGGCGTTTTTGCTGCGCGCGCTTTTGTCAAAGACGAGGTGGTGGAGGTTTCCCCGGTCGTTGCCTTTATGCTGGCACCCTTGCCACTGCCCCCCGCCATTCACCGCATTTTGTTCAACTGGGGCTATCTTGTCGGCAAACCGGGTCCGCAGGCAATTGTGCTGGGTTACGGCAGCTTGTACAACCACTGCAATCCGGCCAACCTGTGTTACCGCGCTGATGAACCCAGCCAAACCATGATCTATGTGGCGGCCCGCCATATTGCCGCAAACGAAGAACTGACCATCAACTACAACGCCCACGGGGGCGGGGCGGTGTGGCACGATGATGCGTGGTTTGAGCGCATGCAGATCACGCCGCTGGTTGAAAAGTAAACCCCACAACTTCAGCGACTCGATTAACAACAGATTCGCAGCCAAGCGAACCTGTTGACGCAGGGCAATGATCAGGCGTGAACACCCACCACGGTGACGTTCACCGTGGCGATATTGCTCAGCACGCCATACTCGTCTTGCGACTGGTAGGTGAAGCTGTCGTAAACATTGGTGCCAAGGCTAACGGCTTGCAGTTCGGCCGACGCGGTTGGGTCGTAATGCAGAGTGCCATTGGCGTTCAGACTGATGGCTGCACCATGCGCGCTTAAACCAGAGAAGTTGGCCACAGACAATATTGCACCAGCATCGACATCGCTGTCGTTGGCTAGTACATTGACATCACGCGCCTGCGCCACGGTGTTGGGGGTGGTGATGTTGTCCAGCCACTGATAGATGTAGTAATTAGTAGCACCACTCAGGTTGAACACAACCTGATCTACTGTAGAAAAACCAGGATCGGTCAGCGACAAGGTGTTGTTATGGCTGGCACCACTAGAAACATCCGGCACGGCAAACGACTGGCTGGCCACCTGCACACCATTCAAGTACCCGGTCACAGTTTCGGTGGCAGTTTGCGCCGCACCATAGTTGTAAGTGGTGACGTTGGCGCTCTCCAGCGTAAAAGTGCCACCGCCAGTTTTGGTCATGGTGATGGGCGCTGTTGAAGCTGTACCACCATAACCATAACCATAACCATAACCATAGTAATAGTAGTTGTTGTTGTCCCAGCCATACGAATACAGACTGTTTGAATTGTCTGCGCCGTAATAAGAAGTGGTGTACATGGAGTTGCCAGCAAAGCTGAAATCGCCCGTGGTCAAGGTGCTGCCAGTTTGCGCGAAAGTGCCCGATTCAAAGGTCAGCACACCGCCACTGATGGTGTCATCCACCGCCACTGGTGCCTGGTTGTCATCCAAGCCATTGATGGCCACCGTCACCACCTGGCTGGCGGTGCCATCATTGCTCCAAACTGTGAAGTGATCACTTGCCGTTGCACCGGTGTCAAGTGCTTGCACATTGGCCGCAGTATTGTTGAGTGCATAAGTCCACTGTCCGGCGGCATCCATGCTGAATAAGCCGTAAGTTCCAGCAGCGGCCGACTGCGCTACAAAAACGGCTTGCCCTGCATCCACATCACTGACCGTCAAAGTACCGCTGGTCGTCAAGGTGGTGTCTTCTTGCACTGTCCCGGTGCTGGTGCCACTGATCGTTGCAGCGTCATTGACCGCCATGACAATGATCTTGCTTTGCACGGTATTGCTCAGATTGAACTCGCCAGCGCCGTCATCCACCAAGAAGTTGATGGTGCGATCTGTAGTGCCTGGGCTGTCGCTGCTGTTGCTGTAGGTGACAGAACGTAAGGCCGCCTGGTACTGCGCCTGCGTGGCCGATCCGCTCAGGCTGAGCACGCCGGTGCTTGCATCATAGGCACCGGTGATGCCGTTTTGATCGGCAAAGCCAAGCACATCACCTGCTGCAAAACCCGTACCAACGGCGACCGTGGCTTGCGTCATGGTAGGGCTGTCAATGTCGCTCAAAGTCAGGCCAGAGCTGACGACGATGGCGGCCTGGTTTTCGGTGTAACTCAGGATCAGTGGCTCTGGGTCCAGATGCGTGCGTGTGTTCCAGATTTCATGGCTGTTGGGATCTGTGATGTTCATGGCAAAGGCGGCCGGCCCACCCCAGTTCAGCGCATTCATGGTCACGGTATGGATGCCCGCTGTCAGCGCCACAGTTTGTACCGTGGAGTGCGACCAGTCGTTGTTGTACAGGCCAGCAATCGCAACGCCATCGACCAAAACAGAACCTTCATTGTCCACGGCGAACTGGAACACGTAATTGCCGTCCTGGGCAGCGGTGAACTGGCGCACAAACGTGTGCGGTGCCGTGTCGCCCGAGCTGGCGCCGTTGGGTGCTATCCAGACCCCGTTGTTCACCAGGAAAGGGGTCCAGACAGACAAGCTTGACGCGTAAAGCTGTTCGGTCAGCGTGCCTTGCAGTAGCGGTGCGTCATTCACTGCCGCCACGGTATAGCTTTGGCTTGCAGCCACGCTGCCGCCCTGGCCATCAACCACGATGTAACTCAAGGCGACAGAGCCATTGAAGTTGGCGGTTGGTGTAATGGTGAAAGTACCGTTTCCGTTGTCGATCACGTTGCCATGGGAAGCCGCGAGACTGGTCACGCTCAGAACAGCGCCGTTATCCACATCGCTAAAGCCCGCCAGCAAGTCAGCGGCGCTGACGGTGTAGGCGCTGTCTTCGGTACCCGCCGCCAGTGCGGCCGTGGCAGATCCAGTGGGGCCGTCGTTGCTACCCACCACGGCGATGGAGACCTCCTGCGTGGCCGTGCCATCCAGCGACGTCACAACGAATGTTTCAGTGGCAGCTTGACCAGCCGCCAGCGCTTGCAGGTTACTGTAGGCCACACTCGGGCCACCTTTGCCATCGGCCACAGGGGCTTGCGCCAGGTTATACGTCCAGTTGCCATCGGCATCGACATTGAAATCGCCAAAGTTGCCACTGGCGACAGCGGCCTGCGTATGGGCTTGGTCGTGGTCAACATCTTGCACAGACAGTGTGCCGGCTGTTCCCAGCATCACATCTTCTGTGACCTCGCCATTGGTTTGACCATACATGCTGGCGGCATCGTTGGCGCCCACCACGGTCACCACCACATCCTGGGTGGCGGTGCCATCCAGGCTGGTCACGGTAAAGGTATCGGTGCCTGTTTCGCCATCAGCCAGCGCATTGCGTGCTTGGTAGGCCAGCTCGGCACCGGGCGCATCACCACCTTTGCCTGAAGGGCCACCTTTGCCATCCAGACTGTTTAAAGGCCAGTCATAGTGCCAGTTACCGTTGGCATCCATACTGAAACTGCCATAGTTGCCAAGTTGCGCGTCAACCGCCTGGGCCTGGGCTTCACCTTGATCCTGGTCAGCCACCGTTAACGTGCCACCGACGCTGGCGGTCGAATCCTCGGCAACTTGGGCCGTGACCACTCCGCTGATGCTCGCCACATCGTTGCTGCCCACAACAGTGACGCTAACTTGTTGGTCAGCCGTGGCACCCTGATCATCGGTCACGCGCACGGTAAATGTTTCGGTTTGGCTTTGCCCTGCGGCCAGCGCCTGCACATTGGCTGCACCATTGTTCAGGTTGTACCTCCACTGACCCGAGGCTGCATCAATTCCGATAGCGCCGTATGCGCCATCGGCGCTACCTTGCACGCTCCAGACTTGTGTGGCACCATGGTCCACATCACTGGCGCTGAGCTGACCTGTGACCGACAGCGTGTCGTCTTCGCAAACCGCTCCTGTCGCTGCTGCTGCGTTGTTGCTGACTACCGGACCGTCATTGGTTCCGGTAATGGTCACCGTGACCAATTGGCTGGCAGTGCCGTCAAAGCTTGTCGCGGTAAAGCTGTCGGTGACTTGTTCGCCTGCGGCCAGCGCTTGCACATTGGCGGCGCTGTTGTTCAGTGCATAGCTCCAGTTGCCGTCCGTGCCGATTGCAAAGCTGCCATAGGTGGCAGCCACCGCCGCTTGCGCCTGCAATACCGCTTCACCATGATCGACGTCGGCCACGGCCAGCGCTGCACCGGCTGCCAGCGCCGTGTCTTCCGTCACCGCACCGCTGCTGGTGCCACTGATGATGGCCAGGTCATTGGTGCCGGTCAGGGTCAGGGTCATTTGCTGTTCAGTGCCGTCATAGCTCTTGACAACAAAGGTGTCGGTTGCCGTTTCACCTGCAGCGAGCGCCTGCACGTTGTCTGCGCCATTGTTGAGTGCGTAGCTCCAGACACCATCGGTGCCAATAGTCAGGCTGCCGTAGGTTCCAACGGTGTTGCTTTGAGCCTGGAAACTTGCTTCGCCCGTGTCAATGTCTGACACATTGAGTTGACCCGCTACAGCCAGGCTCAGGTCTTCGGTCACAGCGCCGGTGCTGCTACCGGTAATCACAGCGGCATCGTTGGTGCCCACAATGGTGACCGTCACAACTTTGGATGCGCCTTTGTAGCTGGGCGCGTGGTGATCGTCATCATGCCCGGCTTCGTCATGATCGCCACCGTCAGGGTCATGGTCGCTGTCATGCTCATCATCGTCGTGCTCATCATCGTCGTGCTCATCATCACTAAGGAATAACTGGCTGTCACTGCTATAGACCACAAAAGTTTCGGTTAGCGTGACACCAGCAGGTAATGACTGCACCGCCAGCAGGCTGTTGTCCAGCGTGTAAGTCCAGCTGCCATCAGCCACGATGCTGAAGCTGCCATAGGCACCCGCTTGGGCGGTGATGGGTACAACGGTGTTTTCGCCATGGTCAACATCGTTCACGATCAGTTGGCCGGTGGCTGTATTGGGTGCTGCATCTTCGCTGACAGAGCCGCTATCCTGGCCGGTGATGGTGGCTTCATCATTGACACCCTTGAGAGTCACCGTGACAGTTTGGCTGGCGCTGCCGTCTTGGCTCCAGACGACAAAACTGTCGGTGCCCTTTTCGCCTTGTGCCAGCGCTTGCGTGGCCGCCAGGCTGTTGTCCATGACGTAGCTCCAATGGCCTTTGGCATCGATGCTGAAACAACCATAGGTTCCGGCTTGACTGGCGATGGCCTGTACCGCGCTCTGGCCATGATCCTGGTCTTTCACCTCCAGCTCACCTCGTGCTGTCGTATGGTGCGAGTCTTCAGTCAGGGTGGCGCGGGTATCGCCTCGGATGCTGGCCACATCGTTGGTGCCCGTGATCGTCACCTCAACGGTTTTCGAAGCCGAACCGTCTTTGCTGAACACAACAAATTTTTCGGTCACTGTTTCACCTTCGGCCAGCGCTTGCACGTCTTTCGAGTGGTTGTTCAGCGCATACGTCCAGTTGCCGTCGGTACTGATGCTGAATTTGCCGTAGTCGCCGGATTTTTCTTTCATGGCCTTGACTTGGTTTTCACCCTTGTCCAAATCATTGACGACGAGTAAACCGCTGGTGCTGCTCACACCATCCTCAAGCACCGAGCCTGCGGCATCGCCGGTGATGGTGGCAGCGCGGTTGGCTTGCGATTTTTCTTTGGGGGTGGACATGAAAACTCCTTAAAGTGAAGGTACTGCGCGCTGGAATATCAAAATCAAGGTCCCTGGCGCGACTTGGCCTGAATGTAGGAAAAGCCTGCGCATCTGTCTGTCCCCAAAACTAGCGACAGCGCGTACCACTTTTTCAACTTGTGGCAACATTGCTGACCATGCAAAGCAGCACAACACCGCCACACATTCGTCTCGCTCTGGTAGAAGACGATGTTGTTTTCCAACAGGTTTTTCAGGACACTGTTAAAAACGCGCCCGACATGACGCTTGAGTGGGTGGCAAGCACACGGTTACAAGGCTTGTGCTTGCTCAAGGGTGAGCCGGTTGATGTTTTGCTGATCGATTTGGGTCTGCCCGATGGCTCAGGCATAGATGTCATTCGCGCCGCACATGCCTGCTGGCCAAGCTGCGGCATCATGGTCAGTACGACCTTTGGCGACGAGTTGCATGTGATGCAATCGCTTGAAGCGGGCGCGGCGGGGTATCTGCTCAAAGACAGTACGTCCAAGCGCATGCTGGGCGAGATTCGCAACCTGCACGCAGGTGGCAGCCCAATCAGCCCGCTGATTGCACGCCAGATACTGACGCGCTTTGTTTCATCCAGCCGACCTGCATCAACCCATGGTCGCCCAGCTCCGCTCGATCCGGAGAAACCACGCGCAGCATTGTCAGTGCGGGAACAGCAGGTACTGGAATTCATCACCAAAGGTTTTACATCCGATGAAATCGCGCAACTGATGGGGGTTTCGCGCCATACGGTATTGACGTTTGTGCGGCGCGTTTACAGCAAACTGGAGGTGAACTCCAAAACCGAGGCTATTTACGAAGCGCGCAGTCTGGGTCTGCTGGATGATTGAACGCCCTCTGTTGTGGCTGCTGACACTGGTTTGTTTGCTCGGGTCTGGGTTGGCGCACGCCGAACCTGCCTTGCATCTGGAAACGGCCCAGATTTTGAGTATCGAGACCCAAGGCTACAGTGCGCCACCGTATGAAGCCGAGCTGGAAAACTTGCCTCTGAATTGGCAAACGGTGTTGTTGCCACACGTCTTGCTGCGCCCACTCATTCCCGCACAAGAGTCTCCACCTGTATTTGATCCAGCCACCCTCATCACCTGGTATCGATTGCCCCTGCCGGTGCTGGAGCCCTCGCCGACACCGCGCTACATCTACATCCCACGCTGGAAAACTGACGGGCAGATTGCCGTGTATGGCGGCAAGCGGTTACTTTTTCAGTCGCACGCCAACACTTTTTGGAACGGCTGGAACATTCCTTTGTGGATTGCGCTGGATGACACGGCAGACTCGACCACACCCACCGAAATTTTGATCCGAATCCAGCACCCACGCGTCACTGGTGGTGGCATTTCAACGGTTTGGCTGGGCGAAAACGATAGCCTGGCTTGGCGCTACCAATTTCGCTATTTGCTGCAAGCAGAGTTTCCTTACATGAGCAGTGCAGCATTTTTAACGGCCGGCTTGTTTTCTCTGCTGTTGTGGCTGCGTCAACGCAAAGAAAAACTTTTTTTATGGTTTTTTCTGGTTTCATTGGCTTCTTTTTTGCGTACGCTGCATTATCACGTAGGTGGAAACCGACTGCTCATCTCTGACGAGTGGTTCAGTTGGATCACCGTCAACTCCTTGTTCTGGTTGATTGCCGGGGTGCATTTTTTCCTTAATCACTTGCATCAACACTCACTGATTTGGCTTGATCGCAGCGTTGTGCTGCTAAAAATCGGCGTGGCGCTGATCACCTTGCCGGGTCTCACGCTGTGGCCCAATGTGTATGTGCTGTCGCCACTGGCTTACATTGTTTTGTTGTTCATGGGGGTGACTGTTGGCGTGGCAGGTTTTTTTCAGTCACAGCGAGCCCATACCCAAGACGGGAAGCTGCTAAGTGCCTGGTGCTTGATGGGTATGATTTTTTGGCTGTACGACTGGCTGCTGCAAAACAACTACATTGGCATTGAAGGCATCTACATTGGCCCCTACACCAATGCTGTCGCGTTTTTGCTTTTTTTACACATCATGTTCCGACGCTATGTCGTGGCCATCAACGAGGTCATACAAGTCAACGCCAGTCTGGAACAGCGCTTGCAAGAGCGTGAAAACCAACTGGAACACATTCATCGTGAGCAGCGTGATATCGCGCACCGGCAAACCCTGGCAGACGAGCGTCAGCGCATCATGCAAGATATGCACGATGGCCTGGGTTCAACCCTGAGAACCACACTGTTGGCGGTCGAAAAAGGTCATCTTGACACCGCTACCACGGCCGACTTGCTGAAAGACTGTATCGATGACTTGAAACTCACCATCGATGCCATGGAACCGGTGCAGGCCGATCTGCTGTTGGTATTGGCTACCTTGCGCTATCGTCTTGAGCCCAGGCTGGAAAGTGCAGGCATTGCATTGCGCTGGCAAGTTCAAAATTTGCCCGCGCTGAACTGGCTCGATCCACGCAATGCCTTGCACATCCTGCGCATACTTCAAGAAGCCTTTACCAACGTTGTCAAGCACACCCATGCGAGCGAAATTCGGGTGGTTACCAGCCATGACACGCATTGGATTGTCGTCACTCTGATTGACAACGGCCAGGGTTTTGATGTTGCACAGTGCCTCAGCAAAGGCGGAAAAGGGTTAAAAAACCAGCTCAGCAGGGCGACATCGATCGGTGCCAAGATGAGCTGGGATTCCAGCAGCGCGGGCACCTGCGTGAGTTTAGAGCTACCTATCCAGCGTTGATTTAACGCACCATTACCCCCGACATCTGTTGCATGATCTCACGCGCAATGGCGCCCAGCGGCACGGTTTTTTCAACCCCACCGCGCTTGACCGCTTCTTTGGGCATGCCATAGACCACACAGGTGGCCTCATCTTGCCCCACGGTGCGGGCGCCAGCGTTACGCATCTCGGCCAGACCAGCGGCACCGTCGTCGCCCATGCCGGTCATGATCACGCCCAGCGCGTTGGCTCCGGCGCATTTGGCGACTGAGCGGAACAGCACATCCACGCTGGGCCGGTGCCGGTTCACCAGCGGGCCGTCCATCACCTCCACGTAATACTGGGCACCGGTGCGGCGCAGCAGCATGTGCTTGCCCCCGGGTGCAATCAGTGCGCGGCTGTTGATCACGCGGTCGTTGTTCTGTGCTTCTTTCACCTCAATCTGGCACAGGCCGTTGAGCCGCTCGGCAAAGGCAGCGGTAAATTTTTCGGGCATGTGTTGCACGATCACCATGCCGGGCGTGACGCGCGGCAACATCGTCAGCACCACCTCCAGCGCCTGCGTTCCCCCAGTGGATGTGCCAATGGCCACCACGCGGTCGGTGGTCTGGATCATGGCGCCGTGCTTGTCGGCCGCAGGCATGATCACGTCGGCGGTGTTTTTGGCATGCACCCGCATCACCGCGCTCATGTTGGACTTGGCTGCGGCCTTGACGGCGCTGATGATGTCCTCAGAATCATCTTCCAGAAACTGTTTCAGCCCCACTTTGGGCTTGGTGATGATCGCCACCGCGCCGGCGGCCAGCGCTGCCATCGATGTTTGCGTGCCGGCCTCGGCCAGGGTGGAGCAGATCACCACTGGCGTAGGGTGCTCGGCCATGATTTTTTTAAGGAAAGTGATGCCGTCCATGCGCGGCATTTCAATGTCCAGCACAATCACATCGGGCCACTGCACGTTCATTTTGGCAATCGCCAAAATGGGGTCTGCTGCAGCGGCAATCACTTCAATGTCGGGGTCGGCACCAAGAATATTGGTGACCACCTGGCGCACCACCGCTGAATCATCTACCACTAATACTTTAATTCTGCTCATGATTGTTTGTCCATGTTGGGCTGCGCTTCCAGTTCTTGCTGCGTGGGTTTCACCTGCCGCGCCCACACGTCGCCGCGGCTCAGGTCAAAAATGATTTGTCGGTGACCAATGCCAAACAGGCTCTCGGTTACCACTGGAATGCCATGCTGGCGCAGCATTTCACGCGCGGCCAGGCCGTTGCGGTGTCCCACCTTGATGCCGCTGGCGTGCCCCATGCCGGGGAACATGTTGCCGCCACCAAAAATCTTGCCCTGGCATTCTTGCGGCTCCACACCGCGCGCGCGCAAGTCGGCCAGCATCAGCGCCAACGCCTCGTCGCCATAGCGGCCATCGAATTCACTGTGGTGCACCTTGTGGCCACGGGTGGGTAGCAAAAAATGCGACATACCCCCCAAACCGGTCTCTGGGTGCCACAGCGTGATCGAAACGCACGAGCCCAGAATGGTGCGGATCTGGTAGCCCGAGTCGGCCACAAACAGCTCGCCCGGCTGTAAAAAAATATCCAGTAAATTGTCGATTTGGTGCATATCACACTGGCTTTTGGTAAATCGATGGCGCCACCATCTGCACCGCCGTGCTGATGTCGTTCAAGCTCTCTGAATGGCCGATGCAAAAGTAACCGCCCGGCTTGAGGGTGGCAATCACCCGCGCCACCACCTCGCGCTTGGTGTCGTTGTTAAAGTAAATCATCACATTGCGCAAAAAAACCATGTCAAACTGGCCCAGTTCGGGCAGTGCCGTGTTCAGGTTGGCCTGCCGAAACGTCACTTTGCTGCGCAGGGCGCGGTCTACCAGCAACATGCCTTCGTATTCGCCGCTGCCCTTGCGGCAAAAGCGGCGCAGATAGTCCGGCGGAATGTGGCGGCCGCGCTCCATCGAGTACAGTCCGCGCTGCGCCCCGGCGATCACCCGGGTGCTGATATCCGTGCCCAGCACCTCCCAGGGTGTGGTCTGCATACAGTCTTGCAGCACCATGGCCATGCTGTAGGCCTCTTCGCCGCTGGAGCTGGCTGCACTCCAGATGCGCCATGGCGTGGGGCGGCTGCGCGCGGCCAGCACCTGGGTGCGCATGAATTCGTAATGCTTGATTTCCCTGAAAAAATAAGTCTCATTGGTTGTCAGTAAATCTACCGCCATCTGCACCTCGTCGGGGTGATGCCCGTCTGAGAGCAGCTTGAAATAAGCGCCAAAGCTCTCCAGCCCATGCAGCGCCAGCCGTTTGCTCAGCCGCCCGCTTACCAGCGCTTTTTTGGCCGGTGACATGGAAATGCCGGCGCGCTCAAAAATGAAGTGCTGGAATCTGGCAAATTCGGCATCAGTAATAAGAACCGGTAACACGTTCGTTCAATCCTTGTTGGCCTGCGCCAGGACAAAGGCCTCAAAGTTGGCCAACGGCACGGGTTTGCCATACCAATAGCCTTGAAACAGGTGGCAATCGAGTGCCAGCAAGCTGTTGCGTTGCGCCTCGGTCTCGACCCCTTCAGCGATCACTTCCAGCGACATGGCGCGTGCCAGCACCACGATGGCGCGGGCTATGGCTGCATCCTCGGGGTCAGTCAGAATGTCACGCACAAAACTCTGGTCGATCTTGAGCTGATCCAGCGGCAAGCGCTTCAGGTAAGACAGCGACGAAAAGCCGGTGCCGAAGTCGTCCAGTGAAAACTGCACCCCCAGATTTTTGAGCGTGCGCATTTTTTCAATGGTGGTTTCGACATCACTGACCAACTGGCTTTCGGTCAGCTCCAGCTTGAGTCGCGCTGGATTTGCCCCGGTCAGTTTCAAGACCGTCGTGACCTTGTCAACAAAGTCGGGCAGTTGAAATTGTTTGGCACTGACATTCACCGCAATCGTCAGTGCCGACAGGGTTGGCAGATCGGCCCACCTAGCCAGTTGTCGGCAAGCGATCTCGAGCACCCATTGTCCCAGTGGCAAGATCAGGCCATTTTCTTCGGCCAACGGTATAAATTCTGCGGGCGACACCAGTCCGCGTGTGCCATGCTGCCATCGTATCAAGGCTTCGGCACCCACCACGGTGCCGTCTTCTGACACCTGGGCCTGGTAAAACAGCAAAAACTCGGCGCGCCCCATGGCCTCATGCAGGTCAGCGTCCAAGGCCATCTGGTGGCTAACCAACTGACGCATTTCGGCGGAGAAAAAACGCACCGAATTGAGCCCCGATTTTTTGGCCCAATGGGTTGCCGTATCTGCTGCGCGCAACAAACTTTCAGCATCGGTACCGTCTTGCGGGGCCATGGCCACGCCCAGCGACAAGGTCATGACGATGTCTTTGCCTTCCAGACGCAAGGGGCTGGCAACGCTTTGGGTCAGTTGGGCCACGATGGCGTTGGCTCGTGCGTTGTCAGTGTCGGCCAAAAAGATCAAAAACTCGTCGCCACCTGGGCGGCCCAGCAAGTCATGGGGTCCGAGCATGCTCTGAAAGCGCTCTGCCAGCAGCACCAGCATCTGGTCGCCGGCCTGATGTCCCAGGCTGTCATTGATATGGCCAAAATGGTCCAGATCGAGGCAAATCACGGCGGCACCAGAGGCTACAGTCCGGGCTTGCTGCAATGCGACGTTGCAGCGCTCGACAAACATCGCGCGGTTGGGCAGCCCGGTCAGACCGTCAAAAAATTTGAGTTGACGAATGCGCGACTCGGTCTCCTGGCGTTTTGAAATGTCGCGCACAAATGCGGCAAATACGCCGCCTTCAGCCCAATTAAAAGTTGCGCTGATCTCCACCGGTATCACTTGGCCATCCTTGCGCTGGTGCAGGGTTTCAAACAAACCCGGCTGGCCCGCCATGATGGCCTGCAACTGCGCTTGCACCTGCGCCCTGGACTCGTCTGCCTTCAAATCCGCCACGCTCATCTGCAACAGTTCTTCGCGGCTAAAGCCGGTCATGGCCACATAGGCATCGTTGACTTCAAGCAGCCGCCCCTGCGCGTTTGCCAGCAAAAAACCATCCTGCGAGCTGGCCAACACCGAGCGGTACTTGGACTCGCTCTCGCGCAACTGCAACATGCTTTCGTGCACCGCAGCATCACGCTTGGCCAAGCCTTCGGCCATGTGGTTGAACCCCTGCGAGAGTTCGCTCAACTCATCGTTTCCAGAAGCATCTACCCGCGTAGCCAGCTCGCCCGTTTGCAGGCGCTTCACGGCAAGCCCGAGTGCGGTTAACCGGTGCGCCACCAGGTGCTGCAACATCAAGCCCAGCAGCAACAGCAAGGCCGCGTAGCCCACCAAGCGGCCTACGCTGCGCTCCAGCCAAGTTTGCAGGGCACTGGCACGCAGCTCGTCGGTGGGCACGTGGATGCTCAGCACACCGCGCAAATCACCTACTTTGTAGCCATAGGCCTGGTCATAAGTATCTCGAATGGCAGCCGGCGTGGCACTGCGCTCGCCATGGCACTTCAGGCAATAGGGCTCGATCCAGATCGGGGCGGCAAAGTGATAAAAACGTTTGCCTGATGCATCCCGGATATCCAGGCTGCGGTCTTTCGCCTTGGGGTTGGCCCGAAACCAGGCCATGTCTTCAAGCTCCACCGCATCAGCGGCGTTGTTCTGGTTGCGGGGGCGGTCTGACACGTTGTTAAAACGCAGGCCGCTCTTGAGCCAATTGGGCAAATCTGCCGAAATTTTGCTCATCGCATGCGCCGGCAAAAAACCAATGGTGTGTGAATTGAGTTCTATCCCACTGTCCAGAAACTGCTGGTGGTAGATGCGCCGCGTGGCCATCAGCAAGCTTTGCACAATGCGTGCATCGTCGCTGGCCTGGGCATGCACACCGGCTTGCACATCGCGGTAACCTACGCCCAAGTCGATGGCCATCACTACGGCCACCACCGCGCCACAACTCAGCCAGATTTTGCTTTGAAGCTTCATGCTGTGGTGTGCCGATCTTGGTAGCCAAGCTCTTTCTGGTGTCTAACAAAATCCAGCAGCGCAGGCGGTGGCCAAATCAGACGTGGCATGGTGGCGGCTCCACGTCTTGCCCAGCTTCAAGCTTGGCCATCCAGGCATCGGCCTCTTCCAGCGTCAAATGCAATCCCTTGGCTTGATAAGCCTCCCATGCGGCAACCGCATCCTGCTGCAAACTGTTGCGCTGTTCTTCGCGCTCAATGTACTGTGCAATCGCTTCACGCATCATCCAGTGGGTGGTGCGACGGCGCGACGCAGCCAGGTTCTCAATGCGCGCCCGCGTTTGCGCGTCGAGTTTGACCGACAAGGGTTTGGCAATACTCACAGTCATGGTGTTTTTTCCAGTGGTTAGTGACTGGTATTGCCTTGCCATACTCTCAGTAAGAAAAATCTTGGCATCAGGCCTCGGCCGGCGCCACATTTGGCAGCGCCGCCACCTGCCCCAGTTGCCCAATCTCCTGCATCGACAGCACTTTGGCCACGTCCAGCAGAATCACAAACTTGCCGTCCACCTTGGCAATGCCTTCAATGAATTCGCTTCGAATCTTGGTGCCAAAGCTGGGCGCGGGCTCAATCTCAGACGTGGGGATTTCCAGCACCGCCTGCACTGAATCGACCACGATGCCCATGTTCTGGTGCTCACCCTCATTGGCGGTGGGCACTTCCACAATCACGATGCAGGTGCTTTTGATCACCGGCGTAGAAGGTTTGCCAAAGCGGTTGGACAAATCCAGCACCGGCACCACCGCGCCGCGCAGGTTGATGACCCCGCGAATGCACGCGGGCATCATCGGCACTTCGGTCAGGTTAGCGTACCAGATGATCTCTTTGATGCACAGAATGCCGATCGAGAACATCTCGCCGCCGAGCATAAAAGTCAAGTACTGTTTTGCCTCGCTAGCGCTTGCTGCGCTTGCCTGGGCAGCTACAAGTTTTGTATTGGCTGGAACTATTTCGTCCATGATGAATTCCTTTCAGTTGGGGACAGAGCTATCTGCCATGCCTGCACAGCCGCCCAAACGATGAAATGGGCCCGTCATTCCCGCCTACGCGGGAATGACGAAGCTCGGCGTTTTTCATGTTAAAACTTCGTAAACTGGGTTTCGTCCAGATCGGCGCTGGCTGTAGCGGTGGCCTTGGGTGCGGCTTTGGCGCTGGCTGCGGCTTTGGGCTGCGCGGCCTTTTTGCTGCTGGCGCTGCTCTTGTGGATCGCAAAGCTGCCCCCGCCCTGGCTGGCACCGTCGAGCTTGAAGTACATCATGGTGTGTTGCAGCTGTTCGGCCTGGCTGCTCATCTCTTCACTGGTGGCGGCTAGCTCTTCAGAGCTGCTGGCGTTTTGCTGCGTGGTGGTGTTGAGCTGGCTCACGGCGCTGTTGATCTGGCCGACGCCACTGCTTTGTTCTGTAGATGCGGCGGTGATCTCTTGCACCAGGTCTGATGTCTTGCGGATGTTGGGCACGATCTCGTCCAGGAGCTTGCCGGCCTTTTCGGCCAGTTCCACGCTGCTGCCAGCCACTTCGCCAATTTCTTGCGCGGCCACCTGGCTGCGTTCGGCCAGTTTGCGCACTTCTGCGGCTACCACGGCAAAGCCTTTGCCGTGCTCACCAGCGCGCGCGGCTTCAATGGCGGCGTTCAGGGCCAGCAGGTTGGTTTGTGCGGCAATGTCGTCGATGATGCCGATCTTCTTGGCGATCTGCTTCATCGCTTCGACCGTGGCCTTCACGGCTTCGCCGCCGTCGGCCGCGTCTTTGGCGGCCTTGCTGGCCATGCCGTCGGTGATCTTGGCGTTTTCGGTATTCTGCGCAATCGACGAAGTCATTTGCTCGATGCTGGCCGAGGTTTCTTCCACACCGGCGGCTTGTTCGCTGGCCGCCTGGCTTAAAGACTGCGCGGTGGCGCTCACCTCCTCTGAGGCGCTGGCTAGTGCTTGCGCGCCACCGTTCACGTCGGTAACGACTTGTGTGAGCTTGCCGATCATGCCTTGCATGGCGGCCAGCATTTGCCCGGTCTCGTCTTTGGACGGGTTGTCAATGCGCACGGTCAGGTCGCCGTCGGCCAGGCGGTTGGCCACGTTCAGGGCTTCGTTCACCGGTTGGGTGATGGAGCGGGTCAATATCCAGGCCAACAGCGCACCCAGGCCAATGGCCACCGCTGCCAGTGTCAGCATCAGGGTGTGGGCTGATGCGTAGGCGGCTTTGGCGGCAGCATGGTCGGCATCAGCATCATCGTCCTGGAAAACCATGTTTTCTTCCAGGATGTCTTGCACTTTCTGCGTAGCCGGTGCGGCAACCTTGATCAGAAAGTCCACTGCCTCTTCGTCTTTCCCCGCTGAGTCGAGCTCCAGCACCTTGTCATTCAACGGGGTAGCTTCGGCCAACGCTGATTTGATCCTGCCGCGCAAAGCTTTGCCTTTTTCGCTCGCCGTGGTTTTTTCCAGCGCATCAAAGGCTTCGGCGTATTTCTTGCGGGCATCGGCAATCTTCTTGTGCTCGGCTGCAATCGCTGCCGGATCTTTCAGCAAAACCGTCGTGCGCATCAAGCGTGTAACGATATGAATCTGCTGCGACATGTCGGTATTGAGTGCGATTTTGTGCATGTTGTCATTCACGATGCCATCAAGCCGCTCCTGCACATTGGCCATGCCGTTGATACCCACCGCCGCCAGCGCGGCCATCAATGCCAACACAATGGCAAAGCCCAGCGACAAGCGCAGGCCGATTTTCATATTTGCAAACATGTCGTTACCCCTTTTTAAAAAAACAGTTTCAATTCAATACCGCGTGTTCTTGCCCTACTTGGCTACCTTTTTCCATCGCCTGGCGCACCAGTTGCGGCACGTCCAGAATCAACGCCACGTCGCCACTGCCCAAAATGGTGGAACCACTGATGCAGCGGCTTTGCGCAAACATCTGGCCCAGCGGTTTGATGACGGTCTGAAACTCGCCCAGCAGGGTGTCCACCACCAGCCCGGCCTTTTGCCCGGCGTGTTTGAGCACCACAATGTTTTCGCCCTTGGCCGGTTTGCCTGGTACCGAAAACAGCTCACGCAGGCGAATAAAGGGCAACACCTCGCCGCGCAGGTTGGTGTAGTCGTGGCCTGGCTCGGCGCTGTAGGCCACGCACTCTTCGATCATGTCCAGCGGAATGGCATACACGGCTTTGTCAATGCCGACCAAAAAGCCGTCGATGATGGCCAGCGTGAGCGGCAGACGGATCGACACCTTGGTGCCCACGCCCTCGTTGCTGGTGATGCCCACCGTGCCGCGCAGCGCGGTAATGTTGCGCTTGACCACGTCCAGCCCGACACCGCGGCCCGACAGGTTGGTGACCTTCTCTGCGGTAGAAAAACCGGGCTCGAACACCAGGCCGTAAATGTCGGCATCGCTCAGGTGGTGGCCGGCCTCGACCAGACCACGCTCCACCGCCTTGGCCAGGATACGGTCTTTTTTAAGGCCGCCGCCGTCGTCTTCGACCGTGATGACGATTGAGCCGCTGTCGTGAAAAGCGTTGAGCTTGACCATGCCTTGTACCGGCTTGCCGCGCTGCTGGCGCAGCTCGGCACTTTCAATGCCGTGGTCCATGCAATTGCGCACCAGGTGCATCAGCGGGTCGCCAATTTTTTCCACCACGGTTTTGTCCAGCTCGGTGTCTTCGCCGTCAATCTGCAAGGCAATGTCTTTGCCCAGGTCGCGCGACACGTCGTGCACCACGCGCTGAAAGCGGTTAAACGTGGCGCCAATGCGCACCATGCGCAGTTGCAGGGCGCTGTCGCGCACTTCTTCAACCAGTGTGGCCAGCTTGGAGGTGGATTCGGTCAGCTCGATCACTTTGGAGCGGTGCGCGATCAGGTTCACGCTGGCCCCGGCAATGATCAGCTCGCCCACCAGGTTGATCAGGCTGTCGAGCTTGTCGGCATCCACACGGATGGATTTGCTTTCAGTGGCTGCGGTTTCCTTGACCAGCTTTTGTTTGGTCAAGGCCGCTTCAACCACCTCGGGCCGAACCGAGCCCTGTTCCACCAGAATGGTGCCAATCGGCTTGGCGGGCGTGTCGGCTTGCTTGTCCAGCGCCATGTCGAGCTCGTTGGGTGTGAGCGTGCCGCAGCGCACCAGCATGTCGCCCAGGCGTGTCAGTTCGCCCGGCTGCATGCTGATCAGGCTGACGTACTCTGACATACGGCTGTGCGGGGGCAAGATCACCAGGCGGCTGTCGTCGCGCACAAATTCAAATACTTTTTCAATCGCCGCTTTGTCCACCCGGGTCTGAAAGGCCATCTCAAAGCCCAGGTAGCACAGCTCGGGGTCCATGGCGTCGGCGTCGGGCAGGGCATCTGCTACGGTTTCAATCGCCTTGATCTTGCCCATGGTGCCCAGGTAGCGTATGAACGACAGCGGGTCCATGCCGTTGCGCAACACGTCGGGGGCAAAGCGCACCGAAATGTGCCAGTGGTCTGCGTTGACCGTGTCGGCGTTGATGCGCTGCACCTGCTCGGTGTCGGCGGTGGGTACGCGGCGTGCACCAGCATTGGCATTGGCTTGATCTTTGGGAACATCCAGGTAAGCGCGCAATTGCGCCACCAGCGGTTCTCCCGCTGCCAGCAGCTCGGGCGTACCGGCGTGTTCACCCGCCGCCACGCCGTCCACCAGTTTGCCAATGTGGTCGTTGCACGCCAGCAGCAATACCACCAGCTTGTCAGCCAGCGCCAGCTTGCCGCCGCGCACCTTGTCGAGCACGCTTTCCACTACGTGGGTAAAGGCCACCACATGGTCCAGGCTGAACAGCCCGCTGGATCCCTTGATGGTGTGCGCGGCGCGAAAGATGGCGTTGATCATCTCGGTTTTGTCGTCCGCTGCTTCCACGCCCAACAACGCGGTTTCCATGTCATCGAGCAGCTCCCGACATTCAACAATGAATGTCTCTAGTGCGTCGTCCATTTCCATGTCAGCTCCTTGAATTGTTTTTGGCCGAATCCATCACCAGATGGTCGCCAAAGTAGCCTGCCACGTTGAGCAGCTCAAACACATCCAGCACGGCCGGGCTATGGCCTGTGAGCTTGACGTCGCGCTGCTGCGCCAATGCGGTTTTTTTGGCCAGCATCAGCAGTTGCACGCCGGCGGTGTCAAGGTCGGTCACACCAGAGAGGTCAATTTCATCCACCGGCGGGGTAGCCAGCAAGGCAGGCTTGAGCTCCATGGCACGAAAGATGGTGAGCTCGCCTTCAATTTTTAAAGTGTTTTGGCTCATGGCAGGCACAGCCGTTGTACGGCGTTCACAAGTTGTTCAGGTTGAAAAGGTTTCACCACCCAGGCGCGCGCACCGGCTGCCTGGCCCTCGCGCTTTTTTTCTTCCGCCGACTCGGTGGTGAGCATGATGACCGGCGTGAACTTGTAGGCCGGCATTTGCTTGACGGCTTTCAAAAACGCAATGCCGTCCATGATGGGCATGTTCACGTCGCTGATGATCAGGTGCACTTTTTGCCCGGTCAGCTTGGACAGGGCGTCTTTGCCGTCGCAGCCTTCGATGACGTCGTACCCAGCGCCTTTGAGTGAGATGCCTACGACGCGCCGCATTGACGCTGAGTCGTCCACAATCATGATCAGTTTGGCCATGTCTTATCCTCTAAAAAAAGCTGATATCCGTTGCGCCACTGCTTGCCACCACTTTTCCGCCTTCATGGATCACGTGCTGGTCGGCCATCACGTAAGACTTTTTCATCTCGTCGAGCATGTCTTGGGGGTCGTGTGCCACCAGCGCACCGGTTTGTGCGTAGTGCTGTTGCTGCTCTTGCAAGATGGTGGGCAGGCGTTCGATGTTGGTGACAACCTGCGTCATGATCTGACTGACACGATCCTGAAACTGCATTTGAACCAGCGCCTGGTTCACTTCAGACTGGATGCTCATGCTCTCACTTTGCAGCAGGTCGCTGGACTGCTGAAACGCTTCGGTGATGTTGCGAAAATCGGCCATCACCTGGTCAATGGTGGTGTGCGCGGCTTCCAGCGACTGGTCTTCAGCCAGCACTGATTCGCGCACCGTGGTGCAAGTGTCAACAATGGCGGCGCTGATGACCTTGACGGTTTCGGCAATTTTTTTGCCCGACTGGCCCGACTGGTTGGACAGCATGCGGAATTCTTTGGCCACCACGGCAAAGCCACGTCCTAGCTCGCCCGCCCTGGCGGCTTCTATGGCCGCGTTCAGGGCCAGCAAATTGGTTTGCTGGGCAATGCGTGCCACGTCAGAGGCCATGTCTTGCAACTCTGCAATAAAGCGGTCCAGCCCCTGCACTTTGGTCAGCATGGATTCCATGTTGGCCATGGACGCCTGTTGCACGGTGATCAGCGCCTTGAGGTCTTTTTCGCTCTTGTCAAAAACCGCGACCAGATCCGTGCCGCCGCCTTCCACGCTGTCGGTGGCCTGTGTGGCGGTGCGCAGGGTGGTGTCAAGCTTGTCAACAATGCCGCCAAAGCGCTCGGTCAGCGAGTTGATGGCAGATGCCATTTGCTCGCGTGACGACTCGATGTGGTTGCCCCAGACCGGCGTGACTTGTGCGCCAAAGTCTGCCTGGCCGGCCATGAAGTCAGCCACGGCCTGCTGCAAGTCAGCCTGGCGCTGGTTGATCTTTTTGCCCAGCAGCAGGCCCGCCAGCAGCAGCACAATGGCCAGCCCAAGGGGCACGGTACCCAGCCCACATGCTACTAAAACAGAAGCTGCACCCGCAGCACCCAAGGCCGCTGGATAGTATTTTTGCTTGCGCGCTGGGATAAAGCTGGTCATGACGCGTCCTCCGGGCAGTCCTGGCTCAGTTGGGTGATGATGGGCAGCAACTCTGAGACAAAGTTGGCTTTACCCACCAACCCCAGTGCGCCCAACGCCTTGGCCGCGCTACGGTACGAGTCATTGTCGTGCAGGGTCAAAAACAGCACCTTGGGCGGGTTGGGCCAGGTTTGCAGGGTTTTGGCTACCTCCAGCCCGCTCATGCCCGGCATCACGATGTCAAGCAGCACCAGGTCGGGCTGGTGTTGCTGCGCCAGCGCTAGCGCCTGCGCACCGTTGTGCGCCTCAGCCACGATGCGGGTGTGCGGCTGCAGGGTCAGCAAATGTTTGACCGAGGCCAAAAAAGTGAGGTTGTCGTCAACCAGCAGGATGTTGAGTGTCATGCACGCCACCCAACGTTAATTTGCAAAAGATCGATTCGCATGGGTGGCACTGTAGGCACTTTGGTGCCCCTGCAACATCAGGTCAATACCCCAATGCGGCATCGGCAAAACCTGAGAACAAATTTATCCTGATCCCAGTCCCTAACCACCATCTCTTGCGATTTGTTAAGATAAAACAGGCATTGGCCCACGTCTTTCAAGCCTAGACAGCTATCATTATTTTCATCAAACTGAGCAGCACCCGCCGATGACGAAACTCACATTGGGAACGAAATCGCTCAAGACGCGCATCACGCTGCTCACCATGGGCGTCTTTTTGGTCAGCATCTGGTCGCTGACTTTTTTTGTCAGCCGGATGTTGCATGACGACCTGCAACAGACACTGGCTGAACAACAGTTCGCCACCGTGACTTTGCTGGCCGAAGAAATTGATCATGAAGTGGCCGACCGGCTACAGGCGCTGACAACCATTGCCAGCGAAATCACCCCGGCCATGCTGCAGCGTCCTGCCGACCTGCAAGCTTTTTTGGAGCATCGCCCACTGCTGGCGCAATTGTTCAACCAGGGTGTAGCGAGCACCGGCGTGGACGGCACGGTGCTGGCTGATTTTCCGAAGCAGAGTGGGCGCTTGGGTGCCAATTTCAGCGAGCGAGATTACATCATTGGCCCGCTCAAAGACGGCAAAGCCACCGTTGGCAAGCCGACGCGAAGCAAAATCACACAGAACCCGAGCTTGGTCATGGCGGTACCCATCAGGGCGGCCAGTGGTGGCGTGATGGGTGTTTTGGCCGGGGTAGTGAACCTGAACCGCCCCAATTTTCTGGATCGGGTAGCCCGGCGCCACGATCCAGACCGAAGCAACTATTATGTGGTGGCATCGCAGCACCGACTTAACGTGACCAGCTCCAACCCGAGCCGCATCATGGCCGCGTTGCCTGCGCCCGGCGTGATTCCCGCGCTGGATCGCTATGCGCAGGGGCACGAGGGCAGCGACGTTTTTATCAACCCCCTTGGCGTCGAGGTGTTGGTCTCAGCCAAAAACATCCCCGCTGCCGGTTGGTACGTTGCCATCACCCTGCCGACCCAGATAGCCTTTGCCCCCATCCACGCGCTACAGCAGCGCATGGCCGTGGCTGCATCTGTGCTGACCCTGCTGGCCGGCTTGCTGACCTGGTGGCTGCTGCGCCGGCAACTGGCGCCGCTGCAGGTCGCCACAAACGCCCTGCAAAAGTTTGACCCCAACGCCCCGTTCCCGGCACCTCTGGCTGTGAACAGAGCCGATGAAGTGGGGCAGTTGATTGAGGGTTTTAACCAAATGCTTGCCACGCTGCGTCAGCGCGACGCTGCGCTGGCCGAGAGCGAGGCGCGCTATCGCACTCTGATCGACTGGACACCAGACGCCATGTTTGTGCATCGCGACGGTAAATTCATTTATGTGAACCCGGCCACGGTCAAACTCTTTGGCGCCAGTTCCGCGCAAGACTTGCTGGGTCAGCCCATTCTGGAGCGCATCCATCCGGACTCTCGTCAAGTGGTGTTTGAGCGCATCCGGCGTAGCCAGCAAGACAACATCGATGGCGGGACCCTGCAAGAGAAATTCATCAGGCTTGACGGTACGGTGATTGACGTGGAGGCCACCGGCCACGCCGTCATCTTTGAAGGCCAGAGCGCCACCCAGGCGGTGGCGCACGACATCTCCGCGCGCGTGGCAGCGCAGCGCTCGCGCGACGAAGCACTGGCCCGGCTGCAAAAAATTGCCAACCAGGTGCCCGGCATGGTCTATCAGTACCTGTTGCGCGCCGATGGCAGCTCCTGCTTTCCATTTGCCAGTGAAGGTTTACGCCAGCTCTCCCGGTACAGCCCGGAGCAAGTTAAAACCGACGCGTCTGGCGCGTTTAGCGCTTGTCATCCCGACGACATTGACTGTCTGCGCGCCTCGATCTTGCAGTCAGCGCGCAGCCTCACACCCTGGCAGCAGGAGTATCGCGTCAAGTTTGACGATGGTACGGTGCGCTGGTTGTTTGGCAACGCGCTGCCTGAGCCACTGGCCGATGGCGCCGTGCTGTGGCATGGCTTCATTACCGATATCACGGAGCGTAAGCTCGCCCAGGACCAACTGCGTACCTTGTCGTACATTGTGGAACAGGCGCCGATGAGCATTGTGGTCACCGACCTGGCGGGCAACATCGAGTACGCCAACCCTTTTGCCACGCAATGCACCGGTTATAGCCGCGAAGAGCTGTACGGCCAGAACCCGCGCGTGCTGAAGTCCGGCCTGACCCCGCCCGAGGTGTACCAGAGCCTGTGGCACAGCCTGACCGCAGGCGAAGTATGGCGCGGCGAATTTCACAACAAAAAAAAGAGCGGCGAGCTGTATGTGGACCAAGCGGTGGTGGCGCCGGTGCGCGGTGTGGGCAACACACTGCACTACGTAGGGCTCCAGCACGACATTACCGAGCGTAAGCGCACCGAGCAGGCGCTGCAGGCATCGTTGTCTGACAAGATTGCGCTGCTCAACGAAGTACACCACCGCGTCAAGAACAACCTGCAGGTGATCAGCAGCCTGTTGCGGCTGGAGGCCGGGCGCAGCAGTCAGGGCGAAACGCGACATGTACTGACCGAGATGCAGGGTCGTATTCGCGCCATGGCGCTGTTGCACGAGTCGCTGTATCGCGCTGGCACTTTTGCATGGGTGGACCTGGGGGCCTACCTGGGGCAGCTCGCCGGCCAGGCTTTTCGGGCGCAAAGCAGCGCCTCGGTGCGCCTGCAGTTGGCGCTCGACAGCGTGCGGGTTAGCTTGGACCAGGCCACGCCGTGCGGCCTGCTGCTCAACGAGCTGATCAGCAACTGCCTGAAACACGGCTTTCCCGAAGGCCGCAGCGGCGTGGTACGCATTGATTTGCACGCCGTGGATGGCGTGGGCGCAGTGGATGCCGTGGATACCGTGGGCGTCCAAGCCGCCAACAGCCAGTGGTGCCTGCGCGTGAGCGACGACGGCGTGGGCCTGAGCGCCGACTTTGAGTCCCGGCGCACCCAGTCCCTGGGCCTGCAACTGGTGGCGGACCTGACGCAACAACTCAAAGGCACGCTACAGATCGAGCCCGGCCCCGGCACCGCATTTGCCGTTACCTTTACCGTAGCGCCTGCTGTGACGCTGGCGCCATAGGCCCA
This sequence comes from Comamonadaceae bacterium CG12_big_fil_rev_8_21_14_0_65_59_15, assembly GCA_002786915.1. Classification (GTDB taxonomy): domain Bacteria; phylum Pseudomonadota; class Gammaproteobacteria; order Burkholderiales; family Burkholderiaceae_C; genus Rhodoferax. Next base: position 33,149 of record PCUV01000094.1, on the reverse strand, counting down.
TTCCTATTCATGGCAGCCCAGCTAGCCCAGAATTGGTTTGTAGTTACAAACGTAGTAAACTGAGGCGATGGAATTCGAGTGGGATCGCCAGAAAGCCAAGACCAATCAGGGCAAACATGGTGTGTGTTTTGAGGATGCAGCCGAGGTGTTTCTGGATCCTTGTCGAATCGAGACATTTGATGGTCGCGAGCATTATGGTGAAGATCGCTGGAAAACTGTGGGTCGGGTCAGCGCTGCGCTGCTGGCGGTCGTTTACACGGTTCGGGGTCAAGACGGTGACACCATTCGGTTGATCTCCGCAAGAAAGGCAGATGCATATGAGCGCAAACAATACGGTTAAATTCAAACTCGATCCAGCGCATCCACCCGTTGCAACTGTTGCACAGCAGCGGCGTTTGGGGGCGATTGCAGCCATGCCTGATGCGGCCATTGACTACAGCGACATCCCGCGCCAGACCGGGCCGGTACAGTGGACGCGGCCGGGCATGCTGCTGCCCAGCGAGAACAAACAGCAAATCACTTTACGTGTGGATGCGGATGTGCTGCAGTTTTTCAGAGGCACGGGCAAACGCTACCAGAGCAGAATGAACGCGGCGCTGCGCGAATATGTCAATGCCCACCGGGCCGGCGCAGGGTTCATCAATCAGTGATTGAGAGCAATATCATGTCGCCCGGTTGGTCACTTGGGCGGCAACCGTATCGCAGCCTCATCGAGTGGCCGCAGTTCAGCCATTAAAGTCTCCGGCGCAATGTCTTGTTCATGGGGCCAGGTGACAGTTAAGTTTTACTCGTTCATTTGATCTGTAACTTTTAGCAGCTTGTCAGCGGGCTGGGGGCGGGCGAACAGGTAGCCCTGAAAGGCGTCGCAGTCCATAGCGGCCAGTGCCGCGCGGTGGCCTTCGGTTTCAACGCCCTCGGCGATCACGTGCATGCCCAGGTTGTGCCCGAGCGACACAATGGTTTGGCATAGCGTGGCGTCGTCGGGGTCGGTCAACAAGTCGCGCACAAACGACTGGTCGATCTTGAGCTGGTCCAGCGGCAGCCTTTTAAGGTACGCCAGCGACGAATAGCCGGTGCCAAAGTCGTCCAGCGAAAAGCTCACGCCCATGGTTTTGAGCTGGTGCATCTTGCTGATGACTTCTTCGACGTTGTTGAGCAGCATCGACTCGGTCAGCTCCAGCTTGAGCCGCGTCGGGTTGGCGCCCGACAAATTGATCGCCTGTGCCACGCCTTGCACAAAGTCGTCCTGGGCAAACTGCAGCGCGCTGACATTCACCGCCATGACCCAGCGCGCCTGTTGCGGCTGCTGTGCCCATTGCACCAGTTGCTGACAAGCGGTGTCGAGCACCCATTGCCCTAGCGTCAGGATCAGGCCGGTTTCTTCGGCCAAAGCAATGAATTCCACCGGTGACACGAGCCCGCGCGTGGGGTGTTGCCAGCGCACCAGCGCCTCGACACCCAGGGGCTCGCCCTGGGTGTTGACCTGCAACTGGTAGTGCAGCACAAATTCTTGCACCTGCAAGCCGCGTTGCAAGTCGGATTCCAGCGCGTTGCGCGCCTGCATTTGTGCTTGCATGGCGGGGTCAAAAAAGCGCACCGCGTTGCGCCCGGCAGACTTGGCCTGGTACATGGCGGCGTCGGCCATTTTGAGCAGCTCGTCGGTGTTGGCGCCGTACTGGTCAAACATGACGATGCCCACGCTGGCCGAGCTGCGGTGAGCGTGGCCGCTCAGGCTGTACGGCTGACTTAGCGCGTGGCAAATTTTGTCTGCCACGGCTTCGGCCCGGTTGGCGGCCAGTGCCTTGTCCGTGCCCAGGGTGTCAAGCATCACCATGAACTCGTCACCGCCCAAATGCGCCACCGTGTCTTCTTCGCGTACGCATTGGTTGAGCCGGTGCGCCACGGCGCGCAGCAGTTGGTCGCCAAAACCCGGCCCCAGTGTGTCGTTGATGAGTCTGAAGTGGTCCAGGTCCAGAAAAATCAGCGCGCCGTGTTGCCCGGACTGTGCTTTGGCCGCCACTGCTTGCGCGAGCTTGTCAACCAGGCAGCGGCGATTGGGCAGGCCGGTGAGTTCGTCATAAAACGTCAGCGTGTCCAGCATGGCCTGGTTGCTGTGGATCAGATCGCGCTCTCGCTGTTGCGCTTGCTGCTTGAAAAACGCCATTTTCAGCACGGTTTGCAGTTCACGCTCTGAAAACGGTTTGAGAATGTAACCGTAGGGCTCGGCCAGTTGGGCGCGCTGCAAAACTTCGTCGGCGGCGAAAGCGCTTAAAAAAACCACTGGCACGTCGCGCTGTGTGCGGATGGCCAGCGCCGCTGCGATGCCGTCGATGCCGGTGCCGAGCTGGATGTCCATCAGCACCAGCTCGGGTTGCAACTGTGCTGCCAGCACAATGGCTTGCTCGCCGGTGTGCGCCAGCCCGGCTACGGTGTAGCCCAGCAGCTCAAGCTGGCCTTGCAGATCGCGCGCGACGATGGTTTCGTCTTCAACGATCAGGATGGGGCGCGGGGGCGTTGGCATGGGTAAACAGATTTGGGGACGGGGCAAGCGCCAGACGTAGCCTGCTGCGCCGCACAGTACCATTTCTTGCCATCGGCTGGCATCGGGTATTGACCTGAGGGATCAATCACAAACACCTGAGACCAGTCTTTGCAGGTGAGCAAGACTGGCGCATTTATTTCGGCTTGTCCGGCTTGGCCGTCTTGGTCTTGTTCTGCTTGGGTGGCTTTTTGGCTGGGGCGGGGGGTTTGGATTTTTTGCCAGCGGGGATGGCTTTGGCGCGGGCATTGCTGTCCGCCAGCGCGGCCTCAAGCCGCTGGCACAGGGTGCGCAAAATCTTGACGCGGGCAAAGTTTTTGTCGTTGGCTTCGACCAGCGTCCACGGT
>PCUV01000094.1:0-30254 GCA_002786915.1 Comamonadaceae bacterium CG12_big_fil_rev_8_21_14_0_65_59_15 | reverse complement strand
TGTCGCAAATGGCTTGCTGGTAGTCGGCCCATTTTTCGCGGTTGCGCCAGTCTTCTTGGGTGATCTTGAAGCGTTTGAACTCGATTTGCTCACGCTCTTTGAAGCGCTTGAGCTGCTCGGCCTGGCTGATTTGTAGCCAGAACTTGACCACGATCACGCCTGATTCAATGATTTCGTGCTCAAAGTCGTTGATCTCGCTGTAGGCGCGTAGCCAGTCGGCCTCGGCGCAAAAACCCTCGACCCGCTCCACCAGCACGCGGCCGTACCAGGTGCGGTCAAAAATGGCCACCTGGCCGTGGCGCGGCAGTTGACGCCAAAAACGCCACAGGTGCGGTTGCGCTTTTTCTTCTTCAGACGGCGCGGCTACCGGTGTCACCTGGTACAGGCGTGCGTCCAGTGCGGCCGTGATGCGCCGTATGGCGCCGCCCTTGCCCGCAGCGTCGGCGCCCTCAAAGGCGCACACCAGCGAGCGGTTGGCAAAACGCGGGTCACGCACCAGCTCTGACAGGCGGCCTTGCCAGCGTGCGAGCTCGTCCTTGTAGGGTTTGTCGGCTAGCGTTTGCGACAAATCCAGTTCAGACAGCACGTTGCGCCCGTCCAGATCGACCCGCACCATGGGGGCCACCGGTGATGTGTCAGGGACAGCTTCGGCCAGCTTGGCTTGCAACGCTTTCTGGAGCACCTGGCCGACCGTCATGCAGCGGTATCGGTCGTCGGTACCTTCCACCACCACCCAGGGCGCGGCGGCGGTATTGGTCACGCGCAACAAGTGGCCGGCGACATCTTGCAGCGCGTCGTAGGTTTTGAGACGGTCCCAGTTCCACTGGGTGACGCGCCAGGCGGTGCGCGGGTCGGCGGACAGGGCTTTCAGGCGTGCGCGCTGGCCCTCTTTGGTGAGGTGAAACCAGAACTTGAGCACCAGCGCGCCTTCGTTGACCAGCATTTCTTCAAAGCGATTGATTTGCTCGGCGCGGGCGTCGAGCTCTTTGAGCGAAATAGCGCCTTCAATGCGCTCGCGAATCGGGTCGGAATACCAGGAGCCGGCAAAAATGCCGACCCGTCCCTTGGGCGGCAGGCTGCGCCAGTAGCGCCACATGGGCGGGCGCTCGCGCTCTTCGTCGCTGGGCTGCGAAAACGCCAGCGTGGACAGAAACCGCGGGTCCATCCACTCATAAAGCACGTTGATGGTCTCGCCCTTCCCAGCGCCGTCTTGCCCGCTGATGAGCACCACCACGGGGGTCTTGTGCTTTTCAAACAGGTTCACTTGCGCTTCCAATAATGCAGCACGTAGTGCAGGTACAGCTTGTTTGTAAGCCGATTTGCTTAACTTGTGGCCAATTTCAGCAGATTCAAACATGGCGTGCTTTCAAAAAAATTTTTTGGCCAGGGGTCAGCGCCCCGGGTGCTACACCGTGACCAGCCCCAGTTTGAGGGCGTAGCGCACCAGGCCGGTGACTTCGTGCACGTCAAGCTGCTTCATCAGCCCGGTGCGGTGGGTTTCCACGGTTTTGACCGATAAATCGAGTTTGCGCGCAATCTCTTTGGTGCTCAGGCCTTCGGCGATCAGTTGCAATACCTCGCGCTGGCGCGGCGAAAGCTGTTCGCCGGGCTGGTCTTCGCTGCGCAGGCGTTGCACGTAGTCGCTCACCACCCCGCGTGAGACGGCCGGGCTGAGATACGTCTCGCCACGCAGCACAGCGCTGAGCGCCAGCTCAAGCTCCATCGGCGCAGCGTCCTTGAGCAAGTACGCCGCCGCACCGTGGCGCAGTGCCTTGCGCACGTATTCTTCGTTTTGATGCATGGACAAAATCAGCACCCGAATGCCGGGCTGCGACTTGACCAAGCGCGCCGTAGCATCCAGCCCGTTCAAGCCCGGCATGGCAATGTCCATCAGCACCAGGTGGGGTTGCAATTGTTCGGCCAACGCCAACAGTTCCAGCCCGTCACCGGCCTCGCCAACCACCTCAATGTTGGGCAGGTTTTCGAGCAATTTGCGCAGCCCGGCGCGTACCAGCGTGTGGTCGTCGGCCAGCAGCGCGCGTGACACGGTCATGTTGTGGCCCCCTGGATGCGCCACGGGCAACGCAGCTCCACGGTGCTGCCCTGGCCTGGCTCGGAGCGGATGTCGAGTTGTCCTCCCACCAAGGTAGCACGCTCTTGCATGCCCAGCACACCCAGGCTGGCGCCGGTGGCGGCGCGCTCGCGCATGGCAGGTGGGTCAAAGCCGCAACCGTCGTCGGCCACCAGCAGCACCATGTGGTTGGCTTCCCGGCGCAGGCTGATGTCAACGTGCTGCGCCTGGGCGTGGCGGCTGATGTTGGTCAATGCTTCTTGCACGATGCGAAAGCAGGCGGTTTCAGTCTCGCTGGACAGGCGATCCAGCGAGCGTTCATGGTGAAACTTGACTTCAAAGCCGCTGCGGCTTGCGCTTTGTTCGGCCAGCCACTTGAGTGCCGGGGCCAGCCCCAGGTCGTCCAGCATGGAAGGGCGCAGTGCCGTGGCGAGCGTGCGTACCTGCTGTAGTGCGTCTTCCACGATGCGCAGGTTTTCGTCGTACAAGTCTGCCGGTGCTTTGTCTTTGAAGCGTTCGCCCAGTTGCAGATTGATCTTGATGGCGGTCAGCGCCTGACCCAGTTCGTCATGGAGCTCGACTGCAACCCGACGCCGCTCTTGCTCTTGCACCTGGAGCACACGCATCGACAAGGCCTTGAGCTGGCGCGTGGTGGTGAGCAGGCGTGCCTCAGCCTGGTGCTTGTACAGCGCCATGGCCAGCACGGTGCTGAGTTCGCGCTCGGTAAAGGGTTTCAGGATGTAGCCAAAAGGCTCGGTGAGCTTGGCGCGATCCAGTACGTCGTCAGCCGCAAACGCCGTCAAAAAAATGACGGGTATGGCACATTGGGTGCGAATGATTTGCGCGGCGGCGATGCCGTCCATGACGCCACCAAGCTGAATGTCCATCAACACCAGATCGGGTTTTTGTTGCGTCGCCAAGTCAATGGCTTGCTCACCTTGCGCGGTGATTCCCGTCACCGTGTACCCCAGCCCTTGCAACTGCTGCGCAATGTCGCGTGCCACGATCACTTCGTCTTCGACGATCAAAATTTTGGCCAGCCTTTTGGCTGTGGCAGTGTTCATGACGGGATCAAAAATGCAGGTGGGCGCCAGGCAGATGGCAAAGCGTGCATTTTGCACTGTTTGCCAGGCTGTTTTTTTGAAGCTCTGAAATTTGTCACATGATTGTCACACGGCTGTCGTAAATTCTGCGTGTCGCGGCGTTTAGGGCCCGATAGTTGACCCATTAACTCAAGGACAAGACGTATGAAATCAAGCACTCTTAAGACAATTCTGGCCACTTCGGCCATGGCTTTTTTAGGCGCAACGCCGCTGGCGTCGCTGGCACAAGTGGTCACGGTGGATGGTTCCAGCACGGTGTTCCCGATCACCGAAGGTATTGCGGAAGATTTTCAGAAGGCCAACAAGGGCCTCAAGGTGACGGTAGGTGTATCTGGTACTGGCGGCGGTTTCAAAAAATTCTGCCGTGGCGAAACCGATATTTCTGACGCATCGCGCCCGATCAAGGCCTCGGAGATGGCGGATTGCAAGGCCGCTGGCGTTGAATACTTTGAGCTGCCGGTGGCGTTTGACGCGCTGACGGTGGTGATCAACCCGAAGAACACCTGGCTCAAACAAGCCACTGTGGCCGAACTCAAGGCGGTTTGGGAGCCTGCGGCGCAAGGAAAAACCCTGCGTTGGAAGCAGGTCAATCCGGCTTGGCCTGATCAACCCATCAAGTTGTTTGGCCCGGGCGCAGACTCTGGCACGTTTGAATATTTCACCGAAGCCATTGTCGGCAAGGCCAAGGCCAGCCGCGGCGACTTTACCGCCTCTGAAGACGACAACGTGCTGGTGCAAGGTGTGGCTGGCGACGTAAACGCCATGGGCTACTTTGGCTACGCTTATTACGCTGAAAACACCAATCGTCTGAAGGCTTTGCCCATCGCCATTGACGCCAACAAACCTGCTGTGGGCCCCAGCGCCGAGGCGGTGGAAAAAGGTGCTTACCAGCCGCTGTCACGCCCGATTTTCATCTACGTCAAGGCACAGTCGCTGCAAAAGCCTGAGGTGAAGAAATTCGTGGAGTACTACATGGAGCATGGCGCAACCATTGCCAAAGAAGTGAAGTACGTTGCATTGCCCGCCAGCGTGTACAAGGCCAACCTGAAGCACATTGCCGATGGCAAAAAAGGCACTGTGTTTGGTGGTCATAACGAAGTGGGCATCAGCATCGAGGAATTGGTCAAGCGCGAAGCCAAGAACTGAGACTGACATTGCCAGCCCCGTGCCCTGCCGTATGGAAAGCCCATTGGGTTGCGGCAGGGCTCTTTGTGTTCATAGTGCGTTGGTCTTGCGTTGACGCAAAGCTTTAAGTCGCCCTGAGCGGTTCCCTACAATGAGCTCCACTTTGACTACACCACTTCCTGTCATGGAACAACGCCTCACCGGTGCGGCGCGTCTGGCCGAGTTGGCCCAGATCAAGGCCGCGCGCAAGCGCAAGGACAAGTTGATCGAGTTGATTTTGTTGCTGGCAGCGTGCGTGTCGGTTTTTACGACGTTGGGCATTGTGTACGTGCTGGTCAAAGAATCGTTGGTGTTCTTTACCCATGTGCCACTGTGGGACTTTTTGACCGACAGCCAGTGGACCCCCCTGTTTGAAGACACCCACTTCGGGATTGCCGTGTTGCTGGCGGGTACCTTGTCGAGCTCGGGCGTGGCGCTGCTGGTGGCGATTCCGTTGGGCACCATCATTGCCATTTATTTGTCGGAGTTTGCGAACCACACGGTTCGTGAGGTTCTCAAGCCCATTCTTGAGTTGCTCTCGGGTGTGCCGACCATCATTTACGGGTACTTTGCCCTTTTGTTCATCACGCCGATGATCCAGAAGATTTACCCTGACTTGCCAACTTTCAACATACTGTCGGCAGGTTTGGTGATGGGCATCATGATCATTCCGTATGTGTCGTCGCTGTCCGAAGATGCCATGCGCGCGGTGCCCATGAGCCTGCGTGAGGGGGCGTATGCCATGGGCTCCACGCGCTTTCAAACCGCCATGCGGGTGGTAGTGCCAGCGTCGATTTCGGGTATTGCTTCTGCCTACATTCTGGGTATTTCACGCGCGGTGGGTGAGACCATGATTTTGGCCGTCGCTGCGGGCATGCAACCCAATCTGACCCTGAACCCGCTGGAGCCAGCGGCGACCGTCACGTCATTCATTGTCCAGGTGGCGCTGGGCGACCTGCCGCACGGCAGCATCGGTTACCAGACCATTTTTGCCGCCGGCTTGACGCTGTTGATCATCACGCTGCTGTTTAACCTGCTGGGGCACTGGATGCGCCGCAGATTCCGTGAGGCTTATTGAGATGAGTGCCAAATTGTCTGAACGGGCGCAGCTGTTGCGCCGCATCATCAGGAGCCACAAGCGTTGGGACGCCATTTTTGGGCTGTTGGGCCTGCTGGCCATGTCGTTGGCCATTCTGACGCTGGTGGCCTTGTTTGCCCAGATGGTGATAGACGGAGCGCCCCGCTTGAGTCTTGACTTTTTTACCTCATTTCCTTCGCGTCGCGCGGGCCAGGCAGGTATTTTGTCGGCGTGGGTCGGCTCGTTTTTGGTGATGCTGGTGACGGCGCTGTTTGCCATACCGGTGGGCATTGCCAGCGCGGTCTATCTTGAAGAATACGCGCGCAAAAACTGGTTTACCGACATCATCGAAATCAACATCAGCAACCTGGCGGGTGTGCCGTCGATTGTTTACGGCTTGCTGGCGCTGGGGCTGTTTGTCTATACCTTTGGCCTGGGGCAAAGCATTTTGTCTGCGGGTCTAACGCTGGGCTTGTTGATTTTGCCCATTGTGATCGTCACTACGCGTGAGGCGCTGCGCTCGATTCCGCAGGTGATCCGTGAGGGTGCCTATGCCTGCGGCGCCACCAAGTGGCAGGTAGTTAGCGACCACCTGTTGCCTTACGGTACGCCTGGCATCCTCACCGGTGTCATCATCGGCTTGTCGCGCGCCATTGGTGAAACCGCGCCCATTATCACCATTGGCGCCCTGACCTTTATTGCATTTTTGCCGCCGGTGCCTTTTCAGGGTGAGCCAGTGGCTGGGCTGTTTGACTGGTTGTTTTCGCCGTTTACCGTGATGCCGATCCAGATTTTTAACTGGACGTCGCGACCCAACCCAGAATTTCAACTCAACGCGGCGGCGGCCAGCCTGGTGCTGGTGGTACTGACGCTGGGCATGAACGCCTTGGCGATCTGGCTGCGCTACCGGCTGCGCAAAAACATCAAGTGGTAACCCCTTTTAAAGTTTCTTGAGACACATCATGGCATCCACCATCACCCTGCCGGAACCGGCACCCAGGCTCAAGGCCGAGTCCAAAGATCTTGATTTTTATTATGGCGACTTCAAGGCGCTCAAAGGCGTTTCGATGCCCATCTATGAAAACAAGGTCACCGCCCTGATTGGCCCCAGCGGCTGCGGCAAATCGACCTACTTGCGCTGCTTTAACCGCATGCACGACTTGTACCCCGGGCACCGTTATGACGGCAAGATCGAATTGCACCCGGACGACGTGGACATTCTGGACGCTTCGGTCGATCCGATTGAGGTGCGCATGCGCATTTCCATGGTGTTCCAGAAGCCCAATCCGTTTCCGAAGTCGATTTTTGAAAATGTTGCCTACGGCCTGCGCGTGCGCGGTGAAAAATCGACCAGTTATATCGAGGACAAGGTTGAAGCTGCCCTCAAGGGCGCGGCGATCTGGAACGAAGTCAAAGATCGGATCAGCGAGCCCGCCACCAATTTGTCTGGCGGCCAGCAGCAGCGCTTGTGCATCGCACGCTCTCTGGCGACCGACCCCGAGATTATTTTGTTTGATGAGCCCACGTCGGCGCTGGACCCGATTGCCACTGGAAGCATCGAAGAGCTGATTGGCGAGATCAAGAGCAAGGTCACGATTTTGATCGTGACGCACAACATGCAGCAGGCCGCGCGTGTGTCGGACTATGTGGCGTATATGTATCTGGGTGAGATGATGGAATACGGCGCCACCAATGACATCTTCATGAAGCCCAAACGCCAGGAAACTGAAGACTACATTACCGGCCGTTTTGGTTGACCAACAGGGAACTTGCCATGAGCGACAAACATTTATCAACCCAATTTGACAGCGAACTCAGCGGCGTTTCGACCCGTTTTATGGAGATGGGTGGTCTGGTGGAGGCGCAAATCCACCTGGCCATCCAGGCGCTGTCGCAGTTCAGCCAGGAACTGGCCAACCAGGTGACAGCGACCGAGGCGCGCGTCAATGCGATGGAAGTGGACATTGACCGCGAAATTTCCAGCATCATCGCCCGGCGCCAACCGACCGCGCGCGATTTGCGCTTGCTGATGGCGATCTCCAAAGCCACCGCCAATCTGGAGCGCGTGGGTGACGAGGCCGAAAAAATAGCGCGCATGGTGCGTTCCATCATTGACAGTGGTTCGGCGCGCTCGTTGCCGTCGCTGGAACTGCGTGTGGCCTCCGACCTGGCCTCTGATCTGCTGCGTAAGGCGTTGGACGCGTTTGCCCGTCTGGATACGGCCGAGGCGCTGACCATTTTGCGAGACGACAACCTGATCGACAAGGAATTTGATGGCTTTGTGCGCAAGCTCATCACCTACATGATGGAAGACCCGCGCACCATTTCGCCCAGTCTGGACTTGTTGTTTTTGGCCAAGGCGATCGAGCGCATCGGGGACCATGCCAAGAATATCTCGGAGTTGATCATCTACATCGTCAAGGGGGCCGATGTACGCCATTCTTCGATGGACAAGATTGAATCGGTGGTGAAATGAGGCGCTTGCCGACCGTCTTGGTCGTTGAGGACGAGCCCGCCATTGCCGAGCTGATTGCGGTGAATCTGCGACACAGCGGTTTTCGGCCTGTGTGCGCCATCGATGGTGTCACAGCGCAGGCTGAAATGGACGCGGCACTGCCCGACGTGGTGTTGCTCGACTGGATGCTGCCCGGTGAGTCGGGCCTGACGCTGGCCAAGCGCTGGCGCAACCACCCGCGCAGCAAAACGGTGCCGATCATCATGCTGACGGCGCGTGGCGACGAGGTGGACCGGGTAGCGGGGCTGGATGCGGGTGCCGACGATTACATTGCCAAACCGTTTTCCACCAAAGAGCTGCTGGCACGCATCCGTGCCGTGCTGCGCCGCCGTGCGCCCGAGCACGACGTGGCCACGGTACGTGTGGGCAAGTTGCTGCTGGATGCGGCCACCTTTCGGGTGAGTTATGACGACCAGCCGATCAAGCTGGGGCCTACAGAGTACAAGCTGCTGAATTACCTGATCACCCACGCCGAGCGGGTGCACAGCCGGGCACAGTTGCTCGACCAGGTGTGGGGCGACCACGTGTTTATTGAAGAGCGTACGGTCGATGTGCACGTGAAACGCTTGCGTGTGGCGCTGGGCGAACCGGCTGCCGTCATGGTGGAAACCGTGCGCGGTGCGGGATACCGTTTGACTGAGCGACCCGAGGCGCTTGCCACCAGCAGGAGTATCGCGGCCTGAGCTGGCGCGCCGGGGTCATTGCATGTTCTGGCGTATCTCCGGGTTTGTCGTATATCCAATGGCTGGGGCGTCAGCGGGGTGGGTGCTGAGCCTCAAGGCAGACAACCATGTGGCGGCGCTGTGGGGTGCGTTGGCAGGAGTTGCACTGTGGTTTGTGCTGGACGCGCTGAGCGCAGAAAAGGCATTGCGCTATTTGCGCACTGACATCGCTGAACAGGAGGCACCCTTTAGAAGTGGCGTCTGGGGTGAACTGCTGGAGCGGGCGCGGCGTTTGTACCGGGCCAAGGACAAATCGCGCCAAGAGGCAGAAAAGCGCCTGCACGATTTTTTGTCGGCTTTTCAGGCGTCGCCCAACGGCGTGGTGCTGCTGGACGACAAAGACAGCATCGAGTGGTGCAACCAGACTGCTGCGGCGCATTTTGGGCTTGATCCTCGGCGTGACCTGCAACAAACCATTGGCAATCTGGTGCGCGACCCCGGTTTTGCCACGTATCTGGCCGGGCGTAGCTTTGACCATGCGCTGCTGATGCCGGGGCGCGGAAATTCACCCGGGCGACCGGTGCGCTTGTCGGTGCAATTGCATCCTTATGGCGAAGGGCGTTCGTTGTTGTTGTCGCGCGATGTCACCGCGCTGGAGCAGGCCGAAGCGATGCGGCGCGATTTTGTCGCCAATGTGTCGCATGAAATCCGCACGCCGTTGACCGTGTTGTCGGGTTTTGTGGAGACGCTGCAAACGTTGGAACTTGACAAGGCCGAGCAGCAACAATACCTGGGGCTCATGGAAACGCAGGCCAGCCGGATGCAAAGTCTGGTCAGCGACCTGTTGACCCTGTCCAAACTGGAAGGCAGCCCGTCGCCCGATTTTGATCATTGGATTGCCGCCGCCGACCTGATGCAGCGGCTGGAGCAGGATGCCCACGCCTTGTCAGCGCTGATTTGTGGCAGTGCGCCGCTGCATGACATGGCGTTTGCTTGCCAGTATCAGGGCCGACTGGTCGGTAACGTCAGCGAGTTGCTCAGCGCCATGGGCAATCTGGTCAGCAACGCGGTGCGCTATACCCCACCGGGTGGCCGCATTGCGGTCAGCTTGCAGCAAGCGGCAGAAGGTGCGCTGGTGTTCGCGGTGCAAGACAGCGGGCCTGGTATTGCGCCAGAACATCTGCCGCGTCTGACCGAGCGTTTTTACCGCGTGGACCGCAGTCGCTCGCGGGAAACCGGTGGCACCGGCTTGGGTCTGGCAATCGTCAAACACGTGGCGCAACGCCATGGCGCGGAGCTGTCGATCGACAGCACGCCGGGGCAGGGCTCGGCGTTTCGCCTTACTTTTCCAGCCGTTCGAACAACAGAAACTTCTCTTGCAGATTGGCTGGATGACGGAACACCGCAGTGAGCTGCCAGGGTTGGCCGGGGCGGAAACCTGCGGTGGTGCTGGGGTTGTCGCCGTCGGCAATGAGCCAAGGGCAGTTGGCACCCGATGCAGCACTTTTGAGCGGCAGATCACCAAAAAACCGCAAGGCTGCCCATTGGGCGCGATTCAACCCCAGCGTTGAGACACAACTCACCTGCGTCGGCAGCAGCGTCTTGGCTTGGCGCACCATGGGCGCATAGCTGCGCGCATAGTCCAGTAGTGGCAACCACAGGGTCATCAGCAGCAGCCAACACAAGGCAGCACCACCGGCGGGCAGCACCAGGCTCTTCCATAGCGCAGCACGGTGTCTGCCTGCACGCCATTTAACCAACCAAGCCCACGTCAATGTTGCACATACAGCTATGATAAATGTAGTGACAGAAAAGCTGTGTACGAACCCTGGCGCGAGCCTGGCGACGTTTTGGGCAGGCTGTGCCGGGATGCCGGTCTGCATCGAAATCCAGACCACCCAGATCACCAAGGCGCAACCGCTGAAGAAAATGAGCGTGAACCAATCGATCAACGCCGACACACTGCGTTTGAGCGTGGGCAGGGCAAAAGCCGCCAGCGCCGCCAGCGCCGGTAGCGCCAGCAACAACGATCGGTCGGCGGCGTGGGTGGTCAGCGTGGCGATGCTGGCCACCAGCACAAAGCACAGCGGCAACCAAACGTGGCGTGCGGCAAAATGCAGGCGCAGCCATTGATGACGCCAGCGCCACAACGTCCACAGCGCCAGTGGCCAGGCGGGCCAGGTAAACCATAAAAACAGTTGCCCCAGACTTTGCCATTCGGAGGTTTGTGCCAACGGCAGATCAATGCGCCAACGCCATAGATCGAGTTGGCTTGCCAGCACAGCGTTCAACAGCGCCAGACTGATCAGCCAGCTAAGCTTCAAGAGACTGGCAGAGTCATCAGCCGCCAGCGACCGCTTTTGCAACAGGTAGATGGTTGCACTGCCAGTTCCCAGCGCCAGCGCCATGCTGGGTGCGCCTGAGAGTGTCAGTCCTGTCAAACCCAACGCGCATGCCAGGGTCGGCATGACGCCAGCACGCGGCAGCGCCGCCACGCCGTAAAAGAGCAGGGCGGTGCTGCACAGCTGCGCCAGCGCGGGTGTGGTTTCGTGACCAATCTGCGCCAGTCCCAGGCAGGCGATGAGTGCCAGCACGCCTGCGTCGGCGATGGCACGGGCGTAGTCGGTGGGCTGCGCCTCGCCACCAAATGCAAAATTAACCGGTTGCGCCAACGGGCTGCGCGCCAGGCTGTAGGTGGCGTACCAGGTGGCTACCAGTGTCAAGAGCAGCAAGATGATGAATGGCAACCGGGCGGCCAGGTCTGGCGAGATCACACCTTCTGTCAGTCGGATGGACCAAGCACCCAGCCAGTAGGGTAGCAAGGCATCAAATTCCGGCTGGAACCCACCCATGCCGGGTTGCCACCAAGGGCTTGTGCCGCGTGCCATTTCGGCCATGTAGCCAAAGGCAGTCACGTCTTCGCGCTTCCAAGGGCCGCGACCGACAAACCCGGGCAGAACGTAGGCCAGGCAAAACGCCCACAAAGCCCAGCGCGGCAGTCGGCGCACGGCGCTTTGGGGCACGATGGCGGGGCTAGGCTGACTCATGGCCGGAGGGGCATCATCTGTCGCCTGCCCAAATAAAAAGGCAGCACGGAGTGACCCGGCTGCCTTGGGCAGAACGCCGCAGACGCTTATTTGGTGGCAGCGGGCTTGCCAAAGCGGTTGCGAAATTTTTCAACGCGACCACCCATGTTGTCCACTGACTTTTGCGTGCCGGTGTAAAACGGATGCGATTCGCTGGAGGTATCGAGCTTGAACAACGGCAGCTCACGGCCGTCTTCCATCTTGATCATTTCCTTGGCGTTGGCACAGGACCGCGTGACAAATTTGAATCCGTTGGACGAATCCAGAAAAACCACTTCGCGGTAGTTAGGGTGAATGCCTTCTTTCATAGTCTCTTTCATCAGTTGCGCTAGCCGCGTCAGCCCTTGCGCAAACCCATTGCGCAATTCAAAACCGGACGTACTTGACGCTAAAAAACGCGCGATTATAGACCAAGGGCCTGTCCTAACCGCCCCGGCGCATAAGGTCGAAAAACTCGCTGTTGGTCTTGGTCGCCTTCATTTGCTTGAGCACCATTTCCATGGCCTCAATTTCGTCCATGTTGTAGAGAAATTGGCGCAGGATGCGGGTTTTTTGCAGGATTTCGGGCTGCAGCAACAGTTCTTCGCGGCGCGTACCGCTGCGGTTGAGTTGAATGGAAGGAAATACGCGCTTTTCGTACAAGCGGCGGTCCAGGTGAATTTCGGAGTTGCCGGTGCCTTTGAATTCTTCAAAAATCACCTCGTCCATGCGGCTGCCGGTATCGACCAAGGCGGTGGCGATGATGGTCAGTGAGCCGCCTTCTTCGACATTGCGCGCAGCGCCCAGAAAGCGCTTGGGGCGCTGCAATGCATTGGCATCGACACCACCGGTGAGCACCTTGCCGGAAGATGGCACCACGTTGTTGTAGGCGCGTGCCAGGCGGGTGATGGAGTCCAGCAGAATCACCACGTCGCGCTTGAGCTCTACCAGGCGTTTGGCGCGTTCGATCACCATTTCGGCCACGTGCACGTGGCGCGCGGCGGGTTCGTCAAAGGTGGAGGCGATCACTTCACCCTTGACGGTGCGTTGCATCTCGGTCACTTCTTCGGGGCGCTCATCGACCAGAAGCACCATCATGTGGCTGTTCGGGTAATTGGCAGAAATGGCGTGCGCCATGTGCTGCATCATCACCGTTTTACCGCTCTTGGGCGGGGCCACCAGCAATGCGCGCTGGCCTTTGCCAATGGGGGCGATGATGTCGATGATGCGCCCGGTGATGTTTTCGTCGCTTTTGATGTCGCGCTCCAGCCGCATCTGCTCTTTGGGGAACAGCGGCGTGAGGTTTTCGAACATCACCTTGTGTTTGTTTTCTTCGGGGCCGCCACCGTTGACTTTTTCCAGCTTGTTCAGCGCAAAGTAACGCTCGCCGTCTTTGGGCGTGCGCACCTCGCCTTCGATCATGTCGCCGGTGTGCAGGTTAAAACGGCGCACCTGGCTCGGGCTGATGTAGATGTCGTCAGTGCTGGCGGTGTAGCTGGTGTCGGGGCTACGCAGAAAACCGAAGCCGTCGGGCAAAATCTCCAGCACGCCGTCGGCAAAAATCTGTTCACCGGCACGGGCGCGCTTTTTGATGATGGCAAACATCAGCTCCTGTTTGCGCATGCGCCCGGTGTTTTCTATCTCAAGATCTTCGGCTTGCTTGAGGACTTCGGACACGTGCAGTGCCTTGAGTTCGTTGATATGCATGGATGAACGCGTTCGATGAAGGAAACGATTGGGGAATGAAGTGGCACGATCGGCCCGGTTGACGTGTCACGGGCCTCTGCCTGAGGTGCTGGTTGTGGCCGGTAAGCCCGCCAGCGACTACGATGAATTATGACAGGAAAAATACCCGGCCTTTGCAACCGGGCAAGGCTGTGGGCGCGGCAAGTCCGCACCCGCAATACATCAAGCCAGTTGCTGGTCGATGAAGGCGGTCAGTTGGGCCTTGCTCATGGCCCCCACCTTGGTGGCGGCCAATTGGCCTTTTTTGAACACCATCAGCGTCGGAATGCCACGAATGCCGAACTTGGCCGGGATTTCACGGTTTTCATCGACGTTCATCTTGGCAATTTGCAGTTTGCCGGCGTAAGCGCCAGAGACCTCATCGAGAATCGGCGCAATCATTTTGCACGGGCCGCACCATTCGGCCCAATAGTCCACCAGCACCGGCAGGTCGGACTGTAAAACGTCGGTATCAAAAGAAGCGTCGGACACATGTTTGATGGATTCACTGGCCATGGGTTTTCCTGTATTTGAAAAAAGAGATGGGAAATTGTGACAGAAAGCGCGTCGCTCGACCATCGGGTAGACCGATACTACGACGCTTGTCGGGCCAAAGTCTCAATGTTGATGCTTGCATGAAAAAAATCGTTGTTGTAGGTGCCGGTCCTGCCGGATTGATGGCGGCCGAGGTGCTCTCAGGGGCCGGTGTGGCCGTGCATTTGTTTGATGCCATGCCCAGCGTCGGACGCAAGTTTTTGTTGGCCGGCAAAGGCGGACTGAACTTGACGCATTCAGAACCCGCCGATCTGTTTGCCTCGCGTTATGGTCATCGTCGGCAGCAGATTGAGGCGCTGTTCAAGGTGTTGGATGCCTCCCGTGTGCGCGATTGGGCGGCTTCGCTTGGGGTCGAGACCTTTGTAGGCAGCTCGGGGCGTGTTTTTCCAACCGACATGAAGGCCGCACCCCTGCTGCGAGCGTGGCTGACCCGCCTGCGACACCCCAAAAATGGCCCTCCGGTGCAGTTCTTTATGCGTCATCGCTGGACCGGTTGGCATCAGCCCGAGTCAGAAACCGATGTAGCGGATCGTGATGGTCAGGTTGCAAGCCCTACCTGGCTGGACTTCGATACGCCGCAAGGTCCGGTTCAAGTGCAGGCGGACGCGGTAGTGTTGGCGCTGGGCGGAGGCAGTTGGGCGCGTCTGGGGTCCACGGGTGCCTGGGTACCGTGGTTGCAGGCCAAAGGCGTGGTGGTGGCGCCTTTGCTGCCAGCCAACTGCGGTTTTGATGTGCACGGCGGCTGGAGCGAGCACTTCGCCAGTCGCTTTGCTGGCGAACCCTTCAAATCGGTGGCAATCAACTTCACCAATGCCCAGGGGCACCTATTTGCCCGCAAGGGTGAATTTGTGGCCACGGCCACCGGCGTTGAGGGGAGCTTGATTTATGCCGCCTCCAGCTTGCTGCGTGATGACCTCCTCGCGCATGGCCCGGTCACGCTGCGCCTTGATTTGTTACCTCACATGGCACCAGAGCGCGTGCTGGCTGAGGTGAGCCACCCGCGGGGGTCGCGTTCACTGTCCAGCCACCTGAAAAGCCGTTTGCACATCGAGGGCATCAAGGCGGCCGTTCTCTATGAACGGTTGAGCAAAGAGCAGATGCATGACCCGCTTGCGTTGGCACAGGCCATCAAGGCCGTCCCCATCACGTTGAGCGCCGTGCGACCGATAGACGAAGCCATCAGCAGCGCGGGAGGGGTGACGTTCGAGAGCCTGACCGGGCCGTTGATGCTCAAGCCACTGCCAGGTGTGTTTTGCGCTGGCGAGATGCTTGACTGGGAAGCCCCCACCGGTGGCTATTTGCTGACGGCTTGCCTGGCCAGCGGTGCAGTTGCAGGGCAGGGTGTGCTTGCATTTTTATCTAAGAAATAAAGGCCGTGGCCCTTACGGATATCGCACAAGCTACTATCCAAGATGCAGCGACTGGCAAAAAGAAAGGTGACGAGCCTTGACCCCGGCACTGGCTCCACAGTTAGGGCTGCTTGGTTCCCCACCTGACCCGGTTGGCCGCTTTACCATGCGGGAAGGCCCGTCGCGGCGCATTGTAGTCGTGGCCCGATAGAATGCCCGCCCATGTCCTACCTTGTGCTTGCCCGCAAATATCGCCCCCGCAATTTCTCCGAGATGGTGGGGCAGGAGCACGTGGTGCAGGCCTTGAGTAATGCGCTGGCCAGCGGCCGCTTGCACCACGCCTACCTGTTTACCGGCACCCGTGGCGTGGGCAAGACCACGGTGTCGCGCATTCTGGCCAAGTCACTCAACTGCCAGGGCCCCGACGGTCAAGGCACGATCACCGCGACTCCGTGTGGTGTCTGCCAGGCGTGCACTGACATTGACAGTGGCCGGTTTGTCGATTACACCGAGCTTGACGCCGCTTCCAACCGAGGCGTCGATGAAGTGCAGACTCTGCTGGAGCAAGCGGTCTATAAGCCGGTGCAAGGGCGCTTCAAGGTGTTCATGATCGACGAAGTGCATATGCTCACCAACCAGGCGTTCAACGCGATGTTGAAAACGCTGGAAGAGCCGCCCGACTACCTCAAGTTTGTGCTGGCCACGACCGATCCGCAAAAAGTGCCGGTGACGGTGCTGTCGCGCTGCTTGCAGTTCAATTTGCGACCGATGGCGCCCGAGACCATCCGGGAACATTTGCAAAAAGTGTTGCAGGCGGAGGGCGTCAGCGCCGACGCGGTGTCGCTGAAATTGCTGGCACGTGCGGCGCGCGGCTCGATGCGCGACGCACTGAGTCTGGCCGACCAGGCCATTGCGTTTGGCTCTGGCCAACTGCAAGAAGCGCTGGTGCGCCAGATGCTCGGAAGTGTCGATCGCAGTTATGTGTTTCGTCTGCTTGACGCACTGGCCCGGGGCGACGCTAAAACCGTGGTGCAGACGTCGCAAGAGCTGCGGCTGCACGGCCTGAGTGCCGCCTCTACGCTGGAAGAAATGAGCGCGGTGCTGCAACGCATGGCCGTGTTGCAGGCGGTCCCCGACGCGCCAGACGGCGACGATAACGACCCCGAGCAGGCCGATCTACAGCGCCTGGCCGCCTTGATGCCGCCCGATGAAACCCAATTGCTCTACAGCATCTGCTTGCACGGGCGTGCCGAATTGGGCTTGGCCCCGGATGAATACGCGGCGCTGACCATGGTGCTGTTGCGCTTGCTGACGTTCAAGCCAGAGGCGCGATCGGGTGCCGCAGAAAAAAAAACTCTGAAGACCCCCGCAGCTGAAACGCCGCCGCTGCCAACGGTGCAACCCTTGCCGGTGCTGCCCACGACGCCCTCTGCGGCCCACTTGCAAAACTTTAAGGAAAAACAGGCGCTAGCCCCTGTCCATCAAGCGCAAGATGCTCCTGTTATTGAGAGCATTCAGGTGATTGAGCAGCCTGTGGGCGAGCTCGATGCGACACCGGTAACGCCGGTACATCAGGTTGCTGGCAGCCCCGACGGCGACTTTTGGCACGCCACGGTGCAGTCATTGATCGGTGCCAACGCCGTCTCTGCGCTGGTGCGGGAGCTGGCCCTTCAGTCGCAACTGGTGGGGCGCGACAGCGACCAATGGCTGCTGCGCGTGGAGCGTGAATCGCTCAACCAGGGCGGCAACCGCGACCGGCTGGCCACAGCGCTGGCAGCAGCCGGGTGGCCTGTGACCCTGGTGGTGGAAGTTGGCCGCGTTACCGACAGCCCGGCCAGGCGCATCGCAGCGGCGGCCGCACAGGCGCAGCTCGACGCAGAAAAAACCGTGCTGCAAGATCCACTGGTACAAACCTTGATGCGCGAATTTGCGGCGAAAATCGTCCCCGGCAGCATCCAGCCCGTGTAGTTTTTTTCGGCCGATTGGCTCGTTTGATTTCCGCCGCTTTTAATCCATTCTGATAAAGGAATTCCCATGTTCAACAAAGGTCAACTCGCCGGTCTGATGAAACAGGCGCAAGCGATGCAGGAAAACTTGAAGAAAGCCCAGGAAGAATTGGGCAGCATCGAAGTCACGGGTGAATCCGGCGCCGGCTTGGTCAAGGTCACCATGACCTGCAAGCACGAGGTGCGCCGGGTCGAGATTGATCCCAGCCTGCTGGCGGACGACAAGGACATGCTCGAAGACCTGGTGGCTGCGGCGTTCAATGCTGCCCTGCGCAAGGCAGAAGACACCTCCAGCGAAAAAATGGGCAAGCTCACCGCAGGCATGCCCGGTCTGCCCGGCGGCATGAAGTTCCCGTTCTGACCACTGTGTCGTTAGCGTGACCTGTTCATGAGTGCACACGCGCTGGAGGCGCTGGTTCAGTCGCTGCGCTGCCTGCCAGGCGTGGGCGTCAAGTCGGCGCAGCGCATGGCTTTTCACCTACTGCAGCACGACCGTCCGGCGGCGCTGCGCCTGGCCACGGCACTGGCCGACGCTGCGCAAAAAATCGTGCACTGCGAGCGCTGCCACACCTTTTCCGAGCACGCGCTGTGCGACACATGCCAAGACACACGGCGCGACGCCAGCAAACTCTGCGTGGTGGAAACACCGGCTGACCAGGCTGCGCTGGAACGCACCGGTGCTTACCGTGGGCTGTACTTTGTGCTGATGGGCAAGATCAGCCCGCTGGACGGTGTGGGCCCGCGCGACATTGGCTTGCGCCAGTTGTTTGACCGTGCGATGGACGGCACGGTGCAAGAGGTGATTCTGGCCACCAACTTCACCGCCGAAGGCGAAGCCACTGCCCATGTGATCAGTGAGGGGCTCAGAGAGCGCGGTTTGCAACTCACACGCCTGGCGCGCGGTGTGCCCGTAGGTAGCGAACTCGAATACGTGGACTTGGGCACTATCGCCCATGCGCTGGCAGACCGGCGTTGACCTGAGGAGCAAGATCATGACAACCCACTTTACCCTGGCTTACTGGTGTGTGCTGGTGGTGGCGCTGCTGCCGATAGTGTGCGCCGGGGTGGCCAAGTGGGGCAGCTTTGGCAAACGCCCAAGTGATGGCGGTTTTGACAATGAAAACCCGCGTGCCTGGTTGGCGCGGCAAACCGATTGGCGGGCACGCGCCAATGCGGCGCAGGCCAACAGCTTCGAGGCGATGCCATTTTTTATTGGCGCCGTCGTCATTGCCCACCAGTTGGGTGCGTATCAGGCACGCGTGGATTTGCTGGCGCTGGTGTACGTGGTGCTGCGCGTCGTCTTCGTCCTGCTGTATCTGGCCAATCTGGCCAATTTGCGCAGCCTGGTGTGGGGTTTGGCGCTGGCGGTCAATGTAGCGATTCTGTTTGCTGGTTATCGCTGAAACCGTTCACACCATCGGACGCAGATGGCTGCATCATTTGCTGTCTGATGGCAACTATTGCCGTGCCAGTTTTGTTGTTTTGACCGCTGATTTGCTTGTCTTTTTTCGTGCGCTGGATTTGCCTGCCTTACGTGGCGCTTTGGCTGGCAGGTACAGCACGATTTTCT
This sequence comes from Comamonadaceae bacterium CG12_big_fil_rev_8_21_14_0_65_59_15, assembly GCA_002786915.1. GTDB lineage: Bacteria > Pseudomonadota > Gammaproteobacteria > Burkholderiales > Burkholderiaceae_C > Rhodoferax. The sequence continues at coordinate 11,391 of PCUV01000094.1, read as the reverse complement.
GACCGGCTTTCAGCGTCGATGAGGTGGAGACGCCCCGGTTCCATTGCGCCACCTGATCGGCGTTGACCCGATAGCGCTTGGCCAGTGTCTTGACGCTGTCCTTCTTTTTGGCCGAGACGACCACTTTGCGCAAGCGGACCTCGGGTGCCAGCGTCAGGCGGGCGGTATCGGCAATGTGCTGACTCACGTCCTGGCTGACGTTGTCACCTCGTCTGACCAGCAGGGTAGAGCCAGCGCGGATCAACATGCGACCCTTGATGTTGTTGACTGCGCGCAGTTCTTTTTCGGACATGCCCACGCGCTTGGCAGCCTCGGCTGGTTTGAGCGTCTTGGGCGCTGTCCAGGCCGTCCAACTGGCCAACTGGTCGCCACTGTAGTCTTGCAAGTTGGTTTGAAAGATGATGGCGTTGTCCCAGGGCAGCAAGATTTGCGGCGTGCCTGCGGCCAACAACACCGGGCGTGACAGTTGCGGGTTGAGGGCCTTGAAATCGCCAATATCCACCTCGGCCAGACGCGCGGCCAGAGCCACATCGATGTCGCGCTGAATTTCCACCGTCTGGAAGTAGGGGTGGTTACCGATGGCGGGCAGTGACAGGCCAAATTTTTGCGGATCAGCGACGATGTTCTTGACTGCCTGCAGTTTGGGGACGTACAGCTTTGTTTCTGCGGGCATTTTCAGGTCGGTATAGCCCGTATCTTTCCCCGCTTTTTTGTTTTTGGCGATGGCGCGGCCCACGCTGCCTTCGCCCCAGTTGTAAGCGGCCAGCGCCAGATGCCAGTCGCCAAACATGTCATGCAGTTTTTGCAGGTAATCGAGCGCGGCGCGCGTCGATGCCAGCACGTCGCGTCGATCGTCGCGGAACAAATTCTGACGCAGATCAAACACGCGCCCGGTTGCGGGCATGAACTGCCACATGCCCGCTGCCTTGGCACCCGACACCGCCTGTGGATTAAACGCACTTTCAATGAATGGCAACAAGGCCAGTTCGGACGGCATGCGGCGGCGTTCGATCTCTTCAACAATGTAAAAAAGGTACTTGCTGCCGCGCTCGGTCATGCGTTGCATGTAGTCCGCTCGGGTGGCGTACCACTGTTCGCGATCAGCCACCAGATCGTTTTGCAGGTCGGGCATCGCAAAGCCGAGGCGAATGCGTTCCCAGATATCGGCGGGCGGGGTCAACGCAAGCACCTTGGGACGGTCGAGCTCCAAGCTGGTCAGGGGGCGCAGACCTTCGCTTGGGAACACCGGAGGACGCAATCCGGGCGTGTCGGGCTCAACGCTGCCGGTGCTGTTGCGTGTGTTGCTGGACAAGGCGTAATCCGGCTGCGCATTGTCGGGGCCGTCTGTTGGTGTAACGGTGCTCGCGCAACCGCTCACCCATAGGACGCCAATCAAGAGGCAAAGTCGGATAAGTTTCAAAACTGATTTTTCCAGGTTCGGAGGGCGGCAAACACGTCGGTTTCGGTCTGCGCTGAGGCGTCAAAACGCTGCGCTGCTGCCATCACGGCAGGCTGGCGGGTGCGCAAAAACGGGTTGATGGATTTTTCCAGCCCGATGGTAGACGGCAGGCTGGGTTGATGCTGGGCTCGCAACGTTGCAACGCGTTGCTGATGATCCAGAATGGCCATGTTGTCAGGCTCAACGGCTTGGGCAAATACAAGGCCACTGGCAGTGTACTCGTGAGCGCAGCACACGCGTGTGGTGTCTGGCAAGGCGGCCAGCCGCGTCAACGCCTGCAGCATTTGTGCGGGCGTGCCTTCAAAAAGCCGACCGCAACCGGCGCTGAACAGGGTGTCGCCACAAAAAAGCAGAGGGTCTTGGCCAGTAGGTTCGGTGTAAAAAGCAATGTGCCCGGCAGTATGGCCCGGGACATCGAGTACGCGAAAGCGCCAACCCAGCGCGTCCACCGTGTCGCCGTCTGTTACACCCACCAGCGGTTGTGGCACATCTTCATGCGCTGGCCCGAACACCTGCGCGGCTGTCTGCTGACGCAGGCGCTTGACACCACCGATATGATCATTGTGATGGTGCGTGACTAGAATCGCGTCCAGTTTGAGCGACCGGCGTGCAAGCGCATCCATCACTACCTGAGGGTCGCCGGGGTCTACCACCAGGGCACGCTGGCCGTCGTGCAGCATCCAGATGTAGTTGTCGTTGAAAGCAGGCAGTGGAATCAAGGTCATGACCGCAGAAATTATAGGGATGCACGAATGGCTGGCTACGCCGCCGGGACAATACCTGCTGGCGTGGGAACAGGCGCAGCTGGACAAGGTGGTGGCTGATCTGTTTGGTTTTCATGCGCTACAGCTGGGTTTGCCCGAGCTGGACGCGCTGCGTGCCAATCGGATGCCCCATCGGTGGCTGACCACAGATACGTCTGGCGAGGCGGTTGGGCACCAGAAAGTGGTGCTGGTCTCACACTACAGCGCGTTACCTTTTCCGGCCAACAGCCTGGACCTGGTGGTGTTGCCGCATGCGCTGGAGCTCACGCCCGACCCGCACGGTGCGCTGCGCGAGGTGGAGCGGGTGCTGATGCCAGAAGGCCGTGTGGTCATTTGCGGCCTGAACCCGGTCAGCTTGTGGGGTTTTCGCCAGCGCCGCGCGCACTGGTACCGATGGCTGGGGCGCAGTCGCCTTTTTTTGCCGCAGGCCGGCGACTTTATTGGTTACTTGCGCCTGCGCGACTGGTTGCGGCTGTTGAATCTGGAGATTCAGGCAGGGCAGTTTGGCTGTTACCGGCCTGCTTTTTCCACCCAGGTGTGGCTGGACCGATTTGCCTGGGTGGACCAGGTGGGCGCGCGCTCTTGGCCGTTTCTGGGTTCGGCTTACATGCTGACTGCGGTCAAGCGCGTGCCCAGCATGACACTGCTCAACCCTGGATTCAAGCCTGCCAGGCGGTTGGTAAGCACTACGGTTCCAGTAGCTAACAGCGCAGGAAGTACAAGGGCTACAGCCCAAAAAGACTACTAACATTAAAGGACGGGTGGCTGGTGAATCGTATTGACATTTATACCGATGGTGCCTGCAAGGGCAACCCGGGGCCGGGCGGCTGGGGCGTGTTGCTCAAGTCGCCTGCTGCGCAAAAAGAACTGTTTGGCGGGGAGCGCAGTACCACCAACAACCGCATGGAAATGACGGCCGTGATCGAAGCCCTGTCGGCGCTCAAGCGCCCGTGCCAGGTGGTGTTGCACGTGGACAGCCAGTACGTTCTGAAAGGCATGACCGAGTGGCTGCCGGGCTGGAAGGCGCGTGGCTGGAGGACGGCAGCCAAGGAGCCGGTGAAAAACGTCGATCTGTGGCAGCGGCTGGATGCTTTGGTCGGTTCTGGCGGGCACCAGATTGAGTGGCGCTGGGTGCGTGGCCACAACGGCGACCCTGGCAACGAGCGTGCCGACGAACTGGCCAACCAGGGGGTTGCCACGGCTTTGAGCCAGGGCACTGCCACCCGCTCGCCTGCCTGATGCCAAAGATCCCGCTACAGTAGCGCCAACCTGCCACGCTAAGCGAGCGTTGGCGTCGATTGTTTTCAGGATGATTTCCAACATGGCCAACAGGTTTGTTTATTCCGGTGTTGCAGTTGTGGGCATGGCGCTGAGCGGCGCCGTGGCGTGGTGGCTGCAGTCCGGGCCCACCCAGGCACAGCCCGTTTCCGCCAAGGCCCCAGGGGGCAAACCAGCCAGCCCGGCTGCGCCGCGCGTGGCTGGGGTAGAGGTGGTGCAGGTGGCAGTTGCGCCCTTGCGAGACGACGTGCAGGCCGTAGGCACGCTGCGCGCACGCCAGAGCGTGATGCTGCGACCGGAAAGCGTGGGGCGCATCACCGCGCTGAACTTCCAGGATGGCGGCCGGGTACGCAAAGGTCAGGTGGTGGTGCAGTTGGACGACCAGTTGCAGCGCGCCGAGCTGCAACAAATGCAGGCGCAACTGGGCGTGGCGCAGGCCAACTTCAAGCGCACGCAAGAGCTGGTGGCGGCTAACTTCATGTCGCAGCAGGCCCTGGACACCAGTGCCGCCAATGTGCAGGTGGCACAAGCCCAGGTGGCGCTGTCGCAGGCGCGCCTGTCCCGCATGGCGGTGCGCGCGCCGTTTGACGGCGTGGCGGGGATTCGCATGGTGAATGTGGGCGACTATGTCAAGGACGGCGTCGATCTGGTGGCGCTGGAAGAGCCGCAACGCATGTTGATCGACTACCGCCTACCCGAGCGTTATGGTGCCAAGGTCAAGCGCGGGCAGGGTGTAGAGGTAACGCTGGACCCACTGCCAGGGCGCACGTTCAAGGCGGTGGTGCAGGCCGTTGACCCGCTGCTTGACGCCAACGGCCGATCGCTGGCGGTGCGTGCTGTACTGATTGGGGTGGGCAAAGATGCTGCGCCAGGCCCGTTGCAAAACGCGTTGCGCTCGGGCATGTTTGCCCGGGTTACCACGGTATTTGGCGTCAACCCGCAGGCGCTGGTAGTGCCTGAAGAGGCGATCGTGCCGCAGGCGGGCAAACAGTTTGTCATTAAGCTGATGCCTGCCCAAGCCGGTGCCAATCTGCCGCCAGAGGTCAAATTTGTCTCGCAGCGCCAGGAGGTGCAACTGGGGGTGCGCCGCGCGGGCAAGGTGCAGCTTACGACGGGTGTGAACGCGGGCGATACGGTGGTGGTGGCCGGCCAGCAGCGGCTGCAAAAAGACGGCTCACCGGTGCGCGTGGTGGAGCTTGGACGCGGCGGTGGCAAGCCCGACAGGGCGGTGTCTGCGGCATCGGGCGTGGTCACCCCTGTGAGCCGCTGAACAACGCAATATGCAACTGGCTGAAACCTCGATCCGCCGGCCGGTCTTTGCGACCGTGTTGTCATTGCTGGTGGTGTTGATCGGCGCGGTGTCGTTCAATGGCTTGTCGGTACGCGAATATCCAAAAATCGACGAGCCGGTGGTGTCGGTCACCACTACGTTTGCCGGGGCTTCCAGCGAGGTGATGGAGACGCAGGTCAGCAAGGTGCTGGAAGATTCGCTCTCGGGTATTGAGGGCGTCGATGTGATTACCTCGACCAGTCGCCAGGAGCGTAGCCAGATCAGCGTGCGTTTTGCTTTAAGCCGCGACGCTGATGCCGCCGCTGCCGATGTGCGTGACAAGGTGACACGCGTGCGCCAGCGCTTGCCACAGGGCATCGACGAGCCGGTCATCGCCAAGGTCGAGGCCGAGTCGTTTCCGGTGATTTTTCTGGCCCTGAGCTCGGACACGCACACGGCGTTGCAGTTGTCCGAGATGGCCAATACGCTGGTCAAGCCGGTGCTGCAAACCGCGCCGGGGGCGGCTGAGGTCAATATTTATGGTGAGCGCAAATTTGCCATGCGCATCTGGGTGGACCCCGACCGCCTGGCCGCCTACAAGCTCACGGTACAAGACCTGGAAGACGCCTTGCGACGATCCAACCTAGAGGTGCCCGCTGGCCGCATTGAAAGTGCGCAGCGCGAGTTCAACGTGACTGCAGCAACTGACCTACAGAGCCCGCGTGAGTTTGCCCAGGTGGTGATGCGCACCGTCAACGGGCAGCCGGTGCGCATTGGGGATGTAGCGCGCGTGCAAGAAGGGCCGGTGGATGAGCGCTCTTTTGTGCGTTTGAATGGACGCGACGCGGTCGGGGTGGGGGTGGTCAAACAAAGTACCGCGAACCCGCTGGAGCTGTCGCGTGGCGTGATCGGTTTGCTGGACAAATTGCGGCGAGATTTGCCGCCGGGCGTGCAAATCGAGGTGGCCAACGACAACTCGGTGTTCATCGACCAGTCCATCCAGGCGGTGTTCAGGACCATCGTTGAAGCGGTGCTGCTGGTGGCGCTGGTGATCTTTGTCTTTTTGCGCACCTTGCGTGCGTCGCTGATCCCGCTGGTGACGATTCCGGTGGCGCTGATTGGCAGCTTTGCCATGATGGCGCTGGTGGGCTTTAGCATCAACACGCTGACGCTGCTGGCGCTGGTGCTGGCGATTGGGCTGGTGGTGGATGACGCGATCGTCATGCTGGAAAACATTTACCGCCACATTGAAGAAGGTTTGCCACCCTTTCAGGCCGCCATCAAAGGTGCACGCGAGGTTGGCTTTGCCATCGTGGCGATGACCATGACGCTGGTAGCGGTGTTTGCACCGTTGGCGTTTTCACCCGGACGCACCGGGCGACTGTTCACGGAATTTGCGTTGGCGCTGGCCGGTGCGGTGCTGATTTCGGGCCTGGTGGCACTGACGTTGTCGCCCATGATGTCGTCCTTGTTGCTGCGGCATAACCCGCACCCGAGTTGGTTCGATGCGCACATGGAACGTGCGTTGCAAGCGGCCACGCGCGCCTATGGTCGCCTGCTGGCGTGGAGCTTGCAGCGGCGCTGGTTGGTGCTGATCGTGATGGTGGCCAGCGGCGCTGTGTCGTGGTGGGTGCTGGACGACATTAAGCGGGAGTTGTCGCCGCTGGAAGACCGTGGCGTGGTGCTGGCACGCATCAACGCACCCGATGGGGCGACGTTGGCTTACACCGATCGATACGCCAGAGAGATTGAGCGTATCGCAGAAGATTACCCCGAGTTCGACCGGATTTTTGCGACGGTGGGCAACCCCACGGTGTCGCAGGCGAACATTTTTTTTCGGGCCAGGCCCTGGGAGCAACGCCAGCGCACGACGCTGGAAATGGCGCGTGCCATGACCCCGCGAATCTCTGGCCTGGCGGGTGTCAGCGCCACGTCGATCACGCCGCCGTCGCTGGGGCAGGGGTTTCGCAGCCAGCCGATTGAATTTGTCATCATCACCTCTGACAGCTACCAGGAGCTGGCCAAGACAGTGCGGGCGTTTCAGGATGAGCTGGCCAAAAATCCGGGGTTTGTCCAGGTGGACACAGATTTGCGTCTGAACAAGCCCGAAATCAAACTCGAGGTGGACCGGGAACGCGCCGCTGACCTGGGCGTGAGCGTGGACGCGGTGGCGCGCGCCATTGAAACGCTGCTGGGCGGGCGCAAGGTGACGCGTTACAAGCGCGGTGGCGAGCAATACGACGTGATCGTGCAGACGACGCCCAGTGGTCGCGACACGCCAGATGACATCGAAGGCATTTTTGTCCGTGGTAAGTCGGCTGAGTTGATTCCCCTGTCTGCGCTGGTGAAGATCAGCGAGGTGGTGGTACCGCGCGAGCTGATCCATTTTGGCCAACGTCGTTCGGCCAGCATCACGTCCAACCTGTCGGCCACCTATTCGGTGGGTGAGGCGCTTGACTTTATGGATGCCACCGCACAAAAAGTGCTCAAACCCGGTTATGCCACCGACCTGAACGGCATCAGCCGCGAGTTCAAAAAATCGTCTGACGCATTGACACTGGTGTTCGCGCTGGCGTTACTTTTTATCTTTTTGGTGCTGGCCGCGCAGTTTGAAAGCTTTGTTGACCCGTTTGTGATTTTGTTCAGCGTGCCGCTGTCCATGGCCGGGGCCTTGCTGGCGCTCAAGTGGTCAGGTGGCACGCTCAATGTGTTCAGCCAGATCGGGTTGATCACGCTGGTGGGCTTGATCACCAAGCACGGCATTCTGATTGTGGAGTTTGCCAACCAGCTGCGTGAAGCGGGCATGGATACGCTGGCTGCGGTGCAACAGTCTGCGGCGCAGCGCCTGCGCCCGATCATGATGACCACCGGCGCCATGGTGCTGGGCGCGGTGCCTTTGGCCATCGCCACCGGTGCCGGTGCCGAGAGTCGGCACCAGATTGGTTGGGTGATTGTGGGCGGCATGAGCCTGGGCACCTTGCTGACGGTGTTTGTGGTGCCGACCATGTACACCTTGCTGGCGCGGAAACACGCACCGGGGCCCAACAAGACACCTTCTGGCTCTAATGTAGAAAGCGTCAGTAGCTAGGTTGAACCGTCTCCACCTCAAACCCGACCACGCTGCGGCTGGCCTTGCTGAACTCGACGCCAATCTGGTGAATCGGCTGCCCCAGCGCCAGGTAGGGTTTGGCGTAGCCCTGGTCCTTGATCTGCTGCAAGGCCCGGCCGTCGGACGTGAGTTCAACCACCTTGAATTCAAACAGATACACCGTTTGGTTGAACAGCACGCGCATGTCGAGCCGCCCGGCGTTGCTGCTTCTTTCTGTTTCCACGTCCAGCCCCAGCGCGGCAAAGTAGCTGTAGAACACGCTGGCGTAATAGCCCTCATATTGGGCAATTGGGTTGTTCGTGAACCACTCGAACGGGATGCTTTCAAAAAAGGCCGTGAACAGGGTTTGCATGCCGGCAAAGTCGTTGGCCAACAGCAAGTCGTACAGCCGGGGGGCCAGAATGCCGTGGCGCACCGGGTCGCCGGTGAGTCCTTGCAGCAGGGCACCGTTCAAGCTGCTGCGCACTTCCAGATTGGGATATTTCAGGGTGATTTGCATCATGCCGGGGATGCGCCGCACGCTGTTCACCGTCAGGTAGCCGGCCTGAAACATCAGCGCTTCGGTCGGGATGGCGTCCACATCAAAGCTTGACAGCAGCGTTTCAAGCGCCACCATGTGCGCCAGATCTGGCGTATAGGTGTGGCGCTGGGTGAGTAATTGGATCAAAAAGTCGGGCGTGCCGGTCTCAAACCAGTAGGGGCGAAACTCGTGGCTGTCAAACAGCAGTAACAGGTCAAACGGGTTATAGACGCTCTCGCCAGTCCAGTTGTAGCCGTTGTACCAACGTTTGATTTCTTCGCGGTCAAGCCCTGCCAGTTCGGGCGCAAATACGGTATCAACGTCGGCGTCGGTATAGCCGCACAGCGCGCTGTAGCGGGCATCCATGGTGATGTCTTTAAGGTTGTTCAAGCCCGAGAACAAGCTGACTTTGCTGAATTTGCTCACGCCCGTGAGCATGGCAAATTTGAGGTGCGCATCACTGTCTTTGATCACCGAGTACAAATTGCGCAAGCCGTCGCGCATCACCGTGGCAGCGGCGCTGTCGGTGATGTTGTCCAGGATCGGTTTGTCGTATTCATCCACCAGCACCACCACGCGCTGGCCCGCCTGGGCGTGTAGCCGGGCGATCAGGTCAACCAAGCGGCTGCGCAGGTCGGGGAATACCGCAGGGAGTTTGAAGTGCGTTTCATGGTGGGTGAGTTGCTGGTGCATGCTTTGCTCCAGCGCCTCATGCGTGTGCACCACCCCGGCCCCAAAGCTGAGGCGGATCACCGGGTAGCGCACCGTCCAGTCCCAGCGCGTTTCTGCGGCCAGGCCGGAGAATAAGTCCTGATGCCCTTCAAACAGGTCTTTCAGGGTGTCTAGAAACAGGCTTTTGCCAAAGCGCCGCGGGCGGCTCAAAAAGTAAAACTTGCCTTGCTCCACCAAGTCCACCGCCATGCCAGTCTTGTCAACGTAATAACAGTTGTCCTCACGGATTTCCCGAAAGGTTTGGATGCCGATGGGCAGTTTGCGGCGTTTTACGACGTTGGTTGGGGCGGCAGGCGTGGGCATCAGAGAATTTTAGGGCTTGGCCAAAGCGTGTCTCAGGGCAAGTTGACCCAAACCCCGGTTGTGGGCGACAAGGTGCCCATGGGCGTGCCTGGCAAGGCAGCAAAGTCCAGATAACCCTTGCTGGCAAGGTACGCTGCCAAACCCCCGTTGTTCACCAGATTGGGGGCCCAAAAGTACCACAGCGTCTGGCCTGCATCCCAAGCCCACAGGGTGGTCAGGTTGGTGGCAACCTGGCCCGAAGCCGGTAACGTTGAGGCTGTGGTGGCCAGGGCCGCATCAAGCTGTGCCGGGCTGGGCTGCCCGCCCATGGCAATCAGGTTCCAGCCTTTGGACAAGGCGTGCGCGCCACCGGCAGTGGGCGGTGTTGCCAGGGCTGGCATAAAACTGCTGGCTTGCACCGCTGCACCGGCAGGCAGCGGTGTGCTGAAGTCCGTCTTGGCATTCACCCAGAAACCCTCACCGGCGTTGATGGTGGTTAAAAAGTCGTAGCCTTTGGTGGCTGCGTAGACTTTGCCACCATCGGTCTGCGCCGGGGTGTAAAAAGCCCAGGCCGGGTAGCTGATGCCAGCGGTGCTGCCGCTGGTGACCCACTTCCAGAGCGTGATGGCTTGCGTGGCATTGTTGAAGCTGGTGGCCACCGTGATGGGGGCTTCGACACTGTTGCCTACCAGGTTCCAGCCTTTGACGAGGTTGATGTTGGTGGCTATAGGGGCTTGGGTCGTCGTCGTGGTGGTGCTTGTAGTTGTTGTGCTGGTGCTGGTTGTGCTGGTACTGGTCGTGCTGCTGGTGACGGCTACCACACCGGCGGATGCAAGCAGGGGGCTCAAGGCTAGCCAGACCAGCAGGGTACGAGCGGTACCAAGGGCACTTTTGAAGCTGACGCAGGGGTTGAAGTTGATGTTCATGTCAGTGTCCTCAAGCCAGTTGCAGCCAGGCATCCACCCCGGCGATGGAGTTGATACCGACCAGGTCGATGGTTTGGGTGCCCCAGCTCAGCGTGACGTGGTCACCATTGACTGCGGCGCTCACCTCTGCAGTGCTGGCCGCGCCATAGAGTTGGATTGAATCAATTCCGATAGCAAAGTCTTCAATGGTGTCATGAGCTGCACCGCCTTTTGCGTATTGAAAGATATCTGCACCGGCTCCGCCGTTCAGGGTGTTGCTACCCGCGCCACCAAACAGGGTGTCATTGCCGTCACCACCTTGCAAGGTGTCGTTGCCCAGGTTGCCCCACAGGATGTCGTTACCTGTTTCACCAAAGAGGCTGACACCGGCGATGCTGTAGGTGGTGCTGGTCAGGTCGATGATGTCGTCACCGGCACCGCCATGGATGCCCTCTATGGCGACGGCACGTGCCGTGTTGGCTTGGCCCTGGGCATCGTTGGCCAGCATGGCTTGCGCGTTAAAGAGCGAGTAGGCATCGTGCAAAAAGAAGGCGTCACTGGCGCTGGTGAGCTGCACGGTGTCAGCACCACCACCGCCGTCCAGGATGTCGGCAAAGCGCACTTTGCCTTCAAGCAGGACTTGCTGGCCGGTACCAGTAGTTGTACCCGCCAGGCTTTGGTTGGCTGCAGCATAGCCGCTGGACCAGGTGCCGTCTGCGGTGAGGTTCAGTGTATCGTCGCCGGTGTCGGCGTTGACCAGGTCGGCACCGCTGCCGGGATTGAGCGTATCGGCAAAGGCGCTGCCGGTGAGGACATCGTCGCCGGGGGTGCCGTCTTGGTAGCCAAGGACGCTGGATGAGGGTGCAGACGCTACGCTTTCCGAAGTGCCTTGTGTATCCGTGTAGTGCGCTACAGCCGAAATGGCTTGACCCACTTGGGCCTGCCCCAAGACCAGCGTGCTGGCGGTTGCACCGGCAATATCCACGCCGTCGGCTTGCCACTGGTAGCTGATGGCGCCGGTGCCTGTGGCCGGGATGCCGTCAATGTCGGCCAGGGTGTTGGCTGCGGTCAG